>NZ_JBEPLU010000001.1:0-600000 GCF_040545335.1 Phenylobacterium koreense
CGATGTCGATGGTCTCGGTCGCGTCAGCATTGGCGATGGCCTTGATGCTGGCGGAATTGGTGGCCGAGGCCGAGATCAGGTTCACGCCGTCGAAGTTGGCGTTGTTGGCGATGGTGTCGATCTGGTCGCGCAGGGCGGTGTATTCGTCGCTGAGCGCCTGCTTCGAGGCGGTGCTGATGCCCGCTTCAGTGGCCGCCAGGACCTTTTCCTTCATCTGAACGAGGATGTCGGAGATGGCCGTGCCGGCCGACATCGCCACGTCGGCCACCGACTGGCCGCGTTGCAGCGACGAGACGACGGCGTTGAGCGAGGTCGATTCGGCGCGCTGGTTCTGGGCGATGGCCCAGATGGCGCCGTTGTCCTTGGCGGTAGCGATCTTCAGGCCGGTGTTGATCCGGCCTTGGACGACGCCAAGATCCTTGTTGGTCGCATTGAGGTTTTGCAGCGCGATCATCGCGCCTTGGTTCGTGTTGACGGAATTCAGCGCCATAGCACGTGGGTCCTTTTTCTAGGGACCGGCGTCATTTTGACAGCCGGAGGCGTTTTGCCCACACCGGGCGAAGCAAACCGCACGCCAGCGAAGCTCCCTCGCAACCCATTGTTTTTATGTGGGAATTTTTCTTTACCCGGCCGCAACCACGTTGAAACCCCGGATTCCCGGTTCGGCACGGCAAATTTTGCCGATCAAATCGGCAGATTTTGCCGCCCGGCACTTTTTACCCTTGGCCACAAGGCGAAAAAAAACGCCGGCTCAAGGCCGGCGCTCGATCGAACTGGATTTGGCGGGCGTCAGGCCGCGACGGGCGCTTCGGACTTCTGACCCAAGGCCTGCATCATGATCTTGTTGATCTCGATGAGGGTGTCGAAATTGTCCTCGCCGCGCATCACCTCACTGGAATGGCGGCCCACGAAGAGGCTGAGCGAAATGATGCTCGCGCGCACCTCGACGGGAAGCTGATTGCCCGGCTCGGAGCAGTCACGAGCCAGGGTCGACCAAAGCCGCCGATTCCAGTCGATCGCGTCGATCCGCGTCGCCAGGTCGCTGGCAGGCGCTTCCGAAGCGACGATCAGCGCCCGCGTCACCTGACCGAAGAGCCGGTACTCGGCGTCGCGAGGGGCCTCAGCCCGCGTGGCCGCTTGCTGGTAAGCTCGAAGCGACATTCCCCAACCTCTTGTCTTCGTATTCGATCAACTTCCGGCACAGCATGAGCGCCTTGTAGTATTCACGGGCCATGGCGTGCTTTGAAATGGCGACGCAGTCGGCAAGAACATCGGGATTGCCGATAGCGCTCATGAACTCGGTCAGGCGCTGAGCGAACTCGTCGTAATAGCGGTCCGGCGAGGCGTCATCGAGGTACATCATCATCATCGGGAAATAGATTCGACGCGCCGGCGAGTTCGCCTCCTCCGGCTGCATGATGTCCTTTTCGCGAAGCACCGAAGCCTTGTTCTGGAGCACCAGGGTCGTGCGACGATCACCGTTCTGCACCACAGCCCCGTTAAGAACGAACTTCTCTCCGGGTTTCAGCGACAGCTTCAGCGGCATTCCTCAGACTCCATTCGAGGCGCGTCGCCCAGGACCGGCACAGCTTCGCCGTACGGATGAGACCACGCTATTGCGGAGGGGTTAACCGCTCCTTGCTCGACGGCCCTCGCACCCCCATTAGCAGAGCCTTAAGCATGATTTCCCAAGGTCCGCCCCAGGCAGAGTGACGGCGGGGGCGCTGGTGCGCAAATCGATTTATGAAACCGGACCGGCGGGCGATGCCGCCTCGGCCGAGGGTCTCGCACGGTTCTCGGCCGAACTGACCAATATAAAGGCGACCAAGGCGGCCCTCCTGCATCTGCGGCGCGGCCTGAAATACGCTGGCGCCGACCAGTTCGACCGCGCCGAAAAGGCCGCCATGGAGGCGGCCGCCCTCGACCCCAAGCTGTTCTATGCCTGGCACCTGATGGGGATCGCCCGGGACAAGCTGAACAATCGCGCCGGGGCGCTGGAAGCCTATGAGAAGGCGCTGGCGCTTTCCCCGGAAAGCCCCGCCATCGCCAACGACCTTGGCCGCCTGGCCTACCGCATGGAGATGTGGCCCCAGGCCGAGGCGCTCTTCCGGCATTGCCTGGCGTTCAAGCCGGGCGCGCCGGAGGCCTCGAACAATCTCGGCGCCCTGCTCCGCACCCAGATGCGGTACGACGAGGCGATCGAGGTGCTCAAGACCTCGCTGCTGGCGCATCCGCGCGAGGGCATGGTCTGGATCACGCTGGGCACGGTGCTGAGCGACGCCGGCCGGTTCGACGAGGCCGTGACCTTCTATGAGGAAGCGCTGCGGCTGAACCCACGGGACCCGAAGGCCCACTACAACCTCTCCGGGGTGCAGTTCGCCATCGGTCAGGAAGAGGCGGCCATCACGCGGTGCCTGAACGCCTTTCCGCTGGCCAAGCAGCCGCTCGACGGCACCATGATGCGCTTCTCGGTCGGGGTGATGTCGCTCGGCAGCGGCGACCTGACCCAGGGCTGGAAGTACTATGGCGCCCGACTGGAGCCGAGCTTCAACGAGCCGATCCACTATTATGCGAAGAGCGAGCGCTGGACGCCGGAAACGGACATCCGCGGCCGCCACCTGATGCTCTTCGGCGAGCAGGGACTCGGCGATGAGATCCTGTTCGCCAACGTGCTGGACACGGTGCTCGAGGACCTGGGACCGGAAGGCAAGCTGACAATGGCCGTCACGGACCGCCTGGTGAGCTACTTCCAGCGCAGCTTCCCGGACGTGGAGTTCAGCGCGCATGTCACCATGTCCAAGGAGGGTTCGGCGCACCGCTTCGCGCCGGCGATCAAGGATTGGTCGGGGATCGACTACTGGGCCCCGATGGCCGACATGCTCAGCAAATACCGGCCCAGCGTGGACTCGTTCCCCAACCGGCCGCAGGGGTTCATGAAGCCTGACCCGGAGCGAGTCGAATACTGGCGCGGCGTACTGTCGGCCCTGCCCGGCGCAAAGATCGGCCTCCTGTGGACCAGCCTGATCATCAACTCGACCCGCCACCTCTACTTCTCGCCCTTCGAGGACTGGGCGCCGGTGCTGACCACGCCGGGCGTGACCTTCGTCAACCTGCAGTACGGCGACCGGAGCGCGGACCTGGAGTTCGTGCGCGAGCGGTTCGGGGTCGAGATCTACCAGCCCGAAGGCATCGACCTGAAGAACGACCTGGACGAAGTCGCCGCCCTGTCGGCCGCACTAGACCTGGTGGTCGGGGTCTCCAACGCCACCTTCAACATCGCCGCGGCGGCAGGGGCTCCGGCCTGGCTGATCTCCACGCCCCGGGTCTGGACCTGGCTCGGGACCGACCGCTACCCCTGGTACAGTCAGGTCAAGGCCTTCGCGCGTGGCAAGGAGCGGGACTGGACCGGGGTCATGGCCCAGGTCGCCCAGGCGCTCGGCGAACACCTCGGACACGGAACGCGATTGGCTGCGACGGGTTGATCCGGCGAAGGGGCCTCTCCCCTGCGGCCCCGCAAGCCAGGAGCGATTCCCCATGCCGGGCCCGAGAGAAGACGACGGCTACGACGAACAGGACGGCGCCGAGGCCTTTGACGAGGCCACGCTCGACGATCACGAAGAGATCAACGAGATGCGGACCTTCGAGGAGCTGCCCGAACTCTTCGACGCGACCAGGGCCGACGGCGACCGCGACGACGACGAAGCCCTGGCCCTGGACGCCGACGAATTCGACGAAGAAGCTTTCGACGACGCCCTCGAAGAAGACGACGAGCTTCACTATCGAGCCGCCGCCTCGGATGAAGACGATGAGGATCGCGACGAGTTCGACGACGATCTGGTCGAGCCGGACTCGATCGAGGGGCTGAACGAGGTAGCCGACGCGGACCTTGTGAGCGGCGGCGAGGACGATTTCACCAACTTCCAGGCCAAGGCCGTGAGCGACGAGGACTTGGAGCGCATGGGCTATGCCAGCGCGCCTTCGCAGCAAGAAAAGGACAAGAAGGCGGAGAAAGCCCTCGAAATCGGCCTGGAAGACACCTTTCCGGCGTCAGATCCCGTTTCGGCCACCCGTCCGGGCCGCCGCTGAAGACTGCCTCGAATTACGACAAAGACGGATGATTGGTGCGCAATCGGCTTGAATGTCCCGACTGGCGCTTTAGTTTGGCCCCAGGTTGAAACATTTGTTCGAAAGCGGGCGACATTTACAGGCCCGTCCCAGGGAGCACGAATGAGCCAGCGTTTTGAAGGCACCGACAATTACGTCGCCACAGAAGACCTGAAGGTCGCTGTCAACGCCGCGGTCGCGCTGGAACGGCCCCTGCTGATCAAGGGCGAGCCGGGCACCGGCAAGACGGTCCTGGCCTACGAGATCGCCAAGGCCCTCGACGCCGAACTGATCACCTGGCACATCAAGTCGACCACCAAGGCTCAGCAGGGTCTTTACGAGTACGACGCCGTCACCCGCCTGCGCGACAGCCAGCTCGGCGACGAGCGGGTCAAGGACGTCCGCAACTACATCAAGAAGGGCAAGCTGTGGGAGGCCTTCTCCTCCGACAAGCGCCCGATCCTGCTGATCGACGAAATCGACAAGGCGGACATCGAATTCCCGAACGATCTCCTGCAGGAGCTCGATCGGATGGAATTCTACGTCTATGAGACCAACGAGACGATCAAGGCGGCCGTCCGCCCGATCGTGATCATCACCTCGAACAACGAGAAGGAACTGCCGGACGCTTTCCTGCGTCGCTGCTTCTTCCACTACATCCGCTTCCCCGACGCCGACACGATGAACGAGATCGTCGAGGTTCACTATCCGGGCATCAAGCAGAAGCTGGTCGCCGAGGCGCTGCGCATCTTCTACGACATGCGCAAGGTGCCTGGCCTGAAGAAGAAGCCGTCGACCTCCGAACTGCTGGACTGGCTGAAGCTGCTGATGGTCGAGGACATCGACGCCGCGGCCCTGGCCGAGAAGGACCCGACCAAGCTGATCCCGCCGCTGCACGGCGCCCTGCTGAAGAACGAGCAGGACGTGCACCTGTTCGAGCGCCTCGCCTTCCTCGCCCGCCGCGAGGGCGCGGGTTCGCGGCCCGGCCAGCAATAGGCTTACGGCGAATTCACTCGACGTTCCGAAGCGCTCCGATCACGTTCCTCGTGAACAGATCGGAGCGTATTCGTATGAGAACGACCCTTGCGATTGCGGCGACCGGCTTGCTGCTGACGGGATGCACCCAGCCGTCCTACGCAACCACCAAGCTCGACTGCCCGTCCAAGCAGGGCGAACTCTCCCGCGTCAGCATCTCCGACGACGGCAAGACCTGCGCCTATCGCTCGTCGGACGGCGCCCAGGTGAACCTGGAGCTGATCCCGGTGGTCGGCGGTCCCGAGGCCACCCTCGCCAAGATCGAAACCGAACTGCGCGCCACGCCCGGCGACGGCGCGGCGAACGCCTCGGAAGTCAACGCCATGATCGCCGAAGCCGCCAGGGCGAAGGCCGACGTCGCCGCGATCTCGGCCGAAGCCGCGCGGATCCGCGACGAAGCCATCCGCGACGCCGGCGCCAAGGTCTCGATATCAGGTGGGGACAAGGATGGCGGCGGCCGCATCGACCTGCCCGGCGTGCATATCTCGGAATCCGGCGATGGCGGCCAGGTCCAGATCGGCCCGCTTAAGGTCGACTCCGACAGCGACGACACCACGGTCAACATTTACCGCAACGTCCGCATGCGCGGCGAAGCCCTGTCGCGCGAGAAACGCGGCCTGCGGGCGACCTTCATCTATACCGGCGACGACCTGCCGGCCGACTATCGCTATGTCGGCTACGAGGCCGGCGGTCCCCGGAGCGGCCCCCTGACCGTGGCCAAGGTCCGCTCCAAGGTCGATGCCGAGTCCGGCGACAAGATCTACCACGACGTTCAGGAGCTCGTGCGCCGCAACGGCGGCGTCTAATCCTGCGGCTGCACCTCGACGACCTTGTAGGTCAGGGGCCGGCCATCCTCGTCGGTCACGGTGACGTACTCGCCGACCGCGAAGCGATGCTCGCCCAGGCGGTGGACTGGTTCGTCGTCGGCAGTGTCCCCGTCGTCATAGTCGAAGAACCAGCGATTGCCCCGCCGGGCCAGGCGGCCATCGGCCGCGTCCTCGTCCGGCGCAAAACGACGGACAACGCACTCGCTCCGCGCCTTGGCGTAGGCTTCCGCGTCCAGCATCCCATCCGGAGTCAGAGGCGCGGTCAGAGCATAGCCCCGGCGATCATCACCGCCGGAAAACTCGGTTCCCGGATTGCGGGCAAGCCGCATGACGACGCGCGATAGGTTCATGACCTGCATCTCCAGAGCTCAGTGGGAAAGAAATAGTGAAGGCTGCTCGGCCGACAGGAATGTCCGCGTCGTGCCCCCAAAAATAAACTCCTGCAGCCGCGGGTGGCCGAAAGCGCCGGCGACGAGAATGCCCGCGCCGGCCTTGCTGGCCGCGTAGAGCAGAAGCGGCGCGGCGTCCCCGCTGTCGGGCAGAATGTCGACCTCCGCCCGCACGCCGCGAGCCGCGTAGTAGGCCTGCAACCGGTGCGGATCGAAGCTCCGGGACGTAGCCTTGGGGGCGGCCAGGATGACCACGCGCGACGCCTTTTCGAGCAGCGGCATGGCCAAGCGCGCAGCGCGCGAGGCCTCCTTGCCGCCGTCCCAGGCGACCGCGACGGGGCCGCCGACCACGAAGCCCTCGCGGACCACCACCACTGGCCGCTGCTCGTCGGCGACCATCTGCTGGAAGGCCTCGGCGAGGGGCCCGCGTCCACGCGCGGAATCGTGACCGAAGACGATCACGTCCGAGAGGCGGCTCTCCGCGGACAGACCGGCCCATACCGGACTCTGCAAGGAAATGAACTGCCCCTTGTGGTAGCGAACCGCCTGCATGGCGGCGCTGGCCTTGCGCTCACCGGCGGCGGCCGCTTCCTTCAGGGATTCCAGCGCCGTGGTCTGGACGCCGCCCAGGAAGCCTTCGCCCATCCATGGCATGACATCGGCGACGTCGGCCGGCGTGTAGACACCGGCCAGTTCGGCCCCGAACGGCTCGGCCAGCTTGGCCGCGGCGGCGAGCACCGTCGCATCGCTATCACTGCCGCTCAGAGGCGCCATGATCCTAGCCCAACTCATAGCCCGTCCTTTCTCAAGCCAAGCCAAACCTGGAGCCCGAGACGCATGCCGCGCATTGATCTTTGGCAAGTCCTGGTACAGTTCACGACCTTGGCTGTGAAGGGAACGCATCGGTGACAAAAGGGCTGCGTTCAGCGCGCAAGGAACCGCGAGCATGGCAGCGGATGCTGTCGGGCCGCAGGTTGGATCTGCTCGACCCCTCGCCGATGGATATCGAGATCGAGGACATCGCCCATGGCCTGGCGCGCGTGGCGCGCTGGAACGGCCAGACGGTCGGCGAGCACGCCTTCTCGGTGGCCCAGCACTCGATCGTGGTCGAGGAGATATGCGCCCACATCCGCCCCGACCTGGGACCGAAATGGCGGTTGGCCGCGCTGCTGCACGATGCGTCCGAATACGTGATCGGCGACATGATCAGCCCGTTCAAGACGGCGCTCGGCTTCGACTACAAGAAGTTCGAAGAGCGGCTGGAGACGGCCATCCACATCCGCTTCGGGATTCCCGCCAAGACGCCGGCCAACATCAAGAAGCTGATCAAGCAGGCCGACCGGGCCTGCGCCTTCTTCGAGGCCACCCAATTGGCCGGCTTCAACCACACCGAGGCGCTGGAGTTCTTCGGCCAGCCGCCGGCCGGCTATGCGCTGTCGATCGAGCCTCTTTCGCCGGCGCAGGCGCAATCTCGTTACATTCAGCGGTACAATGTTCTCTCGGAGGCTGCGGGATTCGCCGCGACGTCGTCCGACGCGGCTTTCGACACTGAGTAGCACCATGACCCTTATCGTCTGCGGCTTGGCCGAGGTACCTGCGCTGATCGCCTCGCGTGCGCCATCGCACATGATCACCCTGCTGGACGCCGCCAGCATGATCGAAACGCCCAGGAACTTCGCCGCCGACCGCCACCTGCGCATATCGGTGAACGACATCGCCGAGCCGACCGACGGCCTAGTCCTGCCCAGCGAGGCGATGGTCGAGCGCCTCATCGCCTTCGGCCGCGGCTGGGACGCCAGCGCCCCGATGATCGTCCATTGCTGGGCGGGCATCAGCCGATCGAGCGCCAGCGCCTTCGTCCTGGCCTGCGACCGCAATCCGCACGCCGACGAGATGACCATCGCCATGGGCATGCGCCGGGCCGCCAAGCACGCCTATCCGAACCGCCGCATCGTCGCGATCGCCGACGACGTGCTCGGCCGCCGCGGCAGGATGGTCGACGCCGTCGAGGCCATGGGCGACTACGAGTATTCCGGGGTCGGCGCTCCGTTCGACCTGGCGGCCAGCTACTGATGGCCGCGACGACCGTCGTCATCGGGCTGTCGGCGGTGGTGGTCGCGGTTCGCGACGGCGATGCGGTGGTCCTGACCGTCCGCCCCGCCGGCCAGTTGGCGAGCCTGCCGTTCGGGCCGTTCGACCCGGATGGAGACCGCACCTTCGAGCTCGCCCTTCGCGCCTTCGTGACAGCCCAGACGCGGTTCGACCTTGGTTATGTCGAGCAGCTCTACACCTTCGGCGACAAGGGGCGCGACGCGCCGCTTGCGGCCATGGGCGATGGGTCTGGCGGCGAGCGGGTGATCTCGGTCGGCTATCTCGCCCTCACTCCTTCGCCGGTCGACACGACCGCGCCGGACACCGGATGGGGCGCCTGGTCGCGTTTCTTCCCCTACGAGGACTGGCGGCAGGGCCGGCCGGCCGCCCTCGACGAAATCGAGCCAGCGCTGCGCCGCTGGGCGTCCAGCCATCCCGAGCGGCTCAGTCGCGCCCGCCTGCTCTTCGCCCTGGACGATACGACCTGGAACGAGGAGCGGGTGCTGGAACGCTACGAGCTGCTCTATGAGGCCGGCCTTGCGCCAGAGGCCGCCCGCGACCGTGGCGAGGGCTATTGCGCGCCTGCAGGAGCGCTGGCTGCGGCGCTCGGGGAGCCGATGATCTCGGATCACCGCCGCATTCTGGCGACCGCGCTTTCGCGCCTGCGGGGCAAGCTGAAGTACCGGCCGGTGGTGTTCGAGCTGATGCCGGACGCCTTCACCCTTTCGGCGCTCCAGCGGACGGTGGAAGCCATCGCCGGGGTGGCGCTGCACAAGCAGAACTTCCGGCGCGCACTCGAGCGCGCCGACCTCGTCGAGGGCCTGGGACGTCTGGATTCCGAAACAGGGGGTCGCCCCGCCGAGCTTTTCCGGTTCCGGCGCGAGGCGCTGAGCGCCCGACCTGCCCTGGGCCTGGCCCTGCCCTTGCTGCGGGAATAGCGCTTCCACCCTTTGAACTGGCGGGAAAAGGGGCCACATTTCTCCCAAAGATAGAAAATGGGGAGGAATGCTCATGGCTGGACCGTGGAGCATCGTGGAAACCTCGGCGTTCGATCCGGTCGCCAGGGTCGATCCGCACGCACGCCTCAAGGAGCTTCGCGAACAATGCCCGGTGATGCGGGACGAGCCGGCCAAGACCTGGCTCCTGACCCGCTATGGCGACGTGCGCGAGACGGTCAACGACCGCAGCCTCTGGCGCTACTGGGGCCTCTCGGAAAAGGGCGCCCTCCTCCGCCGAATGGACGGCGACGAAACCCCGCCGCGGGTCAACAGCATCCTGTCGATGGACGAGCCTGACCATTCGAGGGTGCGCACGCCCCTGGCCAAGACCTTCTACGCGCGCATCAACGCCATGAAACCGCAGATCGCCGCGATCATCGACGAAGTGATCGACTCGCCGCCGGACGATCGCCCCTTCGATCTGATCGCCGACGTCGCCATTCCGATTCCGATTCTGGTCATTGCGAGCATACTCGGCGTCGAACGCGACCGGTTTCGGGAGTTCCGCGCCTGGTCGGAAGCCTCGATCCTGGGCCTGAACCCGCTCCGCACGCCGGAGGAGACCGAGCGCATGACCTGGGGCTCGGAGAAGCTGACCGAGTACTTCACCCAGCTCATGGCCCGCCGTAGGGCCGAGCCCGCCGACGACCTGATCTCCGACATGGTGAAGCTGCAGGCCGACGGCGCGCCGCTGGACGACGAGGAACTGCGGGTCAATCTTTCGGCCTTGCTCATCGGCGGCAACCTCACCACCACCGACCTCATCGGCAATGGGGTCTGGCTGCTCCTGAACCATCCGGAACAACTGGCCGCGCTCGAAGCCGATCCGGCGCTCGCCAGCGCCGCCGTGGAGGAGATCCTCCGCTACGAGTCGCCGGTGGCCATCACCAGCCGGATCATGTCCGAACCGCGCGAAGTGGGCGGATGTCCGATACAGCCACACCAGTCGATCATCACGTCGCTGCACGCCGCCAATCGGGACCCCGACGTCTTCGAGGACCCCGACCGCTTCGACATCACCCGCAAGCACGCCCCGCATGTCGCCTTCGGCGGGGGTTCGCACATCTGCATCGGCGCGCCGCTGGCGCGGATCGAGGCAAAGCAAGCCCTGGTGCGGCTGTTCGAGCGGTTTCCGGCGTTGAAGCTGGCCAAGGAAGAGCCGCCGACCTGGCGCGCCCTTCCCTTCTTCCGCGGCATGGAGGCGCTGTGGGTTCAGGTCTGACCAGGCGTCAGGCCGCCTCTTTCCGGGTTGGCGGCCAGCCCTGCAAGGCCAGGCGCACTTCGGGAATGGAGACGTCGGAGAGGTCAAGGCGGACTACGCCATCGCGGAAGCCGGAGGCCACGGCCTGGGCCCAGGGGATGTGGCGGGTCACATAGCCGCCGCCCGCCTCGCAGAGCACCAGCGCGGCCGCGCCCGACTTGGCCAGGGCGCCGCGCCCGTCGACCGCCACCCAGATATCTTCCAGCGAGCGGTCGGGGAACGCCGACTGCAGCAGATCACGCGCCCGGTCGTCGGAGAGCGGCGGCAGCGGCTTGGCCAGCTTGGCCCAAAAGGCCGCGCCCAGCAGCGCGGACAGAGCCGCCGCCGAGGCCGCCAACTGGATGACGATAGATTGTGACACTCGCAGTCCTCCCGGGCCGATCAGCCTCCGCCGCCGGGAGCGGCGCGTCAAGCGTCCGCCGGTGCGTCAGGATCGCCGTTCGGCGAGGGAGATCGCCTCGGCCATGGCCCGGGCCCGACGGCGCAGGATCTCCCGGCAGACCAAACCCACCACAATCAGGCCGGCGATGGTGATAGCGGCGATCGTGGTCCAGTGGGCCTCGCCCAGCGCCTCCAGCTCGGCCAGGCCGCGGGCGGCGAAATAGCCCGGGGCAAGGATCGCCAGCACCCAGATCAGCGCCGAAAGGGCATTGGCGAGCTGGAACGTCCGCCGCCGCATCTGCAGCAGGCCGGCGACCAGCGGAACGAAGGCGCGCAATGGGCCGAAGAACCGTCCGATGAAGATAGAGGCCGCCCCATAGCGACGATTGAACAGCCGGGTGCGGGCCACCTTCCGGCGGTGGCCCGCGAAGATTGGATGACGCAGGGCCCGCGGCCCAAGCCGGCGGCCAAGCTCGAACGAGATGGCGTCCCCGACGACCGCGCCCATGACGCACCAGAAGATCACCTGGAAGGGATCGAGCAGGCCCGCAGCGATCAGGCCGCCGGCCATCACCAGCAGCGCCGTGGCCGGGATGAAGGCGCCGATGAGCACCAGGGATTCCAGCAGGGTGATGACGCCCAGCACCAGACCCGCCCATCCGGCATGGCGGGCGATGAACTCGGCTAGGCTTTGAAGAACTGCGTCCATGGAGAGAGGACGCATATGGGCGCAAGCGGCTCCTTGCGCGAGGGGATGCAACGTCGCGCACCGACGAGATTCTGCGGTTGTGGCCGGGACGCATCACCGCGGGAGACGGCCCCACCGTCGTCGCAAAAGTTTCTTCCCATTTTCCGCCTCCCGCGGTGGCGAAAACGCGATGAGCCACTATCTCAGCAAGCATCAAAGGTAGAGCCAAGCGGGCGACGCATATGTGTCGATATCACCTTAAACGGGGCCGAATGTAGGCCTGACCTCGCCCAGCGGGCGCCATGGGATGGCCCCGCGCGCACGCCATGGTGTCGCCCTTAGTAAGCGGGGTGGCGCTGACCTTCCCCAGAGTACCCAAGAGTAAGAAGGAGCTGTCGTATGGCTCTAAAGATTCATGTCGCGCCTGCCGGAGACGGCTGGATCGTGCGTTCCGAAGCCTTTGATAACGAACTCGTTTTCGAAGCCGGTGGCCGAGCCGAAGCGGCCGCGCGCGCCCTTGCCGATCGCTACGCCAGCGCCGGCGCCCTGGCCGAGGTCAGCATCTATCTCCGCAACGGGGATCTCGCCGGCCGATTCCTTCACGCGCCCGCCGCCTGAGACAGGCGGCGTCGAAAGCGCACAGAAAAAGGGCCGCCTCGATGAGGCGGCCCTTCGCTTTTGTGCTCGACGCTAAGCCTTAGAACTTGCGCACATAGCCGATGGACCAGACATCCGCGTTGCCGGCGTCGTCCTTGTAGTCGTAGCGGGTGTAGTCGGCGCGGACGCCGTTGGCGCCGTCGAAGAAGTACTGGCCGCCGACGCCGTAGTTCCAGCTATCGCCGTCAACCTTGGCCACGACGCCCGGGACGGAGACCTTGGCGTTGGTGTTGCCGTAGCCGACGCGGGCGTAGAGGTCGGCGTTCGGCATCACAGGCAGGAAGCCCACGCCATAGATGGCCATGGTGTTCTTCAGCTTCGCCTTGCCTTCCACGCCACCGATGTTGATGTCGTCCTTCTTCACGCCAAAGCCCAGTTCGCCTTCGACGCCGATATACGGGTTGAAGCGGGCGCCGAGGCGGCCCTGGATCGCGCCCAGGTCGACGTCGTCCATGTCGTGATGGCTGTAGCCGAGCGAGCCATAGCCGGTGATGGGCGTCGATTGGGCGCTGGCGACGGCGGGGACCAGGGCCGCGGCGATGACAGCCGCCCCCGCGGCGATGAGAGACTTGTTCTTATTCATCTTGTCGTACTCCGTACTCAAGCGTGGCCACCCCTAGCCGTATGGGTTGGTCGCTCCCAAACGCGGCGGCAAAAGGTCGGTTCGCGGACGATCCCGAGGCCCTTCCCGCCTGTGGCGCCTGGGCCACATCCCCGCTGACGCCGGCGAACGCCATGCTATCAATGTCCGCAAAATCGTCGGAGACAGCGTCTTGCATCACGCCGTGATCGCGGCCACCGGGCTATTCACCCCGCCGCACAGCCTCTCGAACGCCGAGTTGGTCGAGACTTTCAACACCTATGTCGAACGCTTCAACGCCGCCAACGCCCAGGCCATCGAGGCGGGCGAAATCGCGGCCCTGACGCCCTCCTCCGTTGAGTTCATCGAGAAGGCGTCGGGCATCAAGTCGCGTTTCGTGATGAATAAGACCGGCCTGATCGACCCGGAGGTCATGCGGCCAGTCCTGCCTGAGCGCCCCAACGAGGAGATCTCGATCCTCGCCGAGATCGCGGTGGCCGCCGCGCGCCAGGCGATCGAAACCTGGGGCAAGGATCCGAGCCGGATCGACGCAGTCATCTGCGCCGCCTCCAACATGCAGCGCGCCTATCCGGCCATGGCCATCGAAGTGCAGCAGGCGCTGGGGATCGGCGGTTTCGCCTTCGACATGAACGTCGCCTGTTCTTCGGCGACCTTCGGCATCAAGACGGCGGCGGACTACATCGCCTCTGGCTCGGCCAGGGCGGTGCTGATGGTCAACCCGGAGATCACCTCAGGCCACCTCAACTTCCGCGACCGCGACAGCCATTTCATCTTCGGCGACGTGGCGACCGCGGTGATCGTCGAGCGCGAAGAAGACGCCACCGACGGCTGGGACATCCTCGGCACGCGGTTGAAGACGGTCTTCTCCAACAATATCCGCAACAACTTCGGCTTCCTGAACCGCGCGGCGCCGGAGGGTGCAGGCAAGCCCGACAAGCTGTTCGTACAGGAAGGCCGGAAGGTCTTCCGCGAGGTCGTGCCCATGGTCTCGGAGATGATCCTCGAACACGCCACCGACCTCGGGATCGACCCGACCGGCCTGAAGCGCCTGTGGCTGCACCAGGCCAACATCAACATGAACGAACTCATCGGCCGGCGCGTGCTGGGCCGCGAGCCCTCTTCCGAAGAGAATGTGATTATCCTCGACACCTACGCCAACACCTCGTCGGCAGGCTCGATCATCGCCTTCCACAAGGCTAGCGGGGACTTACAGGCTGGCGAAACGGGCCTGATCTGCTCGTTCGGTGCGGGTTATTCGGCCGGCACGGTGTTCGTCCGCAAGCGCTGACGCGCCGCCTCACCGCGCCTTCGCGCCGAGGCCCGCCAGCAGCGCTGCGTGGAAGCGGCGGGGCGCTTCCACCTGTGGTGAATGGCCAAGATCGGGGAGCTCCACGAGATCGGCTTGCGGTATCGCGCGGGCGGCCCGGCGCCCCAACTCCGGATAGTCGCCCAGCCGGTCGGCCACCGCCTTGGGTGCGCGATTGGCGCCCGGCGCGGTCCGGTCCTTGCCTCCGATCAGCAACAGCGTCGGCGAGGCGATCTTCCCGAACTCGTGGAGCACCGGCTGGGTGAAGACCATGTCCGAGGTCTGGGCCTGGTTCCAGGCCACCGCCTTGCCGCCCGGCCCAGCGTACATTCCGGCCAGCATGGAGGCCCAGCGGTCGTATTCCGGCTTCCAGGCGCCGTTGTAGTAGAAGCGCTGCTGATAGGCCTTGATGCTGTCGAACGATGTCTTCTGCTCGGCCGCGAAGAGTTGGTCGATCGTCGCGTAGGGCACGCCCTCGGCCCGCCAATCCTCCAGTCCGATGGGGTTCACCAGCACCAGTTTCTCGACCGTGGCGGGATAGGCAAGAGCGTAGCGGGCGGCGAGCATTCCGCCCATGGAATGCCCGATCACCACAGCGCGCTCGACGCCCCTGGCCTGCAGCAGCTCATGGGTGTTGGCCGCCAACTGGTCGAAGCTGAACTGGTAGCCCTGAGGCTTGGATGACGCGCAGAAGCCGATCTGGTCGGGCGCGATCACCCGAAAGCCGGCGTCGGTCAGGGCCGCGATCGTCGCTTCCCAGGTCGCCGCGCAGAAGTTCTTGCCATGCAGCAGGACGGCGGTGCGTCCATTGGGCCTGGCGGGCGCGACGTCCAGATAGCCCATCGACAGCGCCTGCCCCTGCGACGTGAAGGCAAACCGCTGGATGGGATACGGATAGGCGAAACCTTCGAGCTGCGGCCCGTAGGACGGCTGCGCCGCGGCGGCGCTGGAAAGCATCAGAGCCAGCGCCATCCCCATGAAAAGCTTCATGACGCCTCCTCAGAGATGCTCGATCGAACAGCCCAGATGCTGGCAGATCTGCTCGGCGAGGATCTTGCGGTGGCAGCCGTTGTGGTCCGCCTCGAAACACAGCAGGGCGATCTTGCGTGAGCCGGCCAGTTCCTCGGCGGCCTTCAGTTCGAGTTGAGCCCCGGGCTCGGTCATGTGCGCCTCGAAGATCGTGCGCATCTCCTCGACCCTGCCCTTTCGAGCCGCGTCCCGGCCGGCCTTCGGGGTGCCGAGCTGGCGCAGGTGGACGTAGCCGATCCCCGCCTCGGCGAGGCTAGCCGCCAGGACGGTCTTGGAAAATCCCGCCCGACGGGAGGACGACACGGCGCGGACGTCGACGACAGTCTCGACCCGGGCCGCCTTCAGCCGCCCGATCACCTCGTCCTGGGTGCTGGCCTCATATCCGATCGTGGCGAGGGGCGTCGTCATGGCGCTGCTTCCTATCTTGGACGTGGCGGCGAGGCGGCGGCCTCGGCGGCGTCCTGCTCGGCCCCGCGGACCAAGTCTTCGGCTGCATCGTTGGTGCTGGTCCCGAGCACAGGCTCGCGCGCCGCGCGATGTCCCGTGAGGCCGAATGTTTCGCGGGCCTCGTCCTCCTCCTCGCCGAAGACCGACCTGACGCGCATTTCGCGCTGGGGCAGCGGAATCTCGAAGCCGCCAGTGCGCAGAGCGTCCTCAATCGCCCAAGTGTAGGCCGCATGGGTGGCGTTCGGCCGCTTCACGGCCTCCAACGCCGGCCACACCACCAGCTCGAAGGAAAGGCCGCTGTCGCCGAACCCGACCAGCCAGACCTGGGTCTTGCGGGTCGAACTGTCCTTCATGGTGAACGGCACCGCATGGGCCGCCCGCAGCACCGCTTCGCGCACCTTTTCCTTGTCGGCGCCGTAGGCCACGCGGAAGGGGACGTGCATCCGCCGCGCGCCGTTCTGGTGGGTCCAGTTGGTGATCGGCGCCTCGATCAGGCGGGAGTTCGGGATCAGGACGTCCAGGTCGTCATTGTTGCGGATGCGGGTGGCGCGCGGGCCGATCTCGGCCACCACCCCCCGCTCCCCGGTCTGCAGCTCGATGTAGTCGCCGATGCGGATCAGCTTGTCGAACAGCAGGACGAGGCCGGAGATGAACTCCTTGACGATCCCCTGCATCCCAAAGCCCAGGCCGACGCCCAGCGCGCCGGCGAAGAGGGTCAGGGAGGAAAGGTCGAGACCGAGGGTCGAGAAGGCCGCGATGACTCCGAAGATGATCAGGCCATAGGTGCTCAGCTTCTCGAAGATGTAGATCGACGGAGCCGCGTCGGCGGCGGCGCGACCGCGGATCCGGCGGATGGCGGAGGACGCGATCCGCGCGGTCAGCAGCGCCGCCGCCACGATGAAGATCGCCGCCGCCAGGCCGCCGACCGTGATGGCCGTCCTGCCCAGGCGGACAAGCTCGAACCCGGTCAGGTCCCGGAGGTCGGCGACGATCTGGCTCTCCATCCTCAGATCTTGTCCGGATAGACCGGCGCGATGTCGACGGGGATGTCCTTCAGGGTGGCGATCACGCTCTCGGCCTCCGGATCCAGCTTGGCGTACCGATCGAAGAACGCATTCATCCCCGCATAGTCGCCATCGCCTTGCAGCTTGACGAGATCGGCGACCAGGGCGGTGAGGCCGGCCTGCATGGCGTCGTCGTTGACGCGATAGCGCTTGGCCGCCGCGTCCCAGGTGAGAGCGCCCTTGGACTTCAGATAGCCGTACTGCAGCGCCGCGCCGCGGCCGTGAGCCTCGCCCGCGCCCCAGCGGACGGCGCGGAAGATCCCCGCGGCATAGGTCGCAAGCAACTGAGAACGCTCGGCTTTCGGGAGCTCGCCCTTCTCCATCATGAAGACGATATTATAGACCCCCATCACGTCGGCCTTGGCTTCCTCAGCCGTGCCGCCGATGTCCTTGAGCTCGGCCGAGACCGTGGTCGGGCGACCGTTCACGGTGATCGAGCCCGGGCCGAGGCTGTGCGACAGCTCATGGAACAGGGTTTCGAGGGTCATGTACTTCTTGCTGACCAGGGCGGCCTGGTCGGCGACGAGCACACGATCGCCCATAGGCTTCAGAATTTCCTCGTATTTTGCGCCAAGCACATTGGAGAGGATGACCTTCTTGGCGCCCTTGGCCTCGCGCACCCGCTCGTCGTTGGGGAGATTGAACGCGATGGTCTGGGGACCGACGGTGTTGTCGCCGCCGCCGCGGACCTGTTCGGCGACCGCGATGGGGGATGCGCCGCCGCGTTGGAAGTTCTTGTAACGGGCATCTACCGGCAGGTTTTCCTCCATTGCCCGCAGATACCCTTTATACTTATCGAGGGCCGCGCTCTCCTGAGGATCCTTAAGAGTTACAAAGGCTTCGAAGGCAGTCTTCTGGCCATAGAGCTCGTCGGTGTAGGTCTCATAGGGCCCGATGGCGACCTCGATCGGGGCGCCCTCGAGGTCCATCCAGGCCATCTCGGATTCGAAATAGTCGTTGTTGCGGAAGGCCTTAGCCCTGAGCGTCAGGAATTTCTTCAGGCTGGCGTTGGAGGTGACGATAGCCGCCTGGTCGAGCAAGGCGGCGGCGCGGTCCAACTCGGCCTTGTACTCGACGTTGTAGGGCACGGTGACCAGGCGGTCGCCCTGGCGCTTGACCACGGTATAGCCGTCCATGAGGGCGGCCTTCTGATCGGGATGGGCGGCGATATAGGCGTCGAGCTCGGCCCTGGTCAGGCCAGCGGGATAGAAACCGTGGCCCGGCCCCTCCCCGGCCGACTGCCGGCGATAGATGGCCGTCATCTCGTCGGCGGCCTTGATCAGCAGATTGACGACCTGACGCTCCTCGGGGCTCAGGAAGTCCGTCTCGACCTGCATCTGGATGCGGGCCAGGCCCTCGTCGGGCATGGGCGTGGCCGCCATGACGGCGGTGGGCAGGCAAAGAGCCGCGACCAGCGGCGCGATGATCCTACGCATGTGTGTGATGGAACTCCGGAATTGCCGCCCACGGCGGCGTTTGCGCGGAGCCTATCGACGAGGCTCTCCCTCGTCGAGGACGGTGAGACGACGCACGGTCAGCTCGTCGATCTCCAGGCGCTTGATCCTGGCCTTGCCCACGGCCACACGGCCGATGGCGAGCTTGCCGATGGCCAACACCCCGACCGCGAACGCCCCGAAGGCGATGGCCCCCAGCGCGACGCTGCCCATGGCCCCCAGGCCGACGGCTCCGGCCGGCGTCGCGCGCGGGGCGACGAACACGGTCTGATGGGCCCGCGGCCGGCGCGAAGGGGCTTCCACGAGGGTCACCGGCTCCCGACGAGTCCGCATCTGCAACGCCATGTCTCTGTCTCCGTGAATATCGCCCCGAGCCTAGCCCGGCCGCGTTCGCGCCGCTAGCTGCGCGTCAGGATGGTCAGCACCACTTCGCGGCGGCAATCGAAACCCAGCGCCTGATAGAGCGCATTGGCGCCGGTGTTGTGGGCGTAGGAGTGCAGGAACGGAATCTCGCCCCGCTCCCGGATCCGGGCGGCGACATGCAGCATCAGGCCGGCGGCGTAGCCCCGTCCACGATAGTCGGGATGGGTGCAGACCCCGCTGACCTCGGTATGCCCCGGCAAACGCATCCGCTCGCCGGCCATGGCGATGAGCTGGCCGTCCTGCTTCACGCCCACGAACCGACCGAGCTTGTGGGTGTGCGAAAAGAACGGACCCGGGGCGGTCAAGGTCGCCAGGGCGAGCATCTGCGGCGCGTCGGCGTCGGTCAGTTCCTCAAAGGCGAAGGCCGGCTCGCCGACCGCGTTCGGTTCGGGCGCCACCATCTGCCAGCAGAGGGCGGTGCTGCGGACCGCCAGGCCGGGAATGGGCGGCGGAGGTTCGACCTCGACCAGGCCGACATCGCCATGAGCGGCCACCAGCGCGGCCAGGTCGGCCAGGCTCTCGGCCTCATCGTCCGGAGCCGCGGCGAACAGCCCGTATTCAGGCGAGAACCGCCTTGCAGCCCCCTGCGCGACGGCGAAAACCGACTGCCGGCCAGTGAGAGCGGACCAGGCGGGGCGATCAAGGGGATGGGACATGGCACTCAAACGCTGCTTGCCCGGCCCACTTAATCGGCGGCTCCGGCCAACTCAATGGGCGGCGCGCAAGCACCTGGGATTGGCCGCGCGATTGTGCCGACAAGGAAAGTCCGGCATCTCACGGCCATGCTCAACCGAACCGCCGCGACGGCCAGCCTCGCCATCCTGGCGGCGCAGATCTCGATCAACATCGGCGCAGCGCTCGGCAAGGGCCTGTTTGCGCGCATAGGGCCGGAAGGCGTGGCCGCGCTTCGGACCAGCATCGCCGCCCTGCTGCTGCTCAGCTTCGCCAAGCCCTGGACCTTCAGGGTCACGCGTGTCCAGGCGCCGTGGCTGCTCGCCTACGGACTGACCCTGGGCAGCATGAACCTCCTGATCTACTGGGCGTTCGAGCGCATCCCGATCGGCATTGCGGTGGCGATCGAGATCTGCGGCCCGCTGGCCGTCGTCCTGGCCACCTCCCGCTCGGCCAGGGATTTCCTGTGGCTGGCGCTGGCCGTCGCAGGCCTGGCCCTGCTCGTTCCCTGGCCCGGCGCCGGCGCGGCGCTCGATCCTATCGGCATCTGCTTCGCCGTCGCCGCGGCGGCTTGCTGGGCGCTCTACATCCTGTTCGGCAAGCGCGCCTCGCAGGTCGAGAGCAGGACGGCGGTCGCCCTGGGCATGACCGCGGCCTGCCTGATCACCCTGCCCTTCGGCGTGACGGCCGCGGGCCGGGAGCTGCTGACCGGGCATGTCCTGATGCTGGGCGCCGTGGTCGCGGTGCTGTCGAGCGCCCTGCCCTACCTCATGGAGATGAAGGCCCTCGAGCGATTGAGCAGCCGGGTGTTCGGCGTCGTCACCAGCAGCGCGCCGGCGATCGCGGCGGTGGTCGGCTTCCTGATCCTCGGCGAGCGGCTGACCGCCGCCCAATGGCTGGCTGTCGTGCTGATGGTGACGGCCAGCGCCGGATGCTCGCTCACCTCGAAGCCGGCGGTCGAGCGAGCGCGGGAGGACGTGGTCACGTGAATTTTCCTTCTCTCACGAGGGAGAAGGAAAAAGAAAAAGGCCCCGCCTGAGCGGGGCCTGATCTTCGTGAAGAACCTAGCGGTCCTTTTCCATCCCGCCGACGGCCGCCTGGGCGGCGGCGAGGCGGGCGATCGGGACGCGGAAGGGCGAGCAGCTCACATAGTCGAGGCCGACGCGTTCGCAGAACTCGATCGAGGCCGGGTCACCGCCGTGCTCGCCGCAGATGCCGAGCTTGACGTTCGGACGCACCGCACGGCCGCGCTCGGCGGCGATGCGGATCAGGTCGCCCACGCCGTCCTGGTCGAGGCTGACGAAGGGGTCCTTTTCGAAGATGCCCTTTTCCAGATAGGCGCCCAGGAACCGGCCAGAGTCGTCACGGCTGATGCCGAAGGTCGTCTGCGTCAGGTCGTTGGTGCCGAAGGAGAAGAACTCGGCGTTCTCGGCCAGGTCACCTGCCCGGATGGCGGCGCGCGGCAGCTCGACCATGGTGCCGACCTGGTAGTCGATGGTGCGGCCGCGTTCCTTCAGGACCGCCTGGGCGGTCTTGTCGGTGAGCTGGCGCAGGAACCGCATCTCTTCGCCCTTGGCGACGAGCGGGTGCATGATCTCCGGGATCGGCGCGGTCTTGCCGCTTTCGGCGATCTCGCAGGCCGCCTCGAAGATGGCCCGGACCTGCATCTCGTAGATTTCGGGGTAGGAGACGCCCAGGCGGCAGCCGCGATGGCCGAGCATGGGGTTGGTCTCGTGCAGTTCCTTGGCCCGGCGCATCAGCTTGGCGGCGTCGAGGCCGGTGGCCTCGGCCACGGCCTGGAGGTCCGCCTCGGTATGGGGCAGGAACTCGTGCAGCGGCGGGTCGAGCAGGCGGATGGTGACCGGCAGGCCTTCCATGATCGTGAACAGCTCGACGAAGTCGTTGCGCTGCATCGGAAGGATCTTGGCCAGAGCCGCGCGGCGGCCCGCCTCGTCGTCGGCGAGGATCATCTCGCGCACGGCGGCGATGCGGTCCTCGTCGAAGAACATGTGCTCGGTACGGCAAAGGCCGATGCCTTCGGCGCCGAACTGACGGGCGGTGCGCGCGTCGAGCGGGGTTTCGGCGTTGGCGCGGACCTTCAGGCGACGGGTTTTGTCGGCCCATTCCATCAGGGTCGCGAAGTCGCCGGTCAGCTCCGGCTCGATCATCTTGACCGTGCCGGCGAGGATTTCGCCCTTGGAACCGTCGATGGTGATGATCTCGCCGGCCTTGAAGGTGCGGCCGCGGACGCGGAGTTCGCCGGCCTTGCCGTCGATCTGCAGCTCGCCGGCGCCGGAGACGCAGGGACGGCCCATGCCGCGGGCGACCACGGCGGCGTGGCTGGTCATGCCGCCGCGGGCGGTGACGATGCCGCGAGCCGCGTGCATGCCGTGGATGTCCTCAGGGCTGGTTTCGTCGCGCACCAGGATCACGGCCTCGCCCGACGAACCGAGGCGCTCGGCCTCGTCGGAGGAGAAGACGATCTTGCCGGTGGCCGCGCCGGGAGAAGCCGGGAGGCCAGTGGTGATGACATCGCGGGGGCTGGCCGGGTCGATGGTCGGGTGCAGGAGCTGGTCGAGGCTGGCCGGTTCGACCCGCATCACCGCTTCTTCCTTGGTGATCAGGCCTTCGCTGGCGAGATCCACCGCAACCTTCAGCGCGGCCTTGGCGGTGCGCTTCCCGTTGCGGGTCTGGAGCATGTAGAGCCGGCCCTGCTCGACCGTGAACTCGATGTCCTGCATGTCGCGATAGTGCTTCTCGAGCTTATCGACGACGGCCTTGAACTGGGTGAAGACCTCCGGCAGCGCCTCTTCCATGGAAGGGGCCTTCTCGCCCATTTCCTCACGAGCGATCTTGGTCAGGGCCTGCGGGGTGCGGATGCCGGCGACGACGTCCTCGCCCTGGGCGTTGATCAGGAACTCGCCATAGAGGCGGGCTTCGCCGGTGGACGGGTTGCGGGTGAAGGCCACGCCGGTGGCCGACGAGTCACCCATGTTGCCGAACACCATGGACTGGACGTTCACCGCAGTGCCCCAGCTTTCCGGGATGTCGTGCATGCGGCGGTAGAACTTGGCCCTGTCGTTCATCCAGCTCGCGAACACGGCGCCGACGGCGCCCCAGAGCTGGGCGTGCGGGTCCTGCGGGAAGGCCTGGCCCAGCTCCTGCTGGACGGCGGCCTTGTAGTCGGCGACGACCTTTTCCCAGTCCTCGGCGGTGAGCGCGGTGTCAACCGTGACGTCCAGGCGCTCCTTATGCTCGTCGAGGATTTCCTCGAACATGTGATGGTCGAGGTCGAGCACCACATTCGAGTACATCTGGATGAAGCGACGGTAGCTGTCGAAGGCGAAGCGACGGTCGCCGGAGAGCTTGGCGAGGCCTTCGACCGTGGCGTCGTTGAGGCCGAGGTTGAGGACGGTATCCATCATTCCCGGCATCGAGGCGCGGGCGCCCGAGCGCACCGAGACCAGCAGCGGGTTGGCGGTGTCGCCGAAGGTCTTGCCGGTGAGCTTCTCGACCGTGGCGAGCCCGACGGCGACCTGTTCCTTCAGCTCGGCCGGGTACTGCTTGTCGTTGGAATAGTAATGGGTGCAGGCCTCGGTCGTGATGGTGAAGCCCGGCGGGACCGGCAGGCCCAGGGACGACATCTCGGCCAGGTTGGCGCCCTTGCCACCCAGCAGGTTCTTCATCGATGCGTCGCCATCAGCTCCGCCACCGCCGAAGGAATAGACCCAGCGCGACTTGGTCAGCGTATCGGTCGACATTCCTTAAGTCTCCTTAGCCCGTCACTTGTGAGAAGTCCGCAACGCGTTCCATCAGGTCGCGAACCTGCACCAGAAGACGCAGACGGTTTTCGCGTTCCGCCGCGTTATCCGAATTCACTAATACCGCCTCGAAGAAGGCATCTACAGGGCCACGCAGCGCCGAAAGGGCACGCATGGCGCCTGCAAAATCCTCACCTTGCAAAGCTTGAACCACGTTCGGCGTAGCCTGTTCGAGCGCCCCGATCAGCGCACCCTCCTCCGCCGGCGCGCCTGGCATCGCCACGGCAGGGCCCGCGGGCAGCTCGCCCTTCTTCTCCTCGGCCTTGAGGATGTTGCCGGCGCGCTTGTAGCCGGCCAGCAGGTTCTGGCCGTCCGCGCCGGTCAGGAAACCGTCGAGCGCCTCGACGCGCGCGACGATGCGGACCAGGTCGTCGTCGCCGAGGGCGAAGACCGCATCGACCAGGTCATGTCGCTTGCCCTGGTCGCGTAGGGCGACCTTCAGACGGTCGGCCAGGAAGGCCATGACCTCGTCGGCGACCACCGAATAGGGCCGGAACTCGTACTGCACCTCGCCTTCGGGCGATTCGCCGGCGGTGGCGGAGCGGTCGAAGCGGATGTCGAAGTCCTCGACCGTGGAGACGACGTAGGGCCGGCCCTCCAGCAGGGCGTCCTCGAATTCCTCGACATAGGTCTGGAAGACGTCGGAGGGCGAACGGTACCGCGGCCCGAGATAGCCGGTCGTCCGGCGGGTCGAGACATAGAGCGCGCGACCCGGATCGACGTAGCAGCGAAGGGACTTGTACCAATCCGCGACAAGCTCGCGCACCGGGGCGCGGGACTCCGAGCCGAGCAGGATGCGGATGATGCCCAGCGCCGCGCGGCGCAGGGCATAGGGATCGCGCGAACCGGTCGGCTTTTCGTCGATGGCGAAGAAGGCGACCAGCGTGTCGAGCTTCTCGGCGATGGCGACGGCCATGGTGACCGGGGTGTCCGGCGCCTCGTCGTTCGCGCCGACCGGACGGTAGTGGTCGCGGATGGCGTCCGCGACGACCGGGCTGATCTTTTCCTCGCGAGCGTAGTAGCCGCCCATCAGGCCTTGCAACTCGGGGAACTCGCCCACCATGCCGGTGGCGAGGTCGGCCTTGCAGAGGCGCGCGGCCAGGACCGCCTTGGCGACGTCGGCGCCGACGCGGGGCGCGATAGCCTTGGCCAGCAGTTCCAGGCGCTCGACGCGCTCGGCCAGGGTGCCCAGCTTGGCGTGGAAGGTCACGCCGGTGAGCTTGGCCAGCCGTTCCTCCAGGGTGACCTTGCGATCCTCATCCCAGAAGAAGCGGGCGTCGTTGAGGCGAGCCGAGAGCACCTTGCCGTTGCCGCGGGCGATCTCCTTACCGCCGTCGGCCGCTTCGATATTGGCCACGGTGATGAAGTGCGGGGCGAGCTTGTCGCCGTCGGGGCTGCGCACGGCGAAATACTTCTGGTGCGTGCGCATGGAGGTGCGGATCACCTCGGCCGGCAGATCGAGGAAGGCCGGGTCCATGTCGCCCATGACCGGGGTCGGCCATTCGGCGAGGCCCGAAACCTCGTCCAGCAGGCCGTCATCGTCCACGAGCTCGAGGTTGCGCGCAAAGCACAGGGTGCGAGCGCCGTCGATGATCCGGTCCTTGCGCTCCTCGGGGTCGAGGATCACGAAGTGGGCGGCCAGCTTGTCGCGGTAGGTGTCGAAATCCTTCACCTTGAAGGACTTGCCCGATCCCATGAAGCGGTGGCCCTCAGTGACGTCGCCGGACTCGATGCCGTCGATGTTGAAGGGCACGACCTCGCCGTCGAACAGGAAGACGATGCGCTTCAGCGGCCGGACCCAGCGCAGCGTGCCGCGGCCCCAGGTCATGGACTTGGGCCAGGGGAAGCTCCGGATCACCTGGTCGAGGATCTCGGTCAGGATCTCGGTGGTCGGCCGCCCCTTGCGGTGGATGTGCGCGAACCAGACGCCGTCCTTCTCGACCAGTTGGTCGCGGGTGAGGCCGGTGGAGCGCAAGAAGCCCTCGATGGCCGCGTCCGGCGCGCCGACGCGCGGGCCCTTGCGGTCCTCATGACGGTCGCCCTGCGCGGCCGGCAGACCCTCGGCCACCAAGGTCAGGCGGCGCGGGCCGGCGAAGGTCTTGATCCCTTCCGGCAGCAGGCCCTGCTCGGCCAGGCGCTCGCGGACCATGCGGTCGAGGTCGCGCGCGGCCTGGGCCTGCATGCGCGCGGGAATCTCTTCGGAGAACAGTTCAATCAGGAGCTGGGGCATCAGTTGGTTCCGGCCTCAAGCGGTTGCGGCGAGAACAGCTCCGCCGCCTGCGCGCGTTGAGCCGCATTGGCGCGCGCGCTCAGCGCTCGCGTCGTGAAGTGGCCGTAGAGCTTTCCGCCCTTCGAATACTGCCAGTCGGAGACCGCCGCCTCATCGACCTCGACCAGGGAGCCCTCCTTCAGCCCGGGCAGGTCGTATGGCTCATTAGCGAGCTTGCCCGTGACCTTGCCGTTTGCGCGACCAAGGCCGTCCATCCAGATGTGCTCCTCATTCCCGGCGCTGGTCTTGAGCCCTACCTTGACGGCGAAGTGGTCGTAGCCAGCCGGCTTCGCTTCAAACTTCGCCCAGAAGATCGGCAGCGTCTTCCGGGCCTCGGCCGTAGCCGCGAGCACCTCGGCATCGTCATCCTCGGTGTAGATCAGTTGTTCCTCCGGCTCGCGCGCGCACGCGGACACCAGGGGGGCAGTCATCGCTGCGAGAGCGACGACGGCCGCGAGGACGGTGCGCTTCAAGCGTTCCCTCCTTCATTTTCAACCCAGGCTTCGGCGCACATCCTGGTCAGGTCGCGGATGCGGCCGATATAGCTCTGGCGCTCGGCGACGGCGATCGCGCCGCGGGCGTCCATCAGGTTGAAGAGGTGGCTGGCCTTCAGCACGTGGTCGTAGGCCGGCAGAACGGTGCGCTGGCCCTGGGGCCCGCGGCCTTCCAGGATGCGCGGCACCTGGCGCTCCATGTCCTCGAACTGACGCTTCAGGGTCTCGACGTCATAGAGGTGGAAGTTGGCTTCCGACTGCTGGCGCTCGTTCTCCAGAAAGACGTCGCCATAGGTCATGGGCAGCGGGCCGTCCGGATCGTTGAAGGCGAGCTGCGTGAAATGGTCGACGTTCTGCAGGTACATGGCCAGGCGCTCGAGGCCGTAGGTCAGTTCGCCCGCGACCGGAAAGACGTCCAGGCCGCCCACCTGCTGGAAGTAGGTGTACTGGGTGACTTCCATCCCGTCGCACCAGACCTCCCAGCCCAGGCCCCAGGCGCCGACCGTGGGGTTTTCCCAGTCATCCTCGACGAAGCGGATGTCGTGCAGGCGCGTATCGAGGCCGATCGCCTCCAGTGAACCGAGATAGAGCTCCTGCAGGTTGTCGGGGTTCGGCTTCAGGATCACCTGGTACTGATAGTAGTGCTGCAGCCGGTTGGGGTTCTCGCCATAGCGGCCGTCGGCCGGCCGGCGCGAGGGCTGGACATAGGCCGCCCGCCACGGCTTGGGGCCTAGCGCGCGCAGGACCGTGGCCGGATGCAGGGTCCCTGCCCCCACCTCGACGTCATGAGGCTGCAGAATCACGCAGCCCTGGCGGCTCCAATAGTCGTGCAATTTCAGGATAAGGCCCTGAAACGATAGGGGCTTGTCGGCTGGCATCGAGGAGGTTTCGCAGGCGCAAAAAAAGTCGGCGGACCATAGGGCCCGCCGACCTCCGCTTCAAGGCGAAAGCCTTGTCCTAGTTGCCGCGCGGGGTCGTGCGCCGCCCAGCAGCGGAGAGCGGCTTGAACTTGGCGCGGTTCTCCGGGGTGTCGGCGACCGGACCGTTGGTGACGATCCGGGTGTTCACCGTTGCGGCGGTGTTCACGCCGGCGCTCGTGGCGTCGGTCGCCGATGGATTTACGCTGGTGTCCGACGCCATGCCGGGTGACGTGGCGGACGGAGCCGTCTGCTCCTGCATCGGGGCGGGCTGGGCCATCTGGTCCTGCATCTGAGTCGCCGCCGCGTCGGCAGGTTTCTCTTTCTTCTTGGCGCCTTCGGCGTGAGCGCCGCCCGCAAGCAACGCCAAGGCCGCCGAGGCCGTCAGTAGGGTCTTGATCATCATCGTCATCGTCTCCGAATGACGCCGCCCGGCCCCAACTACCAGGCCGCGTGCCTGAACAGCGCTCAAGGCCCGGCTTTTGTTCCCGCCCTCGCGGGGCGACCCTGCACGGGTTGGCGCGCTGGAGGCGCCCGAATATTGGGCGCCCAATAATTAGGCTGCACAGTTAACGGGCCTGGCGCGCCTTTTCATCGAACAGAGGTTCGCCGGCGCCGTCCCACAGCGGGACCGCCGATAGCGTCACCTTGCCGTCGGAGGAGCGCCCAGCCGCAGCTTCCGGCGGATGCGGACGAATTAGGTGGGCGCTCCCCTGGCTGAGGGCGCGCAGGAGCAGGCGATGAAGTTGATCATAGCGATCGTCAAACCCTTCAAGCTGGACGACGTGCGCGAAGCGCTCGTCGACGCCGGCATCGAAGGCCTGACGGTCTCCGAAGTGAAGGGCTACGGCCGCCAGAAGGGCCAGACGGAGGTCTACCGGGGCGCGGAGTACCAGGTGAACTTCGTGCCCAAGGTGAAGCTCGAGGTGGTGGTGGACGACGCCGCCGCAGCAAAGGCCGTGGAGGCGATCAAGGGGGCGGCCGCGACCGGCAAGATCGGCGACGGCAAGGTCTTCGTCCTCAACGTCGAGGACGCAGTGCGCATTCGGACCGGCGAGTCCGGCACGGCGGCGCTGTAGCGCGCGCCGAACTCATCGGGACAAGGGGATAACGAGATGAAGAGAACTGGAAACAACAAGCTGACGGGCCTTGCGCTCGCCGCCTTGCTCGCGAGCGCGATGCTCGCGCCGGCGGCGTTCGCCCAGGACGCCGCCCCGCCGCCGCCCGCCGCCGAGGCCGCGGCGAGCATGCCGGATACCGCGCCGGCGCCCGCTCCGGAAGCTGTCGCGCCGGCCGCGCCGGCTGAAGAGGCCAAGCCGGCGCTCGACACCGGCGACACCGCCTGGGTGCTGACCTCCACGGCCCTGGTCCTGATGATGACCATCCCGGGCCTGGCGCTGTTCTATAGCGGCATGGTCCGCCGCAAGAACGTCATCGGGACGGTGGCCCAGTCCTTCGCCATCACCTGCGTGGCCTCGGTGATCTGGATGGTCGCCGGCTACTCGCTGGCCTTCAGCGCCAACGGCAGCGAGGGGCTGAACGCTGTGATCGGCGGGCTCGGCAACGCCTTCCTGAAGGGCGTGACCATGGAGAGCACCAACAGCCTGGCCGCCACGATCCCGGAATCGGTGTTCGTGATGTTCCAGATGACCTTCGCGATCATCACCCCGGCCCTGATCGCCGGCGCCTATGCCGAGCGCATCAAGTTCTCGGCGGTGCTGGTCTTCACCGTGCTGTGGTCGCTGCTGGTGTATGCTCCGATCGCCCACTCGGTCTGGGGGGGCGGCTTCCTCGGCGGGGCCGGCGTGCTCGATTTCGCAGGCGGGACTGTCGTCCACATCAACGCCGGCGTGGCGGGCTTGGTCTGCGCGCTCGTGCTGGGTCGCCGCAAGGGCTATGGCTCGGACAACATGGCGCCGCATAACCTCGTCCTGACGATGATCGGCGCCAGCCTGCTGTGGGTCGGCTGGTTCGGCTTCAACGCCGGTTCGGCGGTCGCCTCCAACGCCCTGGCTGGCGTCGCGATGCTGAACACTCAGGTCGCCACGGCCGCCGCAGCCATCGCCTGGATGCTGATCGAATGGGTGGAGCGCAAGAAGCCCGGCATGCTGGGCCTGGCCTCGGGCGCGGTCGCAGGCCTGGTGGCCATCACCCCGGCCGCCGGCTTCGTGAACCCGCAAGGCGCGCTGATCGTCGGCCTGGCCGGCGGCGCCGCCGGCTATTTCGGCGCGGTCTGGCTCAAGCGCATGCTGAAGTACGACGACAGCCTGGACGCCTTCGGAGTGCACGGCGTCGCCGGCATCGTGGGCGCCCTGCTGACCGGCCTGCTGGCCGACCCGGCCGTCAACAGCCTGGGCGAAGGGGCCAGCCTGTTGAAGCAGGTCTACGGCGTCGGCGCGACGATCATCTACACCGCGATCGCGACCTTCATCCTGCTGATGGTCGTCAAGTACACGGTCGGCCTGCGGGTCAGCGACGAGGCCGAGGTCGAGGGGCTGGACATGTCGCAACACGGCGAAGCCCTCCACGACTAAGAGGCCGGGGCGCCTCTCGTATCATCATCCCCGGCCGCGCGAGCGCGCCGGGGATCCCATACGCAAGAGTTCTTGACGGACAGGGGCCCCTCGGGCCCCTGCTTCTTTCGCGGTCAGGCGTCGGGCCAGGGGCCGCCCAGGCCGCAGCGGCGAACCCACCAGTGCGGCCGCAGGGCCGCGACGCGGGCGGCCAGCGCGTCGGCTTCGAGGCCCGAGCCGCAGATGGCGAAACAGGTGGCGCCCGATCCCGACACTCGCGCCAGCAAGGTCTCCGGCTCCTCCGCCAGGAGCGCCAGGACGTCGCCGATCTCCGGCGCCAGCGCCACGGCCGGCGCCTGGAGGTCGTTGCGCATCAGGCTCAGCCAGGCGGCTAGCTCGATCACGTCCTCGAACGCCTCTGGCATGGGCGGCGGCGCCACATCGCCGAAGGTCTCCGCGGCGTCCAGCGCGCGATAGACCGCCGGGGTTGAAACCTCGACCCGCGGATTGACCAGGACCGCTTCGATGGGCGGCAGGCCCGGCGCCGGCGAGGGCCGCTCACCCCGGCCCTCGGCCACGACCGGCCGTCCCCAGAGACACGCAGCCCCATCGGCGCCGAGGGAGGCCGCGATCTGCTCCAGGGCCTCATCGCTCACCGGCAGGTCCATGGCCGAACGCAGGAGTCGCAGGGTGGCGCCGGCGTCGCTGGAGCCGCCCCCGAGCCCGGCGGCCACGGGCAGCGCCTTTTCCAGGGAGATGGCGATCGGTGGCTGCGGCCCGCGGATGGCGGCCAGCAGCGCCCGCGCGGCGCGCAGGACGAGATTGTCCTCCTGCCCGCTCAAGGGACCGGCGAAGGGACCGTGGACCCGGAACGACGGGACATCGGCGTCCTGCACAACCACCCGGTCGCCGATGTCCGCGAACACCATCAGGCTGCAGAGCGGATGATAGCCGTCGTCGCCCGGCGCGCCGACGTGCAGGAACAGGTTGATCTTCGCAGGCGCGAACGCCACCACGCTCATGGGGAGGCTATTGCTTGGCGACGCGCGGCGCGGCGGCCGGGCCGCTCGGGCCCTGCCCCGAGGTGAGCTTGGTCTCCACCTCGGCCTTGATCTTCGCGTCCGGATCGAGCGTCAGCACCCGGCGCCATTGATACTCCGCCTCGACCCGCCGCCCGACGCGCCAGTAGGCGTCGCCCAGGTGGTTGTTGACGTCCGGATCGCCGGCCTCGAGCTCCACCGCCTGTTCCAGCAGTTCGACGGCCTTCTTGTAGTCCCCGAGCCGATAGTGCGCCCAGCCGAGGGAATCGATCATCGCGCCCGACTGCGGGTTGGCGGCCACCGCGCGCTCGACCATGCCCAGCGCCTCGGCGAGGCGCTCACCGCGGTCGATCCACGAATAGCCCAGATAGTTCAGGAGCTCCGGCTCGTCGGGACGCAACTTCAGCGCCGCCTGCAGGTCACGCTCGGCTTCAGGCCAGCGGCCCGCCCGCTCATAGGCCACGCCGCGCATGTAGAGCAGCCGCCAGTCGGGCGCCTCGCGCCCGGCGATCACCGAGGACAACTCGCTGGCCGAGTCCTCGAAGCGGTCGTTGGCGCGCAGCAGGTCGGCGTAGGTGATGACGGCTTCGTCGCCGCCTGCGCTCGCCGCCTCCTGCGCCATCTTGAGCGCGACGTCGGACTGGCCCGCGTTCTGGTAGCTCCAGGCGAGCTTGGTGCGGGCCGCCGCGTACTCCACGGCGCCGGGCTTGGGCTTCAGGTAGGCCTCGCGGGCCCCCGCGACGTCGCCCGCGGTCTCCATCAGGTCGCCGACCATCAGCCACGCCTCGTTCCTTTGCGGATCAAGGCGCAGGGCCAGCCGCAGATAGGCAAGGCCGAGCTGCTGTTGCTTGGCGGCCAGCATGCCTGCGGCCGGGGCGATCATGATCTGGGCGGCGCCTTGCTTCAGACTAGGGGCGGCCGGCGCGCTCTTGCCGGATTCGGCGCGGGCCCGGGCCAGGGTAAGCGCCTGGTTGGCCGGCTGATTGGCCAGAGCGCGGTCGTAGAGCGCCACGGCGTCGTCGCGCCGGCCCCGGCGCTCCAGGAAACCGCCATAGGCCAGCACCGCGATGTCGCCTGGGGCGTCGCCGCCGGTGATCGCCTTGAAATCGGTTTCGGCCTCGTCGTAGCGACGGGCGCGCTCGTAGAGATAGGCTTGGCCGAGTTGGCCGAAGTAGTTGACCACGCGGTCGCCGCGCATTTCCGGCCGGACGAACGAGCCCTCCTTGTCGCCAGCCATGGCCGCGGCCCAGGGCGTCAGCAGCGCCGCGGCGCCGCGGTGCGGGAATCCGATCGCATCGCTGGCCAGCAGGGCCTGGGCGTCCTTCCCATGATCCTCGGCCATGTATTCGACCGCCTTCACGAGCTGGCCCAGCCGCTTGGTCGCCTCGGAGGCCTCAACGCCGTCAGGCGCGAGAACCGCAGCCTTGCTGATGTCGCCGGCCAGCACGGCGGCGGTGAAGGCCCGGTCGCGGAGCATGTCGCTGGAGCCGCCTTCGAGCTCGGCTCTGGCGAAATAGGAGGCCGCCTCGGCGCCAGCCCCGTCGTTCAAGGCGCCCTGCCCCGCCAGGAACGCGCCATAGGCAGATCCGCCCCAGGCGGCGTCGGACGCTGCAGGAACGTTCAACACCTGCGCCTCAGGTGGGACAGTGGCGCAGGCCGACAGCAGGGCGAGCGGGGCAAGGGCGACAAGCAGGCGACGGCGCATACCCAAACCTCGGCGCTTTCGGAGGCGAGTTCAAGGCGTCCGGCGACACGAGACGATTGGCGGTTCCGAAATCCCCTTGCCTGGGCTTAAATGGTTAACGGCATGAGGGAGCCGCCTATGACCAAGCTGGCCATCATCGCTTCCGTTTTCGGAGCCTCGGTTCTCGGGCTCGCCCTCGCCGCCCCGGCGCAGGCCAAGGTCGTGAAGGTCGTCCATGAAGGCATGGTCGAGTTCGGCGACGGCGACGCCCAGTTGTTCGGCGCCCCCAACAACTCGCTCACCGGCATGCACGTCCAATCGATCTACACCTTCGACCTGAACAGGGGCGATCGGTTCGACGGAGTCGACAGCGCCTATGTCCAAGGCGGGTCGAACCTCGGCGTCGTGGGGCCGCTGCTCTCGTCCTCCGTCAGGATCAACGGCGTGACGCTGGGCCTGAACGGCGGGCTGGAGAACCGGTATTCGGCCTCCGATCAGCTCCGGATGCACACGGAAACGGCCTGGCCGGCCGGCGGGGTGATCACCGTGGACAACGCCGCCGCGATCGACTTCCAGGGCCTGGACTTCGAATACGGCGGCGGTTTCAGCGGCGTGTCGGACTGGCTGGTCTATTCGGGCGGCCCGCAGCAGGCCCAGATCCAATGGGTCACCATGACCTATACGGTGACCGAGGTTCCTTCGGCGATCCCCGAGCCGGCCTCCTGGGCGTTGATGATCGCGGGGTTTGGCCTGACCGGCGCGGCCCTGCGCGGATCGCGCCGCGCCTACGCCTAGAGCGACGGCCGCAGGAAGAGCGTCTCCAGCTTTCCGCCCGGGTCGAGAATGAGCCGGGCCTCGAGCTTTCCGTTCGCGAAAACCGCCTGGTAGATGTCGGCGCCGGCCGGACCGACGCCGGTGAATTCGAGGACCTGGAGGTCCCCCAACCCTTCCAGCATGGCCTGGATGCGCGGCGCCTGATCGCGGGTCGTCCTGGCCAGGCCCTCGCCCATGCGCGCATAGTCCGGCTTGCCTGCCCGCAACTCGGCCAGGACGCGACGCAGGGCCGCCTCCGAGCCTGGAGCCGCGGCCGGATTTTTCCTCGTCACAGCGGCCTCGCCTGCCCGCGCAAGGCTTGCATCGACCCGCGGGAAGGTCTGGTCCCGTCCGCCCTGATGGAGGATCACGGCCGAGGCTGGCGCGCCGCCGGCCGCCTGGAAATCCAGGGCCGCCGCGACTGTCTTGGAGAAGAAGCTGTGCTGGCCGCTTGCATAGAAGCTTACCGCGTCCTGGCCGGTGACCCGGGTGCGCAGGCGGTCGCCATCGCGTTCCACATAGAAGAACGCCGCCGGCGTCACGCGATAGACGCCGGCGTAGCGGTCGAGCAGATCGGCCGAAACGGACACCTGCTGGGGATAGGGCGGCTTGCCCAGACAAAGGGCCGCAAGGCTTTCGGCGAGCCTGACCGACTGCGCCGTCTGGATGTTGCCGAGCGCCACTACCGCCAGGTGCGCGTCAGGATAGCGCTGGATCACCGTGCTGAAACCGTTGATGGCGCCGCCATGGCCAAGACGGAGTTGATCCCAGGCGCGGTCCACGCGCCAGCCAAAACCATAGCCGTGGCCGTAGTTGGCGAACATGGCCTGCCGCGAGGCGGCGGTGAGCAGCTTGTCCGTATCGAGCGCCCGATCCCAGATCAGCAGGTCATCGATAGTCGAATAGAGTGCCCCTGCGGCGAACGGCGTGCTCATGTCGACGAAGGGCGCATTGATCCAGCCCCCGTCGCGCGGCGCGTAGCCCGCCGCCCGCCCGGCCAGCACCGCCGCGCCGTCGTCATAGCCGGTGTCGGCCATGCCCAGGGGTTCGAAGATGTGGCTGCGCAGATAGTCGGCGTAGCTCTGGCCGGACACCTTTTCGATGACGTAGCCCAGCAGGACATAACCGGTGTTGTCGTACTCGAAGCGTTCGCCAGGCTCGAAATCCAGCGGCCGGTCCTGGACGAGCTTGACGAGGTCCGCCGGGGTCTGCGGCTGGCGCGAGATGCGCTCGAAACCGGCCAGGCCCGTATAGGGCGGGATGCCGGAGGTGTGGGTCAGCAGGTGCTTCAGCGTCACCTTCGACCAGGAAGGCGGCGCGTCCGTGTAGTATTTCGAGATCGGATCATCGATCGACAGCTTGCCCTGCTGCGCCAATTGCAGGATCGCCGCCGCGGTGAACTGCTTGGTGATCGAGCCCAGCCGAAACTTGGTCTTGGGGCCATTGGGCGCGTTCCATTCGAGATTGGCCGCCCCCACGCCCTGGCGCAGGACCGGTGCGCCGTCGATCGCCAGGAGGAGCGAGCCGTTGAAGGCGCGCTGCGCCGTAAAGTCCTCGATCAGCGCCTGCGCCTTGGGCTGGAAGTCGGCCGCGGGACAGGTGGCCGCGGCGGCATGGCCCGGGTAAACCGCAAGAACCGCGACTGCGGCCGCCAACGCCTTCATGCGCCCCTCCCCCAATTCGAGCTACCTCAATGAGAGCATAGGCGGGAGACAACCGCAAAGGTAGGCGCTGCTGTCCTCCCCTGTGGGGGAGCGCGGCGAGCCGTGAGACGGAGGGACCCGGCCGCAGGCGATTCCCCGATCCAAATGCAAAAAGGCCCTCCGCGGAGGGAGGGCCTTGAAGCGTCACATGTTCGGGTAGTTGGGGCCGTCGCCGCCCTGGGGCGTGGTCCAGTTGATGTTCTGGGACGGATCCTTGATGTCGCAGGTCTTGCAGTGGACGCAGTTCTGGAAGTTGATCTGGAACCGCGGGTTGTTCCCCTGCTCGTCGTAGAGCACCTCGTAGACGCCGGCCGGGCAGAAGAGGCGAGCCGGTTCGCCGTATCGCGGCAGGTTCACCGCGATCGGGATGCTCGGATCCTTCAGCTTCAGGTGGGCCGGCTGGTTCTCGTCGTGGTTGGTCGAGGACAGGAACACCGACGACAGCTTGTCGAAGCTGACCTCGTTGTCCGGCTTCGGATAGACGATCGGCTGGTAGTCCTTGGCCAGGCCCGTCGATTCAGCGTCGGACTTGCCGTGCTTCAGCGTGCCCCACGGCGACCAGCCGCCCATGATGTTGGCGATCATGGCGTCGGCGCCGCCCAGGACGATGCCCGGGATGGTGCCGAACTTCGACCACAGCGGCTTGAAGTTCCGGACGGCCCACAGCTCCTTGTGGATCCAGGACTTCTTGTAGGTCGCCTCGTAGGCGGACAGCTCGTCGCTGGAGCGGCCGCCCTGGATCGCCTCGAAGGCCGCCTCGGCGGCGAGCATGCCGCTCTTGACCGCGTTGTGGCTGCCCTTGATCCGCGGGACGTTGACCATGCCGGCCGAGCAGCCCAGCAGGACGCCGCCCGGGAAGTAGAGCTGCGGCAGGGACTGCGCGCCGCCCTCGGTGATCGCGCGAGCGCCGTAGGCGATGCGCTTGCCGCCTTCCAGATAGCCGCGGATCGAGGGGTGGGTCTTGAAGCGCTGGAACTCGTCGAACGGCGAGAGCCAGGGGTTCTTGTAGTTGAGGTGCACCACGAAGCCGATGGCGACGTAGTTGTCCCCGAAGTGGTACATGAACGAGCCGCCGCCGGTGGCGTTGTCCAGCGGCCAGCCGAACGTGTGCTGGGTGAGGCCGGGCTCGAAGTTCTCGTCCGGAACCTGCCACAGCTCCTTGATGCCGATGCCGAACTTCTGCGCATCGCGGCCGGCCGTCAGGCCGTAGCGGGCCTGGAGTTGCTTGGCGAGCGAGCCGCGCACGCCTTCGCCGATGAAGGTATACTTGGCGTGCAGCTCGATGCCCGGCTGATAGTCGGGGCCCCGATTGCCGTCCTTGTCGATGCCGAAGACGCCGGCGACGACGCCCTTCACCGAGCCGTCTTCGTTATAGACGACTTCCGAGGCGGCCATGCCCGGATAGATTTCGACGCCGAGGGCTTCGGCGTGCGCGGCCAGGGCGCGGCAGACGTTGCCGAGCGAGGCGATATAGTTGCCGTGGTTCAGCATCCACTTCGGGAAGGGCAGCCAGGAGATGTCCAGGTCGCCGTTCGGGCCGAGCACCACGAACTTGTCGCGGGTGACCTTGGTGTCGAGCGGGATGCCCAGCTCTTTCCAGTTCGGCAGAAGCTCGTTGATGCCCCGCGGGTCGATGACCGCGCCCGACAGGATGTGCGCGCCGACTTCCGAACCCTTTTCCAGAACGGCGACCGAGATTTCGCTCCCGGCGGCTTCGGCGAGTTGCTTCAGACGAATGGCCGCCGACAGTCCAGCCGGCCCGGCGCCGACGATCACGACGTCGTATTCCATCGCTTCGCGTTCAACTGCCTCAGTGGCGATGGTCTCGCTCATGATCCCCGTAACTCCCAAAATGCCACGCCGGGGTTCCCCTCCCCCTTAGGTTCACGCGGCGTTGATCCGTCGCGCGACTTATCCGAAGCTTGTTACCGGGCGGTCAAGCGCGAACTCCGCTATAGTCGCCCTTTCAGGACCTGATGACGCAACCCGCCCCCCTCGATCGCGCTACCGAGAGCCTTCTCGCCTTCTGGGCGGATGCCGGCGTGGACGCCATGCTGCTCGACGCACCGGTCGATCGGATAGAAGCCGGCAAGTTCATCCCACCCAAGCCGCCGGAAAAGCCGACCCTGGCCGCTCCGCGCCCCGCCGCAAGGGCTCCGGCGGGCCCCGACGCCAGCTCCACCGTGCTCGAAGCGCGCAGGCTGGCGGCCGAATCACCCACGCTGGAAGCGCTTAAAGAGGCCATTTCGGCCTTCGACGGCTGCCCCCTGAAGTTCGAGGGCGCCCGCCAGGCGGTGTTCGGGCGGGGCGCGGTCGATGCTCCCCTAGTTGTGATCGGCGAAGGTCCCGGGGCCGAGGAGGACGCCCGGGGCGAGCCCTTCGTCGGGCGCGCCGGCCAACTTCTCGACAGGATGCTGGCCGCCGCCGGCCTGACCGGGCGGGTCTTCATCACCAACACTGTCTTCTGGCGACCGCCGGGCAACCGGACCCCTTCGGTGCAGGAGCAGCTCGTCTGCCAACCCTTTGTGGAACGGGCGATCGAGCTGATTTCGCCACGCATGCTGCTGCTGGTCGGCGCGCCCTCGGCCAAGTCGATGCTGAAGCGTGACGAGGGCATATTGTCGCTGCGCGGACGCTGGTTCGAATGGCGCTCCGAGGACGGAAAACTCGAACTGCCAGCGATGCCTACGCTTCACCCGGCGTTCCTGCTGCGGCAGCCGGGGGCGAAGAAGAAGGCCTGGGGCGACCTGCTCACCTTGACCGAGCGGCTTGATCGGCCGGATCGGGCCTCCTAAGACTTCCCGCGTCACGAGAATTGAGGGCCACGTCCTTCCGCGGGAGAGGCGGCGGACGTGGGGATCGCATGCGGGGACGCAGAGGCATGCGGATCGCGGCCATGGCCATGATCTGCTCGGCCATAGCCGGAACGACGAACGCCGCCCCCCAGGCCCTGAGCCCGTGGGATGCGCAGCGTTATGCGGCCGCGTTCGATGCGGTCGACCGTGGCGACTTCATCGATGCAGAGATGCAATCGTCGGAGGTCAAGGATCGTTCCCTGGCCGGGCACCTTGCGTTCCGCCAACTGATGCGCCCAGGCGGCCACGCCTCTTACGAACAGCTCGCCGGCTGGCTGGAAAAATACAGCGACCTACCGGGCGCCGAGCGGATCTACACTCTGGCCAGCAAGCGCAAGCCGGCGAGCGCCAAGCCGCTCAAGACCCCGGTCCTGGCCGGCGCGGACTGGCGGCGGGTCGAGGTCACAGCCCAGGGCATTTCCGGCAAGGCGCCGGCCGACAAGTCCCGCCGGGCGCGGGAAGCCTTCTATTCCGGCGACGTCCAGCGCGCGCTCGACCTGGCCCCCGCCGCCGGCGAGCGGTGGATCGCCGGGCTCGCAGCCTATCGGCTCAAGGACTACGACCTTGCCCAGAGCTTTTTCAGCCAGGTGGCCCGCGACGAGGAAGAAGACGCCTGGCTGCGGGCAGGCGCGGCCTATTGGGCGGCGCGGTCGCTGGAGCAGGTCGGCGACGCGACCCGGGCGCAGGGCTTCCTGAAGCTGGCGGCGCGGCACCCCAACACCTTCTACGGCATGATCGCAGAGCGGCGCGTACGGCTGGAAGCCTTGGGCCAAGCCGAGGCGCCCCGCACGGAGGCCGCATACACTCCGGCCACCTTCCCTTCCGCGCCCAGCGCGCACCTGTCGCCGTTCATCCGCGAGGACGCTCGCGCGCATCGCGCGACGGCCCTGGCCCAGATCGGCATGCCGGTTGAGGCGGGCCTGGAGCTGCGGGCCGGGCTGGCTCTGGCCCAGACGCCGGCCGAGCGCTCGCAGTGGATGGCGCTGATCCTGGCGCTGAACGCGCCGTTGACCTCGGACGCCGACGTCGCCGCCGGCCTGCCGCTGGGTCGCAACCTGACCGAGCCGGACTATCCGACGCCCGTGCTGGAGCCGAAGTCGGGCTTCACCATCGACCGGGCGCTGGTCTACGCCATCGTCCGCCAGGAAAGCCGCTTCAACCCGGCCGCCGTCTCGCCCGCCGGAGCGGTCGGCCTGATGCAGGTCATGCCCGAGGCGGCGGCCCGCGCGGCCGGCGACGACAAGCTCAAGAAAGATATGAGCCCGATGTTCGACCCGGCCTTCAACCTGAGGGTCGGGCAGGACTACGTCACCTGGCTGATGGAACGTGGGGTCGGCTACGACATCCTGCGCACGGTCGCGGCCTACAACGGCGGCCCCGGCACGCTGCTGAAGACCGCCAAGATGGTTGGTGACGAAGCCGACAGCCTGCTGCTGATCGAGTGCCTGCCGAGCTCCGAGACCCGCAACTACGTCGAGAAGGTGATGGCCGGCTACTGGACCTACCGGAAGAAGTTCGGCCTCGACAACAGGACGCTCGACGCGGTGGCCCAGGGCGCGGCCTTCATCGACGCGCGGCTCGACCGCTAGCTGAGGCGGGGCGCGGAGCCTAAGCCGCGGCGAAGCACCTCCAGACTGACCGGAGCAATCTCCTCGAACCGCGTCTTTTCGACGAGGATTCCGGCTCGGCGCGGCGGCATGAGACGCGCCAGAAGCCCTGCGTCGGCCTCGCAGACCAGGGCCCGGCCGCCTCTTCCTTCCAGATGGCGCCGCACGCTCTCGTGCCAGCCGGGGCGCAGCCGCAGGTCCTCGGGCGCGACCAGCAAAAGCTCGGACCTGGCCCGCGCCACGGCCGCCGACAGGTCGCTCGAAAGCTCCGCGCCGGCGTCCTCGCAGATCGCGACCGTGGCCTGGTCGGGCGTTCCGGCGACCACGACGACGTCGCGCACTAGGCCGTCCACCGCCGCGGGCACCAGGGCCGAGAGCAACGACGCCAGGTCACGGTCGGCGCCGCCCGCCAGGATGATCGTGGAAATCATCGTTCCTTGAGGCGGTCGTTCGCCGCCGCGGTCAACCGCGCAGGTGGCAAGTGTCGCAAATTCGTCGCAAATTCTTCTCGCGCCCATGCAGGCAGAAGCGCCGCCGCCGGTATCTATCCCGCGCCAGTAAAGCTCGGGAGATATCGATGCCGAATCCGTCCTCGTTCACCCGTCGGCGCCTGGTGACGAGCGCGGCGCAGCTTGCGTCGCTTACCGCGGCCACGACGCTGATGCCGCCGAACGTGCAGAAGCTGATGGCGCAAACGCCGCAGCGGACGGGCACGCTGCGCGACATCAAACACGTCGTGCTGATGATGTTCGAGAACCGCTCCTTCGACCACTATTTCGGCACCCTGGCCGGCGTGCGCGGATTCGACGATCCCAAGGCGCTGAAGCTCTCCACCGGCAAGAGCGTCTTCCACCAGCCCGACGCCGAGAACCCGGTCGGCTACACCCTGCCCTTCCACCTCGACACCTTCTCGAGCAACGCCCAGAAGCTGCCGTCCACCAGCCACGCCTGGCCGGTTCAGCATCGCGCCTGGAACGGCGGCGCCATGGACCAGTGGCTACCGGCGCACCGCGCGGCCGACGGCCCGGACGGCCCCTATACGATGGGTTACTTCAAGCGCGAGGACATCCCGTTCCACTATGCGCTGGCCGAGGCGTTCACCGTCTGCGACGACTACTACTGCTCGGTGATGGGTCCGACCTGGCCCAATCGGCTTTACTATATGAGCGGCATGATCGATCCCGACGCCATGGGCGGCGGTCCGGTCATCCGCAACAAGGCCCCGCCCGAGGGCTTCCGCTGGAAGACTTACGCCGAACGTCTGGAAGAGGCTGGCGTCTCCTGGCGCGTCTATCAGGAGCAGGAAGGCCAGCCGCACAACCTGCTGCGTGAGTTCGCCCAGTTCAAAAACGCGCCGGCCGGCTCACCGCTCGCCCTGAAGGGCATGCCGGCCCCATCCCCGGGCCTGTTCGAATACGAAGCGCTGCACGACAAGCTGCCCACGGTCTCGTGGGTTTGCCCGACCCGCGAGGCCTCGGAGCATCCCGACCACATGCCGGCCGCCGGCGCGGCCTTCATCGCCGGCAAGCTCGACGCGCTCGCCGCCAACCCGGACGTCTGGGCCAAGACCGCTGTCATCATCAATTACGACGAGAACGACGGCTTGTTCGACCACGTCGCACCGCCCGTTCCGCCGGCGGGGACGCCGGGTGAGTTCGTCGGCGGTCTGCCGATCGGCGGCGGCTTCCGCGTGCCCTGCATCATCGTCTCGCCCTGGACCGCGGGCGGCTGGGTGTGCAGCGAGCCGTTCGACCACACCTCGGTCCTGCAGTTCCTGGAGCGCGTCACCGGCGTACGCGAGACCAACATCACCGAGTGGCGGCGCCAGACCTTCGGCGACCTGACCGCCGCATTCCGCTTCGGCAAGCCGACCGGCGCGCTGCCGCTGCTGCCCGGCACGGGCGGGCTGCTCAAGCACGCCGAGTACGCTGCGGCCAACCTGCCGCCGCCCGCGATCCCCGGCGCCGAGCAGAGCATGCCAAAACAGGAGAAGGGCAAGCGCAAGCGGGTGCCCGACAAGCGCTGAGGCTTCTCAGGCGGGGCGCTCGCCAGCGGACGCCCCACCACCTAAGTTCTTGTTTTGTTCCACGCGTCCGCTATGCTCTTGGACGTGAACACGTTCAGCCAGCAGGTCCGCGGACGAGGCGCCAGATCGAACGCCACCGGCCGCTACGAATCCCAGGTCCGGGAGACCTTCGACGACGGCTGGACCGTGGACGATCCCGAGCCGGCGCAGCTCCGGACGACCCTCGAGGTCGAGAAGGCGCGGAAGATCATCACCACCAATGACAGCCCGGACGTCGGGTTCTCGCGCTCGATCAATCCCTATCGGGGCTGCGAGCACGGTTGCATCTACTGCTACGCCCGCCCGGCCCACGCCTATATGGGCCTCTCGCCCGGCCTGGACTTCGAGAGCCATCTCTTCTTCAAGCCGGAGGCGGCCAAGCTGCTGGAGAAGGAACTCTCTTCCCCGCGCTATCGGCCCGAGTTCATCCATATCGGCGGCAACACCGATCCCTATCAGCCGATCGAGCGCAAGACCCGCACCACCCGCGGGGTGCTGGAGGTGCTGGAGCGGTTCGGGCACCCCTGCTCCATCATCACCAAATCCGCCCTGATCCTGCGCGACCTCGACATCCTGTCGGCCATGGGACGGCGGAACCTCGTTCGGGTGGCGATCTCGGTGACCAGCCTGGACCGCAAGCTGGCGCGCAGCATGGAGCCGCGCGCCGCGACGCCCGAACGGCGGATCGCGGCGATCAAGGCCCTGGCCGAGGCCGGAGTGCCGGTCAGCGTGATGTTCGCTCCCTCGATCCCCGGCCTGAACGACCACGAGATGGAGGCGGTGCTGGAGAAGGCCGCGGCCGCCGGGGCCTCCGGCGCGGGCTACGTGGCGCTGCGGCTGCCGCTGGAGATCAAGGACCTCTTCCAGGAATGGCTGGCCACCGACCACCCGGACCGCGCGGCCAGGGTGATGTCGCTGGTGCGCCAGATGCGCGGCGGCGCCGACTACGACGCGCAGTGGGGCACGCGGATGAAGGGGCAAGGCCCTATCGCCGACCTGATGGCGAAGCGCTTCGAGGCGGCGAAGAAGCGCTTCGGCCTCACCGCCAAGTTCAGCGGCCTGGACGCGTCGCAGTTCCGCGTGCCGCCGAAGGCCGGCGACCAGCGAGACCTGTTCAACGGCTAAGCTTCGATATCTTATCAGCGACAACGAACATAAAGACTTGGGGGGAAGATGAGCGGTTCAACACGAGATCCGACGCCGTTAGGGCGTGCCGTCATAGTGCTGCTGTGGATCTACGCGGCGGCCGAGGTGATTTTCTTCATTCTCGAATTCATGCGCCTCGCCGCTTTGGGACAGGCGGAATCGGACATGGGCGCCAACCTGTACTTCCAGACCTATGGAGCTGACGCCGAAGTATTGCTTGGGCTATTCAGCATTCTCTATCTCCTGACCTACGCGATGGCCGGGATCGTCACGCTCAAGTGGATCTATCGGATCAATCTGAACGCCAAGGCCCTGGCGCCTGACAAGCAGGTCTCGCCCGTCTGGGCCGTAGGCTGGTACTTCATCCCTTTCGCGTCATTGTTCATGCCGTTCAAGGCGATGCGAGAGACTTGGCAGATAAGTCGCTCGCCCGACACTTGGCGCGAGGAGCCTGTACCCGCCCTGCTACGCTGGTGGTGGGGCCTTTATATCGCTTCATCGAGCATAAGCCTTGCGTCCAGCCGCCTGGACATGGCCGCAGCGACAGTGGGCGACATGGCGCTGGCCAGCCTGCTCACCCTGTTGGCGACACCACTCACCTTGGCGCTTTGCCTGGTCCTGATGCGGATAGTCCGGCGAATCTCCGAGACGCAGACGGCGAAGTTACCCGGGGCGACGAGCAGCGCGGAGATAGTGGCGCTAGCGGAAGTCAGCGGCTGAACACCCCTACCAGCTCGACATGCGGCGACCAGAGGAACTGGTCCACCGGCAGCAACCGATCCAGGACGAAGCCGGCGTCGATCAGGGTCCGTGCGTCCCGCACGAAGGTTGCGGGGTTGCAGGAGACGCCGATCGCCCGGGCCACCTTGGAACGCGCGATCTCGGCCGACTGCTCGGCCGCGCCCGCGCGCGGCGGGTCGAAAACGACCGTGTCGATGCGTTTCAGTTCCTCGGCCAGCACCGGACGCTTGACGAGGTCGCGGGCTTCGGCGGTGACGCCTTTCAGCCCCGGCGCGGTGGCGAGCGCAGAGCTCAAGGCCCGAACCGCCGGCGCAGCGCCGTCGGCGGCGAGCACCGGGGCGATCTCGGCTAGGCGCAGGGTGAAGGTGCCGACGCCGCAAAAGAGGTCGGCGATCCGCTCGGCGCCGACGGAAGCTTCCATCGCCAACGCCACCATGGCGGCCTCCGCCGCCGGCACGGCCTGCAGGAAGGCGCCCGCCGGCAGGGCGACGGTCGCCTGGCCGATGCGGATGGTCGGTTGGCGGGCGAGATAGGCGATCTCTCCGTCCATGGTGACCCGGGCGAAGTCGGCCTCGGCGGCGAACTCGGCCAGGCGCATCCTGGCGTCAGCCGAAAGACCGCCGCTTTTGCGCTCGACGCCGCTGATCTCGATGTCGAGCCCGGTGGCCGTCAGGGTGACGTGTAGGGTCGGCGCCGACTTCGGATGTTCGAAGAGCGGAGCGGCCAGGCGGCGAAGCGCCGGCAGCGCCGCCTGTAGGGCCGGATCGGCGATCGGGCACTCGGTGATGTCGACGACGTCCCAGCTCTTGCGGGCCTTGAAGCCAAGGCGCGCGGCGTCCTTGCGGCCTTGGCGGGCGTGCAGGGCCAGCCGGCGGCGGCTATGGGGCGGCGCGGCGAAGGCCGGCAGGATTTCGGTCTCGATCCGCTCGCGCGCCAGGGTGCGCGCCAGACGCTCGACCTTCCACCTCAGATAGGGCTCGTGGTCCCAGTGCTGCAGGGCGCAGCCGCCGCAGACGCCGAAATGCGGGCACGGCGGCGTGACCCGCTCGGAACTTGCTTCGAGAATCGCCTCGACTTCGCGGCGCTGTGGCCCGGCGGCAAGGCGCACGCGCTCGCCCGGCAGGGTGAAGGGCGCATAGAGCGGCCCCGCCGCAATTCCGTCGCCTTCGCCCCCCATCGCCTCGATCACGACCTCGATGGGCGGACCGGAAGGGGCCTCGGTGGGTTTGGCCCTATGAGGCCGGGGACGTCGCATGCTCACGCTCGTTTCGGGGTTCCGACGCCGCAAACCCATGCCGGGCAAGGCGTCAACGAAGATGAACGAACATGAACGACCCACTCAAGCGCCGTTCAGACTCGTTCAGCCAAGTTCTCTAGCGCAGGCAAGGCCTCGGCGCCGCCTGCGGAATACATAACGGAGAAAGCCGATGAAACGCGCTCTTGCTCTCACCGCCGCCGGGATGATGGCCATCGCCGTCCCCGCCGTCGCGCCGACCGCCGCCATGGCGCAGCGCTACGACTCCTGCGGCCAGCAGCAACGCTCGAACGCCAACAAGGGCACCATCGTCGGCGGTCTGGTCGGAGCCCTGGCGGGCGGCGGCGTGGCCGCGCGCGGCGCCAAGACCGAGGGCGCGCTGCTCGGCGGCGCCGTCGGCGCGGTCGCCGGCCACGAAATCGGCAAGCGCAACACCAAGTGCCAGACTTACCGCCCTGCCCCGCGCCCGGCCGCGCGGACCAGCAGCAGCTATCAGCGCTCCAGCTACAGCGCACCCAGCAACTGCCGCTGGGTGCAGGACGACCGCGGCGGCCGTGGCTACGAGGTCTGCCGCAACCGCGATGGCGTGTGGCGTCCGAGCGGCCGCAGCTAGGCCGTACAGCTTCGAATTGGATCAAGTCCCAAATTTATCCAAGTCTCAGGGGATTAGCGAGATGAACTTCCGTTCGACCTTCGCCAAGGGCGCGCTTGCAGGCGTGGCCGGCGTGATGGCGATGAGCGCCGCAGTCAGCGTTCCGACCTTCGCGTCGGCGCAGTCGGCGGGCTATTACGGCGGCGGCTACGCCTATGACCCGTGCCGCCGGGAAACCACCAACCGGGGCACGGTCGGCGCCTTGCTGGGCGGCGTCCTGGGCGCGGCGATCGGCTCGAACGTCGCGGCCCGCAACGCCCGCACCGAGGGCGCGCTGCTGGGCGGCGCGGCCGGCGCATTCGGCGGGGCGATGGTCGGCAAGAACTCGGCCGCCTGCGGACCGACCGGTTCGACGGCCTATCGCGCGCCTCAGACCAGCTATAACGGCTATTACGGCGAGCCGCCCCGCAACGATTATCAACGCTCCTATGACGAGCGGCCCTACTATCAGCCGGAGCCGTCCTATCGCGTGGCCGACCGGCCGCCGGCCGTCACCGACGGCTGCACCCTGGCCGAGAGCCCGATCTATCTGCCGGACGGCCGCACCCAGAAGCGCTTCGTCCGGGTCTGCCCGGACGCGAACGGCAATTACCAGGTCGTCGACTGATCCAGACTCTCCCATGGGGGAGCCCGTTGGCTGAGCCGACGGACGAGGAAGCCGCCCGCACGCCCCGCGGGCGGCTTCTTTCGTTCAGGACTACTCCTTGGCGGGCTTCAGGGTCGGAGCGATGGCGACGCCTTCCGAGCGCTTGCCCTCGATTTCTTCGCGCGCCTTGCTGAGGTTGAGCGATCGCACCGGCGTCGTGGGATGGGAATAGCCGAACTTGATCGCCGTCGGATCCTCGGCGGCCATTCGCCGCCAGAACCCCTCGACATTGCTCATGTCATAGCCGGCGCGAGCCAGATAATACATGCCGACATAGTCGGCCTCCGTCTCGAACTCCTGAGAGAAGGCCTGGCCACCGATCTGGCCGCCGGTTTTCGCGAAGGCGCCTTGGGTGTCGACCCCGCCAGCCGCAAACGCCAGGTCGATCAGTAGCCCGCCGGCCACGCCTACTCGTCTGTTGGAGGCCGACTTCTGGATATGGCCCATGGCGTTGTGAGCGAACTCATGGCCGACCACGGCGGCGAGTTCGTCATCGGTTTCAACAAAGCGTAGCAGCCCGCGATAGACGAAGATGTCGTCGCCGTCGGCATAGGCGTTGACCTCGTTTCCGTCGACCAGAGCGAAATTATAGCCGCACGTGCTCTTCGGCGTGATCGCGACGGGAACGTTCGCGGCGTTCCGCTCGACGGTCAGCGACAGCGCCCCATCGGCCGACGCTTCTCGCAGGACCTCGCCCAAGACCCGGCGCGCCTTCGCCCCCTTGGGAATCGCCTTGCCGTCCACGGCTACGACCCGATCGCCGACTTCGAGCCCCCCAACCTCGGCCGGAGCCGCCGGGACGAGGTAGGTCACCTGCGGCTGATCACCCAAGGCCAGGACAGAAACGGCCGCGCTACGCAGATCCGGGGCGTAGTCGTGGATCGTCTCGAAAGTCGCGCCGATCCACATGGTCTTGCGCGGGCAGAGATCTTCGTTGGCGACGCGGATGCGGTTGGCGACATTGGAGAGGCGCGCCATCTCGGTCCTGCGCCGCTCGATGACGTACTGGCTTTGGCGCTCAGCCTCGGCGCTGGCTTCGGTCGCCGTGATGGTCGGCGCCTGGGTGGCGGGCGCGGCGCAAGCGGCTAGCCCCAGCAAAAGAACTCCGGAAAACAAGTGACGCATGGCATTTCCCCCCGAAACTGCCGATCAGATCAACTTATCATCGAACCTTCTGCATCCAGAGTAGAAATTCTTTATTACCATCACCGCCAGTGATTGGACTTTCAGTCGTTTCCCGCAAGATCCATCCTCGCCCGCGAAGAAACGCGATTACTTCCTCCAGAGCTCTCGCTCTCGCCACTTCGTCCTTCACCAGCCCACCCTTGCCGACGAACTCGGGGCCGACTTCGAACTGGGGTTTGACCAGAGCGACCAGATCCGCAGCGCCAGCGGCCAGGGACAGGGCGGCCGGCAGGACCTTGGCCAGGCCGATGAAGCTGACGTCGGTGACGATGAGATCCGGCGCGATCGGGATCAGCGAGGCGTCGAGATTGCGGGCGTCGACGCCTTCGAGCGAGACGACACGCACATCGCCGGACAGCTTTGGGTGCAACTGCCCGCGGCCGACATCCACCGCATAGACCCGCTCCGCGCCGCGCTGGAGGCAGACCTCCGTAAAGCCGCCGGTGGAGGCGCCGACGTCCAGCACCGTGCGGCCCGTCACGGCGACCGGCCACAGGTCCAGCGCATGAACGAGCTTCAGCGCCCCGCGGCCGACATAAGGGTGCGCGGCGACCGCCGAGATCTCGGCGGCCTCCTCGATCATCTCGGAGGGCTTGGAGATGTTGCGGCCGTCGGCGGTGACGCCGCCGGCCTCAATCGCGGCCCGGGCGCGGGCGCGGCTGTCGAACAGGCCGCGTTCGACCAGGACGACATCCGCGCGCTTCTTGCCCAAAGGCCTCTTTCAGGTCGATCAGACCTGCTCCTCCACGAAGAGCTTCTTGAGCTCGTTCTTGAGAATCTTGCCGTTCGGGTTGCGAGGCAAGGTCTCGTGCCAGAACCGCACCTTCACCGGCACCTTGAAGGCCGCCAGATGCTCGGCGACGTGGGCCCGCAGTTCCTCCTCGGTGGCCTCGGCGCCTGGTTTCAGGGTGACGACCGCGGCCGGCTCCTCGCCCAGGGTCCGGTGAGGAATGCCGACGATGGCCGCATCCATGACCGCCGGATGGTCGTAGAGGACGTTCTCGATCTCGATGCAGTAGATGTTCTCACCGCCCCGGATCAGCATGTCCTTGGCCCGGTCTATGATGTAGCAGAAGCCCTCTTCGTCCAGGCGCGCCAGGTCGCCGGTGCGGACCCAGCCGTCCTGGAAGGTCTGGGCCGTGGCTTCCGGCTTGTTCCAGTAGCCCTTCACGATCTGCGGGCCGCGAGCCCAGAGTTCGCCGACCTGGTTCGGCGCCAGCACGGTCACGCCGTCGGCCGGGTCGCGGATCTGCAGGTCGCTGACCGGAACGGCCGGACCGCAGCTTTCGGGGCGGTTGGCGTAGTCCTCGGCGCCGTGGGTGGTCACCGTGGCGCAGGTCTCGGTCATGCCCCAGCCGTTGCCCGGCGCGGACTTCGGGAAGGTTTCCTTGATCTTGCGCACCAGCTCTGGCGCGGACGGCGCGCCGCCATAGGCGACGGATTCCAGCGAGGATAGGTCGTAGTTCGCGCGGGCGGGATGCTCGATGAGCTGCCAGGCGATGGTCGGAACGCCGCCGGCCGACTGGACCTTTTCGCGCTCGATCAGCTCGAAGGCGCGGATCACGTCCCACTTGTGCATCATGACGAGCTTGGCGCCGCCGAACAGGCTGGTGTTCAGCACGGCCATGCAGCCGGTCACGTGGAAGAACGGGATCGAGATCAGCGAGGAACGCTGCGGCGCATTCGGATCGGGCGCCGGCGGCGCCTCGCCGCGACGCAGGAAGGCGCGGGCGCCAGCCACCGCGCCAGCCATGATGTTCGAGTTGACCGCGCGCTGGGTCGCCAGGGCGCCTTTCGGCCGGCCGGTGGTGCCGGAGGTGTAGAAGATCGTCGCGTCGTCGTCGGGCAGTATCTCGGCGGCGGGCAGCGGCTGGTCCGGCAGGTTGATCCAGTGATTGGCGCCGCCCAGGATGCTTTCCAGGTGCGTGACCTGGGGATGGGAGATCTCCTCGACCGAGCGGCTCACGTAAGCGCGGACGAGCTCGGGGCAGTTGGGCAGGTGCTCGGCCAGGCGCTCATAGCGCTCGGCGTCCATGATCACGACCTTGCTGCCGGAATCGGTGAGGCCGTATTCGAGCTCCGGTCCAGTCCACCAGGCGTTCAGCGGGGTGACGATCGCACCCAGCGAGGCGGCCGCATAGAACGAGACCACCCACTCGGGCAGATTGCGCATGACGATGGCGACGCGGTCGCCCTTCTTCACGCCGTCCGTCGCCAGTTGGGCCGCCAGGGCGGCGACCGCGCGATGGAACGCCTCGAAGGAGACGCGCTCGTCCTCGTAGACGAGGAAGATCTTCTCGCCATGCGCGCGGCTGGCTTCCACGATCGAGCGAAGCGACGGCGGAAGGTTCTTCCACGTCCGCGTCGGGACGCCCCGGATCTCGACCGTCTCCATTTCCGCGGGCGTGCCTGGCGCAGTGATCAGCGCGTGGGCCTGGGCGATGGACATGGCAGGCCAGCCTTTGGGCAGTTCGGCCTCGGTCATGGGCGTTCTCCTAATGCTCGCACGGGTTTTCACGCGCCCGCGTCGTCGTCTTAGGTGAACAAGCATAACCTAGCGCTTGAGGCAAACGTCCGTTTGACGCGGACGTCAGGTCGTGGCGGTGAACGCACGCCAGACCTGACGCCGAGCTTCAGACGACGGCTTCGAGCCGCGCCAGCGCCTGTTCCAGCTTGGCCTTGGCCGCTTCCGATTCGGCGAGGCGCTCGCGATTTTCCTCGACCACTTCCTCCTTGGCGTTGGCCACGAAGGCGGGGTTGCCCAGCTTCTTGTTCACGTGGGCGATGTCGGAAGCGTGGCCCGCGATTTCCTTGGCCAGGCGCGCGCGCTCGGCCGCAAGGTCGATGAACTCGGCCACCGGCAGCGCCAGGGTCGCGCCATTGACCACGAAGGGGATCGCGCCTTCCGGAGCGTGGTCCTCGAAGCGTACTTCGGAGATGCGCAGGGTCTGGGCGATGACCGCGGCGTTGGCCTGGAAGACCGCGCGCTGGGCGTCGCTCGCCTCGATGACCAGCAGCGGCGGCCGCGCCGAATGCGGGACATTGAGCTCGGCCTTCACCGAGCGGCCTTCGCTGACGGCGGTGACGATCAGCTCGATCTCGGCGTCGGCGGCCGGGTCGATCAGTTCGTCGCCGAGCTGCGGCCAGCGGGCGGTGATCAGCATGCCCTCGCTGCGCGTCGCGCCGAGGTCGGAGGTCTGGGCCCACAGCTCTTCGGTGAGGAACGGCATGACCGGGTGCAGAAGCTTCAGGATGACGTCCAGGGCCCAGGCGGCGGTGGCCTGGGTCTCGGCCTTGGCCGCCTCGTCCGCGCCGTTCAGGATCGGCTTGGCCAGCTCGACGTACCAGTCGCAGAAGGTGTTCCAGATAAACCGATAGAGGCCGTTGGCCGCCCCGTCGAAGCTGCAGCCCTCCAAGGACTTGGTGACCGCCTGGGCCGTGCGGGTCGTCTCGCCGACGATCCAGCGGTTGAGGACGTTCTTGACCTGGCTCGGGTCGAAGCCTTCGGCGCGGGCGCAGCCGTTCACCTGCGCAAAGCGCGCGGCGTTCCACAGCTTTGTGCCGAAGTTGCGATAACCTTCAATACGTTGACGTGACAACTTGATGTCACGAGCCTGGCCCGACATGGCCGTCAGGGTGAACCGCAGGGCGTCGGCGCCATAGTCGTCGACGAGCTCCAGCGGGTCCATGACATTGCCCTTGGACTTGCTCATCTTCTTGCCCTCGGCGTCGCGCACGAGAGCGTTGATGAACACCCGGTCGAAGGGGACCTCGCCCATGAAGTGCAGGCCCATCATCATCATCCGGGCGACCCAGAAGAAGATGATGTCGAAGCCGGTGACCAGGGTGCTGGTCGGGTAGAAGCGCTTCAGGTCGGCGGTCTGCTCCGGCCAGCCAAGGGTCGAGAACGGCCACAGGCCCGAGGAGAACCAGGTGTCGAGGACATCCTCGTCCTGACGCAGCAGTTCGTCATGGCCGAAGTGCTCGCGGGCGAGCGCCTTGGCCTCTTCCTCCGTCTCGGCGACGAAGATCTCGCCCTTGGGGCCGTACCAGGCCGGAATGCGGTGCCCCCACCAGAGCTGGCGCGAGATGCACCAGGGCTCGATGTTGCGCATCCACTCGTAATAGGTCTTTTCCCAGTGGCGAGGCTCGAAGACGGTCTTGCCCTCCTCGACCGCCTTGATCGCCGGCTGGGCCAGGACCTTGGCGTCGACGTACCACTGGTCGGTCAGGTAGGGCTCGATGACGACGCCGGAGCGGTCGCCATGCGGGACGGCGTGGCGGGTCTTCTCGACGCCGCGCAGCAGGCCGAGTTCCTCGAACGCTGCGACCACCTTCTTGCGGGCCTCGAAACGGTCCAGGCCGCGATATTCGGCCGGGGCGTTCTCGTTGATCTTCGCATCCTCGGTGAAGATGTTGATCAGCGGCAGGTTGTTGCGCTTGCCGACCTGATAGTCGTTGAAGTCGTGCGCCGGGGTGATCTTCACCGCGCCGGAGCCCTTCTCCGGGTCGGCATAGTCGTCGGCGACGATCGGGATCGGGCGGCCGACGATCGGCAGGCGGACGGCGCGGCCGATCAGCGCCTTGTAGCGCTCGTCGTCCGGGTGGACCGCGACGGCGACGTCGCCAAGCATGGTTTCGGGACGCGTGGTGGCGACGACGATCTCGCCGGAGCCGTCCTCCAGCGGATAGGCGAAGTGCCAGAAGTGGCCGTCGACTTCGCGCTGCTCGACCTCGATGTCGGAAATGGCGGTCTGGAAGTGCGGATCCCAGTTCACCAGGCGCTTGTCGCGATAGATCAGGCCCTGCTTGTGCAGGGTGACGAAGACCTTCCGGACAGCCGCCGACAGCCCCTCGTCGAGGGTGAAGCGCTCACGACTCCAGTCGCAGGAGGCGCCCAGGCGGCGGAGCTGATTGGTGATCGTGCCGCCACTCTGCGCCTTCCATTCCCAGACCTTGGCGATGAACTCGTCGCGGCCCATGTCGCGGCGCCCGATGTTGCCGGCCGCGGCGAGCTGGCGCTCCACCACCATCTGGGTGGCGATGCCGGCGTGGTCGGTGCCGGGCAGCCAGAGGGCGGCCTTGCCGCGCATGCGCTCGAAGCGGGTCAGCACATCCTGCAGGGTGTTGTTCAGGGCGTGGCCGATGTGCAGCGAACCGGTGACGTTCGGTGGCGGAATGACGATCGAGAACGGCTCGGCCGCGGGATCGGAGGTCGGCGCGAAGGCGCCAGACTGTTCCCAGGCGGCGTAAAGGCGGGGCTCTGCGGACTTGGGGTCGAAGTTCTTCTCAAGCATTTGGGCGCTGCATACCGTTTCGGGCATCGGGGTGGAAGCACGATGCCATGGAATCCATGCGCCCCGCTCGGGCGATCAGCCAGGCGGGGCGTAACTTTCGCGATGTGATGGGTGCGAACCCGGTTGGGTTAGCGTACTCGGCTGCGGGCGATCCGCTCGACTTCCTTGTCGACCGTCGACTGGACGATGGCCGGAAGATTGTCGTCGAGCCACTGCTTGAGCAGCGGGCGAAGCAACTCGCGGACGACATCCTCGAGGGTCCGCCCCTCGGCCGGCATTTGGATGGCCGCAGAAAGCTGACCGAAGGCGCTGGCGGCGGCTGTCGCCGCGATAGGACCGACCAGGCCATCGCCCACGTCGATGGCCGGGGCCAACTCTTCGGGTTCAGGCTCCTCGGGCGCGGCCTGCGTATAAACGTCGAGATCGCCGACCGTCTCCACCTTCTCGGTCAGCTCGAGAACGCCGTCGTCCTCGTCTTCCGTCAGCGGGGTGAAGGCAGGCGCCTCGACCGGCTCGGCCTCTTCCGGCTCCGCCTCGGCAACGGGCGCAGCGGCGTCCGCCGGCGCGTCATCTTCGGAGATGATGCGCCGGATGGAGGCCAGGATTTCCTCCATCGTCGGTTCTTGCGAAGTCTGTTCGGACATATGAAGCCGTCGCTCGTGCGAAAGTGAATCCATCACACCCAGCGGGCGTGACAGTGTGATCCTGCAATTTCCTCCGACCGGCGCAAGCGCCTAATCACTGCTCCAACGGTCGGAGCGACGAAATTGTTCGCCCTATTTCGACGCGGGCGCCGGCGGCGGAGCCGCGGTGGTAGGCTGTTCGGTGACCTTCGGGGTGAGCACCCCGTCCACGACCGCGATCGGTTCTTCCCAGGGCACCCAGCCCCAGGTGACGCGGTTGTTCTTGAAATTGGCGCTGGCGTCGTAGCGGGTGACGCCGGGCGTCAGGAGCGGCGCTTCCAGCAGGCCCATCTGGGCCAGCACCAGCGAGACAGCGACGAACTCGTCCCGGCGCGCCGAGACCTGCGAGAGTTCGGCGTTACGGAGTTCCTGCTCGGCGTTGAGGACGTCGAGCGTGGTGCGCAGGCCGACCTGCTGCTCCTGCCGCGTTCCCTCGGCGGCGATTCGAGCCGCCCTCACCTGCTCGTCGGTCGAGACGATGTTGGACTTGCTGGCGACGTGTTGGTTCCACGCCTGGGTCAGGCTCTGCATCACCGACCGGCGCGCCGCCTCGACATTGATGCGGTCGGTGTTGTTGCGCTCCATCGCCGCGCGGATACGCGAGGAGGTCAGGCCGCCAGTGAACAGCGGAACCGTCACCGTAGCGCCGGCCCGGACCGCACGGGAGTAGTCCTCGCGCTCGAACGGCTCGGCCGGGCCGTTATAGCCGAGGCTGGCGCTCACGCCGAGATTGGGCATCCGCTCGGCCTTGGCTCCGGCGAGACGCGCGTTGCTGGCGCGCTCGGCGTATTTCGCCTGCCGGACCTGCGGGTTGTTGTTTTCCGCGGCCTCGAAGGCCTGGGAGATGTCGGCTGGCAGCAGGTCCGAAAGCTGGGGCTCAGGCGCCAGGTCTCCGGGGTTCTGACCGACGACCGCCGCATAGGTCGCGCGGCTGGACGCGAGCTGGGATTGGGCCAAGGCGAGTTGCGCATCGGCCGCAGCGAGCCGGGCCTCGGACTGCGCGACGTCCGTCCGGGTGATCTCGCCGACCTCGAAGCGCGCCTTCGATTCATCGAGCTGGCGCTGGAGGACCCGCTGGTTTTCCTGCCGGATCCGCAGGCCTTCCTGGTCGCGGCGAACATCGGCATAGGCCTGGATCACGGCCTGCATCACCGAGGCTTCGGTCCGGCGCAGTTGCTCGCGGCCGGCCAAAATGTCGGCTTCCGCCGCCGAGACGGTCGCTGCGACGCGGCCGCCCGTGAAGAGCGGCTGACTCAGGGACAGGGTCGCGCCGGCGCTGTTCGCCTCAGTGATCCCGCTTCCCACCGGATCGGGGACGCCGTCGCCGTTGCGGTCGACGGCGCGCGCATTGGCTGGAACCCGGTTCTCGGTATAGTTCGCCGCCGCCTGAGCCTGCACGGTCGGGCGGTAGCCGGCGCGGGCCTGCACCCAGTTCTCGTCCAGGGCCCGTTGAGTGGCCCGCTGGGCCTGCAGGGTCGGGTTCGAGTCGTAGGCCAGCGCAATCGCCTCGGCCAGGGTTTCGGCGGAAGCCGGAGCTGCTGCGATGATCAGCGCAAGTCCTGCGCTAGCGGCCAGCAATCCTCCGCGACGACTAGTGAACATGATTATCCCCGAAACCGCGTAGTGAACCCGGCCTTATATGACCGGCTATTTTGCGTCGGACTAGTGGTCCGGACCTTAAGCTTTTTTCACACCCAAGTTTCGCGCGTGTTTCACGCGGGCGATCCGCCTACGGCGCATCTGCAACCTAGAACGTAAAACCGGCCTCCGGTTCGAAGCCAGGAAGAATCGGGGCCATCGCGTCGAAAAGCACACGGCGGCCGATGCCGTCGTCCGCCCGTACGTAGAGCACGGCCTTCGCGGTCGGCCCGTCACGCTCGATCACCAGCAGGCGGCCGCCGAGGGTCAGGGCGTCGAGCCAGGCCTTGGGCGCATGGGTCACGGCGCCTTCGACGATGATCAGGTCGTAGCCAGCGCCGGGAACGGCCTTCAGGTCCTCCCCATCGACGCGGGTCACGGTCAGGCCGATGAACTCCAGCACCTTGGCGGCGTAGGGCGCGGCGATCGCCAGGGCCTGTTCGCCTTCCAGCGGACGCGCCGCCTGCAGCAGCTTGGAGACTTCCCGGGCGCGCAGCAGGTATCGGCCGGGCGCGTACTCCACGTCGGTGTCGGCATAGACCTGGAAGGATTTGTCGGCCGGGGCCAGTTCTTCACGCGGGATCGTCCGCATCGCGTCGTGAATCCGCACGTCGGTCACATCGTTGGTGCGAACTTGGCTCTCAACCATATTGAGCCGGGCGGCGACGAAATCGGCGGCCATGTTTCCTCGACGGGGCAGACGCGGGGTGCAAAACTCTGGCGCGCTTATAGGTCCTGGGCTGACGGGAACGCAATCGGCCCGTGAGAGAGGATTGCAGCCGGCGGGCTGTTCTGTTAGCCATCCGCCCTCCCCGGTTTCGACCGGCGGCGGCCTGATGGCGGAGTGGTGACGCAGCGGACTGCAAATCCGTGCACCCGAGTTCGATTCTCGGTCAGGCCTCCAAATTTTCCAGCAACTTGGCTTCAGCGACAGATGCCCGCGTCCCAGCCGGCCGCGTGCTGCTGCGTCATGCCGCGAAGCTGGCCCGCGCCGCATACGGGAATTCCCTTAAGGGCCGTCCCCGACTTTCAGACCCGGCCAGGTTGAAGCACCGTCGCCTTAACAGCAACGGAGTCAGCCATGTCGATCCAGGACGCCTATCTCTACATGGTCGTGACCGCCTTCTCGATCTTCGCCATCGCGGTGTTTGGCGTGTCGATCTGGAGCAAGGGCGGCAAGCACTGACCCGTCAGGCCCGCTCGGCGATCATCGCCAGGCGGACCAGTTCGGAAAGGCTAGCAGCCTTCATCTTGGTCATCACGTTCGCCCGATAGATCTCGACCGTCCGCGGGCTGATTCCCAGGTCGAAGGCGATGACCTTGTTGGCGTGGCCGGCGACCAGGCCCTCAAGAACTTCGCGCTCGCGGCCCGACAGCGAGGCTATGCGCGCCGAGATATCCGCCGCCTCCGCGGCGCCGTGGCGGTCCTTTTCGCCCGCGCTGAGCGCCATCCGGACGGCGGAGAGGAAGGCGTCGTCGTCGAACGGCTTCTCGATGAAGTCTGCGACGCCGGCCTTCATGGCCTCGACGGCCAGGGGCACGTCGGCGTGGCCGGTGATCATGATGATCGGCAGACGGAAGTTGGACGCTTTCAGGCGACGCACCAGTTCCAGGCCGGTCATCTCCGGCATCCGCACGTCAGTCACCACGCAGCCGGCCTGGACTTCCGGCAGAACCTCCAGAAACGCGATGGCCGACTCATGAAGCCGGGGATGCAGATCGGCGGTCTCGAGCAGGAAGCCCAGGGAGTCGCGCACCGCCGGATCGTCGTCGATCACATGCACTGTCACGTCAGCCATCGAGGTCTTCTTCTCCTACGCTGTGCAGGGTGAAGCGGAACGTCGCGCCTCCCCCTGGTGTTTCCTCGGCCCAGATGCGTCCGCCATGGGCCTCGATGATAGTGCGGCAGATTGACAGCCCCACCCCCATACCGTGCCGCTTGGTCGTGAAGAAGGGCTGGAAGAGCTGGTCCGCGATCTCGGGATCGATGCCAGGACCGGTGTCGGCGACCGCAACCTCGGCAAAGCCGGGTTCGCCTGGCGCAACCGTGATCGTCAGGTTGCGGCGATCGCCCTCCACCATCGAGTCCATGGCGTTGCGGATAAGGTTCAGCACCACCTGCTGTACCTGAACCTTGTCGGCCAGCACCAGATCGACGGCCGGGCTGAACGAGAACTCCACCCGCACGCCGTGCTCCTTCGCGCCGACGAGGGCCAGGGCGCAGGCCTCTTCGATCAGCTTGTGCAGCGATTCTACCCGCCGCTCGGTCTCACCTCGGGCCACGAAGTCGCGAAGCCGGCGGATGATGTCGCCTGCCCGCAGCGTCTGCTCGCTGGCCTTGTCCAGGGCGTCGCTCAGCCGGTCCCTCGGGATTTCCTCGGCCGCCAGCAGCCGAACCGAACCGCGGAGATAGTTCGCCATCGCCGAGAGCGGCTGGTTCAGCTCGTGCGCCAGGGACGAGGCCATCTCGCCCAGAGCGGTGAGGCGCGAGATGTGGACCAGCTCCGATTGCAGTTCCTGCAGGCGGGCCTCGGTTGCCTGCCGCTCGGTGAGGTCGCGCGCGAAGCCGGTGAAGAAGCGGCCGTCCTCGGTGTGCATCTCGCCCACCGCCAGTTCCATCGGGAAGGTGGAGCCATCTTTGCGCTGCCCCACGACCACCCGGCCGACGCCGATAATCCGGCGCTCGTGGGTCCGGTAATAGCGCTCAAGATAACCGTCGTGCGCCTCGTGGTAGGGCGAAGGCATCAGCAGGTTCACGTTCCGCCCGATGATCTCGGCCGACGTCCAGCCGAACAGCCGCTCGGCGGCGCTGGAAAACGACTGGATGAAGCCGCGCTCGTCGATGACCACCATCGCGTCGGGCACGGTATCGAGGATGGACCGCAGGTGAGCTTCGCGGCTGGCCAGGTCGCGATTGATCGCCACCGCCCTGCGCCGGGAACGCTGAAAGGACTCGCCGCCATAGACGATCGCGGCGGCCACGACCGCGAAGACGAAGGCGCTGATCAGGTCGGCGTCGCCCAGGCCCTGATTGCGATAGGCAAGAAAGAGGCCGGCGCTCAACCCCAGGACAGCCGCCGTCGCCCCGGTGACGACGCCCGCATAGGCCGAGGCCACCACGACGGCCGGCACGAAAACCAGGAACGCGACGCTCTCACCGGCCAGGGGAGCCAGCATCACCTGCGCCGCCACCCCCGCCCAAACGCCGAGAATGGCCAGGACCACGCCGGTCCAAAGGCTCTGCGACGTGATCAGCGGATCATCTCCCACCATGCACGGCTAATAGCCCAAGCCGCTACCGCAGCCCCTTACGGTATACTCCTTAGCGGGGCTAGAGGACCGTGCGCACCTTGAAGAGTTCAGGGAAGAAAGATCCCTCGAGCGCCTTGGCGAGATAGGCCGCCCCGGCGCTGCCGCCGGTGCCGCCCTTGAAGCCGATGATGCGCTCCACCGTCTTCAGGTGGGCGAAGCGCCACTGCTGGAAGCGGAACTCCAGGTCCACAAGTTTCTCGGCCAACTCGTAGAGATCCCAATATTTTTCGGGATCCCGGTAGACAGCGGTCCAGGCCGCCTCGACCGCAGCGCTATCGACGTGCGGCCTGCGCCAGTCGCGATTGAGCTCGGCTTCCGGAATGGCGAAGCCGCGGCGGGCAATCAGGCGGATCGCCTCGTCATAGAGGCTCGGCTCGGCCAGGGCCTGCACGAGGGGCGCATGGACGTCCGTGCCCTCATGGACCCGCAGCATCGTGGCGTCCTTGGCTCCCAGCAGGAACTCCAACATCCGATACTGGAACGACTGGAAGCCCGAGCTCTGGCCGAGATATGGTCGCAGCGCGTGGTAGTCGCTGGGAGTCATGGTGCCAAGGACGTCCCAGGACTGGATGAGCTGCCCCTGGATGCGGCTGACGCGCGCGATCATCTTGAAGGCCGGCCCCAGGTCGTCGGCGCGGATGTGCTCGCGCGCGGCCCGCAGCTCGTGCAGCGACAGTTTCAGCCATAGTTCCGAAGCCTGGTGGATGACGATGAACAGCAACTCGTCATGCTCGTCCGAGCGCGGCTTCTGGCTGGCCAGCAGGGTGTCCAGGCCCAGATAGTCGCCATAGCTCATCGCTGGCGGGGTATGCAGCTTTTCGGTCATGTGACCGCCGAGACCTCATTGAAGCGGGCCTGCCGCCACTCGCCGCTGGCCATCACGGCCGCCAGGCGATCGACGGCGTCCCAGACGTCGATATAGCGCAGATAGAGCGGCGTGAAGCCGAAGCGAAGCACGTTGGGCGCGCGGAAATCGCCGATCACGCCGCGCTCGATGAGCGCCTGCATGATGGGATAGCCCTGCGCGTGCGTCAGCGCCACCTGGCTTCCGCGCTGGGCGGCCGCGCGCGGAGAGCCGCGGCCGAACTCCGGGCAGCGCTCGAGCGCCAGGTCGAGGAAGAGGTCGCTCAGCCGCATCGATTTGGCGCGGAGCTCGGCCATATCGACGCCATCGAAGACGTCCAGGGCCGCTTCCAGCGCCGTGAGGCCGAGCACCGAGGGCGTGCCGCAGAGACCGCGCAATATGCCTTCGGCCGGCTGGTACTCGTCCGAGAAGGCAAAGGGCGCGGCGTGGCCCATCCAGCCGGAAAGCGGCGTGCGGAACTGCGCCTGCAGCGCCTGGGACACGAACAGGAAGGCCGGTGCGCCGGGACCGCCGTTCAGGTACTTGTAGCCGCAGCCGACTGCGAGGTCCGCGCCTGCGCCGCGCAGGTCGACCGGCAGGGCGCCGGCCGAATGGCTCAGGTCCCAGAGGGCGAGCGCGCCGACTTCATGGGCCCTGGCTGTCAGGGCCGCCATGTCATGGACCGCGCCGGTCTTGTAGTGGACGTGGGTCAGGACCAGCAGCGCGACGCTCGCATCCAGCGCCTGCGGGATCCGCGCCGCCTCGACCACCCGCAACTCGACCTCGCCCAAGAAGTCGCGCAGCCCCTGCAGGATATAGAGGTCGGTCGGGAAGTTGCCCGGCTCGCTGAGGATCACCCGCCGGCCGGGCCGCAGCTTCAGCGCGCCGGCCGCCAGCTTGAAGAGGTTCACCGAGGTGGAGTCGGCGGCGAGCACCTCGTCGGCGGCCGCTCCGATCAGCGGAGCGATCCTGGCGCCGACGCGGCGCGGCAGGTTGATCCAGTCGGCGGTGTTCCAGCTCCGGATCAGGTCCCTGCCCCACTCGCCGGCGACCGCGGCCTGCAGCCGCGGCCCGATATTGCGCGGCAGGGCGCCCAGCGAGTTCCCGTCGAGATAGATGACGCCTTCAGGCAGGTCGAACATATCCCGGCGGGCGGCCAGGGGATCACTGCGATCGAGGTCCAGGCAGTCTTTGCGGCTGAGCATCCGCCGCTCCTAACGGTGATCGACGAGCTTCGCCAGAAGCGATCAGCTATCAGGCTCAGGAACGTAGCTCGGCTGGTCGATGGCGATCTGGTCCTGGATGTTCGCCTTCAAGGCCGCCAGCAGTCCAGGGGTGTCGCGATCCATCTCGCCGGCGCGCAGGCGGCCGCAAAGCTCCGCAGTCAACTCGCCATGATCGCCCGCGTGCCCCAGCAGCGCCGCAAGCCGCGCCGTGGCAGCGGCCTCCGCAGTCGGCCCCTGGGCCAGTTCGCGCCGCACCACGCCCAGGGCGTTGCCGGCCACCCGGGCCAGGAAGGCGTCGCGCGGGGCAAGGCCCGGCCGCACGCCTTCGATCCAGCGGGCGACCGCCTCCACCAGTTCCTCAGCTCGGGGATGCTCGATCACAGGCCGTTCTCCAGAAGGGTGACAAGGTCGATCTCGGTCTCGGACACGCGCCGTCCGATCATCGGCCGCTCGACCGAGACGTCGCCGCCCCCCGCGTAGCTGGCGTACATCATCAGGCACATGACGCCCCACTTCAGCGAGCCGATGGCCTGCCAGTAGAGCACCCGCGACAATGGAATGCCCCGCCCGCCTGCCTGGGCGTAACCATCCAGCAGCTCCTGGTACTGGCCGAAACCGCCGACCGGCCGGTCGGCGCGCCCGAAGCGCCACGAGTTCACGCAGATCCAGCCCAGATCCTCCGCGGGATCGCCGCAGTGGGAAAGCTCCCAGTCGAGGACAGCAACGACGCCCTTGTCGGGGTCGATCATCAGGTTGCCGTTCCTGAAATCGCCGTGCAGCAGTACAGGCTCGATCGGCGGCGGCGGATTCTTCTTCAGGTGCTGGAAGGCCAGTTCGAGGATCGGCCGCTCGGCGCCGGAATTGCGATAGACCTCCTCGTAACGAGCCAGCTCCTCAAGGGCGCCCACCGACTTCAGTCCCGGCGGCGGTGGGGTCGCGTGGATCTGGGCCAGGATCTGGCCACACTGGCCGGCGAGCTTTGGCTGCACCGCCTCGAAGCGCGAATCGCCGACGATCTTGCGGCCGAGGGTCTCGCCGGCGATGCGCCGGGTGATGTGGGCTTCGCCCAGGCCGTCCTCGGGCTTGGCCAGATGGACCAGCGGGGCGACGGGCGCGCCGCGGGCGCCGGCGGCCCGGATCAGGGCCGCCTCCGTAGCGAGCGAAACCGAGCGGCTGGCCTCGGGGTCCATGGGCGCGGACCTACGGCGCAGGACCATCTCCTCGCGGCCGGTCGGGCTCTCGACCGCAAAGGCCCATGTCTCCATGCTGGCGCCGCCGGACAGCCTCTGCAGGTCGGAGACGCGCGCGCCCTCCCCGCCAAGCTGGCCAGCCAGGCCCTCCAGCGCCTCCCTCACCTCGTTTGACATCTCGCCCTCTTGCCGTGGCCTTGAGCGAGCGATCAGGGCGCTGTTTTCACCGCCTGTAAACGGCTCCGCGACGTCAACCCGACTTCGCGATGGCCTGACCCGGCGTAAGTGCTGACATGAATTAGGCTGCTAGCCAGGCCGGCGGAAACAGCCGGCGTCCCGGGAGGAACATCGCCATGGACTTCAGCCTGCCGCCTGAACTGACCGCCTATCTGGCCGAACTCGACGCCTTCATCGAGCGCGAGATCAAGCCGCTGGAGAACGAGAACGACAACATCCGCTTCTTCGACCACCGCCGCGAATACGAGCGCACCGACTGGGACGCCGGGGGCCTGCCGAAGAAGGAATGGGAAGAACTGCTGGCCGAGGCGCGGCGCCGCGCCGACGCCGCCGGGCACCTTCGCTACGCCTGGCCCAAGGAGATGGGCGGCAAGAACGGCACCAACCTCGACATGGCGGTGATCCGCGAACACCTGGCCGCCAAAGGCCTAGGCCTGCACAACGACCTACAGAACGAACACTCGATCGTCGGCAACAACCCCTTCATCCTGATGTTCAAGGCGTTCGCCACCAATGCGCAGTACGAGCGAGACGGCGACAAGCTGCTGTCAGGCCAGATGCGCACCGGCTTTGGCCTGACCGAACCGAACCATGGCTCGGATGCGACCTTCATGGAGACCCGCGGAGTTCGCCACGAGAAGGACGGCAAGCCCGGCTGGCTGATCAATGGCGAGAAGATGTGGACGACGGGCCTGCACGCGGCCAGCCACGTCATGGTCTTCGCCCGCACCTCCGGCAATGACGGCGACGCCCTCGGGATCACCTGCTTCATCGTGCCGATGGCCACGCCCGGCGTGAAGATCGAGGAGTATCTCTGGACCTTCAACATGCCGACTGACCACCCGCGGGTGTCGTTCACCGATGTATGGATCCCGGAGGACAGCTATTGGGGCCAGGTCGATCGGGGCCTGGGCCTGGGCCAGAGCTTCGTGCACCAGAACCGCATCCGCCAGGCGGCCTCCTCGCTGGGCGCCGCGGTCTACTGCATCGAGGAGAGCGTCAAATACGCCCGGGCCCGCAAGCCGTTCGGCAAGGCCCTTGCCGAGAACCAGGCCATCCAGTGGCCGCTGGTGGAGCTGGCGACCCAGGCCGAAATGCTGCGCCTGCTGATCCGCAAGACCGCCTGGGAGATCGACCGCATGGACCACAAGGAGGTCGAGCGGCAGATCTCCGACAAGGTCTCCATGTGCAACTACTGGGCAAACCGGCTGGTGTGCCAGGCCGCCGACCAGGCCATGCAGGTCCATGGCGGCATCGGCTATTCGCGGCACAAGCCCTTCGAGCACATCTACCGCCACCACCGCCGCTATCGGATCACCGAGGGCTCGGAGGAGATCCAGATGCGCAAGGTGGCCGCCTTCCTGTTCGGCTACCTCGGACCCAAGCGCGCCCAGTTCAAGGAAGCGGCGGAATAGGCCTCAGGCGAAGGCCGGCTCGGAATAGAGCCGGTCGAACATCGCCGGCAGCGCGTCGGGCAGGCCCAGCAGCGGACCAGAGGAGAGCAGCAGCACCGCCTCGTCGCCCTTGAGGCCCGAGAGCGCGGCCATCGCCTCCTCCGCCGTGGTGACCTTCTCGACCGCAAAGCCGGCCGCCTCGGTCCGCTCCACGATCTCCTCGTAGGTCGACTGATGGTGGCTGGCCGCGCCATGGACCGGCGGCGGGCAGATCAACACCCTGGACGCGCCTTCGAAAACCGTATCGTACCAGGGCAGAGCGTCGCGACTGCGCCAACTGAAGGTGTGCGGTTCGAAGACCACCACCAGCGGGCGCTCCGGATAGTGCAACTGCATGGCCTCGATGGCCGAATGCGCCTTCTCGTACGAGCTGCCAAAGCCTTCGATCACGGGGATGCGGGAGCTCTTGGTCAACCGATCGAGGCGACGCCGGATGCCGGCGAAGCTGGCCACGCCGCGCGTCAGCGATTCCTCAGAGACCAGGCCCAGTTCCAGGAGATAGGCCGCGACGCCGACGATGTTCTCGACGTTATGAGCGCCCAGCAGTCCCGTTGTGAGCGGAATCACCCGCCCGTCAGGCGCGACCAGATCGAACCGGGTCGTCTCGCTGAAGACCACGTCGCGGCAATGCCAGCCTGGGCCAGGCGCGGTATCGTACCAGACCACCCGCGCGGAGGTTTCGCCGGCGATCGCGCGGATGGCCGGATGCTCGCGCATCACGGCCAGGCCGCTCGCCGGCAATTTGGCCAGCAGGTCGCGGAACGGCGCCTCGTATTCCGGGAAGGTCGGGAACACGTTGACGTGGTCGTGGATCAGCGAGGTCAGCAGCACGCCGCTCGGGCGGTAGAGCTGGAACTTCGAGCGCCGGTCCGTGTCTGAGAGGATGTATTCGTCGCCCTCGATCACCACCGGTCCTGAACCCCAGTGGCCGGTGGCCTCCAGCGACGGAGATATGGCGCCGACCATCCAGCCCGGATCGGCGCCGGCCTCGACCAGGATATGGGCCATCAGGGCGGTGCAGGTCGACTTGCCGAAGGATCCGGCCACGACCGTGACCTGGCGCTGGCTGGTCACCTCGCCCAGCATCTCCGCAAAGGTCGTCACCGGGACGCCGCGCGCGCGGGCGGCAATGACTTCACGATTCGATTCACCGCCCAGCTTGGCGCTGGCCCCCAGGACGAGAACGTCCAGGTCCTGCGGCAGATTCTCCCCGTCGAATCGCCGGTAGAAGGGAAAGCCCAGCCCTTCGACATAGGTGGACATCGGCGGGAACACGTCTTCGTCAGACCCCGAGACCTGATGCCCCGCGTCACGCATCAGAAGCGCGACCGCGGCCATGCCTGCGCCGGCTATCCCTGTGAAATGAATACGCATTTCGTCAAGAGGACCCTTAATTCCCGCCCTTTCGTAGCCCCCGGCGAAGGCGGGGTCGATGGCCTACGGGGTCGCGGGGCCATTGGTCGCCAAGAAGCATTAATGCCCGTTTAACCATCCAGGCGGAACCTCGCCGGCGTCTTCATCGAAGACACCCACCATCACAGAACTTTCTCTCGAAGCCCGGCTCCGGCCGGGCTCTTTTTGCGATCTGTGGACAAACGCAATATGAGCGCTTGCACGCCGGATCGTCGCTGGGTATATCGCCGCCTCCAACGTGATCCCCGATAGCTCAGTTGGTAGAGCAGTCGGCTGTTAACCGACTTGTCGCAGGTTCGAGTCCTGCTCGGGGAGCCACTTGGATTTCAAATTTCCCGACAATTGAGATCCGCTCCCGACAGCCGCGCTAGCCGGCGATTGCGATGCGAACAACGCGCGTTAAGCTCGCCCCTTCAGTTCGGGAGCGTGCGATGAAGCGACGTGTTTTTCTTGGCGGCGCGGCTGCAGCGGTTGCGGCGCCGGTCCTGGCCCAGGCCCAGGCTCCAGGCCCTGTGCGGGTAAGGCTGGACACCGCCGACGGGCCCATCGTGCTGGAGCTCTATCCCGACAAGGCGCCGATCACGGCGGGGAACTTCCTTCGCTATGTGGACGAGAAGCGCTTCGATGGAGCGACCTTCTATCGAGCCTCCAAGGTGCCCAACGCCCCGGAGTTCGGCCTGGTCCAGGGCGGGGTGCAGAACGACCCGGCTAGGGTCCTGAAGCCCATCGCTCACGAGCCGACCACCAAGACCGGCCTCTCCCACACCAACGGCGCCATCTCCATGGGCCGGACCAGCCCCGGCACAGCCACCTCGGACTTCTTCATCTGCGTCGGCGACATGACCTACATGGACGCCGACCCCAAGCAGCCGGGCGACAACCTGGGCTTTGCGGCCTTCGGCAAGGTGGTCGAGGGCATGGAGATGGTGCAGAAGATCCTGGCCGCCCCCACCTCGCCGACCGCCGGCGAGGGCGTCATGAAGGGCGAGATGCTGGCCCAGCCGGTGAAGATCGTCACCGCCCGGCGCCTGCCTGCCTGATCGCACGGTCGAGAACCTCATAGATCGGCGCTTCGCCCGACTGGGCGGCGTTGAAGCGCAGGAAGCCGCGCCAGCCGCGTGAGGCGCTGAACGCCTCGCCAGGGGCCAGCACGACGCCTTCGGCCAGCGCTCGCTGGGCGATCTCGCCGCCGTCGAGGCCGTCCGGCAGCCGCATCCAGAGAAAGATTCCCGCCGCCGGCTCGACCCACGGCGTCAGGCCGAGCGGACGCAGCCGCGCCAGCGTCTCGCCCCGCGCCCGCGCCAGCCGCTCTCGCAGCGACGACAGATAGCGGCGATAGGCGCTGTCCATCAGGATCGCTTGGGTCAGCTCGGCCGCCAGCCCGCCGCCACCGAAGGAGGTCGCGACCTTCAGGTCGATCAGGCCTTCGGTCCACTCCCGCCGGGCGGCCACGAAGCCGCAGCGACCAGCGGCCGACATGGTCTTGGAGAAGCTGCCGATGACCACCACGCGCTCCAGGCCGTCGAAGGCCGCCAGGCGCGGCGAGGCCTCGGCCTCAAGGTCGGCATAGACCTCGTCCTCGACGATCAGAAGGTCATGCCGCTCGGCCAGCTTCAGCAGGCGGTGAGCGGTCACTGCCGAAAGCGTGGCCCCGGTGGGGTTCTGCGGGCCGGAATTGGTGATGTAGAGCCGCGGCTTGCGGGCGATCAGAATCTGTTCGAACTGGTCGAGGTCCGGGCCGGACGGCGTCCAGGGCGCCCCGACCACCTCCACGCGATGGGCGCGCAGCAGGGCCTGGAAATTGAAGTAGCAAGGATCGTCCACCAGGACCGTGTCGCCCGGCTCCAGCAGGAAGCGGCAGACGAGGTCCAGCGCCTGGACGCCGGATTCGGTCAGCATGATCTGGTCGGGCGGAGCTTCCAGGCCAAACCCGGCCAGCCGCCGCGATAGCAGGCTGCGCATGGTCGGGACGCCCAGCGGCGGGCTGTAGTCGGTCAGGTTGGGGTGCGGCGCCCGCGCCAGGCCCCGCAGGGCGCGCCGCACGGCGTCTTCAGGCATCCAGTCGCTCGGGAGCCAGCCGCAGCCGGGTTTCAGCGTCCCAGGCGCGGCCTCCAGCGATTGCCGAGAAACCCACAGCGGATCGATCAAGCGGTCGAGCCGCGGCCCCAGCTCGGCCAGGGCCAGCGGCGGACTGCGGCCGGCGACGTAGAAGCCCGAGCCGCGCCGCGCCTCCAGCACCCCCTCGGCGGCCAGCCGATCATAGGCCTCGACCACCGTGGATTTGGAAACGCCAGCGGCGGCGGCGAAGGCGCGGATCGACGGGGCCTTGGCGCCCGGCTGCAAGGTCCGCGCAGCGATGCGCTCACGGATCGCGCTCATCACCTCATCGACGCGGCCAGCCATCTGTCATGCCTTTCGAACCAGTACAGTTTGTCGAAACTGTATTGCACCGTACCTGTCGAGACGAGTCCCCACCCCCTAGTGCTCCGCGCAGGAGGCAAAGCATGGACGACAAGACGAGAGGCTGGATCGACGGCCTGTTGGGCGTGGCGATCTTCTCGGGATCACTGCCGGCGACACGGTTGGCGGTGGCCGATTTCGATCCGCTGTTCCTGACCGCCGGGAGAGCGGTGATCGCCGGGACTCTGGCCGCCCTGCTGCTGATGGCGACACGGGCTCAAAGGCCCTCGCGGCGCGAGCTGGCGGCCCTGGCGGTGATCGCCTCGGGCGTGGTGGCGGGGTTTCCGTTGCTCACCGCGATAGCCCTGCGCGAGATCACCGCGGCGCATTCGATCGTCTTCATCGGCCTGCTGCCCATGTCCACGGCGCTTTTCGCGGTCTATCTGGGCGGCGAGCGGCCCAGCCGGTCCTTCTGGGCCTTTGCGGGCCTGGGCGCGGCCATGGTCGCCGCCTTCGCCATGACGCGCGGAGCCGAGGGGTCCCTGAAGGGCGACCTCCTGATGGTGGCGGCCGTGGTCGTCTGCGGCCTGGGCTACGCCGAGGGCGGGCGGCTCTCGCGAACCTTGGGCGGCCTGCAGGTGATCTGCTGGGCGCTGGTCATCGCCCTGCCCGTCATGGCGCTGCTGGGCGCCCTGACCTGGCCGGAGGACCTGACGCATGTGAGCGCCCGCGCCTGGACGGGCCTGGGCTACGTGTCGCTGTTCAGCATGCTGATCGGATTTGTCTTCTGGTACCGCGGCCTGGCCCTGGGCGGGGTGGCGGCGGTGGGCCAGCTTCAGCTTCTGCAGCCGCTGATGGGGCTGGGGCTGGCGGCCTGGCTGCTGGGCGAGCCGGTGGGTTGGTCGATGGCCGGCGTGACCGCCGCCGTCGTGCTGTGCGTCGCGGGCGCCAAGCGTTTCGCCTGACGCCCGCCGAAGCGCTTAGTCCTTGGCGCGTTCCGAGTAGGTCCAGTCTTCCGTCAGGACGACCACGCGGGTGCCGCTGGTGATGTACGGCGGGACCATAATCCGCTCGCCATTGGTCAGGATCGCCGGCTTGTAGGACGAGGACGCGGTCTGACCCTTCACCGACGGCTCGGTCTCGGCGATCTCGAAGGTGACGGTGCGCGGCAGTTCCAGGGCGATCGGCACGCCCTCGTGCACCGACAGCACCACCGACATGCCGTCGCTCAGCCACGGCGCGGCGTCCCCGACCACGTCTTCCGAAACCACGACCTGGTCGAAGGTCTCGGGCTGCATGAAGTGATAGCCCTCGCCGTCCTGGTAGAGGAAGTTGTAGGTCCGGTCGTCCACGAAGGCGCGCTCGACCTGCTCGGTCGTGCGCCAGCGCTCTGACACCTTTACGCCGTCGGAGATGCGGCGCATGTCGAGCTGGGTGACCGGCGTGCCCTTGCCGGGGTGGATGTTCTGGGCGGTCAGGACGACATAGAGCTTGCCGTCCATGTCGACGACGGCGCCTTTCCTGAGCGAGCTGGCAGCGACCTTCACGTAGTTCGTCCTCAAGCCTATTGGGGAGGCCGGCCATCGGCCTCGCGCGATTCCGCCGAGCGGCGGTCTTGCCGCGCACCTACAGGATGAAGGCGAAATTCGCCAGTCATGATCGAAATCGCCGCATAGAGGACGCCCGTGCCGACAGCTTCACAAACGCCCTGGTGGCGCGCCGACGTCCATGAGGACCGCCGCCCGTTCCTGATGGCGCGCAACCAGATCACTCGGGCGGTGCGGCGCTGGTTCGAGGATCGGGACTTCGTCGAGGTCGAGGGCGCAGCCCTGCAGATCTCGCCCGGCAACGAGGCCCATCTGCACGCCTTTTCCACTGAAATCATTGGCAATTCCGGTGAGCATGAGACGCTCTACCTGCACACCTCCCCGGAGTTCGCCTGCAAGAAGCTGCTGGCGGCGGGAGAGAAACGGATCTTCGATTTCGCCCGGGTCTGGCGCAATCGCGAGCGCGGCCCGCTGCATCATCCCGAGTTCACCCTGCTCGAATGGTACCGGACGGGCGAGCCCTACGAGCAACTGATGACCGACTGCGCCGACTTGCTGGCGCTGGCGGCCGAGACGATAGGCGCCAAAAACCTCGCCTATCGGCAGGTTTCGTCCGATCCCTTCCAGGAACCTGAACGGTTGAGCCTGCAGGAGGCCTTCGAACGCCATGCCGGGATCAACCTGCTGGCCAGCGTCGCGGCCGACGGCGAGACCGACCGGGAACTCTTGGCTGATGGCGCAAGGGCTTGCGGCGTGCGCGTCGCCGACGACGACGTTTGGCAGGATATCTATTCGAAGGTGCTGGTCGAGAAGATCGAACCGCACCTGGGCGTGGGCCGGCCCACCATCCTCTGCGAGTACCCGATCAGCGAAGCAGCCCTCGCCCGCCCCAAGGCTGGCGACCCGCGGGTCGCCGAGCGGTTCGAGCTCTATGCTTGCGGGGTCGAACTCGCCAACGCCTTCGGCGAACTGACCGACCCGGCCGAGCAGCGGCGGCGGTTCCAGGCCGAGATGGACGAGAAGGCCCGGGTCTATGGCGAGCGCTATCCGATCGATGAGGACTTCCTCGCCGCCCTGGCCCACATGCCGCCGGCCTGCGGCTGCGCGCTGGGCTTCGACCGCCTGGTGATGCTGGCGACGGGAGCGAGCCGGATCGACCAGGTGGTCTGGACGCCGGTAGCCGGAGCATAGGCCGCAATTGCCCCGCGCGGCCCCATGGGCCATATGCGCGCCGATGAGCACCCTTCGCAAACCGGCGGACCTGGTGGCCGCGGGCCTGGCGCCGATGGAGCGCCTGCCCGAGCTGGAGCGCGTGGCCGCACGCTACGCGCTGGCCATCACCCCGGCCATGGCCGAACTGATCGACCCGACCGACCCAGCCGACCCGATCGCGCGCCAGCTCATGCCCGGCCAGGCCGAGCTGGAAGCCCAGCCGCTGGAGCGGGACGACCCGATCGGTGACTTCGCCTTCAGCCCGGTCGAGGGGATCGTCCACCGCTATCCAGACCGGGTGCTGCTGAAGGCCACCCACACCTGCGCCGTCTATTGCCGGTTCTGCTTCCGCCGCGAGATGGTCGGGCCAGAAGGCCTGAAGCCGCTGACCACCGAGACCCTCGACGCGGCGCTGGCCTACATCGCCGGCCGCCCGGAGATCTGGGAGGTGATCCTCACGGGCGGCGATCCCTTCGTCCTGTCCCCTCGCCGGCTAGCCGACATCTCCGCCCGCCTGGCCCGGATCGAGCATGTGAAGGTCGTGCGCTACCACACCCGCGTGCCGGTGGTGGACCCGGCGGCGGTGACCGATGAACTGGTCGAAGCGATCAAGTGCGAGGGCAAGGCGGTCTATGTCGCCCTGCACGCCAACCATCCGCGCGAGCTGACCACGGCGGCGCGGGCCGCCTGCGCCAGGATCGTCGACGCCGGCCTGCCGATGCTGAGCCAGACGGTGCTGCTGAAGGGCGTCAACGACGATCCGGAGGTGCTGGGCGCGCTGATGCGCGGCTTCGTCGAGACTCGGATCAAGCCCTACTACCTGCACCAGGGCGACCTTGCGCCGGGCACCTCGCACCTGCGGACCAGCGTCGAGGAAGGCCAGGCGGTGATGCGCGCCATGCGCGGCCGCTTCTCGGGCCTCTGCCAGCCGACCTACGTTCTCGACATCCCCGACGGCCACGGCAAGGTCCCCATCGGCCCGAACTATGTGGGCGAGGCCAGCGTCGAGGACCCTCAGGGAACCACGCACGCCTATCCGCCGAAGGGCTAGGCCAGCCCTACAGGTAAGGCCCCCACATGAAAGCGACCGTCCCGAACACGCCGGCCGCCGTATAGGCCGCGGCCAGGAAGACCACGGCAGCGGCGAACGCCTTCAGGCCGATATTTTCGCGCCTGGACGCAGCGAAATAGAGCTCAAGCAAGGTCAGCGGGATCAGGTAGCTGCCGAAGACGAGCACGACGTCGGCGGGGCCGGACATGTCGTCGGTCATGCCTACGGGCCCCTGGTTGACCAGGACCCACCCCATAAGCCCGACCCTCAGGAACCAGACGCCGCTCACGACCATGAAGGTGCGCATGGCCCAGATCCGATGGCGCTCGAAGCGGCGCTGGACCGCGCTGCGCCAGGCCAGGCCGGCGAAGAGCAGGATGAGCAGGCCGTTGACCAGAATGGCGACCGCCGAAACGACCGAGAGATAGGTTCCGCGGACCACAGCCAGCCAGATCCCGCTCAAAGCCATGAAACTGGCGATTGCGAGGAAGCTCCGCCCCGTCCAGCGGTGCAGGACCGGCCGAGTTCGACGCAAGCCGGGCACGAGTTGCATCAGGCCCATCAGCGTCACGGCCGACGCCAAGAGAGCGTGGGCGGCGAAGACGAAATTGCCGGCATCGTCGCCAGCGACATAACCATCGATCAGGGGCTTGTCATTCCAGGCGGCGAAGTCTCCGCGCGCGGTGCGGACTCCATAGAAGGCCAGGATGAACCAGATGAAGGCGGCTTGCCCAAAGGCGGCGACGAGGAACCATGCGACGCCCGCCCAACGCAGAGCGGTCGCGGCCAGGCTCGAGGCGGTGACGGAAGGATATGTGGTCGACATGGAGGCTCCGGGCAAAGACCTCGGGATGAGGTGATCTGCACGGAATGCGGGCGGGACGGATCGCCGTCTCGCCGATTTGGAATTCGGCCAGAACTTCTTGGCGTCCGCTTGCCGGACCCTGGACAGCCAGGCGCGCTCGCGCCATGAAAAACGCCCGCATCAGGGAGAACCCGATGTCCAGGGCGTCAGCCCTCAGCCCCCCTGCGGGCCGCATGCTGCGGCCCTGGCGGCCGCCCAGCCGGGTGACCGCCTATGGCTCGCTCGCCGTCGCTTCATTCGTTTGCTACATCGCCGCCCAGTTGCTCGACGCGCCCCTCGCCAAGCGCTTTGCGATCATCGGCCTGGGCGCATGCGGATGGTCGTGGCTGCTCACGCGGGCGCTATTCGACCCGGCAAAGCGCGACGTGCGTTGGGCGCGCATTGTGGGCCTGACCGTCGTCGTCACCGGCGGGCTTACCGCTCTCGTCCCCTCCGGCGGCGAGCTCTCCCGTTTCAGCGAGAACATCTACGCCCTCAGCGGCTCGGCGGCGCTGCTGCTGACCTTCGTCGAGCCGTTCCATCACTACCGGCCCAGCCTGCCAGCCGCCGAGAAGCGCTTCCGAGCGGCGTTTCTCGGGGTCTACACCCTGCTGATCATGGTTTCGATCATCGGGCTGCGCGCCTCGGACAGCGCGGCCAGCGCCCACGCCAACAGCGTGATCAAAAGCATCTGCGCCCTGGTCGGCCTGGTCGCCGCAACCGCGGCTGTATGGTACCGCCGTCGCCACCCGCTGCAGACGGAACAGAGGCCGACAGCGACCAGGCGCGCGGCGAACGCGGACGACGCCAGACTGGCCGAACGCCTCCTACGCCTGTTGCGCGAGGAGGAAATAGACAGGGACCCGGATCTGCGGGTCGCCGATGTGGCCGCACGGCTGGGCGAGCCGGAACACCGCGTCTCCCAGTGCGTCAGCCTCGGGCTCGGCTTCACCAACTTCAACCGGTTGATCAATCATCACAGGATCGAGCGGGCCAAGGCGCTGCTCGCCGACGGCCACGAGCGGCGGTCGATCCTTGAGATCGCCTTCGAGTGCGGCTTCGCGTCCATCGGCCCATTCAATCGCGCCTTCAAGGATGAGGTCGGCCTCACGCCGCGAGCCTTTCGCGCAGCCAGCCGCGGCGAGGTCGCGAGCACGGGCTGACCATTGGCGCGAGCGCGCGCTCGCCAGCCGAATGTTGAGAAATCGCGGTTCGGCGATTACCGTCCCTTCGTCCGAGCAACGACTCTGACCGGGGGGAGACAGCATGGGCGGCAGGGGCGCGGTCTTTTCGGCCATCCTGTGGGGCGGGCTCGTCGCCGCGACGCTGGACATCGGCGCCGCGGTGCTGATCAGCGGCAAGAGCTTCGGCTTCATCCTTCAGTTCATCGCCAGCGGACTGGTCGGGAAATCATCCTTCGAGGGCGGCGCGGCGACCGTTGCGCTCGGCCTTGTGTTGCAGGAGCTGATGGGGCTGATCATCGCCGCCGTCTTCGTGCTGACGAGCCTGAGGCTGCCGACGCTTCGGCGGCGATGGCCTCTCTGGGGCCTGGCCTATGGGGCCGGAATCTTCGCCGTCATGAACTATGTCGTCGTTCCGCTGTCGGCGGTGGGGCGGTTCCCGAAGTTCACCCCTGAGTCCTTTGTGAAGAACCTCGTCGCGATGCTGTTGTTCGGGCTGATCATCGCCTGGTTCGCGCGTCGGCGCCTGGGCGCGGATGCCTGAAGGCCAGACGAAGGAAGCCGCCGTCAGGCGGCCTAAACCCCCGTCATGCTGCGCGCGACGGCTTCAGCGACCTTGATGCCGTCGATGGAGGCCGAGAGGATGCCGCCAGCGTAGCCCGCACCCTCGCCGGCGGGATAGAGGCCAGCCGTGTTGAGACTCTGGAAATCGGCGCCGCGAGTGATGCGGACGGGGGACGAGGTGCGGGTCTCGACGCCCGTCAGGACGGCGTCGGGATCGTCGAAGCCCGGAATCTGGCGGGCGAAGGCCGGCAGGGCCTCGCGGATGGCGGCGATGGCGAAGTCCGGGAGGCAGGTCGAAAGGTCGGTCGGGGTGACGCCCGGGCGATATGACGGGACGATCTCGCCGAGCGCGGTCGAGGGCCGTCCGGCCAGGAAGTCGCCAACCCGCTGGCCCGGCGCGGCATAGGTCCCACCGCCGGCCTCGAAGGCTCGGGACTCCCAATGGCGTTGCAGGGTGATGCCCGCCAGGGGGTGGCCCGGATAGTCCTTTTCCGGCTCGATGCCGACGACGATGCCGGCGTTGGCGTTCCGCTCGTTGCGGGAATACTGGCTCATGCCGTTGGTGACGACGCGGCCCGGCTCGGAGGTGGCGGCCACCACCGTGCCGCCGGGGCACATGCAGAAGCTGTAGACGCTGCGGCCATTGGAGCAGTGGTGCGAGAGGGCGTAGGCCGCCGCGCCGAGGTCCTTGTGGCCGGCGCTGGTCCCGAACCGAGCGCGGTCGATCCAGGACTGCGGGTGCTCGATCCGGAAGCCCAACGAGAAGGGCTTGGCCTCCACATGGACGCCGCGGTCGTAGAGTGTTTGGAAGGTGTCGCGGGAGGAGTGGCCGAGGGCTAGGACCACGTGATCGGCCTCGATGTAACTGCCGTCGTGCAGGCGCAGGCCGTGCAGGCGCCGATGTCCGCCTTCCTCGATGATATCGAAGTCCTCGACCTTGTGCTGGAAGCGATATTCGCCGCCGAGAGCTTCGACCTTCTCACGCATCGCCTCGACCATGGTGACCAGTCGGAAGGTGCCGACATGGGGGTGGGCCTCGGTGAGGATTTCCGGCGGCGCGCCAGCGGCGACGAACTCGGTCAGGACCTTGCGGCTCAGGAAGCGCGGGTCCTTCACCTGGCTATAGAGCTTGCCGTCGGAGAAGGTGCCAGCGCCGCCCTCCCCGAACTGCACGTTGGATTCCGGATTGAGTTCGCTGCGCCGCCAGAGGCCCCAGGTGTCCTTGGTCCGCTCGCGCACCACCTTGCCGCGTTCGAGGATGATCGGGCGAAAGCCCATCTCGGCCAGGATCAGCCCCGCGAAGAGGCCGCAGGGGCCGGCGCCGATGACCACCGGGCGCTTGGCGAGCCCCTCTGGCGCGCGGGCGACGTGGCGGTATTCCATGTCGGGCGTCGGCTGGACGTTGCGGTCGCCGGAAAGCCGCGCCAGGACCTCCGCTTCGCCCCGCACCGTGACGTCCACCGTGTAGACCATCAGGATCGCAGCCTTGCGGCGCGCATCGTGCGCGCGGCGGAAAACGGCGTAGTCGATCAGGTCGGCGGCGGGCACGCCCAGGCGCTCGAGAATGGCGGCAGGCAGGGCCGCTTCCTCATGGCCGAGGGGGAGCTTCAGTTCGGTCAGGCGCAGCATTTGAGGGCTTCTAGCGCACTCGGCGAGCGCCGTCCTCCCCTGCGGGGAGCCCCGCCTGGCTTCGCCGGGAGCTCCCTTTCCGACCTACTCCACCGGCACCGTGTAGTTCAGCGCCAGGCGGCCGCCATCGGGGTAGATGGTCTGGCCGGTGATGTAGGAGGCGTCGTCGCTGGCCAGGAAGACGGCGACGCGGCCGATTTCCTCGGCTTCGCCGAAGCGCCCGAGCGGGGTGCGAGAGAGGATGCGGTGGCGTGCGTCGTCGTCCTGCATGACGCCCTTGAGGATGTCGGTTGCGATGGTGCCGGGGCCGATGGCGTTGACGCGGACGCCGTGGGGCGCGAGGCCCAGCGCCATGGCTTTGGTGAGTTGGCCGAGCCCGCCCTTGGAGGTCACGTAGGCGATCTGGTTGGGGATGGCGAGGACGGCGTTGATCGAGGACATGTTGATGATCGAGCCCTTGATCTTGGCGTCGACCATGTGCCGGGCCACGGTCTGGCCGACCACGAACGGCGCGCGCAGGTTCACCGCCAGCACCCGGTCGAAGTCCTCGAGCTCGGCGTCCAGGATGTCGCCCGGAGCCAGGATGCCGGCGTTGTTGACCAGCACGTCGATGCGGCCCAGCAGGGCGCAGGCGCGGATCACCGCCTTGCGGGCCGCCTCGGCGTCGGCCAGGTCGCAGGCGAGCGCGTGAACCTTGCGCCCCGAGCGGGCGGCGAGGTTGGCGGCGACCTTGTCGGTGCGGGCCTCATCGAGGTCGAGAAGGACGAGGTCGGCCCCCTCCCTGGCGAAGGCTTCGGCGCAGCCGAGGCCGATGCCGCCCGCAGCCCCGGTGATCAGGGCCGCGCGGCCTTCGAGGCGGCCGCTCACCAGACGCCCGTATTCGGCATGGAGGCCCAGGGCTCGGCCGGAGCCTTGCGTTCGCCGGCCTGCAGCAATTCGATGGAAATGCCGTCCGGAGAGCGGACGAAGGCCATGTGGCCGTCTCGCGGCGGTCGGTTGATGGTCACGCCGGCGTCGGCCAGGCGCTGGCAGAGCGCGTAGATGTCGTCCACCGCATAGGCCAGGTGCCCGAAATTGCGGCCGCCCTGATAGTCCTCCGGATCCCAGTTATAGGTCAGCTCGACCATCGGCGCCTTGTTCTGGCGCGCGGCGGCCTCGTCGCCGGGGGCGCAGAGGAAGACCAGAGTGAAGCGGCCGCCCTGGTTCTCGGTGCGGGAGACTTCCACCAGGCCCAACTTGGCGCAGTAGAAGTCGAGCGAGGCGTCGAGGTCCGAAACGCGGACCATGGTGTGCAGGTATCTCACGGCGGCTCAGTTCCCTTCAGTCGGCCCGGAAACAGGGGATGGCGGACGGCGGCGTCGCACGCAAGGCCATGCTGCGGTCCTGCGGCTCCAGGGGCACATTATCCGGCCCACGGCGTATCTGTCCGCGATTTCATTTGCAGTCGGAGAACGCCGGCATCAGAAAACCATTGAAATACGAATTTCGGCCTGGGCTCTGGGCGCGATTCGAGCGCCGCAGATCAATGCGGCCCGGGGGAAAGCAAGGGATGAAACTGAGGCCACAGTACCTCTTCGTCGTCGTGGTGGTGGCGGTCCTGGTGATCGCATTCACGCTTGGCACCATCGTCAACCGGTCCGGACGCGCGGCGCAGGCCAAGACCGCCGAAGCCCGGGGGGCGCCGACGGTGCAGACGGTGCTCACCCCGGAGGCGACTCGCGAATACACGGTGGCGATCCGTGGCCGGACGGAAGCCGCCCGCAGCGTGATCGTGCGCTCGGAGACTCCCGGCGTGGTCGCCGCGACCCCGGCGGTCGAGGGCGCGTTCGTGCGCAAGGGCGCTGTGCTCTGCCGTCTGAACCTCGACGCCCGGCAGGCGACCCTCGACCAGGCCCGCGCCAACCTGCGCTCCAGCCAGCTCCAGCAGAAGGCCTCGGAGGAGCTGCACGCCAAGGGCTATCGCTCGCAGACCCAGTTCCTGCAGGACCAGGCAGCGGCCGATGCGGCGGCCGCGACCGTGCGGCAGGCAGAGCTGGGCGTCGAGCAGATGAGCATCCGCGCGCCCTTCGACGGCGTGTTCGACCGGCGCGACGCCGAGATCGGGACCTATCTGCAACCCGGCCAGGCCTGCGGGACGATGATCGAGCTCAATCCGCTGCTGATCGTCGGCGACCTGCCGGAGACCGAGGCCTCGAAGGTGCAGGTCGGGGCGACGGCGACCGCCAAGCTGACTTCCGGCGAGACCCTCACCGGCCGCGTCCGCTACGCCGCCCGCGAGGCCGATCCCCAGACCCGCACCTATCGGGTCGAGGTGGCGGTGGCCAATCCGCAGATGACCCGCTCGGGGCTGTCGGCGGACGTGCGGATCGGCAGCGGATCGGGTCCGGCGCACCTGGTGCCCCTGTCCTCGCTGGTGCTGGACGCGGCCGGACGCCAGGGAGTCCGCTACGTGCAGGTGGGCGAGAAGGTCGCTTTTTCGCCGGTGAACGTCCTGGAGGAGACCGCCTCCGGCATCTGGGTGGTGGGCCTGCACGGTCCGGTCCGCGTCATCACGGTCGGCCAGTCCTATGTGGCCGAGGGTCAGAAGGTTCGGGCGACGCTCGCGCGCTGACGCGAGGGCTCCCTAAGGAGACGAAGCCATGATCGGACCTCTGATCGACGGCGCGATAAAACGACGGAAAGTCGTCCTGGCGGTCACCCTGATCGCCAGCCTGTTCGGCTTCGGAGCCTATCTCTCCATGCCGCGGGAGTCGGACCCGAATATCGACTTCCCGTTCCTGGCGGTGGTGGTTCCCTATCCGGGGGTCAGTCCCGAGGACGCCGAGCGGCTGCTCGTGCGGCCGCTGGAGACCGAGATTCAGACCATCGACGGCATCAAGGAGATGAACTCCGTCGCCCGGCAGGGCATGGCGGTCGTCAACCTGGAATTTGAACCCAACTTCGACAAGGACAAGGCTCTGGCCGAGGTGCGCGCCAAGGTCGACCTGGCCCGCGGCGAGTTCCCGCCGGACGCCGAAGAGCCGATCATCGAGGAGGCCAGTACGGCGGCCGACCCGGTCATCGGCATCGTGCTGTCGGGCGCGGCGCCCGAGCGGACCCTGTTCCAGATCTCCCGCGAGCTGCAGGACCGGCTGGAAGGCACGCCCGGCGTGCTGGAGGTCTATCTCAACGGCGGTCGCGAGGAGGTGCTGGAAGTCACCATCGACCCGGTGCGGATGGAGGCGGCCAACGTCACCACCGGCGAACTCGCCCAACTCATCGCCCGGAACAACCAGCTCGTGCCCGCCGGCAACCTGGAATCCGGGACCGGCAAGTTCGCAGTCAAGGTGCCCGGCGTGGTCGAGAAGCCGGAGGACATCCTCTCCCTGCCGATCAAGCGCAACGGCGACCGGCTAATCACCGTGGCCGACATCGGCGATGTGCGGCGGACCTTCAAGGAGGCGACCTATATCAGCCGCTTCAACGGCCAGCCGGCCTTCTCGGTGGATGTCGCCAAGCGCTCGGGGGCCAACATCCTCGACACCGTCGCGGCGGTTCGCAAGGTGGTGGCCGAGGAACAGACCCGCTGGCCCGAGACGGTCAAGGTCTCCTACATCTTCGACCAGAGCGACTTTATCGGCCGGACCCTGGTGGTGCTGGAAAGCGGCCTGCTGATCGCGACCATCCTGGTGATGCTGATCATCGTCGCGACCCTGGGCATCCGGCAGGGGCTGATGGTCGGGGCGGCGATCCCCGCCTGCTTCATGATCGCCTTCCTGATGCTGAACGCCACCGGCAACACCCTGAACCAGATGGTGATGTTCGGCCTGGTGCTGGCGGTGGGGATCCTGGTGGACGGCGGCATCGTCGTGGTCGAGTACGCCGACCGCAAGATGGCCGAGGGCCTGACCAAGGAAGAGGCCTTCGCCGCCGCCGGCAAGCGCATGTTCTGGCCGGTGCTGAACGGCACCCTGACGACCCTGTGCGCCTTCGTGCCCTTCCTGTTCTGGAACTCGATCGCCGGGAAGTTCATGAGCTTCCTGCCCCTGACCCTGTTCTATGTGCTCGGCGGCTCGATCTTCATCGCGCTGATCTTCACCCCCGCCCTCGGCTCGATCTTCGGGCGCAAGGCGGCCGTGGACGCCGCGCACCTGGCGGAGATCGAAAAGTCCGAACACGGCGACCCGCTGCAGATGACCGGCTTCATGGGCCGCTATGCGCGGACGGTGCACGCCCTGGGCAAGCGTCCGCTGATGGCGCTCGGCGCCACCGTGCTGGTCATCGTGGCGGTGGTGTCGGCGTTCGTCGCGGCCAAGAAGCCCACCGAGTTCTTCCTGCGCCAGGACCCCGAATATGTGGCGGTCTACGTGAAGGCGCGAGGCAACCTCTCGCCCCAGGCGCAGGACTCGCTGGTCGCCCAGGTCGAACAGCGGATGCAGGGGATCAAGGGGATCGAATCGGTCTTCGTCCGTTCGGGCACGACCAGCCCCGGCGGCGGCCCGAACTCTCCGCCCAACGACACCATCGGCCGGATCAGCGTCGACTTCGTAGACTACGAGGAACGGCTTGGCCTTGGCCTGGTCGGCAAGGACGTCGCCAACGAGATCCGGCGGCGGGTGACCAACATCCCCGGCATCGAGGTCGAGGTCCGCGAGCCCCAGGGCGGCCCGCCCGTGGGCAAGGACGTGCAGGTCGAGCTGCGCGGCCAGGACCCCGTCGCGCTCAACAAGGCGGCCGATCTGGTGAAGGCCAAGATGGCCGCCGACCCACAGCTCTACGAGCTGGAGGACAACCGCACATCGCCGGGAATCGAGTGGAACATGACCGTCGATCGCGAGGCGGCCGGCCGCTACGGCGTGGACGTGCTGACGGTCGGCCAGGCGATCCAATTCGTCACCGGCGGGGTTCTGGTCGGCCGCTTCCGCCCCGACGACGCCGACGACGAGCTGGACATCCGGGTGCGCTTCCCGCCGGAGAGCCGCAACGTCGCGGCCTTCGACACCCTGAAGGTGCCGACCCAGTTCGGGCCGGTGCCGGCCAGCTACTTCATCAAGCTTGCGCCGGCCCAGCAGGTGACGACCATCCAGCGCCGGGACGCCCAGCGGCTGGTGGTGATCCAGGCCAACACCATCGAGGGCGTCGCCACCAACGCGAAGATCGCCGAGCTGCGACCCTGGCTGCAGCAGGCCAACATCCCCCCTTCCGTCCGCTGGAAGTTCACCGGCGCCGACGAAGAGGGTCAGGAAGCGGCGCAGTTCTTCATGGTGGCCATGGCCGTCTCGCTGTTCCTGATGTCGGTGATCCTGCTCTGGCAGTTCAACTCGTACTATGGGGTGGTGGTGACGCTGTCGGCCGTGGCCCTGTCGACGGTCGGCGTGTTGTTGGGTGTGGTGGTGAACCTCGCCCACACCTTCGACTACCTGTCGGTGCTGATGCTGGGCACAGGCGTCGTGGCGCTGGCCGGTGTGGTGGTCGGGCACAATATCGTGCTGGTGGACACCTTCTACCAGCTTCGGCGGACCGGCTTCCCGGCCGCGGAGGCGGCGGTGCGAGCAGCGACCCAGCGGTTCCGGCCGGTGATGCTGACCACCCTGGTGACCGTCGTCGGGCTGCTGCCGCTGATGTTCCAACTGCACCCGAACTTCCATGGCATGCACATGGAGTACAAGGCGCCCGGTTCGGAGTGGTGGGTGCAGCTTTCGGCCGCCGTGGTCTGGGGGCTTTCGTTCTCCACCCTGCTGACACTGATCCTGACGCCCGTCCTGCTGGCCGCGCCCGAGGTGCTATCGGCGCGGTTTGGACGCCTGTGGGCGCGGACCGGCGGGCGCTGGTGGCCGCAGCGGCGCAAGGCTGCCCTCAAGGTCGCAGGCGACGTGCCCAAGGCCGCGGAGTAGCAGAGCGAGGAGCTCCGCCGGCGCGCACCTTGGGGGCCGAGATCAAGCGGTCCGAGTCTGGCGACGCCAGAGGGCGGCGTATTCGCCGCCCTTTTCCAGCAGCTCATCGTGGCGGCCCTGCTCGACGATGCGGCCACGTCGCAGGACCAGGATCAGGTCCGCGTCCACGATAGTCGAGAGGCGGTGAGCGATGACCAGGGTGGTCCGGCCAGCCCGGGCCTTGCGCAGGGTTTCCTGGATCGCCGCCTCGGTCGGGCCGTCGAGGGCGCTGGTGGCCTCGTCGAGCACCAGGACGCGCGGGTCGGCCAGCAGGGCGCGGGCGATGCCGACGCGCTGGCGCTCGCCGCCCGAGAGCTTCAGGCCGCGCTCCCCGACCAGGGTCGCCATGCCACCGGGCAGACTGTCGATGAAGGGCCCCAACTCGGCCGCCTCAGCCGCGGCGCGGATTTCCTGGGCCGTAGCCTCGGGCCGGGCGAAGGCGATGTTGGCGCCGATGGTGTCGTTGAAGAGCGCCACGTCCTGCGGCACCAGGGCGATGGCCCGTCGCAGGGCGGCCTGCTTCACCTGCCGCAGGTCCGCGCCGTCGATGGTGATCGCGCCGCTCTGAGGATCGATCAGGCGCAAGGCCAGGCGTACGGCCGTGGTCTTGCCGGCCCCCGATGGCCCGACCAGGGCCACCGTGTCGCCCGGCGCCGCGCGGAAGCTGACGTCGATGAGCCCGGTAGAGCGGGCGTCATGGCGGTATTCGACGTCCTTGAAGACGATCTCCGCCCCATGACCGGTCGCCGGCGGCAGGTCGCGAGCGTCAGGCGCGTCGACGATGTCGGGCCTCACAGCCCGGAGCTGGACCATCTGCTCCATGTCGATGAAGGCCTGGCGGATTTCGCGATAGTTGAAGCCCAGCATGTTGAGCGGGCCATAGATACCGATCAGCAGCAGGATCGCCATGGTGACATCGCCGATCCGCATGCGGCCTTGCAAAACCTCGTAGCCGGCCATGACGGTCATGAGCGCCAGGCCGATATTGAGCACCAGGGCCTGGACGGCGTTCAGCATGGCCAGCGAAGCGTTGGCGCGGACGCCGGCGCGCACGTAATCGGCCATGGCGCCCTCATAGCGCTCGACCGTCCGCTCCTCCGACCCGAAGGTCTTCACGGTCTCGTAGTTCAGCAGGGCGTCCACCGAGAGGCCGGCGGTGCGGCTGTCGGCCTCGTTCAGCTCGCGGCGATGGGAGAGCCGCCAGTCGGTGATCTTGAAGGTCAGGACCGCGTAGAGAACGATCGTGGCCGCCGCGGTGGCGGCGAAGCGCCAGTCGAGCCGGACGACCATCACCCCCATGGCCAGCACCAGCTCCACGGCGGTCGGGCCGAGGTTGAAGACCACGCTGCGCATCAGGAAGTCGGTGGAGCGGGCGCCGCGGTCGATCACGCGGGCCAGGGCGCCGGTCTGCTTGCCCTGATGGTAGTCGAGGCCCAGCGCCAGGGCGTGGGCGAAGGTCTCGGTGGCCGCTTTCGCCATGGTCGACTGGGCGACCACGGTGAAGATCATGTCCCGCAGGTTGGGTGCGCAGGCGGCGACCAATCGCAGCACCGCGAAGGCCACGGCCAGCAGAAGGAAGCCTGCGCCGAGCGTGGCGACCTGCCCTGCCCCGGGCGCCAGGCGGTTAATGGCGTCACCCAGGGCCACGGGCGCTGCGACGCCCGCCAGCTTGCCGACCAGGACCAGGGCGAGGGCCGCGGCGATCCGCCAGCCGAGCCCCGGCGCGCCCGAGCGCATGACCAGACGCGCGAGGTCGGCCATCGAGCGCCAGAAGTCGAACTTCACCCCGGCTGGGGCGATGGCGCCCGGAACGGCGAGACGGCGAGCGGCCATGGCTGGGGTCAAGGAGGTGCGCCTATTTCAGGAGGATGGTCGACTGGGCGCCGCCGCCGGGCGTCATCCAGTCCACGCGCAGGCCGGCGTCCACCGAGGCGGCGCGGAACGGCCCCTGGGAGAGCGCCGGCGCCGGGGTGGCGTCGATCATCACCGGATTTTCGGTGGCGTCGCCGAAGACGTCGATCTGATGGCGCCCTGGGGTCAGCGGCTGCTGGGTCAGGGCCAGGGCGTAGCGGCCGTCCTGGCCAGCTCGCCCCTCGCCGAACTTGCGCCCGTCGATATGGACGCTGAGCGCCGCGCCGGCCGGGGCGCGCCCCGAGACCACCGCCCCGCCCTCGCGGTCGATGTCGACGGCGTCGACGCCGCTGGCCCCCGTGCCATGGCGCAGCGCCCCGGCTCCAGCCCGCAGCAGCACCGGTTCGCCAGTCGGGGTGATCAGGACGTAGCCCTCGCTCTGGACCGCGCGGCCCTCGACCGTGGCCGAGAGCCCGTAGATCCGGGCTTGGGCGCTGGTCGGCAGGGAAAGGCTCCAGGCGCCCTTGGCGTCGGCCTCGGCGAACTGGGCCTCGCCTTCGGGGGTGGCCAGGCGGACGCGTGAGCCAGCGGGCGCCTCGCCCACCAGGCTGAGCCGCCCGTTCGCACCTCGGACGTCGGTGACGCGGGGAGCGATGTAATAGCCGGGATCGGGCTGCGCGCCCGGCGTCTTGGCGGCCGGGGCCAGGGGCGCGGCCCCCTCCCCGCAGCCGGCCGCCATCGGCAGGACCAGCGCGAGGGACAGGAAGGTGGCGAGGCGTCGGCGCACGGCTTTGCTTGAATCTCCTAGGCGCGGGGCATAGCTAGATCGGTCTTTCCCGCCGCCGCTGCAAGCGGCTGCGACGTTTCTCCTGGAGCTCTGCTGCATGGGCGATGCGCCCGACCGCCTCGATTCGGTCTGTGTCTTCTGCGGTTCTTCCGATGCGGCGGCCCCGGCCCTGCTGGATGCGGCGGCCGAGCTGGGCCGCGCCCTGGCGGCGGCGAAGCTGGAGCTGGTCTATGGCGGAGGCGGCGTCGGCCTGATGGGCGCTTGCGCGCGCGCCGCCAATGAGGCCGGCGGCAAGGTGCTGGGGATCATCCCGCATTTCCTGAAGGAACAGGAACGCCGCCTGGACGTGGTGGAGACGGTGGTCGTCTCGTCCATGCACGAGCGCAAGATGATGATGTTCGAGCGCTCGGACGGCTTCGTCGTGCTGCCCGGCGGCATCGGCACCCTGGAAGAGGTGGTGGAGCTGCTGTCCTGGCGGCGGCTGAACCTGCATGGCAAGCCGGTGGTGTTCTACAGCCCCGACGGCTTCTGGGAGCCGCTGTTCAAGCTCTTCCAGCACACGGTGGACGAACACCTGACCCCACCCAGCTTCATGCATAGCTGGACGGCCGTGGACACGATCGAAGAGATCGTCCCGGCCCTGCACGAGGCCGTGCGAGCCGGGCCGGACGCCGCCCCGGACGTGGCGGAGCTGACCTAGGGGTTTGGATCGCCCCTGTCCTAGTCTTCAACGGGCTGGATCATTCCGACGCGGAGGTCGCTCGCTGCGTAGATCGCGACGCCGTCGGCGAACATCTGGCCATTCGCCACCGCCAGGGCGAGCCGGCCGCGGCGCACCTGCTTGAGGCTGACCTCATAACGGACGAGCTTCGTGCGCGGCGTGACGTCCCCGCGGAACCTGACCTCGCCCACGCCCAGGGCGCGGCCCTTGCCCGGCGAACCGGACCAGCCGAGCCAGTAGCCGATGACCTGCCACATTGCGTCGAGGCCGAGGCACCCAGGCATCACCGGATCGCCCACGAAATGGCAGGCGAAGAACCAGAGATCCGGATTGATATCCAGTTCGGCCACCACCCGGCCCTTGCCGAACTCGCCTCCGTCGAGGCCGATCTCGACGATCCTGTCCATCATCAGCATCGGCGGCGCAGGCAGTTGCGCATTGCCGGGGCCGAAATAACCGCCAAGGCCGGACCGGATCAGGTCTTCCTTGGAGTAGCCGGACTTGGGCGTGTGGAAATCATGCGGGGTCGTCACGGCTGCCAGGCCTCCCTTTCTGTCCAGAGGCCTGAGGAAAGGGCCGCGTTCGACGCCAGCCAAGCCTCCGCTTAGGCGGAGGGTGGCATATGCAAGCTGCGCCTTACAACGCTAGGCGCGCCACCGCTCCAGTTGGACGATCTCGCCATGGTACTGCGCGCGGGCGAATTCCTTGAAGCCCATGCGGGCGGCCAGGCGCATGGAGGGGGTGTTGGCGGGGTTGATGATGCAGACCGTGCGGGGGCCTTCGAAGTTCGCGTCGGCCCAGGCAAGGGCCGCGGCGACGGCCTCCCCGGCCAGGCCCTTGCCGTGGGCCGCGGGGGACATCACCCAGCCGATCTCCGGCGTGTCGCCGAAGGGCGGGTCCATGCTGCGCTGAAAGTTGCAGAAGCCGACGTCGCCGAGGAGTTGGCCGGTCTGGCGGTCGCAGACCATCCAGGGGCCGAAGCCCATCTCCTCCCAGTGGCCGATATTGCGCAGCAGGCGGTTCCAGGCCTCCTCGCGGGTGGCCGGCTTGCCGCCGATGAAGCGGGTCACGTCCGGATAGCCCCACATGGCGGCGAAAGCCTCGAAGTCGGAGGCCTGCTGGCCGCGCAGGGTCAGGCGGTCGGTCTGCAGGACCGGGGCGCGGCTCACGAGGTGGTCACCGCGTCGCGGAAGCCGTTGACGATGGGATAGCGGCGGTCGCGGCCGAAGGCGCGCGGACCGATCTTCACGCCGGGGGCGGCCTGGCGGCGCTTGTATTCGGAGCTGTAGAGCAGGCGCTGGACCTTCTCGACGATCTCGGGGGCGAAGCCGCGGGCGACGATCTCGTCGAGGGTCGCCTCCTCCTCCACCAGGCCGTGAAGGATGGCGTCGAGCTCGGCGTACTCCGGCAGGCTGTCCTGATCCTTCTGGTCGGGGCGCAGCTCGGCCGAGGGGGCCTTTGTGATGATGCGCTCGGGGATCGGGCTGGCGGCGACGCCGAAGGGATCGTTCGCGTTGCGCCAGTCGCAGACGGCGTAGACCTCGGTCTTGTAGACGTCCTTGATCACGTTGTAGCCGCCGCACATGTCGCCGTAGAGGGTGGCGTAGCCGACCGCCATCTCGGACTTGTTGCCGGTGGTGAGCAGCATGTGGCCGAGCTTGTTGGAAAGGGCCATGAGCGAGAGGCCCCGCGCCCGGGCCTGGATGTTCTCTTCCGTCAGGTCCGGCGCCTTGTTCTCGAAATGCGGGGTCAGCATCTGGGCGAAGGCGTCGATAGCCGGGGCGATGGAGATCTCGTCCAGCCGCACGCCCAGGCGGGTGGCGCAATCGGCGGCGTCCTCCAGGCTCTCGGTGCTGGTGTAGCGCGAGGGCAGCATGAAGCAGCGGACGCGGTCGGGGCCGAGGGCGTCGGCGGCGACCACGGCGCTGATGGCGGAGTCGACCCCGCCGGACAGACCCAGAAGCACGCCGGGGAAGCCGGACTTGTTCACATAGTCGCGCAGGCCAAGGACCATGGCGCGATAGATCTCCTCCGGCCCGGTCGGCCAGTCAGCCATCGGCGCCTCACGGCAAGCCCAGCCGCCGGCGCCCTTCTCCCAGACGGTCAGGGCGAAGCCTTCCTCGAACATCGGCAGGCGCATGACCACCTCGCCGGCGGCCGAGAGGGCGAAGGAGCCGCCATCGAAGACCAGCTCGTCCTGGCCGCCGACCTCGTTGACGTAGAGCAGCGGCAGGCCGGTCTCGGCGACCCTAGCCTTGGAGACAGCCATCCGTTCGTCGTCGGCGGTGCGGCGGAAGGGCGAGCCATTGGGGACCAGCAGGATTTCCGCGCCTTTGGCGGCGAGGTCGGCGCAGACGGCGGCGGACCAGATGTCCTCGCAGATCGGAACGCCCAGGCGCACGCCCTTCAGTTCGAAGACCCGCGGTTCGACGCCCGGCTCGAAGACGCGCTTTTCGTCGAAGACCCCGTAGTTGGGCAGGTCGGCCTTGAAGGCCACGCCCTTGACCTCGCCCTCGGCCAGGAACGCCAGGCCGTTGTAAGGGCGCTTCTTGGGGTCGGCGTTGGGCCAGATCACCCCGACCAGGGCGGCGGGCCCATCCTTGGTCTCCAGGGCCAGGCGCTCGACCGCCGCCTTGCCCGCCGCCCAGAAGGCCGGCTTCATCGCCAGGTCCTCCGGCGGATAGCCGTTGATGAAGAGCTCGGAGAACACCGCGAGATCGACGCCGGCCGCCTTGGCCTGCCCGATATGCTTCCTGGCTAGAGCTTCATTGTGGGCGATGGCGCCCACGGTCGGATTGGCTTGGACGGCGGCGATCACAAGGCGTTGGGTCATGGCCTGTGATGTAGCGTCGGTCGGCGACGGGAGCCAGAGGGCTAGGCTATTACAAGGAGGTCAGGCCGGGACGGCAGCCGCGTCCAGGGTTTCCAGACGCGCGCGGATCCGCGTCGCATCGTCCAAGGTCGCAGGATTGTAGACGACCATCGCCGAAGATGACGCACAGGATGTTCCGGCGCTCCGGCGGAAGCGCGCCATAGTCGAATAGCGCGGCGGCAGCCGCCCTGTTCCAGGCCACGACATCCCATGTCGCCGTCCTCGCCAGGGCCGGCTGCATTCCAGGGTGTCCAGCAGCCGCTGGAGACGAGGCGTGACGCCATCGCTCGCACGGTCGCGGATCGCCGGGCGCCCGAGCCCGATCAGGAACAGATGCTCGCGCTCGGCATCGGTCAGCAGCAGGGCACTATGCGATCTTGAAACGTGCTCTAGATTCAAAGAGTTGAGCGCGCTCCGCAAAACCGGGTTCCACTTTTGCGGAACGCGCTCTGAATTCTAGTCGTCGCGGTGAACGCGCTCTTTGCGTTCGTGCCGCTCCTGGGCCTCGAGGCTCAGCGTCGCGATCGGACGAGCCTCCAGGCGAGCGACGCCGATCGGCTCGCCCGTATCCTCGCAGTAGCCGTAAGAGCCGTCCTCGATCCGGCGCAGCGCTTCGTCGATCTTGGAAATCAACTTGCGCTGGCGATCCCGAGTGCGGAGCTCAAGAGCTCGGTCGGTTTCCGACGTCGCCCTGTCTGCCAGGTCAGGATGGTTTTCGGTTTCGCTCTGAAGATGGGCGAGGGTTTCGCGGGACTCCCGCAAAATGTCCTCTTTCCAGTTCAAGAGCTTTTGCTTGAAGTACTCGAGCTGACGCTCGTTCATGAACTCCTCGTCCTCGGAAGGACGATATTCTGGCTTTTCCGCCAACATAGTGGCCGTGCTCATAGACGCCTCAAGCCCCCTCGGTACGTTCCCCGACACACGCCGGGGCGCTTATACCAAAAGTAAATCCGCTTTCAACGAACCTCGCTCTTCGCGGGCGGTTAAGCCGCACGATTCGCACGTTCGAGTTTAGCAAGTTCCACGGCGGCACGCGTTTCAATCTCGTTCAACACGCTTTCCAGGCGCTCGTCATCGGTGCTTAGGCGTTCATCGTGAACTGCCTGTTGCAGGCGCTGTAGATCGTTAAGCGACACCTCGCCCGAAAGAAGGGCGATCTTCACGTCTTCGAGAACATCGAGAATCCGGCCCGCCCGGCTGACCGCCCGGCGCTTGCGTTCCAGCGGCCCGCCGATGTCCTGGAGCGCCAGGATCGCATCGACGCTCATGACGCCCGCGACGCCCGCCGCGCGTGCGACCTGGGCCGCGCCCGCCGCCGCCGGGGCCTGGTTCAGGTGGAACCCGTCGCCGCCCGCCGGTCTGGCCTTGCCGGAGCCGCCGGTCGAACCGACGCCGCTTGTACCGCTGACCTTCATGAAAGGCCCTCTATCACGCTTCGACCTGAATTTCCCTAGTCACGCTTAGGGTATGGTTAATGCCGGGCAATTTCTGCCGCCAGGCAGCCTCCCCCACCCCCATGCCGACGCACATCGCATTGTTTTTATTCAGCTTACAGACTGGCACGCCTATCGCATAGGCGAGGCGAGCTTGTTCCAGTCGTCTGCGCCGGGGTTTCCATGCGCCGTTCAATCCGCCTCTTCAGCGCCGCCTTCCTGGCCGCCGCCCTCGCCGCCGGGCCGAGCTTCGCCAAGTCGCGCATCAAGGACATCGTCGAGTTCGAGGGCGTGCGCGACAACATGCTGGTCGGCTATGGCCTGGTGGTCGGCCTGAACGGCACCGGCGACTCGCTGCGCAACGCCGCCTTCACCCGCCAGAGCCTGGAAGCGATGCTGGAGCGGCTGGGGGTCAACACCCGCGACGCCAACCTCAACACCAAGAACGTGGCCGCCGTCATGGTCACCGCCCGCCTGCCCGCCTTCGCCGCGGCCGGTTCGCCGATTGACGCCTCGGTCTCGGCCATGGGCGACGCCAAGAGCCTGCAGGGCGGCACCCTGCTGGTCACCCCGCTCATGGGCGCCGACGGCCAGGCCTACGCCATCAGCCAAGGCACGGTGCAGACCGGGTCGATCTCGGCCACCGGCGCCTCGGGTACGTCGGTCTCCAAGGGCGTGCCGACCGCTGGCCGCATCGCCGGCGGCGCGATCGTCGAGCGCGAGGTCGGCTTCCAGCTCGCCAGCATGAGCGAACTGAGGATGACCCTGCGCAATCCGGACTTCAGCACGGCGCGCAAGATCGCCGAGGCGGTGAACGGCCGCTTCCCCGGCACGGCGCGGGCGGACAACCCGACCATCGTCACCCTGCGCCCGCCGGGCGGCCAGGACCTGGTCTCCTTCATGTCCCAGGTCGAGAACCTGAGCGTCGACACCGACGCCCCGGCCAAGGTGGTCATCGACGAGGTCGCCGGCGTGGTGGTGATGGGCGAGAACGTGCGGATATCCACTGTCGCCATCGCTCAAGGCAACCTGACGATCACCGTGCGGGAATCGCCTGCGGTCAGCCAGCCGGCGCCCTTCAGCCAGGGCCGGACCACGGTGGTTCCGCAGTCGGATGTCCAGGTGGACGAGGAAAAGGGCAAGAAGCTCATCACCCTCCGCGACGGCGCTTCGCTCTCGAGCCTGGTCGCCGGGCTGAACGCCCTGGGCGTCACGCCGCGGGACATGATCTCGATCCTGCAGACCATCAAGGCGGCCGGCGCGCTGCAGGCCGACATCGAGGTGATGTGATGGACCTGGCCGCCCCTTCCGCCCTGCCCCTTCCCGCCGCCCAGCCGACGGCGCCGAGCGCCGAAGAACTGGCCAAGCGCGGCCAGATCGCCAAGACCGCCCAGGACTTCGAGGCCTCGTTCCTTTCGGTGATGCTGGGCGAGATGTTCAAGGACGTCGGCGCCGAGGCCCCGTTCAACGGCGGCGTCGGCGAGCAGGCGTTCAAATCCTTCCTGAGCGACGCCATGGCCAAGCAGATGGTCAGGAACGGCGGGGTCGGCCTGTCCAACCGCGTCGCAAAGGAAATGCTGAAACTTCAGGGCCTGAGCTAGGAGAGTTCCCATGGCGATTTCCGCCACCGACGCGGCCGACCGGGTCGAACAGCTGATCCTGCTGACCGAGCGCCTCACCGAGCTGGTGGCCCAGGACGCGCAGGCCTTCGAACAGCGCCGGCCGCAGGACGTCGGCCAGAACCTCGAAGAAACCTCCAAGCTGGCCAACATCTACCGGCACGAGTCGGCGCGGGTGCGGGCCAATCCGGCGCTGGTCTCCGGCGCGCCGCTGGAGCAGCGCACCCGCCTGATCCGGGCGACCGAGGCGTTCGACGCCGTGCTGGCCCGCCAGGGCCGCGCCCTGGACGCCGCCAAGACCGTCTCTGAGGGGCTGGTCCGCGCCATCGCCGAAGAGGTCGCCGCCCAGCGCCAGAGCGGCGCCGGCTACGGCCGCGGCGGCGTCGCCGCCCCCCAGCCTTCGGCCACGGCCATCACGCTCAACAAGCGAGCCTGAAGCCCTTCCCCATGGGGAGGGCTATCGCATATGGCTTGCGTCCAGTCGCCCGATCTTTGGCCAACCTGGAGCAGGCTTCAGTTGCCATGGCCCCGTCCTTCATGCGGCAGGGAACAACTAAACGCTTGTTTGACCCCAGGTCATGGGACTAGCCTTGAGATGTCGTCGGGCTGTTCCGACGACCGCGTTCTCAGGGCGGGGTGAAAGTCCCCACCGGCGGTGATGGCGGCCTTGGCCGCACAAGCCCGCGGGCGCCCGATGGCCGATAGGTTCGTCGGGGACAGCAGATTCCGGTGAGATTCCGGGGCCGACGGTTAGAGTCCGGTTATGAGAACCGCTGGCGACGGCCAGTCCTTGAGCGCCTTCGGGCGCACGGGGCCGCTGGCCGAGGCTTAGCGTCTCCCTGAGTCGTGGTTTTGCCCAACTCAGGGATCTGACCATGACCCAACTTGTCACGCACTTTGAAGTCCCCACCGCGAGCGGCGCCTATCGCCTGGCGCGGATCGCGTTCGTCCAGTCCGCCTGGCATAGCGAGATCGTCGACAACGCCTATCAGGGCTTCATCAAGGAGATCGCCGACCTCGGCTTCTCCGAGAACTCCATCGATCGTTTCGAAGTCCCCGGCGCCTTCGAGATTCCGCTGCACGCCCAGACCCTGGCCAAGACCGGCCGCTACGCCGCGATCGTCGCGGCCGGCTTCGTGGTCGACGGCGGCATCTATCGCCACGACTTCGTCGCCTCGTCGGTGATCTCCGGCCTGATGCAGGTCCAGCTCACCACCGAGGTGCCGGTGTTTTCGGTCGTGCTGACGCCGCACCATTTCCATGAGCATGACGTCCATCAGGGCTTCTTCCGCGAGCATTTCCTGGTGAAGGGGGCGGAGGCCGCGCACGCCTGCGCTCGCACCCTGGCGAGCCTCGCCAAGCTCGCCGCGGCGGCGTGAGGCGCCGAATGATGCAGGAAACGGTCCCCATCCCTCCCGGCTTCTCGCGGCACTTCCGCCACAGCCCGGTGACGGATCCGTGGGAGCCGATCTACAGCCGCCAGACGGAGGACGTGGTGGTGCTGGGCCTGGTCGCGGACGCGGCCCACACCAACAGCCGCGGCTTCGTCCACGGCGGCCTGATCAGCGCCCTGGTCGATAACGCCATGGGCCTTTCCTGCGCACGCCGGCTGGGCCAGGGCAGCAGCCTCGTCACGGTGAACCTGGCCTTGGATTTCCTGAGCGCGGCGCAGGTCGGCCAATGGCTGGAATTCGACACCGTGTTCATGAAGCCAGGCGCCACCTTGGCCTTCGCCCAGGCCTTCGTCACCGCCGACGGCGCGCCCTGCGCCCGGGCGAGCGGGGTCTTCCGGGTCGTCAAGAAGGCGACTCACTAGCGGCCGGCGCGTCTCATCCCGAGGGGGTGGGACGCGCCCTCGCCCGCGTGAGGTGAAAACGAAACGCCGGCGAGCAGTTAAGAATGCAAGTCAATTAGGCGCCAGGCTGAAAGCTCGGGTCCTGCCGCAGGGTAATCGCGTAATATACGCATTTTTCAGAGATTTTCTGAACACGAAATCTATCGCGTCGCATTTCTCGAGGCTTGCGCCGAAGCGAAATCGCCTCAACCATAACGCTCATTACAGTTGAGCTTTTGGGGGCGAGCCATTGGGAAGATTACGCATTTTACGTAATCTGATTGGGCTCGAAAAGCTATGAGCAGCTTTGGGGAGCCGGCGGTCGTCACGGCCGGAGATATCAGCCGAAATTTCGGCCAATGGCAGGATCGAGCCCTGAGCGGGCCGGTTCTCGTCACCCACCACGGACGGCCACGGGTCGTATTGGTGTCTGCTGACATGTATTCGAGCTGGAGTTCCAGCGCCTCGCCCGCGCAAAGCGGCAGCTTATTGGAAACCAGTCACGCGGCCGTCCTCGATCACATGGCCGAGGCGTTCATGGCGTTGGACGACCGGATGCGGATCAGCGCGGTCAATCACGTCTTCGAGGCCATGATGGGCCTCAGCGCGTCGCAGATGCTGGGGCGGACCTGGGAGGATCTGTTTCCTTCCTTCACCAGCGCGGTGCTGCGCGAACGGCTGCAGCGGGTGCTCAGGACCCGCGAAGCGCAGGAGTTCGAGGCCTCGGGCGACGGGTTCGGCAGACACAGATATTCGGTGCACGCGTTTCCCTATCCGGGCGGACTGGCGGTGCTGATCCAGAATCGCACGGCCGAGCATGAGCTGCGGCTGGCCGCGCACGAGGGCAAGGCTCTGGAAGAGGCGCTGGGCGCGCTGTCGAAGGTGATGGTCCTGCGTCTGAACATGCACGGCCTGCTGACCGGGATCGGCCGGGATTTCGCAGACCTCGTCGGCTTCACCCATGAGGAGTTGGCCGTCCGGCGCCTCACCGACCTGGCGCAGCATACCGAGCAGACGGGACTGGCCGACGCGCTGGAAAGCGTGATGGAAACCGCTCGCCCGGCCCAGCTCGACGCCACCCTGATCGCCAAGGATGGCCGCGCCCTGCCGGTCCGGCTCGGCGTCTCGGCGATCGTGGACGACCTGACCTCGCAGGGGCTGGTGGCCACCGTGGCGATCGCCTGAACCGCGAAGATTTTTTCGGGGATGTCGGCCGAGCCCCCCTTTGCGCGTCTTGATCTCGGGGCCACATGACGGCCCCGGCCGCAACGCGGCCGCGCAAGGTGGTGCTGGCCCGTTCGGGCCGAAGCGAAAGCAGAGGCTCGTAGGCGATGAAAACCGGATTTGCACGGCTGGCGCTGGTGCTTGGGCTGATCACGGCGGCGGGTCCGTTCGCCATCGACATGTACCTGCCCGCCCTGCCCTCCATCGGCGAAACGCTGAACGCCAGCGCCTCGGCGGTGCAGATGAGCCTGACGGCCTTCTTCGTCACCCTGGGCGTCTGTCAGTTGGTCTATGGCCCGATGGCGGACATGTTCGGCCGCAAGCCGCCGATCTATGCGGGCCTTGCGCTGTTCATCGCCGGCAGCATCGGCTGCGCCCTGGCGCCCACGGTGGAGACGCTGATCGCCTTCCGCGTGCTGCAGGCGGTGGGCGCCTGCGCCGGGATGGTGGTGCCGCGCGCCATCGTCCGCGATCTGCATACCGGCCACGAGGCGGCCCGGCTGATGTCTCTGCTCATGCTGGTGGTCAGCATCTCCCCGATTCTGGCGCCGCTTGCCGGCAGCGCCTTGATCGCAGTCGGCGGCTGGCGCTCGGTCTTCTGGGCGGTGACCATCGCTGGCGTAGTCGGCCTGCTGCTGGCCGCGCTGCAGCTACAGGAGACTCGCCCCGCCGAGCACCGGGCGGAGACTTCCTGGTCCGGCATCCTGACGGGCTACCGCACCCTGCTGGCCGATCCGGCCTTCATGGGCCTGACCTTCGCCGGTGCCTTCGGCATGTCGACCTTCTTCGTCTACCTTGCGGGATCGTCCTTCGTGCTGATCGGGCACTATGGGCTCTCGCCCACCGTCTACAGCCTGTTCTTCGGCCTGAACGCCGTGTCGTTCTTCGGCGCGGCGCAGTTCAACGGCTGGCTGGCGAGGCGCTTCGGCATGGCCGGCATCATCCGCGTCGCCTCCACGGGCCTCGCCGTCACCATGGCCGCGCTGGTCGCCGTGTTCGCCCTCGGGATCGAGCGCCTGGAGGTCATGACCGCCTTTCTGCTGGTCGCCTACGCCTTCCTGGGCGTGGTGACGCCGACCACCGCGGTGCTGGCCCTGGACCACCACGGCAAGATCGCCGGAGCCGCCTCGGCGCTTATGGGCTCGCTGCAGATGGTGGTCGGCTCGGCGGTCATGGGCCTGGCGGGCCTGTTCGCCGACGGCACGCCCGGACCGATGATCGCGGCCATGGGCGCCTGCGCGATCACCTGTTTCTTGGTGGCCCAGGTCTCCCTGCGCTCGGCCACGGCGGCCCAGGTTCCGGCCGAATAGCTAGAACGCAATCCTCCGCTCGACGCCGATGGCTTCCAGGAAATCGGGATCATGGCTGACCACCAGGATCGCGCCGTCATAGCCGCGTAGGGCCGCCTCGACCGCGGCGATCGAGTCGAGGTCCAGGTGGTTGGTGGGCTCGTCGAGGACCAGGAGCTGAGGCGGCGTCGCCGACATCAGCGTGCAGGCGAGCGCCGCGCGCAGGCGCTCCCCGCCGCTCAGAGCATCCACCAGCTTCTCGGCCGCGGTGTTGCGGAACAGGAAGCGGGCCAGGGCGGCCTGGGCCTCGTTTCGGCCGGCGTCGGGATTGAGCCGGCGGAAGGCCTCGACCAGCGTCTCGCCTGACCACAGCATCTCGGTCTTCTGGTCGAACAGCGCCGTGCGCGCGCCGGAAACGACACGGCCGGCGGTCGGTTGCAGCTCGCCGGCCGCCAGCTTCACCAGGGTGGTCTTGCCCGACCCGTTGGGGCCGACGACGGCGACGCGCTCGGGACCGACCATCCGGAAGGACAGCCGCTCGATCACCGGCCGCTCGCCGGGATAGGCGAAAGCGACCTCCTCGAAGGCCAGCACCGTCTTGCCGGCCGACAGCCGCGACGGCGGCAGGGCGAAGTCCAGCCGGCGCAGGCGCTCGACGCGCTCCTGGGCCTGGGCCAGATCGCCGACGGCTTCTCCCTGCAGGCGCTCGGCGATGCGCCCCTCGCGCCCGCCGGAGTTCTCCGCCCGCTCGGCCTGGCCGCCCAGGAACAGGCGGGACTCGGTCCCCTTGGCGGCGAAGCGCTTGCCGGCGGCGTCGCGGCGGGCCTTTTTCTCGCGAGCGGCCTGAGCGTCGCGCGCGGCCTGGGCGACGCGGCGCTCGGCGTTGTCGAGGTCGCGGGCGGCCGCCGCCTCTTCCTGCGCCTTGCGCTCGACATAGAGGTCATAGCCGCCGCCGTAGACCTTTGCCCCCAGGCTGCTGAGCTCGACGATCCGGTCCATCGGTCGCAGCAGCGACCGGTCGTGGCTGACCACCACCGCTCCGCCCTTCCAGGCCGCCAGCGCCGAGGCGATCATCGCCCGCGCCTCGGCGTCGAGATTATTGGTCGGCTCGTCCAGCAGGATGAGGTCCGGCTCGCCGGCCAACAACCCGGCCAGGCTTGCGCGGGTCGCCTGGCCGCCGCTGAGCGAGGCCGCGGGTCGATCAAGGTCGATCCCGGTGAGCCCCACCTGGGCCAGGGCTTCGTCCAGGCGGGCCGGCAAGGTCCAGTCGGCCTCGGCGAAGTCGGTCTCGTCGCCCTCGCCCGCCTCGATGCGGGCAAGCCGCGCCAGAGCCTCTGAGGCGCCCAGCAGGTCGGCGAGGCTGGCGTCAGGCGCCGGGGCCAGGGCCTGGCGCAGGACGCCGATGCGGCCGCGCGTGGCGACCGAGCCCGAGGAGGGCGCCAGTTCGCCCAGCATCAGTCGGATCAGCGTGGTCTTGCCCACGCCGTTGCGCCCCACGAGGCCGGTGCGTTCGGCCCCGAAAGCGAGGGTCAGGTTGTCGAAGAGGCTGTCGCCTTCAGGCGTCCGAAAGGAGAGGCCGTCGAGCGTGATGAAGGAAGACATGGGAAACCGCAGGCAGATTGGCGTTCGGGACGAGACTGGTGTCCGTTGCGCGATCCATTGCGGTGAGCCTCCTTCTTGGGAGGTCCCGATATAGGGGTGACCGCCGGTCGCTGCAAATCGCGGTTTCCGGACCCGGCGGTGCGGCGACGCTTGCAGGCGGGCCGATCCGTGTGGATTTGAGAGCAAGGCGCGGAGTTTCGGCAGGCGCGCGGCGGCCTATTCCATCGGCCATGACGAACGATGGAGCATTGGAGATGCAGAACCTGTTCGAGACCGAAGCCGAACGCTGGGCAGCGGTGACCGCCAAGGACCGCGAGGCGGATGGCGCCTTCGTCTATTCGGTGCGCACGACCGGCGTCTATTGCCGGCCCAACTGCGCGGCCCGGCCGGCGCGGCGCGAGAACGTCGCCTTCCACGACAGCATAGCGGCGGCGGAGGCCGCCGGTTTCCGACCCTGCAAGCGCTGCAAGCCGGACCAGGCTTCGCTGGCCGCCCGCAACGCCGCGGCCGTGGCCAGGGCCTGCCGCCTGATCGACGAGGCCGAAGAGATCCCGAGCCTGGACGAGCTCGCGGCCGCTGCGGGCCTGAGCCCGTTCCACTTCCACCGGGTGTTCAAGGCCGCCACCGGCCTGACGCCGGCCGCCTACGCCCGCGCCCAGCGCGCCGAGCGGGTCCGGCGGGCGCTGCCGGAAAGCCGGACGGTGACGCAGGCCATCTACGACGCCGGCTTCAATTCCGGCGGCCGGTTCTATGAGGCCTCCGAGAAGGTGCTGGGCATGGCCCCGCGGCGGTTCCGGGCCGGCGGCGAGCGGGCGGCGATCCGCTTCGCCGTCGGCGAATGTTCGCTGGGCTCGATCCTGGTGGCGGCGACCGACAAGGGCGTCTGCGCAATCCTGCTGGGCGATGATCCGGAGCTGCTGGTCCGTGACCTCCAGGACCGTTTCGACCGGGCCGAACTGATCGGCGGCGATGAGGCCTTCGAGGCCCTGGTCGCCAAGGTCGTGGGCCTGGTGGAACAGCCGCGCCTGGGACACGACCTGCCGCTGGACGTGCGCGGCACGGCCTTTCAGCAGCGGGTCTGGCAGGCTTTGGCGCAGATTCCGGCCGGGGAGACGGCGAGCTACGCCCAGGTGGCCGAACGCATCGGCAAGCCCGGCGCGGTTCGCGCGGTAGCCCAGGCCTGCGCGGCCAACGCGCTGGCCGTGGCGATCCCCTGCCACCGCGTAGTGCGCAACGACGGGGCGCTGTCGGGCTATCGCTGGGGCGTCGAGCGCAAGCGCGCCCTGCTCGAGCGCGAGGCGGCGGCATGAACGCCCCGCTTCCCGCCGATCCCGCAGCGAGGATCGCGGCCCTCGATTGGCGCGGCGTCCTCGCCGAGTTGGACCAGCAAGGCTGCGCCCTGCTCCCCAGCCTGCTGGACGCGGCGACCTGCCGCGAGGTCGCCGCGCTCTATGGCCAGGAGGCCGGCTTCCGCAGCCGGGTGGTGATGAGCCGGCATGGCTTTGGCCGCGGCGAGTACAAGTATTTCGCCTATCCCCTGCCCTCGCCCATCTCGGAACTGCGGACCGGGCTCTACCCGCGCCTGGTCGAGACCGCGAACCGCTGGAACGCCGAAATGGGGCTGGCGACGCGTTATCCCGCCCAGCATCAGGCGTTTCTCGATCGCTGCCATGCAGCGGGCCAGACGCGGCCCACGCCCCTGCTGCTGCAGTACGGCGCCGGCGACTTCAACTGCCTGCACCAGGACCTCTATGGCGAGCACGTGTTTCCGTTGCAGGTCGCGATCCTGCTGTCGGAGCCCGGCCGCGACTTCACCGGCGGCGAGTTCGTGCTGACCGAGCAGCGCCCGCGGATGCAGTCGCGGGTCGAGGTCGCGCCGCTGCGCCAAGGTAACGGCCTGGTGTTCGCGGTGAACCAGCGGCCGGTGCGCGGAACGCGCGGCTCCTACCGAGTGACCATGCGCCATGGGGTCAGCCAGGTGCGCTCGGGCGCACGCCACACCCTGGGCGTCATCTTTCACGACGCCCTCTAGAGACCTCGGAGAAAAACGATGTCCTTCAAGATCACCGGCCTGCCGGTCGACGAATTTCGCCCGCTGTTCGGGCTGTCCGAGGCCGAGCTGGCGGCGCGGGGCATGGTCCGCGTCACCGCCGACGCGCCGGTCGGCTATCCCTGCCGCATCACCCTGGAAGACGCCCCCGCCGGCCAGACGCTCATCCTACTGAACTACGAGCATCTGGACCTCGATAGTCCCTATCGCTCCCGCCACGCCATCTTCGTGAGCGAAGGGGCGACGCAGACGAAGGTGGCGGTGGACGAACTTCCGGGCTGCCTCACCGCCCGGGCGCTGATCGCCCTGCGCGCCTATGACGAGCAGGGCATGATGACCGCCGCCGAACTGGCGCCGGGGGCGGAGCTAGCGCCCGTCATCGAACGAATGCTCGCCGATCCCCAGGTCGCCTATCTGCATGCCCACAATCCGGGCCGTGGCTGCTATGCGGCGCGGATAGATCGCAACTGAGGCTTGCGCGGGCGGTCCAAACGCTGAAGGTTCGAGCCTTGTCATTTCGGGGAGAGGCGTCGTTGCTCAAGTTTGGTGTTCCGCTCGCGATCCTTCTGGCGGGGGCGGCCGCGCCGGCCCTGGCGCAGTCCACGGCGGTGAAACCCGAGACGAAGATTCTCCACGAGAACCTGATCGTCCTCGACCCCCACTTCGACACCCCGGCCAATATGGCGGTGAAAGGCTTCGACATCCGCCAGCGGCACGAGGTGATCGACGGCAGCCAGGTGGACTATCCGCGGATGGTCGAGGGCGGCGTGGATGGCGGCTTCTTTGCGATCTTCACGCCGCAGGGACCGAACACCAAGGCGGGCAACGACGCGGCGCGCGACCACGCGCTGATGCGGGCCGTGGTGATCCACGAGATGATCGCTCGCGACGACGACCTCTTCACCCTGGCGACCAAGGCCGAGGACGCAGCCCCGATCGTCCAGTCGGGCAAGCGCTTCGCCTTCATCAGCATGGAGAACGGCGCGCCGGTCGCGAATGACCTGACGCTGATGCAGACCTTCTACGACCTGGGCGTTCGGATGATGAGCCCGGTCCATTTCGCCAACAACGCCCTGGCCGACTCCGCGACCGACCCGAAGGGGCCGATCCATGGGGGCCTGAGCCCGCTGGGCAAGCAGTTCGTGGCCGAGGCCAACCGGCTGGGCGTGCTGCTCGACGCGTCCCACGCTTCCGACCAGGTCCTGGACCAGATGCTGGACCTGTCGAAGGCGCCGATCATCCTCTCCCACTCGGGCGTGCGGGCCGTCTACGATCACCCGCGCAACGTTCCCGACCGCCTGCTGCGCAAGCTGGCCGACAAGGGCGGCGTCATCCAGATCAACGCCTTCACCGGCTACATGAAGACCACGCCGGACAATCCGGCCCGCCGCGCCGCCCTGGCCGAGCTCAACCGCACCTACGGCAATCCGCTCGCCCTGGCCGCGGACAAGCGCGACGCCTATCGCGAGGCCCGCAAGGCGATCGACGCGAAATATCCCGCGCCGCAGGCCAACATGGACGACCTGATGGCGCACATCCTCCATGCGGCGCAGGTCGCCGGGAAGGACCACATCGGCATCTCCGGCGACTTCGACGGCGGCGGCGGGATCGAGGGCTTCGCCGACATCACCGACTACCCGGCCCTCACTGAGCGCCTGATCGCCGCGGGCTTCACCCAGGAGGACCTGGCCAAGTTCTGGGGCGGCAACGCGCTGCGGGTGCTGAAGGCCGCCGACGAGGCCAAGGCCAAATAGCGGGCCTTGCCTGACGCGACGGCGGCGTCGCCACCATCGGCGGGGAACCAAGGGAGCCTTGCCGTGTACGAGCACCTCGATCTGCGCCAGGACGGCGACGTCGTCTGGGCGACGATGAACCGGCCCGAGCGGCTGAACGCCCTGAACCGGCGACTGGTCGAGGAGCTGCGCGACTTCTTCGTCGGGCTCTACTGGCGCCGCGACGTGCGGGTGGTGGTGCTGTCGGGCGCGGGCCGGGCGTTCTGCGCAGGGCTCGACCTGAAGGAGCGCAACGCGCAAGGAAACGGCGAGAGGTCGGTGGGCGCAAGCCTGACCGGCCAGCGGCAGATCAGTGAGATCGTCATCGCCATGCGCCGCTGCCCCCAACCGATCATCGCCTGCGTCGACGGCGCCGCCAGCGGCGGCGGCTTCGCCCTGGCCCTGGCCTCGGACGTGCGGATCGCTACCCCGCGCACCCGGATGAACGCCGCCTTCATCCGCATCGGCCTCTCGGCCTGCGACATCGGGGTGAGCTATTTCCTGCCGCGGATGGTCGGATCGTCGGTGGCGGCCGAGTACATGCTGACCGGCCGCTTCATCGAGGCCGAGCGCGCCTATCAGCTCGGCCTGGTCAGCCGCGTCGTGGAGCCGGAGGCGATGGCGGCCGAGGCGCAGCGCTTCGCCGCCGACATGCTGCACGCCACGCCGCTCGGCCTGCGGCTGACCAAGGAGGCGCTCAACCACGCCATCGACGCCCAGGGGCTGGAAGCGGCCATCGCCATGGAAGACCGCAACCAGATCCTCGCCAGCCTCGACGGCGACTTTGGCGAAGGCGTCGCCGCCTTCTTGGAGAAGCGCACCCCGCGCTACGAGCGCCGCGAGGGGTGAGGCCCGCGCTCGGCGGTTAGATGCACCCTGCTGACATCGCTGCTGACAGGTTTGTGCGCGCATCGGCGTAAAACCTGCCGATCGGATTGCCGCAGCCAGGTTTGTTCACACAATGTTCCTGTGTTATCGGTGAGTCTCGGAACTACATTAGACGGAAGCCGCCGAGGGCATCGGCGGCGGTAAGCGTTTTCCGGAAAACCATGGCCGAACAGCTCAACTTCATCCGCGTGCGCGGCGCGCGCGAGCACAATCTGAAGGATGTCAGCGTCGATATCCCGCGTGGGGAACTCGTCGTCCTGACCGGCCTGTCCGGCTCGGGCAAGAGTTCGCTGGCGTTCGACACGATCTACGCCGAGGGCCAGCGTCGCTATGTCGAGAGCCTCTCGGCCTATGCCCGCCAGTTCCTGGAACTGATGAGCAAGCCCGACGTGGACCTTATCGAGGGCCTGTCGCCGGCGATCTCCATCGAGCAGAAGACCACCAGCCGCAACCCGCGCTCGACCGTCGGCACGGTGACCGAGATCCACGACTACATGCGCCTCCTGTGGGCGCGGGTGGGCGTGCCCTATTCGCCGGCGACCGGCCTGCCGATCGAGAGCCAGACCGTCAGCCAGATGGTCGACAAGCTGACCGCCCTGCCCGAGGGCGAGCGGCTCTATCTGCTGGCGCCGGTGGTGAGGGGCCGCAAGGGCGAGTACCGCAAGGAGATCGCCGAGTGGCAGAAGGCCGGCTTCCAGCGGCTGAAGATCGACGGCGAGTTCTATCCGATCGAGGACGCCCCCGCCCTCGACAAGAAGTTCAAGCACGACATCGACGTGGTTGTGGACCGGCTGGTGACCAAGGCCGGCCTCGAGAGTCGCTACGCCGACAGCCTGGAAACCGCGCTGAAGCTGGCCGACGGCATCGCCACGGCCGAATGGGCGGACCTCGCCGACGGCGAGACCGAGCCCAAGCGGCTGATCTTCTCGGAGAAATTCGCCTGCCCGGTTTCCGGCTTCACGATCAGCGAGATCGAGCCGCGGCTTTTCTCGTTCAACAATCCCTACGGGGCCTGCCCCGTGTGCGACGGCCTGGGCGCCAAGCTGGCCTTCGACGCCGACCTGGTGACGCCCGACAAGGAAAAGACCCTGCACAAGGGCGCGATCGCGCCTTGGGCCAAGGGCCCCTCGCCCCTCTACACCCAGACCCTGCAGGCGCTGGCCGCCCACTACGGCTTCTCGATGGACATGCCGTGGTGGAAGCTGCCCGAGGGCGCCAAGACCGTGGTGCTCTATGGATCGGGCTCGGAAAAGATCAAGTTCGTCTATGACGACAACGCCCGGAAGTACGAGGTCAACAAGACCTTCGAGGGCGTGCTGCCCAACCTGGAACGCCGCTGGCGCGAGACGGACTCGTCCTGGGTGCGTGAAGAACTGGGCCGCTACCAGTCGGAAACGCCCTGCGAGGCCTGTGAAGGCTATCGCCTGAAGCCCGAGGCCCTGGCCGTGAAGATCAACGGCCGACACATCGGCGAGATCAGCCGCCTGTCGATCCGCCACGCCGGCGAATGGTTCGCCGGCCTGGAGCAGGTGCTGACCGAAAAGCAGATGGAGATCGCCCGGCGGATTCTGAAAGAAATCAACGACCGTCTGCGGTTCCTGGTCAATGTCGGCCTCGATTATCTGAATATGTCGCGCTCGTCCGGCACGCTGTCGGGCGGCGAGAGCCAACGCATCCGCCTGGCCAGCCAGATCGGTTCGGGCCTGACCGGCGTGCTCTACGTGCTGGACGAGCCGTCCATCGGTTTGCACCAGCGCGACAACACCCGCCTGCTGGAAAGCCTGAAGGGCCTGCGCGACCTGGGCAATTCGGTGCTGGTCGTCGAGCACGACGAGGAGGCGATCCTCACCGCCGACTACGTGATCGACATGGGGCCAGCGGCCGGCGTCCACGGGGGCGAGATCATCGCCCAGGGTCCGCCGAACGAGATCATGGCCAACCCCAAGAGCGTCACCGGCCAGTACCTGTCCGGCGCGCGGGAGATCGAGATCCCCGAACAGCGCCGGCCGATCTCGAAGAAGAAGGTGCTGCGCGTCGTCGGCGCGACCGGCAACAACCTGAAGAACGTGACCGCGGAAATCCCGGCCGGGACCTTCACCTGCATCACCGGCGTCTCGGGCGGCGGCAAATCGACCTTCACCATCGAGACCCTCTACAAGGCCGCCGCCCGCCGGCTGCACAACGCCTCGGATGCGCCGGCGCCGCACGAGCGGATCGAGGGGCTGGAGCTGTTCGACAAGGTCATCGACATCGACCAGTCGCCGATCGGCCGCACGCCGCGTTCCAACCCGGCGACCTATACCGGGGCCTTTCAGCCGATCCGCGACTGGTTCGCCGGCCTGCCGGAAGCCAAGGCCCGCGGCTACGGCCCCGGCCGCTTCTCGTTCAACGTCAAGGGCGGGCGCTGCGAGGCCTGCCAGGGCGATGGGGTCATCAAGATCGAGATGCACTTCCTGCCAGACGTCTACGTCACCTGCGACGTCTGCCACGGCAAGCGCTACAACCGCGAGACCCTGGAGGTCCTCTTCAAGGGTAAGTCGATCTCCGACGTGCTGGACATGACCGTCGAGGAGGCCGCCGACTTCTTCAAGGCGGTGCCGCCGGTGCGCGACAAGATGGAGACGCTGAAGCGGGTTGGCCTTGGCTACGTCCAGGTCGGCCAGTCAGCGACGACGCTGTCGGGCGGTGAGGCGCAGCGGGTGAAGCTGAGCAAGGAGCTCTCGCGCCGCGCCACCGGCAAGACGCTCTACATTCTCGACGAGCCGACCACCGGCCTGCACTTCGAGGACGTGAAGAAGCTGCTGGAGGTGCTGCACGAGCTGGCCGACCAGGGCAACACCATGGTCGTCATCGAGCATAACCTGGACGTGGTGAAGACCGCCGACTGGCTGGTCGACTTCGGCCCCGAGGGCGGCGACGGCGGCGGCGAAATCGTGGCTCAAGGCTCGCCCGAACAGGTGGCCGACAATCCGCGTAGCTGGACCGGTCGCTACCTGGCCGACATCCTCAAGCGTCACGAGGAGCGGCGCGGACAGGCGAAGAAGAGCGCATAAGATCTCTTCTGCTCCCCCATAAAGCGGAAGGAGAAGGATTACCGCCCGCCGAACAGCGGCAGGGTGTCGGGCGAAAGCGCGCCTTCGATTTCCAGCATGCGCAACTTGGTGTCGGCGCCGCCGGGGGCGGAGAAGCCGCCCTTTTTGCCGCCGGACGCCAGGACACGGTGGCAGGGCACCACGATCGGCCAGGGATTGGCGCCGAGGGCTTGGCCCACCGCGCGTGACAGACTGACCTCGCCCAGGCGACGGGCGATGTCGCCATAGGTCAAGGTCTGGCCCGGCGGGATGGCGCGGGCGATGGCGTAAACCTGCAGGTTGAAGATGGGCGTCCCGGCCTCGTCGAGGACGATCTCGCGCAAGTCGCGCTTCTCGCCGGCCAGCAGGGCCTGGATGCCGGCGATCGCGGCGGCGACAACCGGCGGCGGCGCCTGTTCGGCGATCTCGGGATAGCGCTTGGCCAGCTTGGCCTGCAGGCTCGCGCCCTCGACCTGCGGCAGGAATACGGCCGTCAGCCCCTTATCGCTCCATGCGACCGCGCAGAGCCCAAGGGCCGTCTCAAAGCGGTGATAGCCTTCGGTCATGGCGGCATTCTACCAGCTTCGCGCGTCAAGGCTGGCGGCTTTCGGACGCTTGCAGCGCGGTCGCGGTTCGCAATAGCGTGGCCGAAAGACTTAGGGAGCCACCATGATCCTCTACGGCGCGCCGATGCCGGCGCCGAACCCCCGCCGCGTCCGCATCTTCCTCGCCGAGAAGGGTATCGACCTGCCCGAGACGCCGGTGAACATGATGAAGCGCGAACACAAGTCGGCCGAGTTCCGCGCCAAGAACTCGATGGGGCAACTCCCCGCTCTGGAGCTGGACGATGGGACCTGCATCTCCGAGACCGTCGCGATCTGCCGCTACTTCGAGGAGACCAACCCGCAGCCGCCGATGTTCGGGACGATGGCGGTGGAGAAGGCGCTGATCGACCAGTGGATCCGCCGCGTCGAGTTCGCGGTCATGACCCCGGTCGGCAATTTCTGGCGGCACGCGCACCCACGCACCGCGGCTCTGCTGACCCAGTACAGGGACTTCGGGGAGTCCAATCGCGAGACCTATCAGGGAGCGCAGAGGTACGTGGACCGCGAACTGGCGGGCCGCGAATTCTTGGTGGGCGACACCTACTCGATGGCCGACATCTGCCTGCTCTCGACGGTGGACTTCGCCGAATGGATCGGCCTGCCGGTCGAAGACGAGTTCGAGAACCTCAAGGCCTGGCGCGCGCGGGTGAGCGCCCGGCCCAGCGCCGCCGCCTAGGCCTTCCGGCCGCTCAGCCCGCGATAGGCCACCGCGGCCGGCGCGATCATCACCGCGTAGTAGAGCGCGCTGAGCCAAGCCGAGACCAGCAGGTAGAGGATCATCGTCACCGAGAAATAGGCCTGCAGGGACGAATTGTCCGGGTTGAACATCCGTCCGGCTGCCTGGATATCGCCGCCCTTGGCGATAGCCACGGCGGCCACGAAGATCACCAGGACCAGCAGCGACATGGCGACGATGCCGCAGATGGCCAGGGCGTAGGCGCCGGTCAGCTTCCAGAACTGGCCCTTGGTCAGCTTCCAGGAGTCGAAGATCGACAGCCGATGTTCGGCGAAGGTGATGGCCGGGGCCAGCGACAGGCGCACCGCCACAAAGAACAGGACGCCGAGGATGAAGAACTCGATGACCACGGCCATCATGGTTCCCGCCCCCTGCCCCGCCACGCCCATGACGATGGCGGCGATGATCCCGGCGATCAGGACGGCGCCGAACAGGGCCACCATGGCCAGGAGGAAATAGACGAAGGTCAGCAGGGCCAGGCGGATCTCGTCCATGCCCAGCTTGAGATAGGAAAAGCCGTGGTCTTCCGGTCGCAGGGTGACGCGGTAGACCGCCGCCGCCATCACGCACTGGAGCAGCAGGCCGACGATCATCATCGGGAAGAGGACGCCGATCATCTCGCCCAGCGCGGCGGGATCGGGAGTTTCAGCGGGACCGGCTTCCAGCAGGGCGCTGGCCTCGCGGCCAACGGTGGTGAGGTAGACGGCGCTGCAGATGCTGACGAAAAAGCACAGCGCAGCCCAGACGAGGACGATCCTCGGTCGTTCTCGCGTCAGTCGGAAACCTTCGAAAGCGGCGTCGGTCGCCGAGAACGCGTTCATCTCTATCCTCTGGCCTGACGTCGCCATTAACGAGTCGGCCCCTGTTTGGCTGCGGATTCTGGTGATAGGTCCGGCGCCCCGCAAGGCCTAGCTCGCGAAGTCTTGCAATCGTTGCTAGTTAGTCACGCATGTCGATCAAACCTGTCCACATCGTCGGCGGCGGCCTCGCCGGTTCCGAGGCCACCTGGCAAGTCGCCCAGGCCGGCGTCCCTGTCGTGCTTCATGAAATGCGTCCGGTCCGCAAGACGGACGCGCACCAGACGGAGGGCCTCGCCGAGCTCGTCTGCTCGAACTCGTTCCGGGCCGACGACTGGACCGGCAACGCCGTGGGCCTGCTGCACGCCGAGATGCGCAAGCTCGGCTCGATTATCATGGCCTGCGGAGACCAGCACCAGGTGCCAGCCGGCGGAGCCCTGGCGGTGGACCGCGAGGGCTTTTCCCAGGCGGTGACCGCGCGGCTCGAGGCGCACCCGCTGGTGACCATCGAACGCGAAGAGATCGCTGGCCTGCCGCCGGCCGAATGGGACAGCGTGATCGTCGCGACCGGCCCCCTCACCTCGCCGGCATTGTCGGAAGCGATCCTGAAGCTGACCGGCGAGGGCGAGCTGGCCTTCTTCGACGCCATCGCCCCGATCGTGAACTTCGACTCCATCGACATGGACGTCTGCTGGCGGCAGTCGCGCTACGACAAGGCTGGGCCGGCGGGCGAAACCGCCGCCTACATCAACTGCCCAATGAACAAGGAGCAGTACGAGGCCTTCATCGACGCCCTGCTGGCCGGGCCGAAGTCAAAGTTCAAGGACTGGGAGAACGTGCCCTATTTCGACGGCTGCCTGCCGATCGAGGTGATGGCCGAGCGGGGCCGCGAGACCCTGCGCCACGGGCCAATGAAGCCGGTCGGCCTGACCAACGCGCATAAGCCGGACGAGAAAGCCTACGCTATCGTCCAACTGCGCCAGGACAACGCCCTGGGCACGCTGTGGAACATGGTCGGCTTCCAGACAAAGCTGAAGCACGGCGCCCAGACCGAGATCTTCCGGACCATTCCGGGCCTGGAGAAGGCGGTGTTCGCGCGTCTCGGTGGCCTGCACCGCAACACCTTCCTGAACAGCCCGAAGCTGCTGGACGCCCAACTGCGGATGAAGAACCAGCCGCGGCTGCGCTTTGCGGGCCAGGTGACCGGGGTCGAGGGCTATGTGGAAAGCGCGGCTGTCGGCCTGCTGGCCGGCCGTTTCGCCGCCGCCGAACGGCTGGGCGCCGGGATCGAGCCGCCACCGGCCACGACGGCCCTGGGCGCGCTGATCGGCCATATCACCGGCGGCCACATCGACGCTGGCAAGGGCTCGTTCCAGCCGATGAACATCAATTACGGCCTGTTGCCGCCGCTGGAGAACGCCGGCGCCAAGCGCCGCGAGGACGGCAGCCGGATCGGCGCCAAGGAGCGCGGCCGCAACAAGAAGCTGGCTGTGGGCGAACGCGCCTTGGCCGACCTGGACGCCTGGGTCGGGGCGAACACGAAGATCGCCGCCGAATAGGCTTCAGAGTCGCCCGCGGGCGACCGCCAGGAAGAGGCGCAGGCGCGCCTCCAGGTCGCTTGGCCGTCGCCCCTGCGCCCGGACGCGGGCCAGGGTCGCATGGGCCACGGCGGGAAAGGCGGCGACCGATATGCCGTGGGCCTGGTCCAGCGCCTCGCTGAGCGCCGCCTGGGCGTCCTCCCCCTCCATCCCTGCGGTGCCCATCAGGCGTCCGATCGCCCAGGCCTTCCCAGCCTCGGCGACACGGGGAAGATCCGCCCCAGGGTCAAGGACCAGGGCCGCCGCGCGGGCGGCCGCCCCGCCGGTTCCCTCCGCCCACTCCAGGGCGTCGGCAAGGGTCATGGGCTCGGGCTCGAGCTCGCGGTAGCGGGCGTCGACCATCGCCTCCAGCGGCTCGCGCGGCAGGCTGCGCCGCTCGATGGCCTTGGCGAGGGAAAGCGCCGTCGGGTGGTGGCGGACGGGCCGGCCGCCATAGACCTCGTCCAGCACCTCGCGCCACCAGGTCAGGCGAATCTCGCCGAGCAGCGGGTTGGACGCCACCTTGGGCGCGCGCGCCAGTTCGTGATCGAAGGCGTAGATGGCGACCACGTCAGCGCGCTTCTCGGGATCGGCGATGAAACGGCTCGACAGCCAGCGCTCGGAATCGACCCGGCGGGTCTGGGCGTCGAGATCGTCGGGGACTTCAGGTTCGGACATCACGAAATGAGAAAAACGCCCGCCGGGCGCGGTCTGACTGAGCCCGAACCTAGACCGCGATCAGCGCCGCGGCGAGCTTGCGGCCGTCGGCCGTGAGGATGTTGTAGAACTGGCAGGCCGAGGCGGTGTCCATGAACTCCAGCCCGATGCCCGCCCGCTGCAGCGCCTCGCGGACGGGGCGCGGCGGCAAGGCGTTGGAGGCGCCGGCGCCTAGGAGGACGAACTCCACCGCCTCACGGCCGGCCTCGAGCACTTTGGCGAAGTGCTCGGGCGCCAGCTCGGCCATCGATCGCACCGGCCAGGCCAGGGCCTGGTCCTGCAAGATCAGCAACGAGCCCTCGTGACGGCCGGTGGAGAGGCGGAAGCCGCCATCTCCATAGGTCTCGATCTGAGGCGCGTCGCGGGCCACTAGGCCCTCGCCGGCTTGAGCGGCTCGGCCGGCTCGTCCCCGCGCTTCACCCCCCAGAGCAGGATGATCGGTAGAGCGACATAGATCGACGAATAGGTGCCGACCAGGATGCCGAACACCATGGTGATGACCAGCGGCAGCAGCACCGGCCCGCCGAAGAACACTGCGCCCGACAAGGCGAGGATCGCGGTCGAGCCGGTGATCAGCGTCCGGGACAGACGCTCGTTCTCGGACCGGTTGATGACCTCTCCCAGGGGCGCGGTCTTGTACTTGCGCAGGTTCTCGCGAAGCCGGTCGAAGGTGATGACCTTCTCGTTCATCGAATAGCCGATCACCGTCAGCAGGGCGGCGATGGAGGTCATCGAGAACTCGAGGTGGGTCGCCGACAGCATGCCCAGCGTCAGCAGGACGTCGTGGAACACGCCGACCACGGCGCCGAGGCCGAACTGAAGCTGGAAGCGGAACCAGATGTAGAGGAGCATCAGGAAGACCGCGACCCCGAGGGCCATGAAGCCCCCGCGCATCAGTTCGCCCGAGACCTTCGGCCCGACGACCTCGACCTTCTTGAAGGTGATGCCCGGGAAGGTCTTGGCGAGCTCGGCCTTGATGCGCTCGGCGCCCTCGACCGGGTTCACCCCGGCGGCGGTGCGGAAGCGAAGCATGGCGCCGTTGGGCGCGCCAAGTTGCTGGACCTGGGCGTCCTCGCCGCCGACCCGCATCATGGTTGCGCGCAGCGCGCCGATGTCGGCCGGACCCTTGGTTTGCACCTCGATCATCGAACCGCCGATGAAGTCGATGCCGAGGTTCAGGCCCTTGGTGAAGAAGGACACGCCCGAGAGGACGATGAGGATCGCTGAAAAGACCGCCGCATAGGGCGCCAGCCGCACGAAGTTGAAGTGAAACTCACGCGGCAGAATACGGATCAGAGGCCACATATCCTGAACCCTATACGATCGGCAGGGCCTTCGGCCGGGTGGTGCGGAACCACAGGCCGATGAGCACCTGAGTGATGACGACGGCGGTGAACACCGAGGTGACGACCCCGATCAGCAGCGTCCAGGCAAAGCCCCGGATCGGCCCGGAGCCGAACTGAAACATGATCAACGCAGAGATGGCGCTGGTGATGTTGGCGTCCAGGATGGAGACCAAGGCGCGGGAATAGCCGTGCTCCAGGGCCGATATGATCGAGCGTCCGGCATGGGCCTCGTCGCGTATCCGCTCGTAGATGAGCACGTTGGCGTCGACGGCCACGGCCAGTGTCAGGATCAGGCCCGCGATGCCCGGGAAGGTCAGCGTCGCCTGGGTGAACGACATGATCCCGAGGATCAGCAGGACGTTCACGATCAGGGCGATGGCCGCGAAGACGCCGAACAGGCCGTAGGCGAGGATAATGAAGACGATGATCGCCACGCCGCCGATGAGCAGCGAAATCACTCCGGCGCGGACCGCGTCGGCCCCCAGTTCGGCGCCGACGGTGGACTGCTGCTCGACCTTCAGCGGGGCTGGCAGGGCGCCGGCGCGCAGGAGGATCGCCAGTTCATTGGCGCTCTCGGGCGTGAAGTTCCCGGTGATCTGGCCGCTGCCGCCAGTGATCGCGCTTTGGATCACCGGTGCGGAGATGACCTTGTTGTCCAGAACGATGGCGAAACGCTTGCCGATGTTCTGGGCGGTGGCGTCGCCAAAGCGGCGGGCGCCCTGGCTGTTGAAGCGGAACGAGACGACCGCCTGGCCGGTCTGCTGGTCGAACTGCTGCTGGGCGTCGGTCAGCATTTCGCCAGTCACTAGCGCCCGGCGATAGAGAACGTAGGACTGGCCGGAACCGTCGTCGCTGGGCATGACGACCGAGCCCGGCGGAATGCGGCCGACGGCCATATCTTCGGGCGTCACGCTCTCGTCGACCATCTGGAAGGTCAGCTTGGCGGTCTGGCCGATGACGTCGCGCAGGCGCTGCGGATCGCTTTCGCCCGGCGCCTGGACGACGATCCGGTTGACCCCTTGGCGGACGATGGTGGGCTCGCGGGTGCCGAGTTCGTCGATCCGGCGGCGCAGAATCTCGATGGACTGGTCCACCGCGCGGCCGGCTTCGGCGTTCATGGCGTCCTGCGAGAGCGATAGGCGCAGACGACCGCCGCCTTCGTTGGAGATGCTGACGCCGCTGACGCCGGGCGCACCGACAGGCGCGGCGGCTACCGAGGCGCGCAGCTTGTTGACCGCGTCATTGGCCTGGGCCGGGTTGTTGACGAGGACGGTGACCTCGCCGCCGACCTGGCGCAGTTCGGAGAAGGTGATGTTCGCTTCACGCAGTTGGGTGCGAACATCCTCCACGAGGTTGGTCAGTCGCTCGCGCCGAAGGGCTTCGGTGTCGACTTCAAGCAGAAGGTGCGATCCGCCTTGCAGGTCGAGACCCAGGTTTAGGGTCTGCTTGGGCATGAAGCCCGGAAGACTGTCGCGCACGTTGGGCGGCAACAGATTCGGCAAGGTGAAAAGCACGCCGAAGATCGCCGCGAAAACCACGGCGATCACCTTCCAGCGCGAAAGAGTGATCATGTGCAGGTCTAGCCTTTTTAGGCCTTGGCGTCGTTAGCAGGGGCCGGTTCGCCGCGCACGCGGACCTCGGCGATCATGCCCTTCACCACCTTGATGGTGACGCCCTGGGCGATTTCAAGGCCGATTTCCTTGTCCTCGACGCGCACCACCTTGCCGATCACGCCCGAGTTCAGGACGACGGTGTCGTTCCGCTTCAGGTTGGTGATCATTTCCTGGTGCTGCTTCATCCGACGCTGCTGGGGCCGCATCATCAGGAAGTAGAACAGCACGACCAGGCCGACGAGCGGCAGCATCTGGATCAGCATGGCCTGCAGGCCGCCCTCAGCGGCGGCTCCGGCGGTCTGTGCGAAGGCGGGCGTGGCGAACATGGCGCTCCGAAGCTCTTTAGTCAGGGCCCGTCGGGGACCCGGTTTTCAAGTCGGCGGAAGCTATGCGCTGCGTCTTCGTTTTGCAATGGAAGCGCCGTGCCGCTAAGCAGCGCAGCCATGGAAGATGCGTTGAAACCCGTTCTTGTCCGTATCGCCGAGGCGCTGGAGCGTCTGGCTCCCCCTACGAAGGTCGAACCATCCTTCGTAGCTGCGCGGCTCTTCCGTCACGATCCCGTAACCGGCGCCTTCCACCCGGCGCCCGACTACGCCCTTCCTCTCGATTCCCTGCTGGGAATCGATCGCCAGAAGCAGCGGTTCGTGGAGAACCTGGCGCGCTTCGCCAAGAGCCTGCCCGCCAACCACGTCCTGCTGTGGGGCGTGCGCGGAACCGGCAAGAGCACCCTGACCAAGGCCGCCTTCATGGAGGCGGTGCAGGTCTGGCCCGAGCTGAAGCTGGTCGAGGTCGATCGCGACCAGGTGACCGCCCTGCCCGTCCTGTTCGACGAGCTGCGCGGCCGCGCAGAGCGCTTCGTGGTGCTGTGCGACGACCTTTCGTTCGAGGAAGGCGCGGCGGCCGCCAAGGCGCTGAAATCGGCGCTGGAGGGCGGCGTTTCCGGGCCGCCGGAGAACGTACTGTTCGTGGCCACCTCCAACCGGCGCCATCTGATGCCGCGGACCAACACCGAAGATCGCGGACTGGTGGCGTCGGCCGAGGACGCTGAGGAGGAGGTCAGCGTCTCGGACCGCTTCGGCCTCTGGATCGGCTTCCCGCCCATGGACCAGGCGACCTATCTGGCCGCGATCGCGGCCTATGCCGAACGCTTCGAGCTTTCCGATCCGGAACTGGAGCGGCGGGCCCTGCAATGGGCGCAACTTCGCGGGTCGCGGTCGGGCCGCGTCGCCTATCAGTTCATCCGCGACCTGGCGGGCGAACAGGGCAAGCGCTTGCCCGTCTAAAGGCGGCGGGCTCACTTGGCGAGCCCGCCCCCCTTCCCTATTTCGGCAGGACCAGCAACGGGTCAACGGGGCGCGCGCGGTCCTGCGGCGTGGGTGCGTAGCGGACCTCGAAGTGGAGCTGCGGCTCGGAAACGCCGCCGGTGGAGCCGGCCTGGCCGATCTGTTGGCCCTGAACCACCTTCTGCTGCATCTTCACGTCGACGCGAGACAGGTGCCCATAGGCCGTGACCCAGCCATCGGTGTGCTTGATGAGCACGAGATTGCCGAAGCCCGGAACCTGATCGCCCGCATAGACCACATCACCGGCGGCCGCCGAGCGAACCGTCGAGCCGGCCGACGCCCGCACGTTGACGCCGTCGTTCCGCTGGCCGGTGCCCTTCGGCCCGAAGCCTGAGATCACGTCGCCCCGCAGCGGCCAGATGAAGCGGCCCCGGCCGAAGCTGGAAATCTGAGCGTCGGTCGGCGTGCCGGCGGCCGGCGGGTTCACCACCGGCGGGCTGGAGGGCTGGCTCGGCGGCGGCGTGGTCGGCTTCGGATAGCTGCTGGTCGAAGGTGGCGGCGTGGGAACCGGCGTCGGGGTCGAGGAAGGCGGCGCGGGCGGCGCCACCTCCTCGCGGATCGGCCCCCTGTCGCGATAACCCGCCGGCAGAATCACCTGGCGGCCGGGACGGATGGAAGCCCCGACCCGAAGGCCGTTGGCGCCCGCCAGGGCTTTCTGGGTGACGCCGAAGCGCTTGGCGATGAGGGCCATTGTGTCGTCGGGACCGGCCACATAGGCCTTGGCCTTGGTCGGCGGGCCTTGGAGCGTCTGGCCCGGCTGCAGCGCGTAAGGCGCCTTCAGCTTGTTGTCGTCGGCGAGTTGCTTGCGGGTCGTGTCGAGCGACCTGGCGATGGCGTCGAGGTTATCGCCCTTCTTGACCTTGTAGGACTGGGGCTTGCCGGTGGTGTCGACGACCTTGCCGGTCACGCGGGTTCGCACGGTCGGTCGCGCAGGCGGCTCCTCGACAGGCGGCGGGGCCGGCTGGGTCATCCGCGGCGGCGGTTCGGAGCGCGCGGGCGGAGGCTCGTCGAAGGTTCCAGATGAGACCGGAACCTGGACGCGGGTCGTGGTCGGGCCCTTGTCTTTGAAACCCTCGGGAAGAATCAGGCGCTGGCCGATCGAGAGCGGCGCATGGACGTCGCGGTCGTTGGCCTCGGCGATCGCCGCGGCGCTGACGCTGAAGCGACCGGCGATGGCGTAGAGGGTGTCGCCCGAACCGACCACATAGGCCTTGGCCTTGGACGAGGCGGGTCCCTTGAGAACCTGGCCGGGCCGCAGCGCGTAGGGCGCCTTCAGGTCGTTGTCGTCGGCGAGCTGCTTGCGCGTGGTCCCGAGGGTGCGGGCGATGGCGTCGAGATTGTCGCCGCTCTTGACGGTGTAGTCCTTGGCCGGGCCTTCGGCCTCGACGACCTTGCCGGCCACGCTGGTACGGGTGACCGTCTGCATCGCCTGCGGCCGCGAAGCCGGCGGCGGGGTCGCGGGACGGGACGGCGTCAGGGACGGCAGCGGCGTCGCATCCACGGGCGCGCTCGGGCGCGGGGGCGGCAGGTCTTCCGACGGCGGCGGAGGCGGAACCGAGATGGTCGGCGGCGGCGACTGGACCGCGCCCGGCGCTGGCCGGGTCGGGAAGTTTGGACGCACAGGTTCGACGGTGGAGCAGGCCGTGAGCGCCGTGCCGGCCAGGAGGAAGAGAACCGTACGAGGAAGAGAAAGCGTCATCGCCGCTCCGGAAAGCTGGGATCGGAATCAGTCGTGGCGTACTGGTGATGATGGGTTACGGCCGACGCCCAAGCCAACCCAATAAGTCTAAACTTCACGGTTCCTTGGCGACGCCCTCGAGCAGAGGCACGAAACGCACCTCCGTCATGACCTCGGCCCGGAAGCCCCCAGCGCCATCCCCGAGATAGCGGATGAGCTTCTGGACTGGTCCGCGTCCGACTGGGGCGACAAGGATTCCCGCGGGTTTCAACTGTGAAAGCAGGGCCTTGGGCTCCTCCGGCGCCGCCGCTGTGACCAAAATGCGGTCAAACGGCGCCTGCTCGGGCCAGCCGAGCCCGCCATCGCCGAACCGGGTGATCACATTGGTCAGGCCAAGCCCTTTAAAGCGCGCCTCAGCCTCCCCCATCAGGGTGCGATAGCGCTCCACCGTGTAGACGAGGCGCGACAGCCTGGAGAGGATCGAGGTCTGGTAGCCGGAGCCGGTGCCGATCTCGAGAACCCGCGAGCGCGGCTCCACCGAGAGAGCCTGGGTCATCAGCCCTACGATATAGGGCTGGCTTATGGTCTGGCCGCAGGCGATCGGCAGGGCCGAATCCTCGAACGCCCGCTCCTTGAAGAGGTCCGGCGTGAAGATTTCGCGCGGGGTCACCTCGATCGCGCCCAGCACGGACGGGTCGGTGACCCCCTGGGACCGCAGGGCGAGGATCAGCCGTGCGAGCTGCGTGTTTCGCTCGCCGTCGTCCTGTGCAGCTTCTTGATTGCCCATGCTCCGCCTCAGACCTTCGGCGGCGCGCCCCCGAGCACGCCCTTCAGACGAAAGACGGTTTCGGTATGGGTCAGGTCGATATGCAAGGGGGTGACGGAAATCTTACCGTCGTAGACGGCCCGCAGGTCCGTGCCTTCGGCGGGCTTGGACATCTCGTGGCGGAAACCCATCCAGTAGTATTCGCGGTTGCGCAGGTCGGTGCGCTTCTCGGCGTGGCGCACGGAGACGTCTCGGAAGGTCTGGCGGGTGACCTCGACCTCCACGATCTCGTCCACCGGGCGGGCCGGGAAGTTGATGTTCATGAGCACGTCCCTCGGCCAGCCGATCTCGATCAGCCGCTTGACGATCCCCGGGCCGAAGCGCTCGGCCGGGGCGAACACGCCCTGGTCGGCGTTGACCGGCCAGCCCGCCTGGGAGAGGGCGATCGAGGGGATGCCGAGGGCCATGCCCTCGATGGCGCCGGCGACGGTGCCCGAGAGCGTCACGTCCTCGGCCAGGTTCGCACCATGATTGACGCCCGAGAGCACCAGGTCGGGCCGCGGCCCGTCCATGAGCTCGTGAACTGCCAGCATGACGCAATCGGTGGGCGTGCCGGTGGTGGAGAAACGACGCTCGCCCAGCTTCCGGACGCGGACTGGGTCGGCGAGGGTCAGAGCCCGGCTGGCGCCCGACTGCTCATATTCTGGCGCGCAGATCCAGACGTCATCGCTCAAGGCGCGGGCGATGTTCTCCAGCGCAACGAGGCCCCCGGCGTGGATGCCGTCGTCATTGGTGACCAGGATCCTCATTCGCCACCGATGTGGGTCATGCCGGGCAGATAGGGCTGCAGGGCCTGCGGGATCGCGATGCGGCCGTCTTCGTCCTGGTAGTTTTCCATGACCGCGACCAGCGTGCGGCCGACGGCCAGGCCCGAGCCGTTCAGGCTGTGGACGTAACGGGTGCCCTTCTCGCCGGCCTTCTTGGTGCGCGCGTCCATGCGGCGGGCCTGGAAGTCGCCACAGTTCGAGCAGGAGCTGATCTCGCGATAGCGGCCTTCCGAAGGGATCCAAACCTCCAGGTCGTAGGTCTTGCGGGCGCCGAAGCCCATATCGCCGGCGCAGAGCAGCATGGTCCGGAAGGGCAGCTCCAGCGCCTTCAGCACGGCCTCGGCGCAGCCGACCATGCGTTCGTGCTCTTCCTCGGACTTGTCCGGCGCGGTGATCGAGACGAGCTCGACCTTGTAGAACTGGTGCTGGCGGATCATGCCGCGGGTGTCGCGGCCCGAGGCTCCGGCCTCCGAGCGGAAGCAGGGCGTCAGCGCCGTCACCCGCAGGGGAAGTTCTTCTTCCGCCACGATCTGCCCCATGACCAGGCTGGTCAGCGGAACCTCGGCGGTGGGGATCAGCCAGCGGCCGTCGGTGGTCTTGAAGAGATCGTCGGCGAACTTGGGCAGCTTGTCGGTGCCGTAGGCGGCCGCGTCATTGACCATCAGCGGCGGCGAGACTTCGGTATAGCCGTGCTCGCGCGTCTGCAGGTCGAGCATGAACTGGCCGATGGCCCGTTCAAGCCGCGCGATCTGGCCCTTGAGGACGACGAAGCGGGCGCCGCTCATGCGGGCGGCGGCCTCGAAGTCCACCAGGCCCAGCGCCTCGCCCAGGTCGACGTGGTCCTTCGGGTTGGAGATGGCGAAGGGCTCGCCCCAACGGCGTACTTCGACATTGTCATTCTCGTCGGCGCCGGCCGGTACGTCCGGCAAAGGGATGTTCGGCAGGGCGGCCAACAGGTCGTGCAACTCGGCGGAGGCCGCGCGCTCGACCTCGGCCTGCTCCGCCAGCAGAGCTTTCACCTGCTCGACCTCGGCCATCAGGCGCTGGGCCTCGGCCTCGTCCTTCTTCGCCTTGGCCTGGCCGATCAGCTTGGAAGCTTCGTTTCGGCGGCTCTGGGCGGTCTCCAGCGCCAGCTTGGCGGCGCGGAGTTTGGCGTCGAGTTCGACGGCCTGCGCGGCGGCGCCGGAACGACCCTTCGCAGCCCATGCCTTCTCGTAAAGCTCGGGGTTTTCGCGAATGGCTCGGATGTCGTGCATGGTTTCGCCGCCGGTAAGGATGAGCGGACTTCTCTAGAGCGCGTCGCTGGGCGGGCCAACCCCCGGCAGGTCCCGCTTAGACGGGCACGATGTCTCGGCCAGCCTCCTCGTCCTCGCGTTTGCGGCGGATTTCGATGAGCCGCACGCACCAGATCGATACCTCGTAGAGGAGGATGATCGGCACCGCGAGCATGGTCTGGCTGATCGGATCAGGCGGCGTCACCACCGCCGCCACCACGAAGACGCCGACGATGGCGTAGCGGCGTCCGGTCGACAGCGCCTTGGACGAAATCAAGCCCGCCATGCCCAGCAGCGTCAGCACCACCGGAAGCTGGAAGCAGAGCCCGAAGGCCAGCAGCAGGGTCGTGACCAGGCTCAGATAGTCCGAGACCTTGGGCAGCAGCTCGACGGACACCGAGGCGTCTCCGATGATCTGCTGGGAGAGGGAGAACCACAGCACGAAGGGCAGGATCACGTAATAGACCAGCGCCGCGCCCATCAGGAACAGGGTCGGCGAGGCGACCAGGAACGGCAGGAAGGCCTTGCGCTCGCGCTTGTAAAGGCCGGGCGCCACAAAGCCGTAGACCTGCCAGGCCAGCACCGGGAACGAGAGCACCACCGCGCCGAAGCCGGCCAGCTTGAGCTTGGTGAAGAAGAACTCCAGCGGCGCGGTGAAGACCAGCTTCAACCGGTCCGCGCCGGCGGCGTCCGGAACCTCGCGTGCGCCGACAAGAGCCAGGAACAGGTCCTTGGTTCCATTCAGGAACTTCATCACATCGAAACCGCCCGCCTGCTGGGCGTGGGCGGCCTGTTCGGCAGCCAGCAACTGCGCGGCGATGGCGAACGGATGCAGCAGGAACATGTAGATCTGCCGCGAGAACGCGAAGCAGACAACAAAGGCCAGCGCCACGGCTATGACGCAGATGATCAGGCGCGAGCGCAGCTCGACGAGGTGATCGAGCAAAGGCGCCCGGGAGGCCTCGATCTCGGCCTCGTCGGAGTCGTAGGGGTTGCTCACGCCTTGGCTCCGGCCTTGGACTTCGGCTTGGCCGCCGATTTCGGTTTGGCGGTCGAGGACGCCTTGGGCTTGGCCGCGGTCTCGGCCTTGGGCTTGGTCGAGCGACGGGCGCGGGGCTTGGCTTCCGGGGCGGCCGCCGCCGGTTCGGGCGCGGGCGCGATCTCCTCAATGGTGGTCGTCGGCTCGGCCGGCGCGTCGTACTGGTGGCTCATCGGCGGGTGGAGCTGGAAGCTGCCGCTGGAGCCATCCAGGCTGTCGCCGATCTCCTTGAAGACCTGGTCGACCTGGGCGTTGGAGGCGTCGGCCGCCGCCGTGTCGAAGGCTTGGCCGCGGCGCATGGCCTCGACCTCCTTGCGCAGCTCGTCGAGCTCGGACTGGCGCGCCATCTCGTCGAAGCTGGCGCGGAACTCGTTGGCCATACCGCGGATCTTGGCCGTGAACTGGCCCAGCTTGCGCAGCATGACAGGCAGGTCCTTGGGCCCCACGACGATCAGGGCGACCGCCGCGATGACCAGAAGTTCAAGCCCGCCGATCTCGGGAAGCATTCAGTGGCAGCCTAGACGTAAGAGCCCGCGCCGGTGGGGCCGGCGCGGGCGAAACCTTCGGAAGACGGCTTAGATCAGCCGCGGGCCTCGTCCTTTTCGCGTTCCTTCGGAAGCGGCTTGGAGGAATCGGCGGTGTTGGTCGGCTCATCCTTTAGGCCGTCCTTGAAAGCCCGAATACCCTTGGCCGCATCGCCCATGATGCCCGAGAGTTTGCCGCGGCCGCCGAACAGCAGCAGCACGACAATTGCGACGAGAATCCAATGGATGGGTTGAAAGGCGCCCATAAATCCAAACTCCTATGCGTCGGCAGCCGGCCTTGGCGCCGCGCCCCTATTCGCAGTCAATATAGTCGTTCGCCAGGGAAAGCGCCAACGAGTCCTAGTGCGCCGGATCGTCCTCTCCCAGGAAATCCACATGGAACTCCGGAGCCTCGCCGTCTTCGAGAGGATCCTCGTCCGGCGCGCCCAGCCCTCCGGGCGTCGGGACATTGAAATCCGGCGGCAAGTCCAGGCTCAGCAACCCCGCCGCCTTCATTTCCGCCATGCCCGGCAGGTCGGAAAGCTGCGCCAGCCCGTAGTGCTCGAGGAAGGCGTCGGTGGTGCCGTAGGTGACCGGCCGGCCGGGCGAGCGGCGGCGGCCTCTCATCCGCACCAGGCCCAATTCCAGCAGCACGTCGAGAGTGCCCTTACTGGCCTGGACGCCGCGGACAGCTTCGATTTCAGCGCGGGTGACCGGCTGGTGATAGGCGATGATCGCCAGGGTTTCCTGGGCGGCCTTGGACAGGCGCCGCGGCTCTTCGCGCTCCTGCGTCATCAGGAAGGCCAGGTCCTCCGCGGTCTGGAAACGCCAGCGGCCGGCGACGCAGGCAAGTTCCACGCCCCCGCCCTCGTATCGCTGCTGCAGGGCCGCGAGCGCAGCCGGGACCTCGGCGTTCGCCGGCAGGCGCTTGGCGATATCCTCGACGCTGAGCGGCCCGGCGGCCGCGAACAGCAGCGCCTCGACCTGACGTTCGGTCTCGACGCTCACGGCCGCAGTTCCCGACGAGCACGCAGGTAGATGTCGGCGAAGGCCTCGAGCTGCCGCGTCTCGAGCGCGCCTTCCTTCACCAGCTCCAGGCTGGCCGAGAGGGTCGAGGCGACATAGGAGGCCCGGGTCGGGCCCTCGCCAGCCGGCTTGAGCGGGGCCACGCCGGCGAGCGGGGTCCACCGCTCCAGTTCCGGCAGCATGCCGCGCAGGCGGTCGCGCGCGTCTTCGAGCGGATAGGCCTGCTGAACCCGCGGGGCGTAGTGACGGCCCTGCTCCTTGCGGCGCTGCTGGATATAGGCGCTCATCAGGCCATAGAGATCGCCTTCGAGGCGGGTCGAGGGGATCACCTTGATGGCCTCGGGGTCGCCGCGCACGAAGATCTCGCGGCCGAGTTGCGGGCCGTCGCGAAGGGCGTCGGCGGCCTTGCGCATGGCGTCGAGCTTGGCCAGCCGGAAGGCGAGTTGGGCGGCCATCTCCTCGGCCGGGGCCTCTTCGGCCTTCGGGCGCTCGGGCCTGGGCAGGAGAAGGCGCGACTTCAGGTAGGCCAGCCAGGCCGCCATGACGAGATAGTCCGCCGCCAGCGAGAAGCGCACTCGCCGCGCCTGCTGGACGAAGGAAAGATACTGATCGGCCAGCTTGGTGATGGAGAGCTGAAGAAGGTCCACCTTCTGGCTGCGCGCGAGCGCCAGCAGGACGTGAAGCGGACCTTCGTAGCCGTCGATGTCGATGACCAGCGCCTCGCCGTCCTCGGCCGCCGTGTTGGCCGCGTTGAAGTCGAGGTTTGGCTGGAATGTGCTCACGCGGCCCACCTGCCTTCGAAGGCGGCGTCGAAGCGGGCCAGCGCCTCCTCGACATCGAAAGGCTCCGGTGAGCGCGATATCCGTCCCAGGGCCGCCTTGGCCCTGCGCGCAGCCTGGCCGGAAAGCGCCTTGGTCCCGGCGATCACCGCCTTCATCTCGGCCATGTCGCCGTTGCAGTGGAGCACCACGTCGCAGCCAGCGGCGAGCGAGGCCTTCGCGCGGTCGGCGAAGCCGCCGCCGAGAGCCTTCATGGAAAGGTCGTCGCTCATCACCAGGCCATCGAAGCCGATGGCGCCGCGGATCACCTGGCGCATGGCCTTCTTCGAGGTGGTCGCCGGCAGCTTGGGATCGATAGCGGTGTAGACGACGTGGGCGGTCATCGCCATCGGCATGTCCGAGAGCACGCGGAAAGGCGCGAAGTCCCAGGCTTCGAGCTCGTCATAGCCGGTCTGGACCACCGGCAGATCCAGATGGCTGTCGGCCATGGCCCGGCCGTGACCGGGGATGTGCTTGATCACCGGCAGGACCCCGCCGGCGATCAGGCCTTCGCAAGCCGCCCGGCCCAGGAGCGCGACACCTTCCGGCGACTTCGCATAGGCGCGATCGCCGATGACGTCATGGGCTCCCTCGACCGGCACGTCGAGCACCGGCACGCAGTCCACGTTGATCCCCAGCTCGGCCAGGTCGTGGGCCAGAAGGCGCGCGCCCAGCCGGGTGATCTCCCGCCGCAGCAGGGGATCGTTGGCCGGCAGGTCGCCATAGGCCCGGCCCGGCGGATAGCGACGCCAGTGAGGCGGCCCGAGCCGCTGCACGCGGCCGCCTTCCTGGTCGATCAGCACCGGGGCGTCCGGGCGCTCTACAGTGGCGCGAAGCTGGTCGACCATCTTGCGCACCTGGTCGGGCGTATCGACGTTGCGCTTGAAGAGGATGAACCCCCACGGCTGGACGTCGCGGAAGAACGCCTCCTCCTCGTGCGAGAGGCTAAGGCCCTGACAGCCGAGGATCGCGGCGCTGGTCACTTGACGAAGCAGCTCTTACCGGCGGCCTTCAGCTTGCTGCAGAAGGCGCTGGCGTCGGCCTTGCTGGCGAAGCCGGTGACCTGGGTCCGGTAGAGGGTCGAGCCGTTGCGATCGACCGCCTCGACGCGCTTGCCCTTGCCGCCGCCCGCCAGGGCCGCAGCCGCGCTCCACTCTCGATCGGCGATGGCTTGCGAGGAGAAGGCGCCGATCTGGACCGCCGCGCCGCCCGAGGCCGGAGCCGGCGCAGGCTTGGTCGCGGGGGCCTGGGCCAGGGCCTGGTCGATGGTCTTGGGCGCCGAGGTCTTCGGCGCCGGCGGGGGCTGGACGGCGCCCTTGAGCGCCGGCGTCACCGGGGCGATCGGCGCGGCGGCGATCGGGCCGCCGGCGGACGGCGCCGCGCGCGGCGGCGGCTGGACGGTGACCGGGGCCGGACGCGCCTGGGGCTGTTCCGGCGGCGCGGTGAAGTTCGGCGCGGCCGGAGCGGTCTCGCCCTCCTCCGACTGGTAGATCTGCAGGCCCTGGGCCGGATCGTCCGGCTGGTCCTCGGCCGGCGGCGCGCCCTTCATCTGGCCCACGGGTTCGCCCACGGTGCGTGGCGGCTGGCCAGCCTCGCGAACGCCGGAGCGGTAGAACATGATGATGGCGACCACGAGCGCGATCAGGACGAGCGCGCTGAGGATAAGCATCACTGGGGCGGGGCCGCCGCCTCGTACAGGTTGGCGCGCGTCGAAAGCGAGCGGCGCATCGGTCGGGGGCGTGTAGGCGCCGCGATCGGGATCGGACATCGAAGGCTCCGAAAGAGACTCGGGGGCCGCGGCGCGAATCGCGCGCAGCGTTTCAGGGATTTTACCGAAGGGAACCGAGCTTCGAAGCCAGCCCGTCGCCTAATTCAGGACGTCGAGGTGGAAAAGTCGCCGATGCTCTTCGATGGCGAACCGGTCGGTCATGCCGGCGATGTAGTCGCACACCACCCGCGCGCGGCCGGCGTCGTCGCGGTTCTGCGAGCGAGCGAACCATTCCGTCGGCAGGACATCGGGCTCGGCCATGAACAACTGGAACATCTCGGCGAGAATTCGGCGCGCCTGGCTGCGCGTGCGGTTGACCTTCCAGTAGCGGTACATGCGCGCCATCAGGAATTCCCGCAGACGCGAGAGGTCCTCCAGCATGTCCCGCGAGAACGAGACCAGCGCGTAGTCGAGATTGCGGACGTCGTCCGGCGAGGCGACCTTCGTCTCGCGGACGCGGCGATTGGTCTCAGCCAGAACGTCGTCGACCATGGCCCCGATCATCCGTCGGACCGCCTCCAGGCGGACGATGACCGGGTCGAGCCTCGGATAGTCCTTGTAGACGCTGGCCAGGATCGGGCCGATCAGCGGAACCTCCAACAGCTCCTCGAGCTGGAAGAGGCCCGCGGCCACGCCGTCGTCGACGTCGTGATTGTTGTAGGCGATGTCGTCGGCCAGGGCCGCGACCTGGGCCTCGGCCGAGGCCCAGGTGGAAAGGCGAAGGTCGTATTCCTTGTCGAACTCGGCGATGGCGTTCCAGGACGGCCGGTCCAGCTTCTCGGCCACCGGGCCGTTGTGCTTGATCACCCCCTCCAGGGTCTCCCAGGTGAGGTTGAGCCCGTCCCAGCGCGGATAGCGGCGCTCCAGCCGGGTGACGACCCGGAAGGTCTGGACGTTGTGGTCGAAGCCGCCGAAGCGCTCCATCTGGATCTGGAGCTCATCCTCCCCCGCATGCCCGAAGGGCGGATGCCCGAGGTCGTGGGCGAGCGCAATGGTCTCGGCCAGGTCCGGCTCCAGCCCCAGCGCCGTCGCCAGGGAGCGCGCCACCTGGGCGACTTCCAGCGAGTGGGTCAGGCGGGTGCGGAAGTGGTCGCCCTCGTGGGCCACGAAGACCTGGGTCTTCTCCTTCAGCCGCCGGAAGGCCGTGGCGTGAATGATCCGGTCCCGGTCACGAGCAAAGGGCGTACGCGTGCGGCTTTCCGGCTCGGCGATCTTCCGCCCCAGCGATTTGGTGGAATCTTCGGCGTAGGGCGCGCGGGGCGGAGGGATCATCGAAACTCGGCATGACGACGCCCTCTTGGACGAAGGGCTTGGCGGTCTCATATAGACGAGGCAGAGGTTTTCCGCAGCATGACCACGACCGAACTCACCCTATCTCCTGCAGCAGCCAAGCGCTTGCGCGAAATCGGCGAGGCCGAGGGCAAGCCGATCATGTTGCGCGTCGCTGTCGAAGGCGGCGGCTGCTCGGGCTTCCAGTACCAGTTCGATCTGGTGGACAAGGCCCAGTCGGACGACCTGCGCGTCGAGCGCGACGGAGCCGCCGCCCTGGTCGACGAGATGTCGATGGTGCTGCTGAAAGGCTCGGAGATCGATTTCGTCGACGAACTGGCCGGCGCCGAGTTCAAGGTCCGCAATCCCAACGCCAAGTCGAGCTGCGGCTGCGGCGTGAGCTTCTCGATCTAAGCGAAGGCGGGCGCCGCCGGGACGGCGCCCCTCCCCATTAGCGGGTCGGTTCGAGCTTGGTGTTGAGCACCCAGCCCACATTGTCGTTCTCGTCGGCCACTTCCCACCACAGGCCGTTCTTCTGGCCGGTCGGATAAACGATCGCGCCGGGCGGCAGAGTGCGGATCAGCGCGCCCTTGGCGTCAGCGCTCTTGCGCATATTGACCGGCGCGGTGGCGCTGAAGGTCTTCGAGGGCGCGGCCGAAGCGGCCGAGGCGCTTCCGGCCACCAGACCGAGCTCGTTGACCATCTTCGAATAGGCGTCGATGAACGCGATGGTCACGATCCGACCGGTCTCGGTGTCTTCGTAGCCGCCGCCGACCGCGCCGCCGAAGCCGCCGAAGCCGCCCAGGCCGCCGCCGGCGCCCCAGCCGAGGTCGTTCTTCACCGAATAGCCCTCGGTCACGGCGACGGTTTCCGTCGTGCGGACATTGGTCAGCGACAGGATGGTGTTGGCTTCCAGCTTGCGGGTCTTGATGCCGCCGACCAGAGCGCCGGCGCGGCCGCCGATCAGGCCACCGGCGAGGCCGGCCAGGGCCGAACCGCCGGCGTTTCCATCGGAAGCCTGCACCTCGGCGACGAGCACGTAGTCCGCCGCCTTGATCTGGCCCTGCCCCACGTTCGAACCGCGCTGCATGCCCAGGCCCGCGCCGATGTCGCGTTCGGCCTGCGCCGCGTTGAGGCCCGCGGCGCGGTCCACCAGGTTGAAGCAACCCGAGCGCTGCACGATCGAACGCAACAGCTTGGCCGGCGGGGCGAGGTTGTACTGGTTCCAGCCACGGGGGTCGTCACCGTTGGTGATCGACAGCGTGCCGAGCTTGCGCGAGCAGTGCGGCACCTGGGCCGCAGCATTCGCCTGCATCTTCTGAGCGTTGGTGGCCGAGGCCTGACGGCCTTGCGCGAAGACGGCGCTCGGCGCGGCCGTCATCAGAGCGGCGCTGAGCAGCGCAAGCTTGGTAAACCGCGACATGAATACTCCAGTGCATGACAATTGGTCGCAGTTAGCTAGACCATGATTGCGAAAAGGTCACGTTTGTTCGGGGGACTTGAGCCTCGCGAGCGAGCCTTCTAGCGTCCGGCGCCAAGCTGGAGCAGCCGATGCGTATCGCCACCTGGAACGTAAATTCTGTCAACGCGCGCCTGGAAACGGTGCTGCGCTGGTTCGAGGAGGCATCGCCGGATGTCGCCTGCCTGCAAGAAATCAAGTGCGTCGACGAGAAGTTTCCCACCGAAGCCTTCGAGCGGCTGGGCTACAACGCCGCGGTCCACGGGCAAAAGACCTACAACGGCGTGGCGATTCTCTCGAAAACGCCGCTCGAGGACGTCCGCAAAGGTCTCCCTGGCGAGGACGGCGACGAACATGCCCGCTATGTCGAGGCCGTGGTCAGCGGCGCCAGGCCCGTGCGGGTCGCCTCGATCTACCTGCCGAACGGCAATCCGATCGCCACTGAGAAGTTCGACTACAAGCTCCGCTGGATGGCGCGGCTGAACGCTCATGCGCGCGAGTTGCTGGCCTATGAGGAGCCGCTGGCCCTGGTCGGGGACTACAACGTGATTCCCGAGGCCCGCGACGCGGCGCATCCGGAGAACTGGCTGGGCGACGCGCTCTTCCAGCCGCAGAGCCGCGAGGCTTTCCGGGCCTTGAAGTGGCTGGGCCTGACCGAGGCCTATCTGCAGGCCGACGGCGCGCCGGAAGCCTATACCTTCTGGGACTATCAGGCCGGCGCCTGGCAGCGGAACAACGGCATCCGCATCGACCACGCGCTGCTCTCCCCGCAGGCGGCGGACCTGCTGCGCGGCTGCGAGATCCACAAGCACGTCAGGGGCTGGGACAAGCCTTCGGATCACGTGCCCCTGGTGGTCGAACTCGACCTCTAGGCCGCGCTTACGCCGACACTTCTTCTTTGGATTGAAGAGGGTTAGCCTGCCGCCGGGTGCTGTCAGGAGATCGGCCCATGGGCGCGGTCGAACTGGTTGGGGTCGCAGCTAGCCTGAGCCTCTTGGCGGGCTGGCGGCTCTATGCCTGCGTCGCAGCGGCGGGCTTGGCCATGCGCTATGGACTGCTCGACCTGCCCCAACAGGTCCAAGCCCTGGACGCCCTGGCCAATCCGTGGGTGATCGGCGTCGCGGTCGTCGCGGCCCTGGCTGAGCTCGTGGCCGACAAGGTCATGTGGTTCGACAGCCTCTGGGACAGCGCCCACACCCTGATCCGCCCCTTGGGCGGGGCGCTGCTGGCGCTGGCGGTGGTCGATGCCTCCGATCCGACCTGGCAGGTGATCGTCTTCCTGCTCGGCGGCGGCGCCGCCCTACTGAGCCATAGCGCCAAGGCGAGCGCACGGGCGGCGGTGAACACCAGCCCCGAGCCGGTCAGCAACATCGCCGTGAGCGGCTTCGAGGATGTCGTGACCGCAGGCGGGCTGTGGCTGGCGTTGAGCCAGCCACACATCGCGATCACCGTCGCGCTGGCCCTCGTGCTCGGGGCGATCGGGGTGATCTACTTCAGCTGGCGATTGCTACGCCGCCTGAAGCGCTGGTGGTCGAACGAGCTTTAGCGGCCCAGCTTGCCGAGAATATCGGCGATGCCGCCTAGCCCGCCCAAACCGCCGCCGGCGCCGCCAGCGGGCAGTTGGCCGTCAGGCGTAAGCTGATCGATGACCTGGGGCAGCACCTTCGCCAGGGTTCCGGCCGCGACCTGCGGATCGACGCCGAGCTTGGCGGCGAAGTCGGCGAGCATCCCCGAGGACAGCACGCTCTGGATCTGCTCCGCCGAGATCGGCAGGTTTTCACCCTTCCCGACCCACGAAGCGGCCAGACCGCCCAGGCCGCTCTTCTCGAACGTGCCGAGCAGGCCGCCCAGGCCGCCCTCCTGCGCGCCGAGCAGGTCGGTGATCGCGCCGATCGGGGAACCGCCTTCAGCGCCGCCGCCAAGGATACCGTCCAGCAAACCCATAGTTCCCTCCTGCACCTACCATCAGTGGTTTGCTCAAGAAGACACTACTCAGATGACAGTTCAACGCCGTTCGACTTCTCCGCTCCCGCGAACAGCGGTAGCTTGAGCAGATGAGCGAGTGGCCCCAACTGATCCTGCTGCTGGTGCTGGCCGGCCTGGCGGTCACCGTACTGGGCAGCGCTGCGATCTGGCTGATGGATGAGGAGCGGCGAATCCGCCGCGAACTGAAACGGGTGCTGAAGGACGCCCCCGAGGCGATGATCGTCGCCCCGGGGCGCGGCCGCGGAGCCGGCTTCAACTTCACCACAGGCCTGGTGGCGGTCGCCTGGGACTCCGGCCGCTGGTTACTGGTCTACCGGTTGGATGAGTTGGCCGGCGCCGAACTCATCGTGGATGGTCAGGTGCTGGCCAAGGCCTATCGCGGCGAACCGCGCAGAGGGCTCGACCAGCCGGTCGAGCACGCCGCCCGGGTCACCCTGCGGCTGATCTTCGATGATCCGCACTATCCCGATTTCGACCTGGATCTCTGGCTGGCGGGAGACGAGGCCCGGCGCAAGGCGACCACGCCCGGCGACGCCGCCCAGGAAGCCAGTCAGTGGATCAACCGCGCCGAAGCTGTGCTGCGCCGGCCGATCGCGCCGCGGGCCAGCCAGCAGGCGCGCCCGGCGAACGATCGCGATGACGAGGACGAGCCGCCCTTCCACCTGGGCGAGGACGAACGGCTGATCTGAGGCTAGGCCAGCGCGAAATCCACGCCGGCCTTGGCGTGGGCCAGGGCCGTGTCGACCACCGGGCGGTCGACGTCCTGCGGCGAAAGCAGCAGCCCAACCTCGGTGCAGCCGAAGACGACGCTGTCGGCCCCCGGCGACCTTTCGATCATCGCCAGCACCTCGGCCTTGGAGTCCGGACGGATCACGCCCTGGCAGAGTTCGTCATAGATGATGGCGTGCAGGCGCTCGCGGTCGGCCTCGCCAGGGATCAGGGCCTCGACGCCCTGGCTGGCGAGCCGTTCGCGGTAGAACGGCTTTTCCATGGTGAAGCGCGTGGCCAGCAACAACGGACGCGAGCAGCCGCCGGCCTTCACCTGCATGGCGGTGGCGTCGGCGATGTGGATCAAGGGTACGCTGATCGCGGCCTGCACCTGATCAGCGACCAAGTGCATGGTGTTGGCGCCGATCATGATCGCCTCGGCGCCCGCCGCCTGCAGGCGCCTCGCGGCATCGGCCAGCACCGCGCCGGCGGCTTCCCACTCGCCATCGGCCTGCATCTGGGCGATCGGCGCGAAATCGACCGACCACATGACGAGCTGGATCGAATGCAGGCCGCCCAGGCGTTCGCGCACCAGGCGGTTCATCACTTGATAGTAAAGGGTCGTGCTCTCGGCGCTCATGCCGCCGAGCAGGCCAACGGTCCGCATGTCTTACTCGTGGCTGGGAATTAGAGCGCGGCCTTGATCGCGCCGACGACTTCCTCGTCCTGCGGCTCGGTGCGCGGACCGAAGGCGCGGATCAGCTTGCCGTCCTTGCCGACCAGGATCTTGTGGAAGTTCCAGACCGGCTCGGCCGGCTCGCCGAGGACCTCCTTGGCCCACTTGTAGAACGGATGGGCGGTGTCGCCCTTCACGTCGGTCTTGGCGGTCATCGGAAAGTCCACGTGGAAAGTGGTCTCGCAGAAGTCCTTGATCTCGGCTTCCGTGCCCGGTTCCTGGCCAGCGAACTGGTTGCAGGGCACGCCGAGGACGACGAGGCCCTGGTCCTTGTAATCCGAATAGAGCTGCTCCAGCCCCTCGTACTGCGGGGTCAGGCCGCACTTGGAGGCGGTGTTCACGACCAGCACGACCTTGTCGCGATAGGTCTCGAGCGGCAGGTGGCCGCCCTCGATGGTGTGGAACTCGAAGTCGTAAGCGAACTTGGTCATGGCCGTGCTCCACCGATCGATCCGACGAAGCCTAGCCCCGCTAGCCTTGATCCTCCAAGGCCCGTTCCACGGCCAGGGCGAGATCAAGAGCGCGCGTCGCCTCGGGCGCAGTGACGATCGGGCGAGGCGCCTCGCCGCGGACCGCCGCCAGGAAGCCCTCGACGCTGGTGGCCAGGGTGTCCTGCACGCCAGGCGCATCCGCATAGTCGCGGTTGAGGCGGAAGCCCGTCGTATTGCGGAACGCGCGGCTGATGAAATCGATCTCCACCTCGCCGGAGGGGTAGACCAGCTTCATGGTCCGCTTGCGCTCGGGCGCCATGCGGGAAGCGTCGAAGATGGCGGTGAAGCCGTCGTCGAAGGTCACTTCCGCCCGGGCGCGGTCCCAGCCGCCCGAATAGTCGACCGCCCCCTCTCCTTCGACGGCCAGCGGCTCGGCAGTCGAGAGCGAAAGCGCCAGGTCGAGGTCGTGGATCATCAAGTCGAGCACTACCGAGACGTCCAGACTGCGTTCGGAGGGGGCGCCGTGGCGGACTGCTTCGAGCCTCAGTGGCTGCTCGGGGATGTCGAACAGGCCCATGGCCTGGAACACCACCCGCTCCTGGTGCCCGCAGGCGACGACCAGGTTCTTCTTCGCGGCCGCGGCCATGATCCTGTCGGCGTCGGCCAGGCTGATCGCGATCGGCTTCTCGATATAGACCGGCTTGCCGGCCTCCAGCGCCGCCAGGGCGCCTTCGATGTGGACGCTGGCCGGCGAGGCCACCGTGACCACGTCGCAGGCCTCGAGGAACTCGTCCAGCTTGTGGAAGGCCCGGCCGCCGAGCGGAACCGCCAGCAGCGCCGCCCGGTCCGGGTGATGGGTATCGAGCACGGCCGAGAGCGCTGCGCCGGGCGCTCCGGCATATTTGCGTGCATGATGGCCGCCGAAGACCCCGGCTCCGATCACGCCGCCCTTGAGGGGTTCGCCCATGGACTCAAAGCTCCGCATTGCTCTAGGGGCGCCTTACACGCGAAGCCCCGCCGGCGCCACCGGCCGGTGTTGGCCCGCCGGATGCGAACGGTTACAAGCCCAGGGTTCGCCCATTCGGAGTTCCTGAGTGTCCCGCCTCTTCAGCGCCTATGTGATCGTCGACTGGAGCGCGGCGGCCAAGCCGTCGACCGGCCCGGATTCGGTTTGGATCGGGGTGATGAAGCGCGACCTGCGTTTCCGCCTGACCTTCGAATCGTTCAATCCTCCGACCCGGGCGGCGGCCGAGCAGAAGCTCGGGGAAATCCTCGACGACTTCAAGAAGCGGGGCGAACGCGCCCTGGTCGGCTTCGACTTTCCGCTGGGCTTCCCGCGTGGGCTGGCCACAGGCCTGAACCTCTCGGGCGAGGCGCCCTGGCGCGCGGTCTGGGACCAGCTCGACAAGATGGTCAAGGACAAGGCCGACAATACCAACAACCGCTTCGGGGTAGGGTCGGAGATCAACCGGCGCCTGACTGGCGGCCCGTTCCCGTTCTGGGGCTGCCCGCCCAAGGACGCGCTCACTACGCTGCAGCCGAAGCGGCCGCGGGCCCACGGCCCAGACGACCTGCCGGAGTTCCGCCATGCGGACCTGGCCGCCAAGGGCGCGGCCTCGATCTGGAAGCTCTATTACAACGGCTCGGTCGGCGGTCAGGCGATCCTCGGCATCCCGGCGGTCCGGCGGCTGAAACTGGCCCGGGGCGAGGCGCTGAAGGTCTGGCCGTTCGAGACCGGGTTCCGGCCCCTCACCGAGGCCGACCTGGCCGGCGTCGAGGTCGTGGTCGCAGAGGTCTATCCCTCGCTCTACAAGGCCCAGCCGCAGCCTGGCGAGATCAAGGACCAGGCCCAGGTGCGGGTGACCTCCGAGCACTTCGCCCGCCTGGATGAGACCGGCAAGCTGGCCGCGCTCTTCGCCCCGACTATCCCGGCCGCCGACGTCGTAGTCGACGCCGAGACCGAAGAAGGCTGGATTCTGGGCGTCGGAGCCTAGACACGCCTGGCGGAGGCGGATCGCCGAAGGTCTGGCTCTCTCAGGCGGTTCGCGAGCGCTCCGGCGCTGGCTCGACAGCGCGATCCGAAGCGCGGCGGCGGCGCTCGACCACCGGCGGACTGCGCACCGACTGCAGCCACATGGGAACCCAGACCGCGAAGGCGCCGACGACGTCAGCCGAGAGATCGCTGAAGCTGAAGCCGCGATGGGTGAAGAACTGAGCCACCTCGACCGCCGCGCCCAGTCCGATCGCCGCCAGGGTGATCTCAAGCCGGCGGCTTTTCGGGAACGCCATCATCATCAGGACCGTGAGGCCGTAGAACGCGATGAAGTGGGCCGCCTTGTCGGCGGGCACGAAGTTCTTCTCCACGCCCTTGAAGGGGCCGACCATCCCCACCACGCAGACAAGGGTGGCGGCGATCAACAGGAAGCGGGCGGTAAGCTTGAGCTTGGCAGGCATGCCTCAACCTCGCAGGTCAGCGTGAATCTACCGTTCACCTGCGAGCAGATAAACGCGCTCAAAGGCCGCGGCGGGCCAGCATCCAGAAACGCATCGCCAGAAGCCCCGCCGACAGGAAGGAGGCGGTGATGACCGCCCACACGATGCCGTTCAAGCCCATCCCCATCGGGATCGACAGCCACCAGGCCAGTGGCATCATCACCAGAACGTAGCTGGTCATGTGGGTGAAGGTCGGCAGCCAGACATCACCCCGCGCCCGTAGCGCCTGGGCGATCACTACCTGCAGGGCGTCCACCAGGAAGAAGAGGCAGGACAGCACCAACGCGGCGCTGGCCATCTTCAGCACCACCGCGTCCGAAGTGTAGGCCTTGCTGATGACCCCGGCGCTGGGCCAGATCGCCAGCGATATGATCAACCCGAAGGCCGCGGTGATGCCGAAGCCGATCAGGCCCGCGCGCGTGACGCCGCGAGCGTCGCGGGCGCCATAGGCGCGGCCGACCATCACCGCCGTCCCCGTGGAAAGCCCCAGCGGGACCATGAAGACCAGGGCGGCGACGTTCAGCACCACCGCCCAGGCCGCGACGGTCAGGCCGCCCATCCAACCGGCGAAGACGTTCATCGAGGCGAAGGCGGCGACCTCGAAGAAGTTGGACGCCCCTGCCCCATAGCCGATGCGCCGTTGCTCGGTCTCGGCCGGCAGGTCTCGCTCGGGTCGGGAGAAAACCCCCAGGGCCCGCGCTTCGGGCATTCGCCAGATGTAGAGCAGTATCGCCAGCGCCAGGAAGGTGCGCGCGCTGGTCGTCGCCCAGGCTCCCCCGACGGCGCCGAGGGCCGGAAGGCCGAAGGTTCCGGGGACCAGCAGGAGCAGCACGGCCAGGTTGACGCCATTGGCCAGCCACATCATCACCGCGCCGGGCTTGGGCCTGCCCAGGCCCTCCAGCCAGAAGCTCGCCGCGACGCTGACGGCGTAGCCCGGCAGCGAGAGCGCGAAAACCAGCATGACGCGGCCCGCGCCGTCCGCGAGATCCTTCTCCAGCCCGATCAGGTGCAGGAAGGTCGGCCCCGCCAGGAAGGTCAGCGCCATCGAGACCGCGCCGATCCAGAAGCTGTAGATCAGGCCGCGGCGCAGGACCGCGCCGGTCAGATCGCGTCGCTCCTGGCCGATCGCGCGGGCGGTCATCACCTGGACGCCGGTCAGCAGACCCACCGACATGGTCACGACGACGCTGGTCGGCGCCCAGGCCAGAGCGTGATAACCGAGCTGGGTCGCCGAAAAGCGGCCCACGACGATCGCGTCCGACAGCCCCATGACCATGATGCCCAGGCGCGACAGCACCACCGGCCAGGAGAGCTTCCACAGCTCGGCCGTCTCTGTGCGGACAACGTCGATTTCGCGCCCGCCCGAGGGAAGGGCCGCCTGGGCCGGGTCGGCCATGGTCTCACCGGTTTTCAAAGAGGGCGGGAAACTGAGGCTTCCGGCGCTTCGCCGCAAGCGCGGGTTTCCCTCGCGCCGTCTTTTCGGGCGCCGGGTGGCGCTTAGGGCACGACCGGGCGACGGGCGGTATACAGCGCCGTGACCATGTTGCGCTCGACCCGACCGCCGAACTCGCGCTCGGCGATCTCTGCCAGGGCGTCCAGCACTCGCTCGCGTTCGGCCGGATCAAGCTGGGCCACGTCGGAAAACGTGCCGTACAGCGCCCGGACGGCGGCTTGATCAAGGGTCAGGGTCCAGGGCTGCGCCTCATAGCCGATCTCCTCGAATCCCGCCGCCTCGAGCTCGCCGCGCCGCCGCTCGGCGTCCAGCGCGAACGGCGGCCCGCCTGGCGTTCCGGCCGATGGACTTTTCACGCCGCCGACAAGGTGCAGCGTCGCCTCATGGAACGGGTCGGGCCGCACCTCGTCACCGAAGACGTTCCAAACCATGGCCCACCATCCGCCGGGGCGCAGCAACCGCCGCACCTGGGCCAGCCCTCTGCCTGGCTCGACCCAGTGGAACGAGGTCGCGGCCACGCCAACATCGAACGAATTGTCGGAAAGCTCGACGCTTTCAAAGGCTTCAACCAGGATTTCGACGTCGCATCTTTCGCCGAGAAGGGCCGCCATGCGAGGATCGGGCTCAATCGCCACGAGCGGGCGGGCGCCCATCGCCAGCAGCCGCTCGCTGGCCGTGCCGGTACCGGCCCCCACCTCGAACACCGCCACGCCGGGGCGTAGGCCGCACCGCGCGCGCAAGATGTCGAACACCCAGTCGGGATACCCTGGCCGCACGGCGTGATAGCTGACCGGGTCACCGCCAAACGCGGAGCGGCCCGCCGATCTCGGCAAACCGCTCATCGGATCAGACCGCGGCGCGCAGGGCCGCTTCGAGCCGCTCTTCCTTCAGCTTCTCAGCCACGAGGAACGCCAGTTCCAGCGCCTGCTCGCCGTTCAGCCGCGGGTCGCAGTGGGTATGATAGCGGTCGGCGAGGTCGCCTTCCGCCAGCGCCCGCGCCCCGCCCAGGCATTCGGTGACGTTTTGGCCGGTCATCTCCAGGTGGACCCCACCCGGATGGACGCCTTCGGCCTCTGCGATCTGCACGAAGCTCCGCACCTCGGAGAGGATGCGGTCGAAGGGTCGGGTCTTGTATCCGTTGGCCGCCGTCAGGGTGTTGCCGTGCATCGGGTCGATCGCCCAGACGACCGAGCGGCCCGCCTTCTTGGTGGCCTGCAGCAGGCGCGGCAGCCGTTCGGCGATCTTGTCGTGGCCGAAGCGGCCGTAGAGCGTCAGGCGGCCAGGCTCGTTCTTCGGGTTGAGCACGTCGATCAGGCGCAGGAGATCATCCGGCTCCATGGTCGGGCCGCACTTCACCCCGATCGGGTTCTTGATGCCGCGGAAGAACTCGACATGGGCGCCGTCGAGCTCGCGTGTGCGCTCACCGATCCAGACCAGGTGAGCGGAGGTGTCGTACCATTCGCCCGAGGTGGAATCGACGCGGGTCATCGCCTCCTCGAAGCCGAGCAGCAGGGCTTCGTGGCTGGTGAAGAATTCGACCCGGTGCAGGTCGGACTGGCTTTCCGGCGTGACCCCGATGGCCGCCATGAAAGTCAGGGCCTCGCTGATCTTCTCCGAAAGCTCGCGATACTTCGCGCCTTGGGGGCTGTCGGCGACGAAGCCCAGGGTCCAGCGGTGAATGTTGTAGAGGTCGGCGTACCCGCCGCCGGCGAAGGCCCGCAGCAGGTTCAGGGTCGCGGCCGACTGGCCATAGGCCTGCAGCAGGCGCTGGGGATCGGGCGTGCGCGAGGCGGCGTCGAACTCCATGCCGTTGATGATGTCGCCGCGATAGGATGGCAACTCGACGCCGTTGACGGTTTCGACCGGGGACGAGCGCGGCTTGGCGAACTGGCCAGCCATACGACCGACCTTCACCACCGGCTTGCCGCCGGCGAAGGTCAGCACCACCGCCATCTGTAGGATCAGGCGGAAGGTGTCGCGGATGTTGTCGGCGTGGAATTCCTTGAAGCTCTCGGCGCAATCGCCGCCTTGCAGCAGGAAGGCGCGGCCTTCGGCCACCTCGCCCAGCAGGCCCTTCAGTCGACGCGCCTCACCGGCGAACACCAGGGGTGGCATGCCACGCAGGATCTGCTCGACCTTGGCCAGCTCCGCCAGATCCGGATAGTCGGTCGGCATGTGCTTGCCGGGCTTCTTCCTCCAGGAAGCGGGCGTCCAATGTTCGGTCATCGCTCAACTCCACGCCCATCATATGGATGGAACGAGGGCTTCTAACCCCAGAATACTTGTCGCGTCGATGATCTAAGAGCGCGCGGGCCAGTCTTCCAGCGAGAGGCCCTGCTTCTGCACCGCAAGGCAGGCCGTGGCCGCGACGGCGCCGAGGGCCAGCCACCAGTCCTGCCAGACCCCGAACGAGACAGAGGCGAAGGTCAGATAGGCCATGGCCGTGCCGACCGCGGCCGCGCGGCCCAGGTCGGCGCGTTGCGAGCTTTGCCGCGCGATCGCTACCGCCCAGAAGACCGCCGCAGCGACGGCGCCGATGAGGCCGAGCTCAAGCCAGACCTGCAGCGCCCCATTGTGCGGATGCAGGGTGATGTCCGGCCCGAAGGTGCGGCTGGCGTCGACGCCCCAGCCGCGCAGGGGATCGGCCAGTATACGGTCGGCGGCGTGGCCCCAGTAGTCCAGCCGCATCTGCCAGGAAAGCGGCACGGCGGCGTGAAGGGCCTGCAGCCAGCCGAGGCTCCGGGCGGCCAGGACCAGCCACGGCGCGGCCAGCATGAGGAGAGCGGCGGCTCCTCCGAGAACTCTCGGCGTCGCCACCGGCCATCGGCAGACGGCCCAGCCGGCCAGCAGGCTCAGAACCAGGGCGATGATCGGCGCATCGGCTTCAAGGCCGAAGCTGGCGCCGCCGATGCCGAGGGCGATGGCGATGGCCGGCCAGAGCCCTGCCCCCACCCGCCAGCCGGCCACGGCGGCCGCAGGGGCCAGCACCGCCAGCACGAAGCCGCCCTGAGCGACGTTGCGGATGGCCAGGTCAGGCCGAATGGGATCGCCCGTCGCCTCGCGCAGATACTTGTAGATCGCAGCTCCGGTCAGGGCCTCGATGAGAATGACGAGCCCGAAGGCCGCCACGCCCCACGTGAATATGCGCAGGGCCAGCGCCCGGACGTCCGCGTCGGCCGCAGAGGCCGAGCGGAAGAGCGCCCAATAGAAGAGGCTTCCTGCCAGCAGCTTGAAACCGGTCGTATTGCCGATTTCGGTCGGCTTGAACGGGCTCCAGATCGTCGAGACCAGGGCCCACAGGCAGAGGACCAGGATCGCCAGCGCGGCGGGGCGGTCGGCCTCCGAGACCTGGAAGGCCCGCAGGCTGAGCAGGCCTCCCAGCACGGCCAGGGGCGTGAATCCCAGGGGGCTGAGCCACCCCAGCAGGGGCGCCAGGGTGAAGACGAAGCAGAGAACCCAGCCGTACCAGACCGCCCAGCCGGCGGCCCACCCCGCTCGGGTCACGCTGCCGCGCCCTGCGGCACGTACTTGTCGCGCATGGTCACCAGCTCTTCGGCCAGGGTCGGATGAACGGCGCAGGTCGAATCCCACTGCTGCTTGGTGACCCCCATCTTCAGCGCGACGGCCGCCATCTGGATGATCTCCGGCGCGTCGGCCCCAACGACATGGCAGCCGAGAATCTTCTGGCTGGCCTGATCGACCACGAGCTTGATCAGGCAGCGCTCATCACCGCCGTAGAAGGTGGTTTTCATCGGGCGGAAGCGCGACAGGTAGATGTCCACCTTGCCATGCAGATGGCGCGCATCGGCTTCCGAGAGGCCCACCGCGCCGACGGGCGGCTGCGAGAAGACCGCCGACGCGACCATGTCGTGATCGAAGCTGATCGGATTGTCGTAGAACTCGGCCTGGGCGAAGGCCGCGCCCTCGCGGATCGCCACCGGCGTCAGGTTGATCCGGTCGGTGACGTCACCGACCGCCCAGATGTTCTCGACATTGGTGCGCGAGAACGCGTCGACGGCGACGGCGCCGGCGTCGTTCAGACGAACCCCGGCGTTCTCCAGCCCCAGGCCCTCGACATAGGGCCGGCGGCCAGTGGCGAACATCACCAGGTCGGTCTCGATGTCGGCGCCGGCGGTCATGCGACTGACGAGGCCGCCGGGGGTCTTCTCGATGGCCCGGTGCTGGGAACCCAGCACCACCTTGATCCCGCGCTTCTTCATCTCCTCGGCGACATGCGAGCGGACGTCGTCGTCGAAGCCGCGGAGGATGTTGGCCCCGCGATAGACCAGGGTGGTGTCCACGCCCAGGCCGTTGAAGATGCCGGCGAACTCGACGGCGATATAGCCGCCGCCGGCGATCATGATCCGTTTCGGCAGCTCAGGAAGGTGGAAGGCCTCTTCCGAGGTGATGATGTGTTCGGCGCCCGGGAACTCGGTCGGCTTCCACGGCCGGCCGCCGGTGGCGATGAGGATCTTTTCGGCGGTGACCGTCCCCTTCCCCACCAGCTCGATGGTGTGGGCGTCCTGCAGGCGGGCCTTGGCGTGGACGATCTCGGCGCCGGCGTTGCTGAGATTGGTGACATAGATGCCCGAAAGCCGCGCGATCTCGCGATCCTTGGCGTCGAGGAACCTCTTCCAGTCGAAGCTCGCCCCGCTGGCCGACCAGCCGTAGCCCTCGGCGATCTGCGCTTCGTGGGCGAATTCCGACGCATAGACCATGAACTTCTTGGGCACGCAGCCGCGGATGACGCAGGTGCCGCCCACGCGGTGCTCCTCGGCCACCGCCACGCGCGCGCCCGACACCGCGGCCAGGCGTGCGGCGCGCACGCCGCCCGATCCCGCGCCGATCACGAAGAGGTCGTAGTCGTACTTCGCCACTGCTCGCTCCTTAGGGCTCGATCGTGACGACGCCTTCGGGCGTGCCCACCAGAGCCATGTCCGCCAGGTCGAGGAAAAGGCCGTGATCGACCACGCCGGTCACGCTCTTCAGCGCGTCGGCGAGCAAGGCGGGATCCTCGATACGCCCGCAAGCTGCGTCATAGATTAGGTTGCCGCCGTCGGTTTTCACCGGGACGCCGTCCTTTATCCGCAGCCGGGGCGCGACGCCGAGGTCGCATTCAGCCAGGGCGTCGCAGATGCGCAGGGCCGTCGTCTCGTGTCCGAACGCGACCACTTCGATCGGCAGCGGAAACTTGCCGAGCATGGGCACGCGCTTTTCGGCGTCGGCGATGACGATGCAGCGCTTGGAGGCTTCCCAGACCAGCTTCTCGCGCAGCAGCGCCGCGCCGCCGCCCTTGATCAGCGCCAGGGCCGGACCGATCTCGTCAGCCCCGTCGACCGTGAGGTCCAGGCTGGTGATCGGCCCGAGCTCGCCAAGGCGGATGCCGAGGCTGGCGGCCAGTTCGGCGGTCGCCACCGAGGTCGGCACGCCGACGATGTCCAGCTTGCGCGCGGCCAGGGCCTTCACGAACCAGGCTGCGGTGGAGCCAGTGCCCAGGCCCACGGCCATGCCGTTTTCAACCAGGGCGGCGGCGGCTTCGCCGGCGGCCCGCTTTTGATCGTCTGCAGTGCTCATGCCGGTCACATAGGCGAAGCCGCGCCTCGCCGCGACGTTATTTCTTCGCCTTCTTGGCCAGCTTGGCGGCGCGGAAGCGGGCGGCCCAGCCTTCCTTCTCCACCTGGGTCGAACGCTCGAGGGCGAGCGCGTCGGGCGCGACGTCGCGGGTGATCACCGACCCCGAGCCCGTATAGGCTCCCGGACCGACGGTGACCGGGGCCACCAGCGCCGAGTTGGAGCCGATGAACGCCCCCTCGCCAACATGAGTGTCGTACTTGTCGAAGCCGTCGTAGTTGCAGAAGATCGTGCCCGCGCCGATGTTCGCCTTCGCGCCCACCGTGCCATCGCCCAGATAGGTCAGGTGGTTGGCCTTGGCGCCCGGCCCCACCTTGACCTTCTTCACCTCGACGAAGTTGCCGATGTGGGCCTCCTCGCCGATGTCCGCGCCCGGCCGCAGGCGGGCATAGGGGCCGATCAGCGCGCCCGAGGCGACGCGGGCGCCTTCCAGATGGCTGAAGGCGCGGATGACGGCGCCGGTCTCGATGCTCACGCCCGGGGCGATGACCACGAACTGCTCGATGACCGCGCCGGCGGCGATCTCGGTGTCCCAACTGAAATAGGCCGTCTCCGGCGCCAGCATCTGCACGCCCTCAGCCAGGAAGTGGGCGCGGCGGCGCTGCTGGAAGATCGCCTCGGCCTGCGAAAGCTGCATCGGCGTGTCGGCGCCCATGACCGCGCTTTCGGGCGCGATGGACGCCCGAACGATCATCTCGTCGGCGTTGGCCAGCCCGACGATGCCGGTCAGGTAGTACTCGCCCTTGGCGTTATCGTTGGTCAGGCGCTCCAGCCACGAAAAGAGCTGCGCCCGCTCGGCGCACAGCATGCCGGCGTAGCAGGCCCGGACCATCTGCTCGTCGGGCGTGGCTTCCTTGGGCTCGACGATGCGGAGCACATGGCCGTCTGCGCCGCGGATCAGGCGGCCGTAGAGCAGGGTGTCGGCCGGCTCGAAGCCCAGCAGCGCAAGGGGCGCCCCCTCCTCCCGGAGCTTGAATAGCGGATCGAGGTCGTGCGGCTCCAGCAGCGGGCAGTCGCCGTTGACCACCAGCACGTCGCCCTCGAACCCGGCCAAAGCCTCCTTCGCGGCCAGCACCGCATGGCCGGTGCCGAGCGGCGGGTCCTGCACGGCCACCGCCTGCTCGCCCAGGCGCTTCACCACCAGCTCGCGAACGGCCGGGCTATGCGTGCCGACCACCACGACGATGCGGTCGCAGCCGACGCGCTCCACCGTGTCGATCACCCGGTCCAGCAGAGTCCGGCCGCCGACCTTGTGCAGCACCTTCGGAACCGGCGACTTCATGCGCGTGCCCTGGCCGGCGGCCATAATCACAGCGGCGCGTGGGGTCATGAGGCGGTCCTTGCGAGTCGACGATGTTGCAATCATGTGGGCTTTAGCCGAAACCGCGAAGGGTTTCGACGGAGCGTTTCCTTGAGTGAACTCGCGGCCCTGGCGGGCGCCACCATCGTCTTCGACCTCGACGGCACCCTGGTCGACTCCGCGCCCGACCTGATCGGCACGCTCAACGTCATATTGGCCCAGGAAGGCATCGCGCCGCTCCCAATCGAGGAAGCCCGCTCCTTCATCGGCTACGGCGCCCGGCGGCTGATCGAGCGCGGCTTCGCGGCCCAGGGACATCCGGCCCCGGCCGAGCGGATGGACGGCCTCTTCGCCCGCTTCATCGCCCACTACAACGAGCACAGCGCTGACCTGACCCGTCCCTTCCCCGGCGCCGTAGCGGCGCTGGAAGCGATGAAGGACGCCGGCGCCAGACTCGCGGTCTGCACCAACAAGCTCACTGGCCTCTCCGTGCCGATTCTCGAAAGGCTGGCCCTGGCGCCGCTGTTCGATGCGGTGATCGGCGCCGACTCGGCCCCGGCGGCCAAGCCCGACCCACGCCACCTGGTCCACACGATCGAGGCCGCTGGCGGGCTGACGGGCCGCGCCGTCATGGTCGGCGACGCCGCCACCGACGCTGGCGCAGCCCGCGCCGCGGGCGTTCCACTAGTGCTCGTGAGCTTCGGCTACACCGAGATCCCGGCCGCCGAATTGGCCCCCGACATCCTCATTGATCACTACGATCAACTGCCAAATGCATGCTTGCGGCTTCTGACCGCTTGCCCGGCGCAAAGCGAGCGGCTATAGCGGCGCCCTTCCTGCGGCGGATGCGTAGCTCAGCGGGAGAGCACCTCGTTCACACCGAGGGGGTCACAGGTTCAATCCCTGTCGCATCCACCATTATTCTTCCGACGATTCAGGCGCTTAGACTTTTGCCGCGTTGGCGCGATGGCCACGCCTCTAAGAAACCTCATCATATCGCTCGCTCAGCAGGTGATTGCGTTCGACGCTCGCGTTGGTGGCGCCTAGCCTCCTTCTCAAATTGAGAGGGGATCGTCATGAGGCAGTTTGAGCTGCGCCCCCGCCTCTCCCTGGCCCTGGCCGTGGTCGCAGCGCTGGCGCTGACCTGGTTTCTGCAGACTCGCCCGCCGCCGGCCAAAGCCCTGCGGCTGACGCCGGTGGTGGAGTCCGTGCTGGCCGACCCCGGATCGCCGCGGCTGGGAGCCGAGGCGCCAGACGTCGTCATCGTCGTCTTCACCGACTATCGGTGTCCGATCTGCCGCAAGACCGCCCCTGCCCTCGACCGGCTGCTGGCGAGCGATCCGGGTGTCCGGGTCGTCTACAAGGACTGGCCTATTCTCGGAGAGCAGTCGCGCGCCGGGGCCAGGATCGCGTTGGCGGCGCACCGGCTGGGCGGCTACGCCCGGATGCACCACGCCCTGATGACCGATCCCGGCCCGCTGTCGATCGACGCCGCGCCACGGCTGGCGGAGCGGGCGGGCCTCGACGCCGAAGCCCTGAACACGGCGCTGGCGGACGGGTCGGAAGCGATCGACCTTCAGCTCAATCGGCACAGGGCGCAGGCCTTCGCGCTCGGCCTGCAGGGCACGCCGGCCTACCTCGTTGGCCCCTACTTGGTGCAGGGCGGTCTGGACGACCGCAAGCTCGCCGCCATGGTCGCCAGGGCGCGCAAGACCGGGCCGCCGAAATCCTAAGCTGAGCCATGAACCTTTTGCGACATGGCGACGTTTGGCCGGCATGTCTGCGTCCTCGTCCACGCCCAAACCGCCGCGCAATTCGCTGTACGACCTGGCCGGCCGTCCGGGATGGCGCGACTTCCGGGCCACCGGCCGGGCCTATCGCGCGCGGCTCTTCAAGGACGACGTCGAGGCGCTCGCGCGACGGCTGGAAGAGCCCTACCTGGAAAAGAAGGTCTAGGCGGTCCTAAGCGGCCAGGTCGCAGCCCTGAGCCGGCGCAGGCTTCGAGAAGGCCATGACGCCGTCGTCCACCCTGCCGAACCGCAGCGAAACCAGGTCGAGCGCGTAGTTCTGGTGCAGCTTCCAGGGCTTCTTCACCCCCTGCTTCGGGAACTGGTCGAGGGCGCGCTGGACATAGCCCGACGTGAAGTCGAGCCATGGCGCCTCGCCAACGCTCGGGTCCGGGATCGGAACGCATTGGCGTGCGCGGATCCGGTCCATGTGGTTCAGCAAGCGGCAGACGTACTCGCAGGTCAGGTCGCACTTAAGCGTCCAGGAGGCGTTGGTGTAGCCGAAGGCGGAGGCGAGGTTCGGCACGCCGCCGTACATCATGCCCTTGTAGGTCATGGTCCTGGCCATATCGATGCGCTGGCCATCGACGCTGACCTCCAGGCCGCTGAGCAGTTGCAGCTTCAGGCCGGTGGCGCTCACGATGATGTCCGCCTCGAGTTCCTGGCCCGATTTCAGCTTCAGGCTCCCCTCGGTGAAGGTCTCGATGTGGTCGGTCACCACCGAGGCGGTCCCCGCCTTGATGGCGTCGAACAGGTCAGCGTCCGGCACCAGGCACAGGCGCTGGTCCCAGGGGTTGTAGCGCGGCGTGAAGTGGGTCTCGACGTCATAGTCCGGGCCCAGGTGCTGGCGGACCATGTCGATGATCTGGGCCTTCACCTTCTCCGGTTTCTTGCGGGCGAGATTGAAGAACAACATCCCGAAGAGGACGTTGCGCCAACGGGTCAGGCCGTAGGCGAGCTTGGCCGGGAGCTTGGCGCGGAGCCAGTTGGCGGTGGCGTCCTCGGCCGGGCGCGAAACCACATAGGTCGGCGAGCGCTGCAGCATGGTGACGTGACCGGCGCTCTTCGCCATCTCGGGGACCAGGGTGACCGCCGTCGCGCCGCTGCCGATCACCACCACCTTCTTGCCGGCGTAGTCGAGGTCCTCGGGCCAGGCCTGCGGATGGATGAGCCGCCCCTTGAAGCGCTCCACGCCGGCGAAATCCGGCATGTAGCCGCCCGCATAGTCGTAGTAGCCGCTGCACATGAAGAGGAAGTTGCAAGTCAGGCGGACGACCCGCTTCTCCGGCCCGACCTCGGCCTGGACGGTCCAGGCGGCGTCCTGCGTGGACCAGTCCGCGCGCTTCACATGGTGATTGAAGCGGATGTGGCGGTCGATGCCGTGCTCCCGCGCGGTCTCGCGGACATAGTTCAGGATCGAAGGACCATCGGCGATCGCCTTGGCCTCCCGCCACGGCTTGAACGCATAGCCGAGCGTGTACATGTCGCTGTCCGAGCGGACGCCCGGATAGCGGAAGAGATCCCAGGTGCCGCCGATGGCGCCGCGGCCTTCCAGGATCGCATAGGTCTTGCCCGGGCAGTTGGCCTGAAGGTGGCGGCCCGCCCCGACGCCGGACAGTCCGGCGCCAACGATGAGTACGTCGAAGTGTTCGACAGCCAAGATCGCTTCCCTCAGTACGCGGAAAGTAAGCCGCGATCGCATAAAGATGCGCTTTCGGGCGCCGTTCGCCAACCATCGGTCGCTGGGCGATCCTATATAGCTAGGGTTGATCGGGAGCGGCGATGATGGCGCAGTCTGGCAGATCTCGGGTTGTGATCGTCGGAGGCGGGTTCGGCGGCCTGGAGGCGGCGCGGGGCTTGGCCAAGGCGGCGGTGGAAATCACCCTGTTGGACCAGCGCAACTACCACCTCTTCCAGCCCCTGCTCTATCAGGTGGCGACCGCGGCCCTGTCGCCTTCGGAAATCGCCTGGCCCCTGCGGCATGTCCTGACCCGCCAGGCCAATGTGCGCGTGGTGATGGCCCAGGCCCTGGCCATCGACCTGGAACGGCGCGAGGTCGAGAGCACGGCCGGCGTCTTTCCCTATGACCATCTGATCCTCGCTACGGGCGCCACCCATTCGTATTTCGGCAAGCCGCAATGGGAACAGCACGCGCCGGGCCTGAAGAGCCTGGCCGACGCCACGGAACTTCGCCGTCGCATCCTTTCGGCTTTCGAGCAGGCGGAAACGGCCGATCCCGGCGCACGCCCCGCCCTGCTGACCTTCGCCATCGTCGGCGGCGGCGCGACCGGCGTCGAGATGGCCGGGGCCGTCGCCGAACTGGCCCGCGACGCCCTCAGCCGCGACTTTCGCCAGATCGATCCCAGCCTGGCGCGGGTGCTGCTGATCGAAGGCGGCCCAAGGGTCCTTCCCGCCCTGGCCGAGGATCTTTCGGCCTATGCCGGCCGGGCGCTGAGGGAACTCGGCGTCGAGGTCATGACCGGGACCACCGTGACCGGCCTGGAGGACGGCCGAGTGCAGCTCGGCGACCAGGTCATCGAAGCTGGCACGGTTATCTGGGCCGCCGGCGTCGCCGCCTCCAAGCTCGCGGCGGAACTGGCCGCCGAGCATGACCGGGCGGGACGGGTCAAGGTCGCCGCCGACCTCTCCCTGCCCGACCACCCCGAGGTCTTCGTGGTTGGAGACGCGGCGGCCATGCTCTCGGACGGCAAGCCGGTCCCCGGCATCGCCCCGGCGGCCAAGCAGGCCGGCCGCCATGCCGCGCGCCAGGTGCTGGCGCAGATCGCCGGACGCCCGACCGAAGCCTTCCGCTACAGCCACGCGGGGGATCTGGCGACCATCGGCCGGCACAACGCCGCGGTCCAGCTTGGTCGGGTGAAGCTGACCGGCTTCATCGGCTGGATCTTCTGGGGCGTGGCGCACGTCTACTTCCTGATCGGGCTGCGCAACCGCATCGCCGTGGCCTTCGACTGGCTGTGGAGCTGGCTGACCCGCCAGCGCAACATCCGCCTGATCGTCCAGCACCGCGCTTGACGCCCGTGGCGGTCGGTGAGCAGGATACCGATCGGTAACACTCTGAGCGCAGGCGGGACTATGAAGACGTCTCGGAAGGAAGCTGGGTCGCGGGCGGCTGAGAACGCGTCGCGCAGGCCGGCGCGTGACCGGATCTTCGAGACCGCCCGGGACATGTTCTACCGCAAGGGAATCCGCGCCGTGGGCGTGGAGAGCATCGCCGCCGAGGCCGGCGCGACCAAGATGAGCCTCTACCGGAACTTTCCCTCCAAGGACGAGTTGGTGGCCGCCGTGCTGCGCCAGCAGTCCTGCGAAAGCTGGGCATGGTGGGATGAGGTGGTCGGCCGCTACGACACTCCACGCGCCAAGCTGGAAGGCCTGTTCGACGCCTTCGCCGAGAAGTCGGACACCGACGAGGAGCATGGCTGCGCGCTCTGCAATGCGGCGGTCGAGCTGCACGAGCCCGATCACCCGGCGTTCCTGGTGGCCAAGGCGCATAAACAGGAGACCCACCGCCGCCTGATCGAGCTGTCTCGCGCCGCCGGGGCGAAGAGCGACGAACTTGGCGACAGCCTGATGCTGCTGCTGGAAGGCTCGCACATGGCGCGGGTGACCCTCGCCAAGGACGCGCCCGCCCGCATGCTGCCCCGCGCCGCCCGCGCCCTGATGCGCGAGTACCTGGACCACTGACAAGGCGAGACGCCGCTGCGAATGCGGTTGTACAAATTCCAGGTCGCAGGCAGGCGGAAGGTGTGCGCGTGACCGACCGAGTGACAAAGTCGCCGCCCTCGGAGCTGAGGGTCAGGGTTCGAGTACTGGGCAAGGTCCTGGGGGACGTGATCAAGGCCCAGGACGGCATGGCCCTGTTCGATCGTATCGAGGACATCCGCCGGACCTCGGTCGCCTTTCACCGCGATGGCGGCGCGGCCAATGCGGCCCTGCTGGAAGAACGCCTTCGCAGCCTCGACCTGACCGAGACGGTGCGTTTCGCACACTCGTTCGCCTGCTTCCTCCAGATCACCAATATCGCCGAGGACTACCTCCAGCGCCGCCGCAGTCTGAAGGACGGCGAGGTACGGGAGGATACGCTGGCCGGCGCCGTGCACAGCCTGGCCGGGGAAGGCGTCTCCCCCGCCGAGGTCGCCAAGCTGCTGCAGACCGCCCTGATCGCCCCCGTCATCACCGCCCACCCGACCGAGGTCCGCCGCAAGAGCGTCCTTGACCGCGCCGCAGCGATCGCCGCGGCCCTCTCCGCCTGGGAACACGCGTCAACCGACGCCGCGCGGGACGATCGAGAGGTAGAGTTGCTGCGCGAGGTCGCCATCTTCTGGCGCACCCGCCTGCTGCGCGGCGCGCGCCTGGGCGTCATCGACGAGATCGAGAACGCCGTCTCCTTCTTCGAGCGCAGTTTTCTGGAGGAGCTGCCCCGGCTCTATGCGCGCTGGACCCGGGACCTGGCCTCTACCCTGCCCAGCTTCCTGCGGATCGGTTCCTGGGTCGGCGGCGACCGCGACGGCAATCCCTTCGTCACCGACGAGGTCCAGCGCCAGGCGTTCGCGCGACAGTCGCGGGCGGCCCTGCTGGACTATCTCGACCGCATCCATGCGCTGGGCGCGGACCTTTCGATCTCCAGCACGCTGACAAAGGTCAGCCCCGCCCTGCAGGCCTTGGCCGACCTGTCGCAGGACGACTCCCCCCAACGGGAGGACGAGCCCTATCGACGCGCCTTGCGTGGGGTCTATGCGCGGCTGGCCGCCGCCTATCCGGCCCTCACCGGCGAAGCTGTTCCCCGCCCATCGTCGCTGCCGGCGGAGCCCTATCCCGACGCCGTGGCCCTGAAGGCCGACCTGCAGACCATCCTGGACTCGCTCATCGAGAACCATGGCGAGATCTTCGCGGAAGGCCCTCTTCCCCGCCTGATCCGGGCCGTGGACTGCTTCGGCTTTCACCTGGCCACCCTCGACCTGCGGCAGAACTCGGCGGTCCATGCACGGACCATCGCCGAGCTGCTGGCCGTGGCCGGCGTCTGCCCCGACTATGGCGCCCTGGACGAGGAGGCCCGCCGCCGCCTGCTGCTGGGCGAGCTCTCCCACGGCCGCCTGCTCTATTCGCCCTATGCCGACTACAGCGATGAGACCCGCCGCGAATACGCGGTGCTGTCCCAAGCCGCCCGCTCCCGCGCGCTCTACGGGCCGCAGGCCATCCGCGCCTACATCGTCTCCAACACCCAGTCGGTTTCGGATCTGCTCGAGGTCTACGTCCTGTTGAAGGAGGTCGGCCTCTTCCATCCCGGCGAAAAGCCCCGCACCGAGGTCTTCGCCGAGCCCCTGTTCGAGACCATCGGCGACCTGCGCGCAGCGCCGGACACCATGCGAGCCTATCTCGGCCTGCCGCTGATCCGGACTCTGCTGGCCGAAGGCCGGCTGCAGGAGGTGATGATCGGCTATTCGGACTCCAACAAGGACGGCAGCTACCTCACCTCGACCTGGGAGCTTCACCAGGCCAGCCGCGCCCTGCTGGCGGCGACCGACGAGGCGGGCCTTCGCCTGCAGCTCTTCCACGGCCGCGGCGGCACGGTCGGCCGCGGCGGCGGATCCAGCTACGACGCCCTGCTGGCCCAGCCGGAAGGCACGGTCCGCGGTCGTATCCGCATCACCGAACAGGGCGAGGTCGTCGCCAACAAGTACGCCGACCCGCAGTTGGCCGAGCAGAGCCTGGAAACCATCGTCGCCGGCGTCGCCCTGGCGTCGCTGCGCAAGCCGGCAGTCGAGCGCCTGGGGGAGAAGCACGCCGCCACGCTCGACGCGCTGTCCCAGGCCTCTATGGAGGCCTATCGCGGCCTCGTCTACGAGACCCCCGGCTTCGTGGACTATTTCTACGCCGCCACGCCGCTGACCGAGATCGTCGAGCTCAACATCGGCAGCCGGCCGGCCTCGCGCCAGCCGACCCGCAGCATCGAGGGTCTTCGGGCCATCCCCTGGGTGTTCTCATGGTCCCAGTCGCGGACCATGTTGCCGGGCTGGTACGGGTTCGGCTCGGCCATCGCCACATCGGGGGTGTCGACCCAGCAGCTCCACGACCTGCACGAGGCCTGGCCGTTCTTCGCCACCACCCTGTCGAACATGGAGATGGTGCTGGCCAAGAGCGACATGCACATAGCCCACCGCTACTCGGACCTCGTCGAGGACAAGGCCCTCGCCGAGACGATCTTCGGCAGGATCGAGGCCGAATGGGAGCGGACCTGCGAAGCCCTGCTCGCCATCAACGGCCAAACAGCCTTGCTCGACCGCTATCCGGACCTGGCCGAGGCGCTGCGCACCCGCCTGCCCTACATCGACCCGCTCAACCACCTGCAGATCGAGCTGATCCGTCGCCGACGGGCCGGCGACAGCCATGAGGCGGTGCGCGAGGGAATCCACCTGACCATCAACGGGATCGCCGCCGGCCTGCGCAACAGCGGCTGACCGCCCCGCGCCAAGGCGAACCACGTCAAAGCTCGCCGAAAGGTGGCGCTTGTTGCAATTCTTTACGTGAGTTTTCAATTGGATAACAGGCAGATCCTCGGCGTCCGGGATAGTTAAGGGGAGTTATCAATTGCGCTCGGCGGCTCGCCTGGCGCTCCAGGGGATCGCCATGATCAGACACATCGCGGCCTGCGCGCTCGCTGGAATCACGCTCGCCGCGGCCTCCTCGGCCGCCGCCGTGGAATGGAACAGCAGCCAGATCGGCTACACGCAGAACGTGGCGTTCGGCGGCTTCACCGGCGCGGGCCAACTGAACGGCCTTTCGTCCAACGTCAGCTACACCCTGCAGTCGGTTACCGGAAATAGCTGGACCTTCGGCTACTCGGTCACCAACACCTCGGCCTCGCCGGTCGACGCCGCGCGGGTGTCAGGCTTCGGCTTCGACGTCGATCCGAACGTCACCTCGGCCAGCTCCACCGGCGCCTTCGGCGTCACCGGCAGCGGCAATGCGCCGATGCTGGGCAAGTTCGAGCTCTGCTTCCTGGCGAGCGGCGGCGGCCAATGCGCCGGCGGCGGCGGGGCCGGCGTGGATCTCGGCGAGAACGGCACGGGCAGCTTCACGCTGAACTTCGCCTCGGCGATCAGCAATGTCGACCTGACCAACCTGTTCGTCCGCTATCAGTCCATCGACGCGCCGACCGCCGGCGTGGTCGGCGGTTCCGGCGTCGGCCAGGCCGTCTCCGTGGGCAGCGCCGTGCCTGAGCCGGCCTCCTGGGCGCTGATGATCATCGGCTTCTCGACCGCAGGTGCGCTGCTGCGCCGTGAGCGCCGCCTTCAAGTCGGGGCTGGCCGGGCCGCCTGAGCCCCGCCTATCCCCGCAAGAACGTTCCCGGGATGGCTCCGAGCGCCGTCCCGACGGGGCGGCGGGGAGTCGCAGAACTCGATCCGTCGGGTTCAATCGCCCCCGCGGCTCCCCGTTTCCCGCCCGCATCGACAAAACGACCCGGCTGCGGATCGAACGGCAGAGCTGGGCGTTTCCAGAGCCGATCTGGAGGAAGCCATGAGTCTCGACGCCCTGATGATCCGCAGCGCCAACCTGCTCGGCGCGCCGCTCAAGGACGCATCCGGCAAGAAGCTCGGCGTGATCCGCGAAGTGTTCTTCGAGCGCGACACCGGACAGGCCCGGTTCGTGGCCCTGGAACTCGGCGGCCTGTTCGGCGTCAGCGGCAAGTTCCACCCCATTCCATGGCGCGCCCTGCGCTATGACGAGCGCGCCGACAGCTATGTCACTGACCTCACCAAGGACGTGCTGAAGAACAGCCCGGCCTACGACCGCGACCAGTTCAACGACATCGCCTATGGCTGGAGCGAGCAGGCCGAGCGCTATTTCCGGACCGACACGGTCTAGGCGGCCTCTCTTATCGGCGAACGGGTGGAAGTCCCCGCCGCTTCGCCAGCGCCAGCACGCCGTCATAGGGAATGGCCGGAACCTCGCGCAGTCGCATTCGGGCCCACTGGAACGCGCCCATCTGCGCGACTCCCGCACTCACCGAGCCGTCGATCGCCGGAACCCCCAGCGCCGCAAGGATCAGGCGGGTCCGCAGGGCGTGGTAGCTGTCGGTGCAGACGATGGCGCCCGGCAGCCCGTTCGTGCGAATGAACCGAGCCGCCGCCAAGCCGGTCTGAAGCGTGTCGAGGCTGGCCTCGTCGAGAACCAGGCGGCTGGACGATACGCCGCCGGCGACCAGCCGCTGCGCCATGATCGAGGCTTCCGAGGGGCCATGGCGCCCTACTCCGCCGGAGCAGAAAACCTGGGCGCGCGGATAGGCCTGCGCCAGCCGCCGCCCGCCCTCGATCCGGCGCAGCAGCGCGGCGCTGGCCGTGCCGTCAGGCCGGACCGCCGCGCCGAGGATGACAATGAGGCGTTCGGGCACGGCCAAGCATGACCGGCAGGCTGGCGACCGTCTAGGCTCTGGCTTCCCGGTTCATCGGCGGCCGATATGCCTCGATCAGGTCTTCCTGTTCGGCCTGGCGGACGACGAAGCGCACGTTCAGGCGTGTCATCACATCGGCGTCGTCGCCATAGGTCTCGCGCGCCTGGGCGAGCTGCTCGCGCCAGGTCAGCCGCGAAAGGCTTTCGGTCTCACCGACGAAGAGGATGTCGACGCCCTTGGCCGCGGGCTTGCAGATCACGTAGTTCGCGCCTGCGGGCGGCAGGATACGCTCCTCGTCAAGGGCGGTGTACCGATAGAGGACGCCGGACTTTCCGGCGATTTCGATCTGACGGGTCAACGCACGCTCCCGACCTTGAAATAGATGCCCATAGGCCGGACGAGCCGGCTCGGCCGATCTCTAAGGCTCGCGAGTTGGGCGAAAAATGGGCCAAGCTGGGGCGTGGCGATCACCTTGTCGCGACCTCAAGGCGAGTTCCGGCGCCGCGCGACAACCTGCGCATAAGGCGTTCCGTGTCGCGCGACGGCTCTGCTAGGTTGACCGTAGGGGCGGTTCAACTCACCTAAACACCGCCTGCGAGGCCGAACGCGAGCTGATGGAACGACCCGCCGATTTCATCCTGACGGAAGACGCTGACGGCCAGAAGGCGGTCCTCTCCGGCGACTGGACCGCCACATCGACGGGGGACGCGGCCGCGCGCCTGATCAACACCTTCCGCGAAACGCCTCCCCACAGCCTCGACCTGACCGGCGTGCGCCGGCTGGACACCGCAGGCGCCTACGCGGTCATCCGCGCGGTGGGCGACGGCGAGGCGCGAGAGCGGATCCAGGCGCGCCCCGAAACCCGCCGGTTGCTGGAACTGGTCGGCGCCGCAGCCGCGGAGCGTCCGGAGAAGCGCAAGGGCCCGACCGGCTTCTATGAGCTCGCCATCCGGGTCGGCCGCGGGGTCTTCGACCTGGGCGCCGAGATCTTCGAGACCATGGTCTTCGTCGGACACCTGCTCGTGGTCTTGGGCCGGATCATCATCAAGCCCTCCCGCATCCGCTGGCCGGCGGTGGTCTCCCTGGCCGAACGCGCGGGTCTCGACGCGATCCCGATCGTCGCCATCACCTCGTTCTTCATCGGGGCGGTGGTGGGCCTTCTGGGCGCAAACATGCTGCAGCAGTTCGGGGCCCAGGTCTTCGCGGTCGAACTGATCGGCATCGCCGTACTGCGCGAGTTCAATATCCTGATCACCGCCATCCTGCTGGCGGGCCGCTCGGCCTCGGCCTTCGCCGCCGAGATCGGGTCGATGAAGATGAACCAGGAGATCGACGCCATGAAGGTCCTGGGGGTCGATCCGTTCGAGGGCCTGGTGTTCCCAAGGTTCGCCGCCCTGCTGGCCACCATTCCGCTGCTGACCTTCGTGGCGACGATCGCCGGCCTGATCGGCGGCCTGATCGTCACCTGGTCCGTGCTGGACCTGGGGCCGGCGTTCTTCCTCCAGCGCATCATCGACAATGTCGGGCTGACCCATTTCCTGGTCGGGCTTTCCAAGGCCCCGATCATGGCCGCGGTGATCGCCGGCATCGGCTGCCGCCAGGGCATGGAGGTGGGCGGAGACGTGGAATCCCTGGGCCGCCGGGTGACCGCGGCCGTGGTCCACGCCATCTTCGCCATCATCGTGATCGATGCGATTTTCGCGCTGATCTACATGCAGTTGGATATCTAGTGACCGATCTTCCCGCTCAGATTGATGACGACGAGGGTCCGGCGATCGAGGTCCACGGCCTGCGCTCGCAGTTCGGCGACAACGTGGTGCACGAGAATCTCGACCTGACGGTCGCGCGCGGCGAGGTGCTTGGCGTCGTCGGCGGATCGGGCACCGGCAAGTCGGTCCTCCTGAACAGCATCATCGGCCTGCGTCGTCCCGAAGCCGGCACGATCAAGGTGATGGGCCAGGACATCCAGCATGCCTCGCGCCGGCGCTGGTCGGAGATCGAGCGCAGTTGGGGCGTGCTGTTCCAACAGGGCGCCCTGTTCTCGAACCTGACTGTGCGCGAGAACGTCGCTGCGCCCATGCACGAGCACACCACGCTCTCGCGCAAGGTGATCGACGAGCTGGCCGACCTGAAGATCGCCCTGGTCGGGCTGCGCCCCGGCGCCGGCGACCTCAAGCCCGCCGAGCTCTCGGGCGGGATGCGAAAGCGCGCCGGTCTGGCGCGGGCGCTGGCCCTCGACCCGCAACTGCTCTTCCTGGACGAACCCACGGCCGGTCTCGACCCGATCGGCGCCGGCGCGTTCGACGAGCTGCTCCGCGACCTGTCCGAAAGCCTCGACCTGACCGTGTTCATGATCACCCACGATCTCGACACGCTCTATACGATCACCGACCGCGTCGCGGTGCTTGCAGACCGTCACGTCATCGAAACGGCGCCGGTTCGCGAGCTGGAGCGTTCAACACATCCTTGGGTGAAGGAATATTTCCTGGGCCCGCGCGGTCGCGCCGCGGCGACTGCATCTGAGAGAGCCGGGAAATCGGTCTGATGGAAAAAGACGCCAACTATGCCCTGGTGGGCTTTTCGACCCTGCTGCTCTTCGCCGGCCTGGTGATCTTCTCCCTATGGCTGGCGCGGCTGCAGTTCGCCCAGGACTACGACGTCTACGACATCATCTTCGATGGACCCGTGCGCGGGCTGAGCCAGGGCGGCGAAGTTCACTTCAACGGCATCAAGGTCGGCGAGGTGACGCGCATCCAGCTCGATCCGGACAATCCAAGCCGGGTGATCGCCAGGGCGCGCGTGACCTCCGACGTGCCGATCCGCGTAGACTCCTACGCCACTCTGGAGCCCCAGGGCATCACCGGGGTGAACTACGTCCAGATCACGGCCGGCACTCCGGCCAGGCGGCTCCTCAAGGACACAGTGCCGCCCGGCACGGTCCCTCGCCTACGGACCCAGCGCAGCGCGCTTTCCGACATCCTCGAGGGCGGCGGAACCGTGCTGACCCGGACGGTTGAGGCCTTGGACCGGGTCAACCGAGTGCTTTCGGACCAGAACATCAAGACCGTGAGCGCCGCCATCAACGACGCCCAGGCGGTGACCGCCGAGCTGAAGGCCCGGCGCGCCATGATCGCCGACGCCCAGAAGTCGCTGCAGAGCATCGACAAGGCCGCGACCGAGATCGCAGCCCTCAGCAAGTCCAGCCGCGAGTTGGTCGACGGCGACGGCAAGCGCACCATCGAGAACCTGGCCGCCGCCTCGGAAGAGGCCCAAGCCGCCGCGAAGGATCTGCGCGGCATGCTGGGTCGGCTAGACGGCCCGGCCACCGACTTCGCCAACAACGGCCTCCCCGAGCTCACCGCGACGATGCAGTCGCTGCAACAGACGGCGGAGTCGCTCGACCGGCTCATCCGCAACCTCGAAAGCAATCCGCGCGGCCTGGTCGGCAAGGCGCCGGCCCAGGAGATCAAGGTCAAGCCATGAGAGCCATCCGACGCGTCCTGCAATCCTTGGCCCTGGCCGCGACCGCGGTGGGTCTTTCGGCCTGTATCTCGCTGCTGCCCGAGGAAGACCCGTCCCAGCTCTATCGCTTCGACGGCGTGCCCGCCGCCGACGCCCAGCAGGCCGCCGCCACCGACAGCTTCGGCGTCCTGAGGACCGGCGGCGGCTTCGTCCAGTCCGCCTCCGGCGATCGCATCATGACGGTGACCGGCGAGCGGGTGGCGTTCATCTCCGGCGCGCGCTGGGTGTCCCCGGCCTCGGTGCTGTTCAACGACGCCGTCATGCGCGCCTTCGACCAGAACACCGGCCCGGCGCGCCTCGTGACGCGCGGTGAGGTTCGGCGGGCGGAATATGGCTTGCGGATCGACGTCACCCGCTTCGAGGTGGTCTACGACCAGGGCGAAAAGGCCGCCCCGAACATCGTCGTGGCCCTACGGCTCAGCCTCGTGAACATGGCCGACCGCACGCTCGCCGGCTCGAAGCTGGTCGAGACGACGGCCCGGGCCGACGACAACCGCGTCTCGGCCATCGTCCGCGCCTTCGACGAGGCGGTGGCCCAGGTGACGGGCCAGACGGTCGCCTGGACGAACGGCCGCGGAGCTTAGGCCTCCAGGCCGGCGATGCGCTTGGCGGCGGTGACGGTGTTCTGCAGCAGGCAGGCCACCGTCATCAGCCCCACCCCGCCCGGCACCGGCGTGATGTGGCCGGCGACGGCCAGTGCCTGCTTGTAGGCGACGTCGCCCACCAGCTTGGTCTTGCCCTGCGCGGCCTTGACCGGATCGCTGAACGGGACGCGGTTGATCCCGACGTCGATGACGGTCGCGCCCGGCTTGATCCAGTCGGCCTTGATCATCTGCGGCCGGCCGACCGCCGCCACCAGGATATCGGCCTCGCGGCAGACCGCCGGCAGGTCCTGGGTGCGCGAGTGGGCGATGGTCACCGTGCAGTCGGCCTGCAGCAACAGTTGAGCGATCGGCTTTCCGACCAGCACCGAGCGGCCGACCACGACGGCGCGCTTGCCGGTCAGGTCGCCAAGGGTCTCGCGGAGCATGATCATGCAGCCGAGCGGGGTGCAAGGCACCAACGACGGCAGGCCCTGGGCCAGCCGGCCGGCGTTGACCACGTGCAGGCCGTCGACGTCCTTGGCCGGGTCGATGGCCTCGATCACCGCCTTCTCGTCCAGTCCCTTGGGCAGCGGAAGCTGCACCAGGACGCCGTGGATCGCCGGGTCCTTGTTCAACTGATCGACCAGAGCCAGGAGCTCGGCCTGGCCGACGTCGGCCGGCAGGCGATGGGTGACCGAGTGCATGCCGGCAGCCTTGGAATGCTCGCCCTTCGAGCGGACATAGACCTGGCTGGCCGGGTCCTCGCCCACCAGGACAACCGCCAGGCCGGGCTGCAGCCCGTGCTCGGCCTTGAGCCTGGCGACCTCTTGCGCCGCGGCTTCGCGCAGGCGCTCGGCCATGATCTTTCCGTCGATGATCTGTGCCTGGGACATGTGCACTCCTGGTCGGAACTGGCGCTCGCACTACCCGTTCAGCCTGCGCCGCGCAATGCGGCCCGGAGTCCGAAGTATGAGCAAGTTCAGTCAGGACTTTACGAAGTTTGCGACTGTGACAGCCCGGTGGACGGGGCGTCCGGCGGTATTCGCCGTCTGTTGCATGCTGGTGATCGGCTGGGCCATCACCGGGCCTTTATTCAAATTTTCGGACACCTGGCAGTTGGTGATCAATACTTCGACTACCATAATCACGTTCCTCATGGTGTTCCTGATCCAGAACACTCAGAACCGCGACAATAACGCCATTCACGCCAAGTTGGATGAACTGATTCGCGTTGGCAAAGCTCACAACGCCTTCATCGGCATCGAGAATTTGCCCGACAAGGAACTTGAGGCGATCCTCAAGAAGCTTGACGAGGAGGCCGAGGATATTCGCAAGATCAGCGGCGCGATCCCCGATCGCCGGGCCAAGCCAAAGGCGCCGCCGGCCTAGAGCCTCAGCCAGGCCGCCACCGCCCAGGCGTGGGAGTCGTGACGCAGGGCGGTGATCGCCTCCAGCGGCTCCAGCCAGAGCAAGGTGTGGTCGTCCTCGATCTTGAGCGAGGCGTCTTCTGCAATGAATTCAAGGCGATGGAAGCTGCTTCGATTGTTCCAGGCGACGCCTTCGGTGTTCACGAAGTACTGGTCGGCGAGGCCGAACACCTCCCCTGCCCGCACCTTCAGGCCGGCCTCCTCGCCGTACTCGCGGACCACCGCCTGGGCCGAGGTTTCGCCGGGGTCGACGCCGCCTCCAGGCAGGTCGAACCAGGTCGCGTCGTCAGGTTTCCTGACGAACACCACAGCAATCCGCCCATCGCGCGCCAGCAGGCCGAAGGCCGCCGGGCGGTCCGCATAGTCCCGGCCGGGCAGCAAGTCCCCGAATTGCGGAGGTTTTTGCGTCATCAATCGCGCCCGTAGAGCGAGTCGTAGGGGTCGGCCTTGCCGGCCAGCACATCCTCAACGCGCAGGGCCGGCCAACCGACCGTAGCGCGCGGACTGGCGCGCCATGCCGATACGATCATGTCCCGAAGCTCCGAGGCGCCGACCGCCAGCCGCTCGGCCGCGAAGGCCGCCCCGCGCGGATCGCCGCTCGCCAGTCCGCCTGCCTTTTCAAGGCGATAGAGCGGGATCACCTGGGTCGCGGTCTCGCCCAGATAGTCGACCGTCCGCTGCTCGATCGGGCAGTCGCAGGACTTCAGGGGCGTCATCTTGCTGGAAACATCGGCAGGTTTGACGCCGGCGAAGACGATATCGCCCTCGAACGGCCCGTGGATGCGGGCCCGGGTGAACCCCTCCGGATTGGGGAACTCGCCCCAGCCGTTGTAGTGGACGGTCACGTGCAACGGCTGGGCGCCGTCGCCGACATAGTGCGAAAGCTCGCCGATGGCCCCCAGGATCAGCGCCTCGCGCCGGGCGAGGTCACGGACGTACCAGGCCTTGCGGACCCGGTCCTTCTCGCGGGCGGCCATGTAGCTCAGGACGCGCCAATAGCCGAAGTCCTTGGTGAGCTGCTGGTGCTGCTCGATGATCGCATAAGGCAGATAGCCGGCCTTCCAGCTATCGAGGCCCGCGGTCTGCAGGCCCTTCTCGTAGTCGGCCCGCGTCGGCGGCAGGGGCAGGAAGGACGGGCCGCCGAGGATCTTCCCGTCCTCGTCCAGGTCGAGGAAATGAGCGGCGTCGCGGTTGTGGTCGTGGATGCGCCCGGCGCCCTTGGACCGGTCCGGCTCGCGCGACAGCTCACCGACGTCGCGCACCGCCTGGGCGTTGCGCAGGAAGGCCGGGACCTCGCCCGGCAGAGCCTGCATCGCGCTCTCGCCGACCATGCGATGGCCGCTCGACCCCCAGGCCAGCGCCTGGGCGGGCATCAGCAGCAGGGCGGCGGCGATCAGCGGAGCTTTCATGCCGCTCCGTTTAAGCGATCTTGAGCTCGCCCTCCACCCGCTTCACCCAGGCCTTCACCGCCGGATAGCGATCGAGGTCGAAGCCGCCCTCGTGGGCGACGCGGGTATAGGCCACCAGGGCGACGTCGGCGAGGCTGAGCCGGTCGCCGACGAGGAAGGCCCCTCCGGCCAGGCCGTCCTCCAGGCGCTGCAGGGCGCCATTGCCCCGCTCCACCAGCCTGGCGTCGAGATCGGCCAGCGACTTGCCGAGATAACGAACCTGGAAGCGCGCGACCGCGACATAGGGCTCGTGGCTGTACTGCTCCCAGAACATCCATTCGAACATCCTGGCGCGGAGATAGGGATCGGCGGGGATCAGGGCGGAGCCTTCCGCGAGGTGCAGGATGATCGCGTTGGACTGGGCCAGCGGACGGCCGTCGTCCAGGATCACGGTGGGCACCTGGCCGGCTGGATTGATCGCCAGGAAGGCCTGAGTCCGAGACTCACTTTTCAAAACATCGGTTTCGATCCACTCGTAAGAGAGGTCCAGGAGGTCGGCGACCCAGCGCACCTTGAGACAATTCCCGGAAATAGAATCTCCGTAGATCCGCATACGAAACCCCTTCTCTGACAAGGGGTTGATAGCGCTCGCCAAGACGCCGTGGAAGTCACGGCGCCTATATGTCGCTGTTAGAGAAACTTCACTAGGGGTTGATCCGGCGTTCGGAGTCCGGGTACGAAGGCCGCCGCTGGAAAGATCAACGACGAAGGAGCCGCCGTCATGCGACGTCGCCTCGCCGCCCTTGCCGCCCTTCCTCTCTTCCTGGGGCTGTCTCAAAGCGCGCAAGCTGCGCCCGCCAAAGACCCGCTTGGCGACCTCATCGTCTCGGCCCTGACCGGGGCCCTGCCGGGCACGCCCGAGTTCAGTATGCGGGCCACGCTCTATCACGTCGGCGCCAAGGGCGTCGGCACCCTGGACTCCCTGGGCTGCAAGGTGGTCGCGATGCGCACCGTGGCCGTGGACACCAAGGTGATCCCGCGCCGGACCAAGCTGTTCATCAAGGAAACCGTCGGCCTGCCGATGCCCGACGGCCGCGCCCATGACGGCTACTGGTACGCCACCGACACCGGCGGCGCGATCAAGGGCAACAAGATCGATCTCTTCACCGGCCATGGCTCGTCCTCGATGAAGCCGCTGATGGCCATGAACCTCGCCAAGCTGAGCGTCGCCAAGGTCGGCGAATTCAAGGGCTGCCCCCCGGCGTAAGGCGCTCTCCGCCTCCGGAGACGGGAGCGCCCTGAGCGGACCTACAGCGCGATGCCGAGGCGGTGGGCCACTTCGGCGTAGCCTTCGACGACGTCGCCGAGGTCGCGGCGGAAACGGTCCTTGTCGAGCTTCTCATTGGTCCGGCTGTCCCAGAGCCGGCAGCTATCGGGGCTGATCTCGTCGGCCAGGATGACGTGCGAGACCTCGCCCTCCCGCACGCGCCCGAACTCCAACTTGAAATCCACCAGCGTGATGCCGACCGCGCCGAACACCCCACGGAGGTCGTCGTTGATCCTGCGCGTCAGGGCCACGATGTCGTCGATCTCCTGGGTCGAAGCCCAGTTGAAGGCGGCGATGTGCTCCTCGGCCACCGGCGGGTCGTGAAGCTTGTCGTCCTTCAGGTAGAACTCGACGATCGGGCGCGGCAGGGTCTGGCCCTCCGGCAGGCCGAAGCGCTGCGAGAGCGAGCCCGCGACGATGTTGCGGCAGACCACCTCGAGCGGGATGATCTCGACTTCCCTGATCAGTTGCTCGGACAGATTGAGCCGCTTGATGAAGTGGGTCTGCACGCCGATCGAGCTCAGCCGCCGCATCACGAACTCGCTGATGCGGTTGTTGATGACGCCCTTGCCTTCGAGCACTGCGCGCTTCCGGGCGTCGAAGGCGGTCGTGTCGTCCTTGAAGAACTGGATCAGCGTGCCGGGCTCGGGGCCCTCGTAGAGGATCTTGGCCTTGCCCTCGTAGATCTTCCTGCGGCGGGCCATGCGGTCGGCGCTCAAGGATCGCCGCGCCTCGACCTCGGCCTTCAGCCTGGGCCAGCTAGGGTAGCCATGCCCCCTCGCCACCACCGCAAGCGCCTTCGAGAGGGCCACTTGCGCCACATCAGCGTCAGGGAACACGGCCAGGATCCGGTTTTGCGACGAGGGGTCACCCGATCGACAGTCCCGCTGGAGAGCCCGCGCCAAGTCGCGAAGCCGACGGAGATCAGGATTGCTGGGAAGTACGCTGCGCACGATCGTCCTCCTTTCAAGGAGCCCGAGGTCCGCATACCGGGCAGAAAGAAGGCAGGCGAAATGTGCAGTTCAGGGGCGGGCTTGAAGCCCTTTCCGCGGACCGGACGCGCGCCTGACGCGTAGATGGCCTGTATGCCATGAACCGGCATCGAGGCAATAGCTGGGTCGGAGGTTGAACGCCTCGGCAAAGCGCTGGGGGCATGCGGCGCGGACGTTGCACGGTTGAGGCATCGGTCAGCGCCAAGCGGACTCGCCGGTTGTCCGAGAAGGGTGGGGAGCGGACGCGTGGCTGTTAGGCTCCGCCGCGAGGAGCAACACATGATCTGGAATGTGATCGACAAGCGAACTCGCCCCTACCGGTGGGCGAAGATCAACGCGATTATTGAAGCGACTTGGCACGACAACACCGTCGCGGACACCGATATCGCTCCACCTCCTAGGTCCGCTGAAGAGGAGGTCACATATGACCAGCGCGAGAGCCTGAGCCTGCATGAAGCGATTACGTGGGCGAACGACCAGTCCTGCCCTGTGACTCTCTACCTGTATGACGAGGGCGCTGGCACCTCCTGAAAGGACAGAGTCTGAGGTGGGTCGGCTTCGGTCTGTCGAGACGTTCCCGCAAGCGGACCGAGAGCTAGGTCGGCTTTTCGTCCCGGGGCTTTGGTCTCCTAGTGGCGCAGTCGCGCCCAATCACACGAGAACGGCCGTTGATCTCGGCGGGAGCCTAGGGTGAAGGTTGTTTGATGAGCATGCCCCACATCGTCACCTTCTTCGCGCTGCTCACTTTCGCAGTTCCAGCTAGCGCATCAGCGGCAAAAACGGTGGAGGCGTGCGATGTGGCCGAGCGTCCTCGAGATTATCAGCGCCAGAAGTTTACAGTCGCAACTGATCTCACAATCGACATGCGTCACGGCGCTTTGTTGAATCACGAGGCCTATCCTGAATGTAAGGGCATCTTGTTTGCCGTAGTCCCCAATACGCCGGCCGCCGCGGCATATCGTGAAATTGAAGACGCGATGCTTGGGGTGACTTACTTTCGTCGGCACACGCGCCGTGCGCCCAGTGTATGGCTGGACTTGCACGGCATTAGGGTGAGAGCCACGGGCGCAATGTTCTGCAGCAGCGCCAGCGAACACGATTGCCAAATGCACGTCACCGACCTTCGAGATGTGGCGTATCCGCCGAGCTTCCCAACTGAGATGCGCCCGAGGTAGGCCTGGTTCACAAGAGTTTCGGTCGTCGCTTTGGGGTCGATTTCGGTCCCAAACCTTGTCGCCGATCGCGATGGTCACGCAAGCGGACCTTCAAAAGAGTCCGCTCTCAGCCTCACCGCCAACGTCCGCTAGTGGCGCCAAGCTGTTGCTCCGGGGCGGACTAGGTGTCCTGCCGTGAAGCGGACTCGCCGAATGGCTCTGCGGGGTGGATTGGGGACGTTGGCTCATTTCGTGAGAGCGGCGGCGGCGACTGAGATAATCTGCTCTACGAGATGTTCGGTATTGGTGCCGATGTAGGCGTCCATCCGCCAGCGAGCCTCTAAGAAATGCTGTCCGCTTGGACCTTCCAGAAACGGCACAATTTCCTCGAGCTCGGGTTCAGTGAACTCCCAATTGATGTGGCTCGCGTACTCCGCCTGCCATGTGAGCCGATGAGGTTCGTAGGCGAGCCGCAGGGCATCCAAGGTCTCGCTGAAGCTTGCTCCGGCGGCAGTAAGAAGTGGGGAGCCACCGAGCATAGCGCTCTAAGAAGCCGCCGCCGTCGATCCGCGCTTGAATACCGCTCGCTGCCATGAAGCGAGTGATGAGCGCAGTCTTGGCTGCACTCGGAGGTTCATCGATCTGAGCGGAAGTCATGCTCGTGCCGGTCCTAAAGTTGGCTGCACCCTAGCGTGACCTTGAAGGTCCGCAATGTCAGGCTATGACGTCGAGACATGTTGGCCCTTGGTCTTTGACCCGAAGCAGACTGATCAAGGGTTCGCAATGGGTCGCAAGCTGAAATGGCCCGACCGTCCACGAGCGGATCTGCCGCGTCCGCAAATCGCATTCAGGCTGAGGACTGCGGCCCGTTAGCGGCCGCTCACTCCTGGCTGCGAAGTGCGCCCAAGCCGTGGCTCCGTGCCAGCGAGCAGCCGCTTGATGTTGGCTCGATGACGAACAATCACGAACGCGGCGCCCGCGATCACCAGCACCCGATAAGGAAGGGGCTCGTCGAGGCCGCATACCAGGGCGACCGCTGTCAATGCGGCCAGCATCGAACTCACCGACATTATCCGGAAGAGAGCCAGGGTGACCCCGAAGACGGTCAAGGCGCCCAAAGCGACTGTCCACGACATTGCCGCCAGCACGCCGACGCCGGCCGCAACGGACTTGCCGCCGGTGAAGTTCAGCCAAATCGAACGGGCGTGCCCCAGCAAGACGGCAAGTCCGGCGAGACAGACGGCCCAGGCAACGAACGATGACGGCTCGACCCATGCCGCCGGCTTTGTGGCGGGCCATACTAAAAGGGCTTGGGATAGCCAGCGGATGAAGACGATCGCCGCCGCTCCCTTCAGCGCGTCTATCGCCAGCACCGCAGCGAAGGGCCGGAGCCCCAGCGTCCGAAGGACATTCGTCGCCCCAGTCGAGTTGGAGCCATGCTCCCGGATATCGATACCCTTGAGAAATTTGCCCGCCAGGAAGCCGGTCGGCGTGGAACCGAGAAGGTAGGCGATCCCCAACCCAAGCGCGCTCATCAGCCAAAAGAGCATCGGCTCCCCCCGTCCCCGTCATTGAGCACTTCCGCTTAACGGCGGATTGGAAGCAAGCTGCCACCTCTAGGGACAAACGGGGGGCCCGCGTGAAGTCCGCCTCACTGAAGCATAACGACCCTTGGAGAGGTGTTGAACAAGCAGCTTCAGGAGCTGCTCGTCGACGCATTCCCCGATTTGGAAGGCGACTACTATGGCGCAAACCCGCCAGACTGAATTTTCGTCGGCTTCGATGGGGAGCGGCCTGTCGCCCATCTAGCGGCGTACAAGCGGAAGGCGAAGCGGGACGATGATCCAATAGAGATCGGTATGATCGGCGGCGTAGCTGTCACGCCCTCGTTTCTTCACCGAAGAATCTGCGGTCGGGCTTGACCTTGACGGCGATGCTGACGATTTTCGGGACAGATATCAGGCCGCTTCGGCGGCCAGGCCGCGCCCCTGGTGGCGAACTCGGTCCGGCGTCCGTCGATAACCTGACGCCACGACAGCTCGATCCAATTCCTGGAGGCCGCCGTGGGGAACACGCCTGACACCGCTCATCACAAGCCCGCATCGGCGCTGCGCGCCTTTCTCCGGCAGGAAGCCTCGGGCGGCTACGTCCTGATGGCGGCGGCGGCCCTGGCGCTGGTGGTCGCCAACACGCCCTTGGCCGAGACCTATTTCGCGGTGCTGGACCACCATCTCGGCTTCGCGGTCGGGCCGCTGGCGCTCGAGGAAAGCGTCCTGCACTGGATCAACGACGGGCTGATGGCCGTCTTCTTCCTGCTGGTCGGGCTGGAGATCAAACGCGAGGTCCTGGACGGCCAGCTTTCGCGGCCGTCGCGGGTCGTCCTGCCCGGCCTGGCGGCGCTGGGCGGCGTCGCCGCGCCCGCGCTGATCTATCTCGCCTTCAACGCCGCCCATCCCGACAGCCGCGCGGGCTGGGCGATCCCGTCGGCCACCGACATCGCCTTCGCCCTGGGCGTCGTCGCCCTGCTGGGCGATCGGGTCCCGAGCTCGCTCAAGATCTTCCTGACCGCCATTGCGATCATGGACGACCTGGCGGCGATCCTGATCATCGCGGTCTTCTATACCGCGCAGTTGCACCTCGAGGCCTTGATGGCCGCCGGCGGCGTCATGGCGCTGCTGCTGGCGTTCAACCGGCTGCGCATCACCTCGCTCTGGCCCTATCTGATCGCCGGGCTGGCGATGTGGTTCTTCGTGCTGGAGTCCGGCGTTCACGCCACCCTGGCCGGCGTGGCCCTGGCGATGTTCATCCCCCTGCGCAGGAGCCCCGGCGCTCCGGACGACGCAGCCTCGCCGCTGCATCGATTGGAGCAGGCCCTGCACAAGCCGACCGCCTTCCTGATCGTGCCGCTGTTCGGCTTTGCGAACGCGGGGCTGTCCTTCGCGGGGGTCAGTCTGGCGAGCCTGGCCGACCCGGTTCCATTGGGCGTGGCCCTGGGTCTCTTCGTCGGGAAGCAGTTGGGCGTGTTCCTGACCGCCGCGGCGATCATCAAGCTGGGCTGGGCTCACATGCCCAGGGACGCCTCCTGGGGCCAGCTCTATGGCGTGGCCGTGTTGTGCGGCATCGGTTTCACCATGAGCCTGTTCATCGGCAATCTGGCCTTCGCCCAGGCGCACCTGATCGACCAGACGAAGATCGGGGTGCTGGTGGGATCCCTGGCCTCGGCGCTGCTCGGCCTGGCGATCCTGCGTATCGTACGCCGCGACGGCCAGAGGCCGGACTAGAGCCTTTCAGGGCTAGATGGAATCATCTAGCCCGTCGGAAAAGGCTCTACTTTCTTAGTGTTAGAGCGCGTTCGAGCGGCGAAACCGCGTACACTTTCGCCTAACGCGCTCTAGGTCCGAGCCGCGGGGCGCACCAGGAGCCTGCCTTTCATGCCCGGGTGATAGCGGCAGGTGAACGCGACGGCGCCGGGGCGCGTCAGTTCGATCCGCGCGCTTTTCCCGATGGGCAGCTCGACATCGAAGCTCTTGTCGGAGGCCGTCGCGGTGTGCACGAACATGTCGTGGTTGACCCACAGGATGGCGTCTCCGACCCGGAGATCGGAGGGGATCGGCCCAAACCTCATCTTGTCGATGACGATCGTGAAGGTCCTGGGCGGCCTGCCGGCGGCCGGAGACGCCGCCCCTGCTGCGAGGACCAATGCCGCGACGCCGATCCGGGCCAGCGCCTCGCGCCGCAGCATCACTGAAGCTCCGCGGCCACGTGCTCGGCGTGGCTCTGATGCTCAGTGAACAGGGTCAGCCCGGTCTCGAGCAGCGACTTCAGCTCGCCGTTCTGCGCCTTCGGGATGAGCGTGTCGTGCAGCGCGCCGTTGACGGTGCGGTGGAAGGCCACCTCGCCTTCGACATAGGCGCGGTCGAATTCGGCGCCCGAAAGCTTCGAAAGCTTGGCGGACTGCTCGGCGGCCTGGCTCGACAGGGCCTGGCTGGTCGCGTTGGCCTGCGGCGTGACGCCGAGCTTCTTCACCAGGGCCAGCGCCTTGTCGTTCACGGCGGCGTGGTCGCGAACCATCTCGGCGGCGAAGTCACGCACCGCCTTGTTGTCCGACTTCGCCAGGGCCTGCTTGCCGGCGTCCACGTCGATCTGGCCGGCGGTATAGGCGATGTGCGCGATCTGGGCGTCGTTCAGCGCCGGCCCCTGTGCGGCCGCAGCCCCCGAAATCGCCAGCCCGCCCACAGTCAGCGCGACGGCCAATCTTCTCAGCATGTCTTGTCCTCCGGTTCGCCCCGATCCAGCATCGGCGCTCTCCATTTGACGCCGGAGGCGCGCAAAGGCGCCCGCTTGCTTTTCCGGGCGCTTTTTCGGGGTTCGGGCGTCCAAGAGTGAGCGGGCCTGATCGAGCCGGCCTGGAGGAGTTCGTGAACGCAGCCATCCCTCACCCCGACTGTTCCGACTTGAGCGATGCGGAACTGGCCCGCCGGTTCGGCGCACGCGACCCGGCGGCGGTGCGCGCCATCACCCAGCGCCACAACCAGCGCCTGTTCCGAGCGGCCTGGGCCGTGCTACGCAATCACGCCGAGGCCGAGGACGTCGTGCAGACCACCTATGTCCGCGCCTTCGCCGCCATCGAAAGCTTCGAGGGCCGCGCCTCGCTCTCCACCTGGCTGACCCGGATCGCCCTCAACGAGGCGCTCGGCCGGGCCCGCGCCGCGCGCCGCCGCCGAGCCCGGCTCGACGCGGACTCCGTCACCGATCTCGACCAGTACCGAGAAAAGCTCATGCAAGGATCGAAGGCCCAGGACGGCCCGGAAACCGCCGCGGCGGTCAAGCAGGTGAGCAGGCTGCTGGAAGCGGCGATCGCCGGCCTGCCCACGGAATTTCGGCTGGTGTTCGTCATGCAGCAGGTCGAGGGGCTGAGCATCGAGGAGATCGCTCAAACCCTCGGCATCCTGCCGGCCACGGCCAAGACGCGCCTGGTGCGCGCCAGGCGGCGGCTTCAGCAGGCCCTCGAGGCGGACCTCAAGGACAGCCTGGCCGGCGCCTTCCCCTTCGCCGGCGCCGACTGCGCTGCGCTGACGGAGCGGACGGTCGCGGCGATCTGCGGGGACGATTGAGGTCGCAAAGGGCTGGCGCGTGACGATCGACAAACCGAACTTCTTCCTGCTGACCGGCGGGCCTGGCGTCGGCAAGACGGCGCTGATCGAGGAACTGCGCCGGCGGGGCGAGCGGGTGGTGGAGGAGACTCACCGGCGCATCATCCGCGAGGAGGTCGCCCGCGGCGGGCGCGCCCTGCCCTGGCTGGACGCGTCGGCCTATATGGCGCGGGCGGCGCGCGAGGACATCGCCATCTTCGAGGCCATGGCCGGCGTGAGCGAGCGGGTGTTCTTCGACCGGGGCATCCTCGACAGCCTGCCGCAGCGTGGCGAGCCGGAGGACTGGCTGGCGGAGGCGATGCTGGACCGGCGCTACAACGCGCGGGTCTTCATTCCGCCGCCCTGGAAGGCGATCTATCGCCAGGACGCCGAGCGCAAGCAGAGCTTCGCCGAATGCCAGGCGACGCATGCAGCGATCGAGCGCCTCTGCCGCCGCTGGGGCTATGAGCCGGTGGAGGTCCCTCGGGCGGACGTCGCTGCACGCGCCGATTTTGTTCTGAAGCTGGCGCAACCCACAGCCGAGGGCGAGACGCAAGACCGCTTGCCCGCGACCTGAAGTCTCGTTGACCCCGGGGGCGTCCGACGGCCATCTTCCAAGGCCCAGGTAACAACCGTGGCGTGTGTCTTTTGGTGGGGCGAGTTCCGGTGCGTACCGAGGCCGACGGCGAAGTTAGGTCCGCCTTGCAGGCGAGCGCGCTCTCCGGCGTCCTCACGGCCCTGCGCCAGGCGCCCCTGGGGATCGCGATCTTCGACCGCGAGATGCGCTACCTGGCGGCGTCCAGCCGCTATCTGACCGAGCAGGGCCTCCCGGGCGAGACGCCGATCGCCGGCCGGGCGCACTACGAGCTCTTCCCCGAGGTGCCCCAGCGCTGGCGCGACATCCACGCCCAGGCGCTGCGCGACGGCGCCGAGCTGAGCCACGAAGCCGACTCCTTCGTCCGCCACGACGGGCGGACCGATTGGGTGCGCTGGTCGGTGAGCCCCTGGCGGACCGACGAGGGCGAGATCGGCGGGATCGTCCTCTACACCGAGTTCGTGACCGGGGCGGTGGCGGCGCGAGCCAGGCTCGAGGCGGCCGAGGCGCGCTATCGAGCCGTGTTCGACCAGGCCGCGATGGCGGTGGCGCGGGTGGCGCCGGAAGGAGCCTTCCTGGAGGTCAACGACCAGTTCTGCGCCATGACCGGCTATGACCGCGACGAGCTGGCGCAGATGCGGTTCCAGGACATCACCCACCCCGGCGACATGGAGCGCAGCCTCGCCTACACCCAGACCCTGCTGGCCGGCGAGATCGGCACCTACTCGATCGAGAAGCGGCATATCGCCAAGAACGGCGAGCCCTTGTGGCACAACCTGACGGTCTCGCTGGTCCGCGACGGCGCCGGGACGCCGGCCTACTTCGTCACCATCATGTACGACATCGGCGCGCGCAAGCGGGCCGAGGCCGAGCAGAAGCGCTACGAAGATCAGCTCAAGCTGATGATCAACGAGCTGAACCACCGGGTGAAGAACACCCTGGCGACGGTGCAGTCGATGGCCTCGCAGACCTTGCGGGGCGAGGCCGATCCGGCGGTGGCCTACGAGAAGCTCTCGTCCCGCCTGCTTGGCCTGTCGCAGGCGCACGACGTGCTGACCCGAGAGCGCTGGCACGGCGCCAACCTGGACGAGGTGATCGAACGGGCGCTCAAGCCGTTCGTGGGCGCGGCGCCCGAGCGGGTGGCGATGAGCGGCCCGGCGGTCCGCCTGCCGCCTGAGGGCGCGCTTTCGCTGGCGATGATGTTCCACGAACTGGCGACCAACGCCGTGAAGTACGGGGCGTTCTCCGTCGAGGGCGGACGCATCGAGCTGGACTGGTCGCTGGATCGCGGGCGGCTGGAACTGACCTGGCGGGAGGTCGACGGCCCGCCGGTGAGCCCGCCGACGCGGGTGGGCTTCGGCTCGCGCCTGATCGAGCGCGGCCTACGCGGGGAACTGAAGGGCGAGGCCAAGCTGACCTATGCGCCCGAGGGGCTGATCTGCACGATCCAGGCGAACCTCAAGCCGGAGAGCTGAGGGGGCCGGTGGCGGCGCGATCGTCGGCGCCGCCATGACGAAACCGGATGGCGCGAGAGATCGCCTCAGGTCTCGACGAAGGCCTTTTCGAGGACGAAGTCGCCGGGAGCGGAGATCGAGCCTTCGACGTAGCCGCGGTCCAGGAGGATGGTCTTCAGGTCGGCCAGGACCGAGGGACCGCCGCAGAGCATCAGGCGGTCCACCGCCGGGTCGAGCGGCGGGACGCCGAGGTCCTCGAAGATCTTGCCCGAGGTGATGAGATCCGTGACGCGGCCCTGGGTCTTGAAGGGCTCGCGGGTCACGGTCGGGTAGTAGCGGAGCTTGTCGCCGATCACCTCGCTGAGGATCTCGTCCTCGCGCAGGTCCTTGGTGAACAGCTCGCTATAGTTCAGGTCGGCCACGTTGCGCACGGTGTGGGTGACGATCACCTCGTCGAAGCGCTCGTAGACTTCCGGGTCGCGGGCCAGCGAGAGCCAGGGGGCCAGGCCCGTGCCGGTGCCGATCATGTAGAGCCGCTTGCCGGGCTTGAGGCCGTCGAGCACCAGGGTGCCGGTGGGCTTCTTGCCGATCAGGACCTCATCGCCGACCTTGATCTTCTGCAGGCGCGAGGTCAGCGGGCCGTCGGAGACCTTGATCGAGTAGAACTCGAGCTCGTCGTGCCAGGCGGGGCTGGCGATAGAATAGGCGCGCACCAGCGGCTTGCCGTCGACTTCCAGCCCGACCATCACGAACTGGCCCGAGGAGAAGCGCAGGCCCGGGTCGCGGGTGGTGCGGAACGAGAACAACTGGTCGGTCCAGTGGCGGACCCAGGTGACGGTCTCGACCATGAAGGCGCCGCGCGCCTTGGAAGCGGCCGGGGCCGTAGCGGTTACGTCGGTCATAACGGCTCTCTAACTAAGACCAATCTGCGTGTCATTAAGAGGCGTCAAATATCGCCGCCGACGTTGGTGACCGTCCCAGGGGCGCGCGCGACATGGATGCCGCACTCGGTCTTGTCCTGGCCGGCCCAGCGGCCGGCGCGGACGTCCTCGCCCTCCTCCACCGGCTTGGTGCAGGGCCAGCAGCCGATGGACGGGAAGCCCTGCGCCACCAGGGGATGGGCCGGCAGGTCGTGCTCGGCCATATAGGCGTCGAGTTCTTCCTTGGCCCAGTTGGCGAGGGGATTGAACTTCACCTGGCCGCTGGCCTCCTCGACCACCGGTAGCGACAAACGGTCGCCGCCATGGAAGCGCTTGCGGCCGGTGATCCAGGCGTCGAAATCGACCAGGGCGCGGTCCAGCGGCAGCACCTTGCGGACGTTGCAGCAGGCGTCGGTGTCGGTCTGCCAGAGCTTGGCGTCGGGATCGGTGACGGCCAGGTCGTTATAGGCCGGGCGCAGGTCGCGCACGTCGGTCAGGCCGAGCCTGGCGGCCAGGTTCTTCCGATAGTCGAGCGTCTGGCCGAACAGCATGCCGGTGTCGAGGAACAGCACCGGCAGGTCCGGGCGGATCTTCGAAACCATGTGCAGCAGCACGGCCGACTCCGCCCCGAAGGACGAAACCAGGGCGAGCTTGTCGCCAAAGCTTTCGATCGCCGATGCCAGCACGGTGGCCGGATGCGCGTGTCGCAATTCGGCGTCGAGACGCGCGGCGATGGAGGGACGCTCGGTCTGATCGAAAGCCATGGGCTTTAGGCCTCTCTGCGCTCGGCGAAGGCCGGTGTCCGGCCGTCGGCGGCGCGCTGGTAGACGTGGCTGTAACGACGGGTGGCGGCTTCCCACTGCTCGGCGTTGGAGCCGTCCGCCGGTTCGAAGGCGTCGACGCCGCAGCGGAACATGAACAGCGCCTGCTCGCGCAGGACGTCGCCCACCGCCCTCACCTCGCCGGTGAAGCTGTAGCGCTCGCGCAACAGCCGGGCGTTGGAGTAGTGGCGGCCGTCGCGGAACTTCGGGAAAGCCAGGGCCACCACCGCCAGGCGCGGCAGGTCGTAGGCCAGGACCTCGATCTCCTCGCCGGCCTCGACCCGGACGCCGACGGCGCGGCCTTCCGAGAGCAGGCGGTCGCCTTCGGACTGGAACCTCGTCAGCGAGATGATCACGTCGCCCGGCGGCAGGGACTCGTCGTCGGCGACGCTGGTGAAGGGGTCGTTGGCCAGGGCCGCGCGGCCCTGGTGCATCTTAATTAGCGTCGGCATAGACGGCCTCCTTGAAGGGCGCCGCGCCGGTGCGGCGGTAGGTGTCGAGGAAGCGCTCGCCGTCCTTGCGTTCGCGCAGATAGACCTCGACCATCTGCTCGATGGCTTCGGCGACCTTGGCCGCCGGCAGCGCCGGGCCGAGGATCTGGCCGAGGGCGGCGTCGTTCTCCGGCGTGCCGCCCAGGGTGACCTGGTAGAATTCCTCGCCCTTCTTATCGACGCCGAGGATGCCGATCGCGCCCACATGGTGGTGACCGCAGGCGTTGATGCAGCCGGAGATCTTGATCGGCAGCTCGCCGATCTCTTCGGCGCGGGCCGGGTCGGCGAAGCGCAGGGCGATCTGCTGAGCGATCGGGATCGCGCGGGCGTTGGCGAGCGTGCAGTAGTCCAGGCCCGGGCAGGCGATGATGTCGGTGATCAGCTCCATGTTCGGCGTGGCCAGGCCCGCCGCGGCGAGAGCCTCGTAGACCTCGGGCACGTCGTCCAGCTTCACGTGCGGCAGCAGCAGGTTCTGCTGGTAGTTCACCCGGATCTCGTCCTTGGAGAACCGCTTGCCGAGCTCGGCCACCACGTCCATCTGCTCGCTGGTCATGTCGCCGGGGGTCTCGCCCGGCGTCTTCAGGGAGACGTCGACGATCGCATAGCCGGGCGCCTTGTGCGGGCGCACGTTGTGGCGAAGGAAGCGGGCGAAGGCGGGATCGGACGCCTTGCGGGCCTCGACGCGTTTCGAGCCGGGAGGCAGGACTTCCAGTTCGGTGGCGAAGCTGGCGCGGATGCGGGCGAGCTCTTCGTTGGGCAGGTCGACCGTGGCCGGATCGGTCTTGCCCCACTCTTCCTCGACCTGACGGGCGAATTCCTCCGCGCCGAGGGAGGCGACCAGCACCTTGATCCGGGCCTTCCAGATGTTGTCGCGGCGGCCGTGGCGGTTGTAGACGCGCAGGATCGCCTGCAGGTACGACAGCAGGTGGCGGGTGGGCAGGAACTCACGGATGGTAGAGCCGAGGTAGGGCGTGCGGCCAAGACCGCCGCCGACCATCACCTCGAAGCCCAGTTCGCCCTCGCGGCCGCGGCGCAGAGCCAGGCCGATGTCATAGACGCGCGTGGCGGCGCGATCCTTGACCGCCGCGCCGACGGCGATCTTGAACTTCCGCGGCAGGAAGCTGAATTCCGGGTGCAGGGTCGACCACTGGCGGATCGCCTCGGACCAGACGCGCGGGTCGTCCAGCTCGTCGGAGGTGGCGCCGGCATAGGGGTCGGCGGTGATGTTGCGGATCACGTTGCCGGAGGTCTGCATCGAGTGCATCCCGACCTCGGCCAGATGGTCGAGAATCTCCGGCGCGTCCTTCAGCTTGATCCAGTGGAGCTGCAGGTTCGTGCGGGTGGTGAAGTGGCCGTAGCCCTTGTCGTAGGTCCGCGCGATGAAGGCGAGCTTGCGCAGCTTGGCCGAGTTCAGCGTCCCGTAGGGGATCGCGATCCGCAGCATGTAGGCGTGAAGCTGCAGATAGAGACCGTTCATCAGCCGGATCGGCTTGAACTGGTCCTCGGTGATCTCGCCCGCCAGGCGCCGGGAGACCTGGCCCCGGAACTCGGCGGCGCGGTCGGCGACGAAGGCCTTGTCTATGCTGTCGTACTGGTACATCGCGCCCTCACTTGCGCTTGATCAGATTGACGCGTCCGGAGGACCGGGCGGCGCCTTGGGCGTTCTGTAGGAGCTCTACGTCCTCGCCGCCATCGGCTTGCTTGCCGTGCTGCGGGTGGTTGGACGGGCCGAGCGCGCGCACGCGCTCGCGGAACGAGAGCGGGGCCCAGCCTTCGCCGGCCTCGATCACGTCGATCAGGTAGGGGTCGACCACGATGGTGGGGTCGCTCTTGGCCTTGGCTTCGGCGAGCTCGGCGGATTCCTCGTCATCGAACAGCTCGGCCTCCGAGAAGCGGAACGCCCAGCGGCCCTGCTTCCAGAACACGACCTCCCCGTCTGCCAGAAGGTTGGCGGTCAAGGCTTTCATGACTTCACTCCCAGCTCGAGCGCCCGAGCTTCGTCTTGCAGTGTCGCTTCCTGTCCGCCGGCCTGCGCCAGGGCCATCGCCTCCCCGACGATCAGCAGGGCGGGCCCTGCGACATCGGCCGCGGCGTCCGGCAGCTCGGACAGCTTGGTGAGGATGCGCCGCTCGTCGGAGCGGCTGGCGTTCTCCACGACCAGGGCGGGGGTCGCGGCCTGGCGGCCGGCGGCCATCAGGCGCGCAGCGATCCCGGCGGCGGTGGAGACGCCCATATAGATCACGACCGTCTGGTTCGGCCGGGCCAGGCTTTCCCAGTCGAGGTCCGGTTCCCCGCCGGACGCGGCGTGGCCGGTGACGAAGGTCACGGCCTGGGCGCTGCCACGGTGGGTCAGGGGCGCGCCGGCGCTGGCCCCGGCCGCCAGGGCCGCGGTCACGCCGGGCACGACATGGCATTCGACGCCAGCCTCGCGGCAGGCTTCCAGCTCCTCGCCGCCGCGGCCGAAGATGAAGGGATCGCCGCCCTTGAGACGCACCACCTTCAGCCCCTCCTGGGCGAAGGCGACGAGCATGCGGTTGATCTCTTCCTGAGCGTAGGAATGGCGCGACTTGCGCTTGGCGACCGAGATCCTGCGCGCCGCAGCCGGCGCCAGATCGAGGATTTCGTCAGAGACAAGGCCGTCGTGGACGACCACCTCGGCGTTCTGCAACGCCTTGAGCGCCTTGAGGGTCAGGAGCTCGGGGTCGCCGGGGCCGGCGCCCACCAGCCACACGGCCCCGCCCTTGCGGGCAGGAGCCCCGCCCAGCACGACGAGACGTTTGGTCGCCTCGTTTTTGGGCTTGCGATGCGGCATCGTTTTTAGCTTCTCTAAACGCCAGGGCTTGAAAACCAGAGCGGGACGGGCTTTCACCCGCCCCGCTGATATATCCGCCGAAGAAAAGGGCCGATACCTCGGCGGATGGTTGCAAACTGGCCTCGCAGGGGCCAATTCGCAACCCAAGGACTTCTGCCGGGGGTGTCAGGAAAACTCGATGGAGCGCAATACCGAACGCCGCCGGCTGCCGCCGCTGAACGCCCTGAGGGCGTTCGAGGCTGCTGCGCGGCACCTGAACTTCTCAAGGGCTGCTGACGAACTCTCGGTGACGCCGGGGGCGGTGAGCCAGCAGATCCAGAACCTCGAAGACTATGTGGGCGCGGCGCTTTTCAAGCGCACGCCCAAGGGGTTGCTGCTGACCGACGCGGCGCAGACCGCCCTGCCCGCCCTGCGCGAAGCCTTCGACCGGCTGGCCGAGGCCGCCTCGATGCTGACCGCGGCCGTGGACGGCCGGCGCCTGACCCTGACGGCCGCCCCCTCGTTCGCGGCCAAGTGGCTGGTGCCGCGGCTGGGCCGGTTCGAGGAACTGCATCCGCACGTCGACGTGTGGCTGTCGGCGGGCCTGGAACTGGTCGACCTGACCGCCGGCGAGGTGGATGTCGCCATCCGCTACGGCGCCGGGCGGTATCCGGGGCTGGAGGTGCGCCGGCTGATCGGCGAGACGGTGATTCCGGTGCTGTCGCCGGACCTGGCGGCGACCACGCCGCTGAACGACCCCGCGGACCTGGCCAATCACATCCTGCTGCACGACGGCTCGCCCGAGCCGGACGATTCCTGCCCGGACTGGACCATGTGGCTGGCCGCCCGCGGCCTGCGCGGCATCGACGGCGCACGGGGCCCGCGGTTCAACCAGTCGAGCCTGGTGATCGAGGCGGCGGTGAACGGCCGCGGCGTTGCGCTGGCCAAGCGCACCCTGGCCCAGGCCGACCTGGACGCCGGGCGGCTGGTCGCCCCGCTGCAGATCGCGACGGCCGTGGACTTCGCCTATTACGTGGTCCATCCGAAGGCCAAGGGGCGGCTGCCGCAGGTGAAAGCCTTCATAAACTGGATCGCCGCGGAGGCCGAAGCGCACGAAGCGGCCCTGAGAAGCCTGGACAACGGCGCCGGGATTTAGTCCTACACGGCTTATGAAAATCATCGTCGATGAACGGCCCTTGCCGGCCGACTGCGAGACCATGCTCGACGTCCGAAAGGGCGTCGACGCCCTGGACCGCGCGCTTGTGCTGATGCTGGCCGAACGCCAGCGCTACATGGACGCCGCCGCCCGCATCAAGGCCGACCGCGACGCGGTGCACGACCAGGCCCGGATCGAGGACGTGGTCGCCAAGGTGAAGGCCGCCGCCCGCGAGGCCGGCCTCTCCGAGGAGATCGCCGAACCGGTCTGGCGAACCCTGATCGACCGCTGCATCGCCTATGAGTTCGGCGTGTGGGATCAGCTCCGCGGCGTGCGCAAGGACTGAAGCGCCCGCTCGTGCAGATAGGCGGCGATATCCGACAGCGCCGCGTCCAGAGCATCACGCACTCCGTCGAGCGCGCCGGGCCCGTCGGCCTCGGCGCGCGCGCAGGCGTCGCCGAGCGCGACGGCGCCGATTCCCCGCGCCGCGCCCTTGATGGTGTGAACGGCGTCGCGCCAGCCGTCCGCGGCCGGGTCCAGAAGATTCGACCAGATCGCCGCCTGCTCGCGAAACAGCCCCAAAACCTCCTCGATGACGTCGCCGTCGCCCGCGGTGAAGCCCTCAAGGTATTGAAAATCAACGACTCCTGAGATGTCGCGCTTCGCCATGAAATTTCCCCCTATCGAGGCCTTGCTTTGTCTCAGGCTTCGAGTATGTTCCGCGCCCTCGCCGCTGGTTGCGCAAGCGACCGCCGCCGAGACGGGTGTATAGCTCAGTTGGTAGAGCAGCTGACTCTTAATCAGCGGGTCCAAGGTTCGAATCCTTGTACACCCACCAAAATTTCTCAAAAGTTTTAGCCGCTTAGCGGCACGACGCGCAGAGCAAGGCGCGTATCGTGCGATTTCGATCACAATCGCCGGCCGCGGAGGTGGCGGACTTCCTTGGGTCCCCGGCCCGTTGGCGTTCGACGGGAGGTCGGACGAGTCGGCGCGGAGTTCGCAGCGGAGCTGCCGAAGCCTCGGCGGTGAACGGAGCGACTGGCCTTAGCACAACCATCGCTAGACTCCCGCGACCAGATAAGAACCCGCGCGCGCTAAGGGCGACGGGAGACATGCCCCTCCCGTCGCCCTCGCTCGCGTGCGCCGGTCAGCCGACGCCGATCCAGCCGTCAGGGAGGCTGGAGAGCTGTACGCCGACGAGGGTCATTTGCGCCCCGCCGGTCATGCTGATGACCACGTCCGCGCCGGACTGGGCGGTGGTGTAGGTCGTGCCCGTGAGCAGGTTCACGCGGTCGCCCTCGGCGGCGTTGAAGTCGAGGACCCGGTCGACGCCGGCGTCTCCCCAGGCGTGGAAGACGTCCGCGCCCGCGCCGCCGCTGAGGGTGTCGTCGCCGCGGTCGCCGGCCAGCCAGTCGGCCCCGTCGCCGCCGGAAACGCTGTCGGCGCCCTGGCCGCCCCGGACGATGTCGTCGCCCACTCCGCCATAGGCCGTGTCGTCGCCGAGGTTGCCGTAGACGATGTCGGCGCCCTCCTCGCCCCACAGCAGGTCGTGGCCCTGGCCGCCGACCACCCAGTCTCCGCCGGCGCCGCCGGAGACGGTGTCCTGGCCGGTGTTGCCGTGGGCGTCGTCGAAGCCTGAGCCGCCGACGATGACGTCGTCGTCGTCGCCTCCGCGAAGGAAGTTGGTCCCCTCGCCGCCCTCGACGCGGTCGTCGCCCGCGCCGCCGAACACGGAGTCGTCGCCCAGGTCGCCGAAGAGCTGGTCGTCGCCGTCGTCGCCGTTGAGGAGGTCGCCGTCCTGGCCGCCGCGCAGGATGTCGGCCCCGCCGCCGCCGGAGATCGTGTCGGCCCCGGCGTTGCCGTGAGCGAAGTCGGCGCCGTCGCCCATGCTCGCGCCGTCGTTCCCTGCGCCCGCGGAGTAGCTGTCGTTCCCCGAGGCGAAGGTCGCCGTGTCATCGCCGGACGTGCCCTGGGCGTTGGCGGGAACTGAACCGCCGCCGCCGCTGCCACCGCCTCCCCCGATCTGGGCGCCGGTGATGTCGGTGACCATGTTGGAGAACTGCAGGCGCTCGACCTCGGTCAGGACGTCGGTCCCGTCGGGGCCGGTGACCTGGGTCCGCCCTGCGCCCAGGCTGGTGATGACGTAGGCGCTGCGCAGGCCGGAGAAGACCGCCACGTCGGTCCCGGCCCCGCCGAGGATCTCGTCGTTCCCGAGGCCGCCGGTCAGCCGGTCGTTGTCGCCGCCGCCCGCCAGGCTGTCGTCGCCTGACCCGGCGACGATGAGGTCATCGCCGCCTGCGCCGACCAGGGTGTCCGCGCCGGCTCCGCCGGTGAGGTCGACCGACTGCAGCGAGGTCATGCCCGAGGCGTCGAACAGGTTGTCGTCGCCGTCCCCGACATAGGTGATGGTGTTGGGCGCCAGGCCGGTGAGGGAGAGGTCGCCGGTGACGGTCACCCGCTTTCCGTTGAGGACCAGCTCCTCGACATTGGTGACGGTCAGGTCGGTGTCGCCGTCGCCGTCGAGGTCCAGCAGCATGGCCGAGCCGTCGCCGCTGGGGGTGATGGTCAGGGCCGCGGTCGGGGCGGACAGGGCCGGGGCGGTGATCTCCACGACGTCGGTCCCGAGACCGCCGTCGACGCTTTCGGCGCCGCTGCCTGGCGTCCAGACGAAGGTGTCGGCCGCCGAACCGCCGACCGCTTCCGGCGCCGGGACATAGTCCGGGTCGCCGAGGTCGGCCGCGCCCAGGCCAAGGCTATTGGTGTTCTCGAGCCGGACGATGCTGGCGAAGGCGTCGCCGCCGCCGTCCTGGTCGATCTGGACGAGCGTCGCGGCGCCGTCCTGGACCAGGCGCATGAAGCCGCCCGCAAAGGGGCTCGCGCCCGGCGTCCAGCCGGTCAGGCGCGCGGCCAGGGCGTCGGTGACGTCGAGGACGTCCTCGCCCGACTGGAAGTCGGCGATCGTGACCAGGCCAAGCGCGGCGGGATCCAGCCGCAGGGTGTCGCCGCCCTCGCCAAGGGTGACCTGGGCGGTCTGGCCCGCGCCCGGCGAGACGGTGATGAAATCGTCGCCGCCGCCGCCATTGACGGTGTCGGCCCCGGTTCCGGCGTCGATGGTGTCGTTTCCGGCCGGGCCGATCTCGGAGTTGGCGCCCTCGTCCGCGAAGATGGTGATCGGGCCGGACGTGCCGGTCTCGTGCGCATCGACATGGATCATGCCATCGCCCAGGAGCACGTCGTCGCCGGCCCCGCCGGAGAGGCTGTCGGCGCCGCTGACCCCGGCCAGTACGTTGGCGTTCGCATCGCCGCTGAGGGTGTCGGCCGCGAACATGACGCCGGAGAGGTTCTCGACGCCGCTGAGCTTGATGAGACCCTGGAGGGTGTCCTGGGCGGTGGCCTGATTGGCGAGGGTGACCTTGACCCCGCCGGTGAGGGTCTCCGAATAGAACGACAGGGTGTCGGTCCCGTCGCCGCCGACGACGACCGAGGGGCCTGCGCCCACCGACAGGAGATCGTCCCCCGCGCCGCCGGAGAGGCTGTCGCCGCCGCCCGCGCCCCAGAGCCAGTTACCGGCGGCGTCGCCGGTCAGGGTGTCGTCGCCGACCGTGCCGGTGAGGTGCTCGATGCTGACCAGGGTGTCGAGGCCAAGGCCGGTGTTCTGCGGCCCGGCCACGGAGAGATCGACCGTCACGCCGGCCGGGGCGTCGAAGAATGAGGCGCGGTCGATGCCGGCGCCGCCGTCAAGACGATCGTCGCCGGCGCCGCCGACCAGGAGGTCGTCCCCCGTCCCGCCGTTCAGGGTGTCGTTGTCGGCCTCGCCTCGCATGAGGTCGTGACCGTCGGAGCCCAACAACAGGTCGTTCCCGCCGGCGCCTTGGATGGTGTCGTCGCCGGCGCCGCCGTCGAGGGTGTCGGCCTCGGCCCCGTCGTCGGCGAAGACCTCGATCTCGCCGGTGAGTTCGCTGATGAGGACGACGCCGTCGCCCAGCAGCAGGTCGGCGCCTGCGCCGCCGGACAGCGAATCCGCGCCGCTCCAGCCGGCCAGTATGTTCGCGTTCGCATCGCCGCTAAGGGTGTCTCCGGCGAACATCACGCCGGAGAGGTTCTCGACGCCGCTGAGCTTGATCAGGCCCTGGAGGGTGTCCTGGGCGGTGGTCTGGTTGGCGAGGGTGACCTTGACCCCGCCGGTGAGGGTTTCCGAATAGAACGACAGGGTGTCGACCCCGTCGCCGCCGGCGACGATCGAGGCGCCATTGCCCACCGACAGGAGATCGTCCCCCGCGCCGCCGGAAAGGCTGTCGCCGCCGCCCGCGCCCCAGAGCCAGTTGGCGGCGGCGTTCCCGACCAGGCTGTCGGCGTAGAGCGTCCCGGTGAGGTGCTCGATATTGACCAGGGTGTCGAGACCGAACCCGGTGGCCTGTGGCCCGGCCAGGTTGAGGTCCACGGTCACGCCGGCCGTGGCGTCGAAGAAGGAGGCGCGGTCGAAGCCGTCGCCGCCGTCCAGCAGGTCGTCGTCCGCGCCGCCCGTCACCAGGTCGTGGCCGGCCTCGCCGAGCAGGGTGTCAGCGCCCTGGCCGCCTCGAAGGATGTCGTCGCCCGCGCCCCCGCTGAGGCTGTCGTTTGCTTCCAGGCCATTGATCTCGTCGTCATCGACGCCGCCCGAAAGCGTGTCCGCATCGATCGTGCCTTCAATCAGCGCCATGCGCCTTCCCCCACTGATGGCGCGCGGACGGCCAAGCGCCGCACGCGCCGATCGGAGGCGTCGTTTCTCCGGCCGCCTCCCCCTGGGGACTCAATTATGCGAGCTGCGTGGTGCGAACCTCCCCCATTTGGGGGAGGCTGCTGACACGCGCTGGCAGGAGGGGCGTTTCAGAATGGCGCTCTGGAATGAAGGAAGGGAGCCACCGCCATGACCCTCGTCGCCACCTGCCATTGCGGCGCCACAAGGATCGAGCTGCCCTATGCGCCGACCGAAGCGCACGAATGCAATTGCAGCTTCTGCGCCCGCACCGGGGCGGTCTGGGCCTATTACCGGCCAGGCGAGATGAAACTGGTCTCCCAAGCCGAGGATCGGGTCTATTCGGCGAGCGAAGGCCTCAACCTGCACCACTTCTGCGGCCGCTGCGGCATGCACGCCTTCGGCGATTCGCCGGACTGGGCCTCCGCCTACAACCTGGATGGGACGCCCAAGGAAGGCTTCGAGGCCGGCGCCGTGCCCGCCGAACGCATCCATGGAGTGAACCTGCGGCTGATCGACGACCTCGACTGGTCGGCGATCACGGTCGAGAAGGTCGACGGCCGCAACAACTGGTAGCGCGCCCCCCACAAAAAAAGCCCCGGCCGAAGCCGGGGCTGAAGGGAGCGAAACCAGTTGGGGGCTTAGCGCAGGCCGCCCACGATCACCGAGGCGATGATGCCGGTGGCCAGGGCCGCCAGGACCACGTCGCCATTGTCGGCGCGGTAGTAGGCGTAACCACGCGGCGGCGGAGCCCAGCCGTAACGACGGTAATCGTTCACGATGTAGGTGCGGGTCCGATAATGGTCGAAGCGCTGGCCACGGGCCCAGCGGCGATGACCATAGGCGTGACCGGGAGGGCCATAGTGCGGACGGCGGTTGTCGTAGCGGTCGGCATAGTTCGGGCGCCCGTCGCGGTCGCGGTCGCCATAGGGGCCGCCACGGCCGCCATAGGGTTGGGCCGAGGCCGCGAAGCCGGTCAGCGTCATGGCGGCGGCGGCGGCGATCAGAATGGCCTTCTTCATGTCGTGTCTCCTCAGGTTGAGACCACCCTAGCCGGGCCTGCCTGAACACGACCGGGAACGGCCAATTCATCTGCCGTTCACCCAGCGGAAATGCCTTGTACGCCAAGGAATCCCGCCATGCTGGCGCCCGCGAAGGGCACTACCCAGCGCCGGGCTTTGCGCTAAGGTTTTCGCAAAGACCGGGAGGACGGGAATGGCGGAGACTATCCGTGCGGCGCTGGAAGCGGGCTTGCAGGAAAGCGGCCTGCCGGGCGTGGCGGTCGCGGCGATCACCCCGGGCGGAGAGGCAGTGAACCTGGCGGTGGGCGCGCCGGGTCCCGACGCCGCCGAGGCGCTGGCGCCCGATGCGGTGTTCTGGATCGCCTCGATGACCAAGGCGATCACCGCCCTGGCGGCGCTGCAACTGGTGGACGCCGGCCGCCTGAGCCTGGACGAGCCGGTCGGCAAGTGGCTGCCGGGACTGGCGCAGCCGCAGGTGCTGGAGGGCTTCGACGCCGAGGGCGCGCCCAGGCTGCGGCCGGCGCGCGGGCCGATCACCCTGCGGGGGCTGCTGACCCATACCAGCGGGTTCGGATACGACTTCGCCAGCCGCGACCTCGCCCGCTGGCTCGCGCATAGCGGCTCCAACACCCTGGGCCCGGCGGCGCCGGAGGGACTGCCGCTGCTGTTCGACCCCGGCGAGGCCTGGACCTATGGGCACGGGCTGGACTTCGCCGGCTTGCTGATCGAGGCGGCGACCGGCAAGGCGCTGAACGAAGTCCTGGCCGAGCAGGTGTTCGCGCCGCTTGGGATGGCCGACACCAGCCTCTCGCTGACGGCGGCGCAGCGAGGGCGGCTGGCCCCCATGCACGCGCGCCTGCCGGACAGGGGACTGACGCCCCTGCCCTTCGCCCTGCCCGAGCCGCCGCACTTCCAGATGGGCGGCGGCGGGCTCTATTCGACGGCGGGCGATTATCTGAAATTCCTGCGCGCCCTACGGGACCGCCAGGCGGGCCTGCTGTCGCATGAAGGGATGGAGCTTCTGCTGACCAGCCAGCTCACCGAGCCGCGCCCCGGGGCGCTGAAGAGCGCCGCGCCGCACCTGGCTCTGGACTACGACCCGTTCCCAGGCCAGCCGACCGGTTGGAGCCTGGGCTTCCTGGTCAATCTGGAGCCCGGCCCGGCAGGACGCTCGGCGGGCAGCCTTTCCTGGGCCGGGCTCAGCAACTGCTACTACTGGCTGGACCTGGAGCGCGGCGTGGCCGGCGTGATGATGGCGCAGTTGCTGCCGTTCGCCGATCCGGGCGCGCTGGCCCTGTTCGACCGGTTCGAGCGGGCGGTCTATGCGAGTTGAGGGCTGACTCCCCTGCGGGGGCGCATCTGCTTCCGTCAGGCGGTCACTCCGCCGCCGCCAGCCGTCCGGTTTCGGCGCGAGCGGGGATCGGCAGCGCGTCGCCGGCGGACTTGGCGCGGCCTTCGCCGGCGCGGATCTCGCGCAGCAGGTCGTGGACATAGACGCCGAAGTCGACCTGGATCGTGTGGCGGGCGGCGGCGGACGATAGCGGCCGGTGAGATAGGCGCCGACCAGCTTGGCCTGCTGCTCGGCGAAGTTCACCAGGGTCGGCAGCGGCTGGGCCAGGCCCATGAAGAAGAGGTTCGGGACGTCCGGCCGCATCATCCGCTTGAACAGCGGGAAACGGTTCTCGGCGTCCGGAAGCAGGTCGGGGTCGTCGAAGAACGGGAAGCTGATCCGGTAGCCGGTGGCGTAGACGATGGCGTCGACATCCTCGACGCTGCCGTCCTCGAAGCGGACCTGTCGGCCCATGAGCTGGGCGATGTTCGGTTTGAACTTCACATCGCCGCAGCCAGCCCTCGTCAGGAACTCGCCCGACACCGACGGGTGGGCCTCCAGCGGCTCGTGGTCGGGCTTCGGCAGGCCATAGTCCTCCATGCGCCCGATGGCGCGCTTAATCTTCTTGCGGGCCAGGGAGAGGCCGAGCTTGCGGGGCATCCAGTGCGGCATGGAGGCTTTGTCGGCGACGTGGCCGTCGATGTACTTCGGCAGCACCCAGACGCCCCGGCGCGCGGCGACCCAGAGGTTTCGGGCGATCGGGCGCTGCGAGAGCTCGGAGGCGATGTCCATCGCCGAATTGCCCATGCCGACCACGACGATGTTCTTGCCGCGCATGTCCACCGGGTCGAACGGCCCGCGATAGTCGTGGGCATGGAAGGCCGGCCCGTCGAAGGTTCCGGGATATTCGGGGCTGCGGGCGTCCCAATGGTGGCCGTTGCAGACCAGCAGCACATCATAGAGTCGCGTCTCGCCGGTCGAGAGAGTGACCGTCCAAAGGCCGTCGGCGGTGCGCTCGGCCCGCTCGACCTTGGTGTTGAAGGTGATCAGGGGGCGCAGGCCGAAGTGGTCCACATAGTCGTGGAAGTACTTCAGGAGCTGGGCGTGGTGGGGGAAGTCCGGCCAGTCGGCCGGGACTGGATAGTCCTCGAAGGCCAGCCGCCACTTGGAGGTGTCGATGTGGAGACTCTGGTAGCAGGCCGACAGGCCGTTCGGGTTCTTGAAGTACCAGTTGCCGCCGATGTCGTCCGACATCTCGAAGCAGTCGAACGGAACGCCCAGGTCCTGCAGCCGCTTGGCGGTGGTGAAACCGGAACAGCCGGCCCCGACGATGCAGGCCTTGGGCAGGTTGCTGGCCATGGGTTCCTCCTCAACGCCTGGTCTTGCGCCAGATCGAGGAGGAGGATGTACCCTGCAAAAGGCCGATGAAAGACCGACGTTACGGAAGGCTCCGCGGCGTCAGCGGGCCATGTTGATGACGTGGACCTGGGTGAATTCGGCCAGACCCTCCTCGCCGAGCTCGGTCCCCAGGCCTGATGCCTTGGCGCCGCCGAACGGCAGGTTCGGGGCGAGCTCGGCGTGCTTGTTGATCCAGACCGTACCGGTGTCCATGCGCCCGGCGAGCTCGTAGGCCTTGTCGAGGTCCTTCGACCAGATGGAGCCGCCCAGGCCGTAGTCGGAGGCGTTGGCGCGGCGCAGGGCGTCCTCGGCGTCCTTGAACTTGATCAGCGGCAGGACGGGGCCGAACTGCTCCTCGTCGACCAGGCGCGAGCCGTCGGTGATGTCGCGGACGATGGTCGGGCGGATGAAGTAGCCCTTGCCTGGCGCGCGCTCGCCGCCGGCGATGACCTTGCCGTCCTTGCGGCCTTCCTCGATGAAGCCGAGCACCTTCTCGTATTGGGCCTTGTTCTGCAGCGGGCCGAACTGGGTCCCCTGCTCCAGGCCGTCGCCGACGACCGCCGCCTCGGCCAGCTTGGCGAGTTCGGCGCACATGGCGTCGTAGATGCTCTCGTGCACATAGACCCGCTTCATGGCGATGCAGACCTGGCCGGAGTTCTGGAAGGCCGCGCCGAAGATCTTGGGCGCGGTCTCGACCGGATCGACGTCGCCGAGCACGATGCCGGCGTCGTTGCCGCCCAGTTCCAGGGTGATGCGCTTGAGCGCGTCGGCCGCCCCGGCCATCACCTTGCGCCCGGTCTCGGTGGAGCCGGTGAAGGATATCTTGCGGATGTCCGGATGCTTGGTGAGCTCGCCGCCCAGGTCGTTGGCGTCGGCGATGACGTTGAGAACGCCGGCCGGCAGCAGGTCTTTCACCAGTTCGGCGATCTTCAGGGTGGCCAGAGGCGTGGTGGCCGCGGGCTTCAGCACCACGGTGTTGCCGGCCAGCAGGGCCGCCGGAACCTTGAAGGCCATCAGGATCAGCGGGAAGTTCCAGGGGACGATCGCGCCGACCACGCCGAGGGGACGGCGGCGCAGCTCGACCTTCTTCTGCGGGCTGTCCTCGAGGATCTTGGTCGGCAGGTCGATGTTCGAGAAATAGCGGAAGAAGGCCGAGGCGCCGTAGGCCTCCCCGATGGCGTCCTGCAGCGGCTTGCCCTGCTCTTGGGTCAGGATGCGGCCGATCTCGGCGGCGTTGGCCTGGATGACGTCGGCCATGGCGGCGAGCGCGGCGCGGCGCTCCGCGATGGGGCGGGCGCTCCAGGCCGGGAACGCCGCCTTGGCGGCGGCCACGGCCTCGTCGAGCTGGGCCTTCGAGGCCCGCGCGCATTGGGCGACGAGCCCCTCCGTCGCCGGATTGACGACATCCATCAGGCTGTCGCCGTCCACGAGGCGCCCCCCGATCAGCAGCTTGAACGGACCCATGACGCTTCTCCCTTTGGCCTCGCCCCCTGGATGTGGCGATCGGTCGGCGGAAGAAAAGCCTGGCGCCGTTACGTCAGGCAACGGCTCCTGCGTGGGTTCCGGCCGCCTGGCTGGCCACAAGGGCTGTCATGTTGACGATCCCGCGGACGGTAGCGGCCGGGCTGAGCACGTGCAGCGGCTTGGAGAGGCCCAGCAGCATCGGCCCCACCTCGACCGCCTCGGTGGCGGCGCTGAGCAGGGTGAGCGCGATGTTGGCCGCATCCAGCGAGGGCGCGATCAGCAGGTTGGCGTCGCCCGAGAAGGCGCCGCCGGAGATGTAGCGGCCGCGGACCTGCTCGGAGAGGGCCGCATCGCCGTGCATCTCGCCGTCCACGTCGAGGCCGGGCGCCGCTTCGTGGATGATGGCCAGGGCCTGGCGCATCTTGCGGGCCGAGGGCGAGTTCGAGGAGCCGAAGCTGGAGTGCGAGAGCAGCGCCACCTTCGGGGTGACGCCGAAGCCGCGCACCGCCTCGGCCGCCAGGATGGTCGCCTCGGCGATCTGCTCAGCGGTGGGATCGACGTTGACGTGGGTGTCGCAGAAGAACAGCGCGCCCTTGGGCAGGATCACGCAGGACAAGGCCGACGCGCGCGAGACCCCCGGCCGCAGCGGCACCACCGGCAGGGCGTAGGTGAAGTGGCGCCACCAGTCGCCGCTGCCGCCCACCAGGGCCCCGTCGACCAGGCCGCGGCGAAGCAGCATGGAGGCGCCCACGGTCGGACGGTTGGTGACCCGCCGGCTGGCCGCGGCCGCCGGCACGCCGCGACGCTCGACGATGGCGCGGTATTCGGCGGCGATGTCCTCGATCAGATCGTTCTCCGGATCGAAGATCTCCATGTCGCGGTCGATGACGAGGCGAAGACCGAGCTCGCGTATCTTAGCCTCGATGACGTGGCGGCGGCCGACCAGCACAGGCCGGGCGAGCTGTTCGTCGGCGACGGTCTGGACCGCCCGCAGGACCCGCTCGTCCTCGCCCTCGGCATAGGCGATGCGGCGCTTGCAGTCGCGGGCCTGGGCGAAGACCGGGCGCATGAGTTGGCCCGAACGATAGACGTAGCCTTCGAGCTCGGTGCGGTAGGCGTCGAAGTCGGCGATCGGCCGGCGGGCGACGCCGGAGTCCATGGCCGCCTTGGCGACGGCCGGCGCGATCTCGAGGATCAGGCGCGGATCGAAGGGCTTGGGGATCACATAGTCGCGGCCGAACAGCGGAGCCTGGCCGGCATAGGCGCTGGCGACGACCTCGCTGGCCTCGACGCGGGCGAGTTCGGCGATAGCCTCGGCGGCGGCCTTCTTCATGGCCTCGTTGATCTCGGTTGCGCCGACGTCGAGGGCGCCGCGGAAGATGAACGGGAAGCAGAGGACGTTGTTGACCTGGTTCGGATAGTCCGAGCGGCCGGTGGCGACGATGGCGTCGGGCCGGGCGGCCAGGACGTCCTCGGGCCGGATCTCCGGCTCCGGATTGGCCAGGGCCAGGATCATCGGGTTCTTGGCCAGCAGCGGCAGCCACTCGGGCTTGAACACCCGGGGGGCCGAGAGGCCCAGGAAGATGTCCGCGCCCGACAGCACCTCCGGCAGGGTCTGGGCGTTGGTGTCGCGCGCATAGCGGGCGAGCTCCGGCGTCAGGTCGCCGCGATCCTTGCGGACCACGCCGTTGATGTCGGTCAGGGTGACGTTGTCGGCGGGCAGGCCCATGCTGACCAGCAGATCGACGCAGGCGAGCGCCGCGGCGCCGGCGCCGGAGGTGACGAGCTTCACCTCGCCGAGCGACTTGCCCTGGATCGTCAGGGCGTTGCGGACCGCGGCGGCGCAGACGATGGCCGTGCCGTGCTGGTCGTCATGGAAGACCGGAATGTTCATCCGCGCGCGCAACTGGCGCTCGATGGTGAAGCATTCGGGGGCCTTGATGTCCTCGAGGTTGATGCCGCCGAAGGTCGGTTCGAGGGCCGCGACCACCTCTACGAAGCGGGCCGGGTCGGAGGCGTCGACCTCCAGGTCGAAGACGTCGATACCGGCGAACTTCTTGAAGAGGACGGCCTTGCCTTCCATCACGGGCTTGGAGGCCAGTGGCCCGATGTTGCCGAGCCCCAGGACCGCGGTGCCGTTGGTGATGACGGCGACGAGGTTGCCGCGGGCCGTGAGCCGTTCGGCCCAGGCCGCATCCTCGACGATGGCGTTGCAGGCCGCAGCGACGCCGGGCGAATAGGCCAGGGCCAGGTCCCGCTGAGTCGCCATCGGCTTGGTGGGTTCGACGCTGAGCTTCCCGGGGCGTCCAAGCTGGTGATAGGCGAGCGCAGCGCGCCGCAGGGCGTCGTCCAAAGCCGGTATCCTTCCGTACTGCAACACTAGGCGGCGACTTCGCTCGCCGCGCGAGCCTTCCGATACGACGGCGGGGAACGTCGATTCTACCCCTCGCCGTGGAAATCTCTGAGGAATGGCCCTTCGGCCACGGTTCACGCCGCGTACTTCTCCGCCGCCGCCGACCGTTTTTCAGCGCCGCGACGACACGCCGCGTTTCGCATATCAGCGTTTTATGGCTTTGGATGTCCTTGGCCGGACGCTATAGTTAAGCCTGTTTTAAAGCGTTCGCCCCTAAGGATCCCGCTGTGACCGAGCCCGACTATTCCGATCGCAGAGAACACCCTCGCGAACCGACCAACCTGCGCGCCAGAGTGTTCTATGGCCAGGGCATGGCCCACTGGGCCGATTGCACCATCGTGGACCTGAGCAAGGGCGGCGCGCGCCTGCAGATTTCCTCGATCTATCCCCTGCCCTCGCGCTTCGTGCTGCTGCAACTGCTCGGCGGTGTCGTCTACGACGTGCGCGTGCGCTGGCGGCGGGGCGACATGACCGGCGTATCCTTCGATGCGCGCACCGAGATCGAGGGCAGCTCCGAAGAGCGCCTGGCCGGCGTGCAGAAGGCCTGGCTGGCTCTGCGGGCGGCCTAAGCTCCTTCCCTTGCGGGGAGGCTCGTCAGTCAGCTTCCCCAATCGGGGAGCATCCAGGGACCACACGCTCCGATGACGCCGGGTAGCGGGCTAGAAGGCTCGCGGGCCTGATCGGGCGCGGCGCGAAGCCGCCGCCGCAGTTGGGGCAGGCGCCCTGCAGGACGCCTTCGGCGCAGGCGGCGCAGAAGGTGCATTCGAAGCTGCAGATACGGGCGTCGCCAGCGGCGGGCGGCAGGTCCTTGCCACAGCATTCGCAGTTCGGCTTGAGCAAGAGCATGGCGCGTCCTCCGTGCGCCGGAGGCTAAGGCGTCGGCCGGTCCGGTCAAAGGACCAAGTTCCCACGAAAAGCGACAATTGGCGCCGCAATTGCATGGCCTTAGGCGAAGGATCTCACTTCGGGACGCGGCGCCGGAAAACCGGCGAATAAGGGCTGTTCGTTGAGGTGACTAAGGCCGCCCGCCCCACGGGCGGCCTCCTTTTTCGCCCCTCAGGCGTCCAGCGTGCGGCCAGTATGGGCCACATGGAAATCGCCGCTGACCGACAGCACGATCCAGTCGCCGGAATGGGCGATGCACCACCCTTGCGGCGTGCAGACCTGGACTGCGCCGGCCTCAGTCATGGCGTGCGCATCGTCGCCAAGCCAAGCCCAGAGCTTGTGCCAGTTACGGGTGTCGTTGGGCGGCGGAACGCGAAGCGCAGCGCCGTGATCAAAGGCGGGGTTGGAGCGGGCGGACCTCATCGACGGGAAGTACGCCGTTGCGTCGGTAACCGTATCCTTAATGCGGATTCACTCTGTTCGAAGGGCGGCCGCAGGTCGCTTGGCGAGGGCGTGCAGGGTGGCGAAAAGTCCGCCGAGACCGGCCAGCAGCGCTGCTCCGAAGACCAACAGAAACACGCCCGACCAGTCCACCGCCCACTGCGCCTTGAAGATCTGGGTGACCACCGGCCAGGCGGCCAGACAGCCGAGGCCGACACCGGTGACGCCGGCGATCAGGCCGACCGCGCCGTACTCCAGGACATAGGCGCCCAGCACCTGCAGCCGGGTAGCGCCCAGCACCTTGAGGATCGAGGCCTCGCGGGTGCGCGCCTGGGCGCGGGCGGCGATGGCGCCGGTCAGGACCAGCAGGCCGGCCAGGGCCGCCACCGCGGCGGCGGCGCGGATCGCCAGGGCCAGCCGGTCGAAGAGATCGGTGGCCGCCTCCAACTGCTCGCGCACCGAGATCACGTTCACCTCCGGGAAATCGCGGCCGAGGGCGCGGGTGACGCGGGCCTCCTGGGCGCGGTCGGCCTTGGCGATGGCGACGTGGCGCAGGTCCGCTCCCTCCAGAGAGGCTGGGGTAAGGATCAGGGGGAAGCTCGGCCCGAAGCCGCCGACGTCCACCTTGCGCAGGACGGCGAGCTTCGCCTCGATCTCGCGGCCGAGCACCGAGAGGGTGACGTCGTCGCCGAGCCCCAGTCCGGCGGCCCTGGCGGCCTCGACCTCCATGGCGAGCAGGGGCGGGCCGCGATAGTCGGCCGGCCACCACTCGCCCTCGACGATGTCGGCGCCGCGCGGCTTAGCGCCGATGGCGGAGATGGAGACGTCGTTGTCGAAGGCCCAGCGCTGGCGTTCGGGGATGGATTTGCGGTCCACCGGACGGTCCTTGATGCGGACGATGCGGCCGGTGAGGAACGGGGCGCGCAGATAGTTGCCGGCGGTCAGGGGCTGACCGAAGGCGGCGGCCACCGCCTGGTCGAAGCGGGCGGCTTCCGCGCCGGGGATCTCGGTGAAGACTATGGCCGGGGCGGTGCGGGGCGCGACCTCGGCGACCTGACGCAGCAGGCTCGACTGGATCAGCACGACGGCGGCCAGCAGTCCGACGCCGAGGCCGATGGCCGGGGCGGCGGTGCGGGCGGCTGAGCGTGGCCCTGCGAGGTTGGCCAGGCCCATGCGGACCATGCCGCGCGCGCCGCCTCGCAGCCGGCCGGCCAGGCGCGTCGCCAGCCGCCCCAGCCACCAGAGCAGCAGGAACGACACGGCCACGCCGCCGATCATCAGGCCGGCGGCCAGCGGAGTCGGGGCGGTCAGGACCGAAAGGACCGCCAGCCCCAGGGCGGCCAAGGCGGCGGCGATGGTCTCGCCGCTCCAGGCCAGGCGCGCGCCGACGTCGCGGCGGAAGAGACTGGCCGGCGGGGTGGCGCGGGCCCGGGCCAGGGGCGCCAGGGAGAAGGCCGCCGCCGACAGCAGGCCAAAGGCGGCGGCGCGCAGCAGCGGCTCCGGATAGACCGCGAACAGGGCCGGCACGGTGAGGTCCTTCGGGATCAGGCCGGCGAGCACGAACGGCGCGGCCGCGCCCAGCGCCACGCCGACGGCGACGCCCAGCAGCGCCAGGACCCCGATCTGGGCGAGATAGAGGTTGCGGATGAAGTCGCCCTCGGCGCCCAGGGCCTTCAGCACCGCGATCGAGGGCTTGCGCTCTTCAAGGAAGGCCGAGACCGCCCCGAAGACGCCGAGGCCACCTGCCACCAGGGAGGCGAGACCAATGAAGCCGAGGAAGTATTCGAGCTGGTCGATCAGCCAGCTCACGCCGGGCGTGGCGTCCTGGCGGTCGCGCATCCGCACGGTGCGGTCCTTGATCGTCTTGCGCATGGCCTTGCGGGCCTCCACCGGGGAGACGCCCTGCGGCAGGGCGATCCTGGCGGTTTCCAGGAACGGCAGGCCGGGCTGGAGGAAACCGCCCCTCTCCACCGCCTGGCGCTGAACCAGGACCCGCGGGCCGAGGGCGAAGCCACGCGACAGGCGATCGGGCTCCTGCACCAACACGCCGCGGATCTCCACCGGCAGCTCGCCGACCAGAATGCGGTCGCCGACGTGAAGGGCCAGGCGCTCCAGCAGCACCCGCTCGATGACCGCGCCGGCGGCGCCATCGGCCGCAGGACGGATCGCCTGCTGCAGGTCGCCGCCGCTCTCAAGCGTGACTGCGCCTGCGAGAGGATAGGCGGCGCTGACCCCCCGCAGCTCCACCAGCCGGCGCTCGCCGGACGGGGCCTCGGCCATGGCGCGGCTGCCGACCGCCCATGAGACGCGCCCCGCCCGCTCGATGGCCGCGCGCTCGGCCGGGGTGAAGCGCCGCTGGTCGACGGTGACCGCCAGGTCGCCGCCGAGGATCTCGCGGGCTTGCGAGGCCAGGCCCTGCCGGAACGCCTCGGCGGTCGAGCCGGCCGCGGCGATGGCGGCGACGCCCAGCGCCAGGCAGGCCAGGAAGATCCGAAAACCCTTGACGCCCGAGCGCAGCTCACGGGCCGCAAAGCGCAGGGCGAGGTTCATGTGTGGCCGCCGGCGAGGCGCACCTGGCGGTCGGCGCGACCGGCCAGCGCCGGGTCGTGGGTGACGAGCACCATGGCCGCCCCCTCCTCCGCCACCAGGCCGAAGAGCAGGTCGGCGACCCTGGCGGCGTTGGACGCGTCGAGATTGCCGGTGGGCTCGTCGGCGAACAGCAGGGCCGGCCGCGGGGCGAGCGCACGCGCCAGGGCCACGCGCTGCTGCTCGCCGCCGGAAAGCTGATGCGGATAGTGCCGCTGGCGGGCCGAAAGCCCGACGCGGTCGAGCCAGGCGCGCGCCGTCGCCTCGGCATTGGCCAGGCCGGCGATCTCCATGGGCGCGGCGACGTTCTCCAGGGCGGTCATGTTGGGCAAGAGGTGGAAGGCCTGGAAGACCAGGGAGACCTTGCCCCGCCGCAGCCGGGCGCGGCCATCCTCGTCCAGCCGCGCCAGTTCCCGGCCCAGCAGCTCGACGCTGCCGGCGGTGGGCTGTTCCAGGCCGGCGGCCACGGCGATCAGGCTGGACTTGCCAGAGCCCGAGGGACCAGTGATGGCGATGCGCTCGCGGGGCGCCACCGAAAAGCTCAAGTCCTTGAGGATCTCCACGGGGCCGGCGGCCGACGGCAGGGTCAGGGAGACGTTTCTCAGGACGAGCGGCGGCGTGTCGGACAAGGCGGCCTCGGGCGGTTGAGCTTGGCGGGCTAGAGCCTAGATAGGACAGCAGAATGCGCGAGACACCCATACCGTCCCCGACACGCCGAATTCTGCTGGCCGGCGCCCTGGCGGCGATCCCGCTGCCGAGCCTGGCCCAGGCCCGCCCGGTGATCACCATGCTGGGGGATTCGATCACCGCCGGGTTTGGCCTGCCGGCGAGCGCGGCCCTGCCCGCGCAACTTCAGGCGCAGCTTCGGCGGCTCGGCTCTGCGGCGCTGGTGCGCGGCGCCGGGGTTTCCGGCGACACCACGGCCGGCGGCCTGGCGCGGGTCGACTTCAGCGTCCAGCGCGACACCACGCTCTGCGTCGTCGCTCTGGGCGGCAACGACCTTTTGCAGGGGATCGACCCCAGACGCAGCCAGGCCAATCTGGACAAGATCGTCGCTCGCCTGAAAGCACGCAAAATCAAGGTTCTGCTGGCAGGTCTTAACCCACCGACGGTGATCGGCCGCGGCTATGCCCGCGAGTTCCAGGCGATCTTCCCGGCCGTGGCCAAGGCTCATCGCGTGCCGCTCTATCCGAACCTGCTGGCCGGCGTGGGACAGACGCCGCGCCTGAACCAGCGGGACGGCTTTCACCCCAACAGCCAAGGCGTCACGGTCATCGCCCGAGGGCTGGCGCCGGTGGTCCTGAAGGCGCTGGGGCGGGGTTAGGCGCGGCCGATTTCCGACCGCTACGCCTTGCGGGCTTCCTCCTCCTCCGCGTCGGAGGGGCTGCTGGCGCGGCTGCCGTCCTCGAAGATGATCGAGCCGGCGCCGGTGACGTCGGTTTCGAGGCGCTTGGGGTGAGTGACCAGCCGCACGGAGGCCGAACCGGAGATGTCGAGGTTGGCCGCCTCGCGCGGGGCGATGACCGCTTCGGCCGCACCGGAGACCTTGGCCCTGGCCGCGTCGTTGACCAGGTCGGCGAGGTCGGCCTCGCCCGAGCCGGAAAGGTCGAGCACCAGTTCCCGGGCCTGGCCGCTGGCCAGGACCTCGGCCGAACCGCTGGCCGAGATGGACAGCCGCCCCTGCTTGAAGTCGCGGATCTCCAGGCGGTTGTCGCCGCCGATCTCGAACTCGGTGATCGCGGGGGCGGCGATGGCGATGCGCAGGCGGACATATTCCGGCGGCGACTTGGCGAGGCTGAGCCGGCCGCCCGAGAGGCGCACCTGATCGACCAGCTCCTTCGGCCCGGTGATGGTGACCTTGCCCGGCCCGGCGGCGGCCTGGACGAACTCGATGCTGGCCGGCACGTCGAAGATCGCGCGGGTCGAGCCGTCCCAGGTCAGTTCGCGGGTCGCCTCGTTGGCCTCCTGGCGCTTGGGCGAGGAGGGGGGCCCCCAGTCGCGGTCGCGGCGGCCTCGCTCGAAATGACGGCCGTCGTGGTCGTGCCAGGCGAACCACTCCCAATGACGGCTGGCGAGTTCCGGCCCACCGAGGGCGGCCGCGCCGCCGAGGGCCGCGGCGCCGACGAAGAGGCCGGCCACGGCGATGAGGAGGAGGACGCGGATCATGGGGTCGCTCCTTGGGCGGAGACAGGTTCGATGGCCGGCTTCAGCAGCCGGTAGTGAAGGCGCCCGTACCAGACGAGGGCATTGACCATGCCGATGACCACGATGGTCAGGATGGCCCCGACCGAGGCCGACAGGGCCATCAGGCCGATGCCGCCCAGCAGGGCCGCGGCCGGCCCGCCCGGTGGATCCAGGAACGGCCCGGCCGCGAACATGAAGCCGCCGCCGAGGAACACCGCCCCGACCGCGACGATCAGGCCGAAGAGCACGCTGGCGACGGTCATGAGGATCGGCAGCAGGATCAGCAGGTCGATGGCGCCGAGGCCGAGAACGGCGAAGACGGCGCTGACGGCGGAGGTCGGGTTGCGCTGCTCCTCCCATTTCTTCAGGCCGATCTCGGCGCGCAGCTCGCGGGCGAGGCGGGTCGGATCGCCAAGCGCAGCGGCCACCTCCTCTTCGGTGCGACTGGCCGCGACGCCTTCGGCGAAGTGAGCCTCATAGTCGGCGACGGCTTCGGCGATCGCCACTGCAGGCAGGCCCGACAGGCCGAGCCGCAATCGGTCGATGAAGGCCTGACGGTTCATTCGGCGTCTCCCAGAATGCTCTCGACAGCCCGAGAAAAGGCTGCCCATTCCGCCTTTTGTGCGGAGAAGCTAACCCTCCCCGCCTCCGTAAGCTTGTAGTACTTGCGCGGCGGTCCGGCGGGGCTCTCGACCAGATAGGTCTCGACCAGCCCATCGCTCTGCATCCGCCGCATCAACGGATAGATCGTCCCCTCGCCCATATCGATCCCCTCGGCCAACTGGCTCGCGATCTCGTAGGCGTAGCTGTCGTGTCGGGAGAGCAAGGCGAGCACGCAGAGCTCGAGCACTCCCTTCTTCAGTTGGACCTGTACGGTTTCGACCACGGCGAGCCTCCAGTTCGAGGTATCTTGTATCGCGTAGTAGTGGTTATAGCAAGGTAGCTTGCATTACATCTTAGCAAGCTTTGCTGGCCGCCATCGGCGGGTTTCCTTCATATTCCTCGCATGATCCGGACGATCGCCATCACCGCCGCCCTCCTCGCCGCAGCTCCAGCCCAGGCCGCCGACTGGCGAACACTCGATCCCGACGACACCTTGGTCATCGACACCTCCAAGGGCCGGATCGTGGTCGAGATGGCGCCGCAGGTCGCGCCCAAGGCGGTGGAGCGGGTCAAGCTCCTGACCAGGGAAGGCGTCTATGACGGCCTGCTGTTCCATCGGGTCATCGAGAACTTCGTCGACCAGACGGGCAACCCCAACAACCGCGACGGCGGGGTCTCGGTTCATCCGGACCTGCCACCGGAATTCACATTTCGGCTGAAGCCGGAGGACGGGGCGAAGATGGTCGTCCGCGCGACCGACAGGGTGGCGGGGTTTCTGGGCTCCCTGCCGATTGAGGGCGCCTCCGACCTGGAGGCCCAGAACGCGGCGGGCGGCGGTCGCAGGGCCTGGGGCGCCTACTGCCCCGGTGTGGCCGGCATGGGCCGGCAGGCGGCCGAGGACACGGCCAACTCCGAGATCTTCTTCATGCGCGCGGCGAGCCGGCGGCTCGACCGGGACTACACGCCCTGGGGCCGGGCGGTGATCGGGCTGGACGTCATCCGCGCCATGACGGTGGGCGAGCCGCCGGCGCAGCCGGACCGGATGATCCGCGTGCGGGTCGCCGCCGACCTTCCGCCGGCCGAGCGCCCGAAGGTCGAGGTGATGAACGAGCGCGGCGAGGCCTTCGCGGCCCTGGCCGCCCGGGTTCGCCAGGAGAAGGGCGCGGACTTCTCAATCTGCGATATTGATCTTCCCGCAAGGATGAACTGAGGTTGCATCCGCACCTGAAATCGCTCGGGAGATCCTCATGAAAAGCCTGATGATCGGCCTTCTGGCCGCAGCAAGCCTCGCCCCTGCGGCCGTCGCTCAGACCGGGAACACGCCGCTGGGCGTTACTCGCGAACAGCTCGAGGACGCCGACCTGCTCGACGCCAGCGGCCGCGAGATCGGCGAGGTCGAGAACCTGATCGTCGGGACGGACGGCATGGTCACCGGGGTCATCGTCGAGATCGACCAGCGCGATCCCTTGCCCGACCGCCGGGTGCAATTGCCGCTGGCCGGCCTGAAGGCCGTGCCCGAGCGCGGCGAGCCGGACGACTTCGACGTCCAGACCCAGCAAACGCGCGAGCAACTGCTGGCCTTGCCGGAAGCGCGCTAGGCGAATGCCGGCTCGGCCGCGCCTCGGCGGATCATGATCGAGGCGACCGCTGCGACGAGGCCGGCCAGGCCCGCCAGGACGAAGGCTTCCAGGTAGCGCCCCTGGCTCGCGCGGATGACGCCGGCAGTGATCGCGGCCGTCGCCGCGCCCGCCTGGTGGCCTGCGGCGATCCAGCCGAAGACGATGGGCCCGTCGCGGTCGCCAAAGGCCTCTGTGGCCAGCCTGACAGTCGGCGGCACGGTGGCGATCCAGTCCAGGCCGTAGAAGACGGCGAAGGCGCTGAGCGCCAGGAACGAGAAATCGGTGAACGGCAGGGCCATCAGCGAGAGGCCGCGTAGCCCGTAATAGACGAAGAGCAGCTTGCGCGGGTCGTAGCGGTCGGTGAGCCAGCCCGAAGCGGTGGTGCCGATCAGATCGAAGATCCCCATCAGCGCCAGGAGGCCGGCGGCGCGGGTCTCGGGCAGGCCGTAGTCGGCGCACATGGCGATCATGTGCACGCCCACCAGGCCGTTGGTGGTCAGGCCGCAGACGAAGAAGCCGGCGAACAGCAGCCAGAAGGTGCGCGTGCGCGCCGCCCGGAAGAGCGCGCCGAACGCGCCGCGCAGGGCTCCTGCCCCGCCGGCCTGCGGGGCCTGATAGTCGGCGGGCGCGCCATAGGGCTTCTGGCCGATGGCGGCAGGCGTCTCGGGCAGCAGGAACCAGACGACGGGGACCAGGAGCGCCATCACCGCGGCGACCGCCAGCACCACCGGGCGCCAGCCGCCGGCCTCGGCCAGGGCGGCCATGCCCGGCAGGAAGATCAGCGAGCCGGTGGCCGTAGAAGCGCTGAGCAGCCCCATCATCAGGCCGCGACGCTCGACGAACCAGCGATTCACGACGGTCGCGCCCAGCACCATGGCCACCGCGCCGGAGCCGACGCCGGTCATCACGCCCCAGGTCGCCACGTACTGCCAGGGCTCGCTCATCAGCGAGGAGAGCGCCGTCGAGGCCGCCATCGTCACCAGGGCCAGGGTGACGGTGCGGCGCACGCCGAAGGACTGCATCAGGGCCGCGGCGAACGGACCGGTCAGGCCATAGAGGAAGATGCCCACCGCCGCGGCCGCCGAGATCGCGCCTCTGTCCCAGCCGAAGGCCCGCTCCAGCGGTAGCATCAGCACGCCGGGCGCCGAACGCAGGCCTGCGGCGGCCATCAGGGCGGCGAACACCACGCCCGCGGCGACGAACGCGTATTTCTGGCCAAAGGGACGGGCCGGGGCTATCATAATGTTACTGACCTGTAAGTTTCGCACTTTGTATACGTACCGGTCAGTTACATCGTCAAGCGAAGTCATGAGCCAGCCGAAACCCACGCCCCCGCGCGCCGCCGACAAGATCTTCGAAACCGCCCGTGACCTCTTCTATCGCGAGGGCATCCGCGCGGTGGGCGTCGATGAGATCGTCGCCAGGGCCGGGGTGACCAAGCCGAGCCTCTACCGGACCTTCAAGTCCAAGGACGAGCTGGCCGCGGCGGTCATGCGCCGGGCCGCCGATGGCTTCTGGGACTATTTCGAAGCCGCCGCGAAACAGCATCCGGGCGACCCGCGGGCGCAGATCCTGACTTTCTGCGACGAACTGGCCGTCCGCGCGCGCAAGGACGGCTACCGCGGCTGCCCGCTGACCAACGCGGTGGTCGAGTATCCCGAGCACGGCCACCCGGCGCGGACCGAAGCCCAGAACCACAAGGCCGAACTGCGGACCCGCCTGCGGGCCATGGCCGCAGAGATGGGCGCTGCGGACGCGCAAGGCCTCGGCGACGCCCTGCTGCTGCTGATCGAAGGCGCCTACATCTCGACCCAGCTCTTCGACGAGGACCGGCCGTCGAATGGCCTCGCTGCGGCGGCCGAGCGGCTGATCTCGGCGTATGCGGGCTAGGCGTTAGACGCCCGCGCTGGGGCAGCCGATAGCCGAGACCGCCTGAGGCGGCCCCCTCCGTCTCGCCTTCGGGCCATTTCCCCGGCGCGGGAGAATCTGGGCACGCGCCTCTCTTCCTTCATTTCTTGAGAGGGATACTTGACTGATCGTTCCAGTATCTCCATCTGACTTTTATGGCCAGGCCCAAGACATTCGACCGGGATGACGCGCTCGACGCCGCGATCGGGGTGTTTCGCGAGCATGGGTTCGAGGGGACCTCGGCCCAGATGCTGGTGGGCGCGATGCAGATCGGCCGCCAGAGCCTGTACGACACCTTCGGCGACAAATGGCGGCTCTATTGCGAGGCGGTCGAGCGGTACACGCAGCGCGAGGCGCTGGCGCATCGCGAGGCGCTGAACCACGGGCCGAAGGCCATCGACGGGCTGAACGCCGCGATCGCCCGGGTGGTCGAGCAAGCCGGTCAGGCTTGCCTGGGCGTCGGGTCGGTCTGCGAATTCGGACGCGCCCACGACGATCTCAGCCGGCTGCATCAGAGCGCCGACCGCGCCCTCTCCTCGGCCTTCGCCGAGCAGATCGCGCGGGCGCAGGCGCAGGGCAACGTGGCCGCTTCCATCGTTCCGGAAGAGGCCGCAGGCTTCCTGCTGGCGAATATCGCCGGCATCCGGATCGCGGCGCGGGCCGGGGCCGGGCGCGACCAGCTTCGAGCACTGGGAGAGCTGGCGATCAGGGCGCTTCGATGAGGCGTCTTTTGCTCAATTTTGGATCGATCATTCCGCAATCTGAATGACCGATGACGGCCGGCGCGGAGGGCGCAACGGCCGCAAAATTCTGGAATAATCAGTCAAGAAGGAAGCAAGCATGCGTGAGAATCTCGAAGGCAAGGCGGCGATCGTGTTCGGCGGATCGCGGGGCATCGGTGCGGCGATCGCCGTGCGACTGGCCCAGGAAGGCGCGGACGTGGCGTTGACCTATGTGTCGTCCCCCGACAGAGCGGCGGCGACCGCCAAGTTGATCGAGGCCGAGGGGCGGACCGCCCTGCCCCTGCACGCCGACAGCGCCGATGCGGACGCCGTACAGGCCGCCGCGCGCCAGGCGGCCGAACGCCTCGGGCGCCTGGACATCGCAGTGATCAACGCCGGCGTGCTGGCTCTGGGCGCGATCGAGGACGCGAGCCTGGCGGACCTGGACCGCAGCCTGGAGATCAACCTGCGGGGCGTGTTCCTGGCGATCCAGGCGGCGCAGAAGCACATGGGCGCGGGCGGGCGGATCATCACCATCGGCAGCAATACGGCCAATCGCGCGGTCGCCGGTTCGAGCATCTACGGCATGACCAAATCGGCGGTCGGGGCGCTGGTGCGCTCGGCGGCGCTCGACCTCGCGCCGCGAGGGATCACGGTCAACAACGTCCAACCCGGCCCGATCCGCACCGACATGACCCGAGAGGCGATCGACTGGCTGGTCCCGCGCATTCCGCTGGGCCGGGTCGGGGAGCCGGAAGAGGTCGGCGGGCTGGTGGCCTATCTGGCGCGGCCGGAGACCGGGTACATGACCGGGGCGAGCATCACGGTGGATGGCGGGATGTCGCTTTAGCTCCGCCGGGATGACACGTTGGGCGATCCATCAGAGGAGGAGGATCTGCCTACTTCCTTGCCTCGTAGACCACCTTGCCGCCGACGATGGTCATGACCGCGTGGGCCTTGGCGATGTCGGCGAAGGGGGCGGTCATCAGGTCGACGGAGAAGACCGAGATGTCGGCGGGGCGGCCGGGGGCCAACTGGCCAAGCTCGGCCTCACGGAAAGCGGCGTAGGCCGGGCCGGTGGTGAACATCGCCAGGGCCTGGGCGCGGGTGACGGCCTCATCCAGGCCCCAGTCGGCTCCGGCGTTGCCGGCCAGGTCGTGGCGGTAGGCGGCGGCGTAGAACTCCACCAGCGGATCGCCCTTCTCCACCGGGGCGTCGGAGCCGCCGGCGATGACCGCGCCGGTCTTCAGCAGGCTTTCCCAGGCATAGGCGCCCTTGAGGCGGTCCTCTCCCAGACGCGCAGGGGCGAAGTAGAGGTCGCCGATGGCGTGGGACGGCTGCATGGAGGCCACGACGCCCATCCGGGCGAAGCGCGGCAAGTCTTCGGGGGCGAGGATCTGGGCGTGCTCCACCCGCCAGCGGGCGGCCTTCAGGGAGGCGGGGTCATCGGCGAAGGCCTGCTGGTAGGCGTCCAGGACGATGCGGTTTCCGCGGTCCCCGATGGCGTGGATCGCGACCTGGGCGCCGGAGGCCCGCGCCTTGGCCAGCGCCGCGTCGATCTGCGCGCGCGGGGTGAGGATGAGGCCGGTTCCCTCGGCGTCCGAATAGGGAGCCAGCAGCGCGGCGCCGCGCGAGCCCAAGGCGCCGTCCATGTACATCTTCACGCCGCGCACGCGCACCAGGCCGGTCGGATCCTGCGAGGGGCCGGCTGAGAGCACCTGCGCGCCGTCCTCGGGGCGGAGGTAGTTGTCGATACGGACGGACAGCTTGCCGGCCGCAGCGAGCGCCTTCTGGTCCGCGACCTCGGCGGCCTCGACGCTCATGTTGTGCAGGCCGGTCCAGCCGCGCGAGGCGTAGAGGTCGGCGCCGCGCCGCACGGCCTCGGCGCGCTGGGCGGGCGTGGGCGGCGGGATCTTGCCCGCGACCAGGTCCATGGCGTTGTCGATCAACATGCCGGTCGGCTGGCCCGACGCGTCCTTGAGGATCTGGCCGCCTGAGGGCGCCTCCGTCCCGGCCGTCAAGCCAGCCAGGGCCAGCATCTTCGAATTGGCCACCAGGGCGTGGCCGTCGGCGCGGGTGAGCGCGACGGGCCGGTCGGGCACGGCGGCGTCGAGGTCGGCGCGGGTCGGGAAGCGCTTTTCGGGCCAGTGGGTCTCGATCCAGCCGCGGCCGGAGATCGGCTCGGTTCCCGGATGCTCGGCCGCCCAGGTCTTGAGCCGCTCGGTGAGCGCCGCGGCCGAGGGCGTGCCCTCCAGGCTGAGGGTCATCTCGCGGAAGCCGACGCCGGAGAGGTGCGCGTGAGCGTCCACGAAGCCCGGAAAGGCGGCCGCGCCGGCCAGGTCGACGTCCTGAGCGCCGGGAACGGCGGCCCGCGCCTGGGCCAGGGGACCCGCGAAGGCGACCTTGCCGTCCTTGACGGCCAGGGCCTCGACCTTGGCGGTCCCGGTGTAGATCGGGCCGCCGTGGATCAGCAGCTCCTGGGCGGCCGCCTGTCCGGCCACGAAGGCGGCCGCCGAAAGGGTCAGCCATTTCAAGGATGCGCGCATGGTCCCCCCGAGTCGCAAGGTCGGCCTATGATCAGGGCTGAGCTGCCATAGGCAATGGCCGGCGCGCGCCAGGCTCCGGAATCGCGGCAAGCTTGGCCGTAAGCGTCGGAGGAACGGCCATGGGGCTGGCTGGGCGCGTCATGCTGGGCCTGGCGGCGGCCGCCGCGGGCCTGCTGGCGCTGATCTATGTGAATGCAGCGTTCGGGGCGCTGCCGGTCTATGTGGGCGCGGAAAGCGCGCACCTTATCTCGGCGCTCTACGGACCGGCGGCCGCCAAGGCGCAACTAGGGCTCGGGGCGCCGGACGACCCGGCCTTTTCGCTGATCATTCGTGGGCTGACCTATCTGACCCAGAGCCTCATGCCCTGGCTGCGGCTGCTGGGCGGAGCGGCCTATGTCGGCGGACTGCTGCTGGTCTTCCAGGCGGTGCGGCGAAACCTGGCGCCGGAAGTGGCCTTGGGGTTCCTGGCCCTGGCGCTGGTCTATCCCTACCACCGGTTCGCCTTCGCCGCCCTGCCCGAGGGGTGGTGCGTGGCGGCGCTGGGCGCGGCCGTGCTGCTGACCGCGCGAACCTACTTGGGGCAGCCTCTGATCCACGGCCTGGCTGCGGGCGCCCTGGTGGCGGTGCTGACCCTGCTGAAGCCGCAGGGACTGGCGGTCGGAGGTGCGTTCGTGGTCCTGGCGGCCTGCGACCTGGCGTTCGGGCGCAGGAACTGGGCGGTGTTCGCCGGCAGGCTGCTGACGCTGGGGGCGAGCTTCCTGGTGGCGGTCAACGGCCTGCGACTTCTGGCTGGAGGCGAGGTGGCCGCGCCGTTCAGCTTCTATCTGGCCGATCACTATCGCCCGCTGCTGGAGGGCGCCGTCCCGCCCGCTGGCTGGATCGCGGCGGCCCGGGGCCTGGCGGCGATGATCTCGGGCGCGGTCCTGCTGGCGGCCGTGCCGGCGGTCACCGGCCTTCTGCGGATCGAACTGCGCTGGCTGTGGACGCGCGGGCGCGCGAGATTCGCGCTGGAGCCGCAGGAGACGGTCTTCCTGCTCGCCCTCCTCTGCCTCGCCCTGACCATCCTGCTGACCGCCGTGCTGGCGAGCGGCGGCGCGCCCGACAGGGTCTGGGGCCGGCAGTTCGAGGCGCTGATTCCGGTGCTGTGGCTGGCGGCCGCGCCGTTCATCGTCGAGTTCGAGAAGGGCGGCGGGCCATGGTGGCGGCGCGCCGTGGCCACCGGCCCGCTGATCGGGCTGGCGGGACTGGCGATCTGCCTGCTGGACGGGGCCAAGGCGTTGCCGCGGGACGCCGCAATGCTGGGAGCGTTCGGCGCCGACCCTATCCCCTATTTCGCGGCAGCCGGCGCCGTGGTCGTCGCAGGCGCGCTGGCGATCCTGGCGACGCGCTGGCCGGTGTGGAGGGTCTGGCTGGCGGTGCTCATCGCCCTGGCGGCAATCTCCACCACGGCGGACCTTGCCTGGCGGAAAGGCCAGGACGGGCGGCGGGCGCAGATGGCCGCCGAGCTCTCGGCGGCCGACGCCCTGGTCTCCCCGCGACCCGGCGAAGTGGCCGTGATGGCGGCCGATCCGCTGGAGGGACGCCTCGCCTATCTGCGGCTGCGGGCGAGACCAAGCGCGGTGGTAAGCGACAACGGCGACGATCGCCTGGCGGCCGCCGACACCCTGGTGATGGTGGGCGATGGGGCTCCACAAGGCGGTTGGAGGGTGGTCTTCCGAGGTGAAACCGTCACAATCTTCACACGCTAGGCGGGCAGGCGGCGCCACCGCGCCGTCTCGCCCTCTTGGGTCTGGCCAAGGAAGCGGCTAAGGAGCGCGCCAAGAGCATCGCGCCGCCGTCGGTCGCGATACGAAGGACACGGACGGAAGATGCTGAGCTGGTTCCAGGCGCTTATGCCTAAGGAATTGAAATTCTTCGAGCTTTTTAGCGCCCATGCCGAGACTTTGGTGCAGGGCGCCACGGCTCTGCGCGAGGTGCTGCAGGGCGGGGACGATGTGCCGGCGGCCTGCGCCAGGGTGGTCGCCTACGAAGATGCAGCCGACGCGATCACGCGAGACGTGCTGCTGAACGTTCGCCGGAGCTTCATCACCCCTTTTGATCGCAGCGACATCCAGGACCTGATCACCTCGCTGGATGACGCCATCGACCAGATGCACAAGACGGTGAAGGTGGTCAGCCTGTTCGAGCTGCGCGAATTCGAAGACCCGATGCGGGAAATGGCCGACATCATCGTCGAGGCCGCCCTGCTGACCCGCGAGGCCGTCGGCCTGCTGAGCGGCATGCGCCAGAACGCGACACGGCTGAACCAGCTCACCGAACAGATCACCCATATCGAGGACCGCTCCGACGCGATCTACGACGCCGGCCGCAAGGCGCTGTTCCTGGCGCACCGGCACGGCGACGCCATGGCCTTCGTGGTCGGAGTGGACGTCTACAGCCATCTGGAGAAGGTGATGGACCGGTTCGAGGACGTGGCGAACCGGATCAGCGGCATCGTCATCGAGCAGGTCTGACCCCGTGGAGATCCTGGCAGGCTACGGGCCGCTGCTGATTATCCTGATCGCCGTCGCCCTGGCGTTCGACTTCCTGAACGGCCTGCACGACGCGGCCAACTCCATCGCCACGATCGTGGCGACCCGGGTGCTGCCGCCGTTCGCGGCGGTGGCCTGGGCTGCGTTCTTCAACTTCATCGCCTTCCTGTTCTTCGGCCTGCACGTGGCCAAGACCATCGGCGCCGGCCTGGTCATGCCCGAGCTGATCAGCGACGGGCTGATCTTCTCGGCGCTGATCGGAGCGATCGCCTGGAACCTCATCACCTGGTGGGCGGCGCTGCCCTCCTCCTCCTCGCACGCCCTGATCGGCGGGCTGGTGGGCGCGGGGGTGGCCAAGGCCGGGATGGACGCGATCATCTGGGGCGGGCTGAACAAGACGCTGGTGGCGATCGTGCTGTCACCGGCGACGGGCTTCGTGCTGGCCCTGATGCTGATGCTGATCGTCTCCTGGGCGTTCGTGCGGTTCACGCCATTCGCCGTGGACGGGGTGTTCCGAAAGTTGCAGTTCGTCTCGGCCTCGCTCTATTCGCTGGGCCACGGGGGCAACGACGCCCAGAAGACCATGGGCATCATCGCCGCCCTGCTGATCGCGCACGGGATGGGGCCGAGTTCGGGCGAGTTCGCCGTGCCGCTGTGGGTGGTGCTGTCCTGCCAGGGCGCGATGGGCCTGGGCACGCTGCTGGGCGGCTGGCGGATCGTGCACACCATGGGCTCGCGCATCACCCGCCTGACGCCGATGCAAGGCTTCTGCGCCGAGACCGGCGGGGCGATCACCCTGTTCGCCGCCACCAGCCTGGGCGTGCCGGTCTCGACCACCCACACCATCACCGGCGCCATCGTCGGGGTGGGCTCGGCCAAGCGGGTCTCGGCCGTACGCTGGGGCGTGGCCAAGGACATCGTGACCGCCTGGGTCATCACCCTGCCGGCCGCAGCGGTGATCAGCGGCGTGACCTACTGGGCGCTCGGGCGGCTGATGGAGGGGTGAGGCGGTCGCGACCTCCCCCTAACGGGAGGGAGAAGTCGTCCCTGGAGGGGCCTTTTCCTTCCCTGCGCAGCGGGGAGGAAAAGATCAGGCCCAGATGCGTTCGGCGTAGGCGACGAAGTTGAGGCCGAGGACCTTATCGATGACCCGGGGCTTGTGGCCGCGGGCGGCGAGCAGGCGGGCGAGCTTGCGGAACTGGTCGGGGCCGCGCAGGTCCAGCACGAAGGGATAGGTGTCGGCGCGTTCGCCCTTGGCGGCGATGCCGGCGGCGACACGGCCGGCGTTCTCGGCGGCGAGCGCTTCCTTGTAGGCCTCCATGTCGTCGATGGCGGCCACCGACCCATCGGTGCCGATGCCGACATGGTCTTCGCCGCAGACCTTCAGGGCGTGCTCGATATGGGCCACCACGTCGTCGGCGCTGGCGTGGCCGCTGAGGTTCAGGAACGGCATGAAGTAGACGCCGACGAAGCCGCCCTTCTCGGCGACGCCGCGCAGTTCGGCGTCGGTCTTGTTGCGCGGCAGGTCGGTGACCGCCTTGCAGCCGGTGTGGTTGATCGAGATCGGGGCCTTGGAGGCGGCGATGGCGTCGAGGCAGGTCTGCTCGCCCGAGTGCGAGAGATCGACCATCAGGCGGGCGGCGTTGAGGCGCTCCACCACCTGGCGGCCGACGGGCGTGAGGCCGCGGTTCTGCGGGGCCATGGAGCCGTCGCCGAGGCTGTTGGGCAGGTTGTAGGTGAGCTGGACGATGCGGACGCCGCGACCGGCGAACTCGTCGACCCGGGCCACGTCGCCGGCGATCTGCTCGGCGTTCTGGAAGCCGTAGATCACCCCGACCTTGCCGGCCTGCTTGGCCCGGCGGATGTCGGCGGCCTGGCGCACCAGGGTCAGGTCGTCGGGATAGGCGGCCAGCAGCCTGTCCCAGGCGTCGAGGGAGGCGAGCGTGTAGGCGTAGGGCTCCTGCGGACCGGCCACATAGCCGAGGGTGATGTTGACCGCCGTAAGGCCCGACGCCCTGGCGTCGGCCACACCGCGGTCGTCGACGTCCAGCTTCAGGGTGTCGGCGGCCGGACCGGGCTTGGCGCCGATCTGCAGGTTGGGGTTGGCGAGCCCGCCCAGGGCGTTGATGACGATGGGCGTCTCGTCGGCGGCGAAGGCCGGGCGAGCCAGCGTGGCGGCGGCGCCCAGCGCCAGGGCATGACGGCGGTTGATCATTCTGCGCCCTTTCGGATGGCGATGTCGGCCTCGGGATCGAAGGCGGCGCGGGGATATTCCCGGCCGCGCTTGACGGTGAGGGTCAGGGTGCGCAGGGCCTTGATGTCCTGGGACGGGTCCTGGGCGGTGAAGACGAGATTGGCGAGCTTGCCCGGCTCGATAAGGCCGAAGTCGGCGTCCTTGCGGATCGCGAGCGCGCCGTTGCGGGTGGCCGCGACGATGGCGTCCATCGGCGAGAAGCCGGCCTTGGCGACCAGCAGCTCGAGCTCTTCGTAGAGCGCCGGGAACGCCGCCTCGGGGGCCGAGAAGCCGTCGGTGCCGGCCGAGACGATCACGCCGGCCTTGCGGGCCTGGTCGGTGAGGCGGGCGGCCAGTTCGGTGGAGCAGTAGGGCCTGGTCGGCCGGCCCTTCATGGCCTCGTAGATGCGGACCGTGGCGTCGAGGATGACGCCGTCCTGCTTCATCCTGGCGAACAGGGGGGCGATCTGCGGGTTTACGCCCCTGCCGAACTTCGCCTCATCGACCGGGGCGCGGTTGTGGTACTGGCCGGGCATCGGATCGGAGACCTGGTAGGCCAGCATGCAGACGTGACTGACCACGTCGGCGCCGGCGTCCAGCACCTCCTTCGGGCTAGCCGGGAAGACCGCAGCGTGGGCCCAGACAGGCAGGTTCTGGCGGTGGGCTTCGGCGGTGATCCGCGCCACCTCCTGGCCAGGCAGGTTGGCGTAGACCTTGATGGCTGAGGCGCCCGTGCCGGCCGCCTGCGCCACGGCCATGGTGAGGTCGGTCTCAGGGGTGACCGCACGCATCCAGGGAACCTGGCCGCCGACCGCGCCGAGCGAGGCGGCCTGGACCCGCGGGTCCTCGAAGAAGGAGGGACCGGCCATGAGGGCCGCGTAGTAGATGTCCGGTCCGGGGATCTCATGGATGCGCGAGGCGCGGGCGAGGTCGGCGATGTTGCGCAGGTCGTCGGCCATGTCGCGGGTCGAGGTGATCCCGCTGTAGAGGTCGCGCTTCATCTGCGCCTGCGCCCAGGGGCGATCGGGCGGCGTGGCCAGATGCTGGTGGCTGTCGGTCAGGCCCGGCAGCACGTACCTGCCGCTCATGTCGACGACGCGGACGTCGCCGGCGAACTTGAAGGCGATCTCGCTGTCCTTCCAGACCTTCGAGATACGCTCGCCGTCCACGAGGATGGACATGCCCGGCCTGGGGGCCGCGCCGGTCCCGTCGATCAGGGTGACGTTCTTGTAGACGGTGCGCGGCTCGGCCGCCTGGGCCGGCGTGAGGGCGAGACAGGCGGCGAGCGCGGTAAGGCAGGAACGGATGAACATCCTTCTTGCCTAGCCTGCGATCGCCCTCCCGCTCAACCCAAAGCTCCGCTTAGCGCGGAAGCTTGCTCGTCCCCATCAGGTATTCGTCCACCGCCTGGGCGCACTGACGGCCTTCGCGGATCGCCCAGACCACCAGGGACTGGCCGCGCCGCATGTCGCCGCAGGAGAAGATGTTCGCAGCGCTGGTCCGGTAGTCGGTGACCGGCGCCTTCACGTTGCCGCGCGGGTCGAGCTCGACGTTCGACTGGCCGATGAACTCGTTGTGGCGCGGGCCGACGAAGCCCATGGCCAGCAGGACGAGGTCGGCCTTGATCTGGAACTCGCTGCCGGCGACTTCCTGCAGGACCTGACGGCCGTCTTCGCCGGCCACCCACTCCATGCGGACGCACTCGATGGCCTCGACCTTGCCGTTCGAACCGACGAAACGCTTGGTCGCCACGGCGAAGTCGCGCTCGCAGCCCTCCTCGTGCGAGGACGAGGTGCGCAGCTTCAGCGGCCAGTCGGGCCAGGTCAGCAGCTTGTTCTCGCGAGCCGGCGGCTGGGGCATGATCTCGAGCTGGATGACCGAGGCCGCGCCGTGGCGGTTCGAGGTGCCGATGCAGTCCGAGCCGGTGTCGCCGCCGCCGATGACCACCACATGCTTGCCGGTGGCCGAAATGCCGCCGTTGGGGGCAGCGCGCAGTTCGTCGTCGCCGGCGTTGCGCTTGTTCTGCTGGACCAGGAATTCCATGGCGAAATGGACGCCGGCCAGCTCACGGCCGGGAACCGGCAGGTCGCGGGGATCTTCAGAGCCGCCGGCCATGACCAGCACATCGTAGTCGTCCAGCAGGCGCTGGACCGAGACCGTCTTCCCGACCTCGAAATTGGTCCGGAAGATCACGCCTTCTCCTTCCATCTGCGCGACGCGGCGGTCGATCAGATGCTTCTCCATCTTGAAGTCGGGGATGCCGTAGCGGAGCAGGCCGCCGATGCGGTCGTTCTTCTCGAACACCGTCGGGGCGTGGCCGGCGCGGGCGAGTTGCTGGGCGCAGGCCAGGCCCGCGGGGCCCGAGCCGACGACGGCGACGCGCTTGCCGGTGCCGCGCGGCGACATCTGCGGCTTGATCCAGCCTTCCTGCCAGCCGCGGTCGACGATCTCGCACTCGATCGTCTTGATGGTGACCGGGGTGTCGATGATGTTCAGGGTGCAGGACGCCTCGCACGGGGCGGGGCAGACGCGGCCGGTGAACTCAGGGAAGTTGTTGGTGGACTGGAGGTTTTCCAGCGCCGCCTTCCAGTGCTCCCGATAGACCAGGTTGTTGAAGTCCGGGATCTGGTTGTTCACCGGGCAGCCCTGGTGACAGAACGGGATCCCGCAGTCCATGCACCGCGAGGCCTGGCGCGAGACGTCCTGCGCCGGCATCGGGCGGACGAACTCCTTGTAGTTCTTCACGCGCTCCTGCGGAGCCTCGTAGGTGCGCTCCTGGCGCTCGATCTCAAGAAAGCCGGTAGGCTTACCCATAGTCTGATCCTCCCCGACTTATTCGGCCGCGACGGCCGCAGCCGCCTGGCGCTCAGCCGCCATGTCCTGCAGGGCGCGGCGGTAATCCTTGGGCATCACCTTCACGAACGAGCCGAGGGTTTCGTCCCAGTTCTCCAGGATCTCGCGGGCGCGATCGGAGCCCGTGTAGAGATGATGGCGCTCGATCAGGATACGCAGGCGTTCGGCGTCGAAGCGAAGCACGTCGCCCATGCCGTTGTTGTCCACCGACAGCGACCGCTGGCTGGGACGATAGGGCTCGTCCTCGCGGGTGGCCGGAGCCGAGGGCTCGATCTTCTCGAGATCGACCATGGCCTTGTTGCACAGGTCGGCGAAGCGGCCCTTGGGGTCGTAGACATAGGCCACGCCGCCGGACATGCCGGCCGCGAAGTTGCGGCCGGTGTCGCCCAGCACCACGACCACGCCGCCGGTCATATATTCGCAACCGTGGTCGCCCACGCCCTCGACCACCGTGACCGCACCCGAGTTGCGGACGGCGAAACGCTCGCCGGCCACGCCCTGGATATAGGCCTCGCCGGCGATAGCCCCGTAGAGCACGGTGTTGCCGGCGATGATGTTCTTGGTCGGGTCGCGGCGCGCCTCGGCCGGCTGGCGCAGGACCACGCGGCCGCCGGACAGGCCCTTGCCCACATAGTCGTTGCCGTCGCCGGTCAGCTCCAGTGTGACGCCGCGGGCGGTGAAGGCGCCGAAGCTCTGGCCCGCCTGGCCGCGGAACTTGATGGTGATGGTGTCCTCGGGCAGGCCGGCATGGCCGTAGCGCCTGGCCACCTCGCCCGAGAGCATCGCGCCGGCGGTGCGGTTGATGTTCTTGATGGCGTATTCGAGCAGGACCGGCTCGCCCTTCTCAAGCGCCGGAGCGGCGTCGGCGATGAGGGTGTTGTCCAGCGCCTTGCCCAGGCCATGGTCCTGGCGGTCCATGTTCCAGAGGCCCTTGGCGCCTTCCGGGGCGGCCGCGAACAGCAGCTTGGAAAGATCCACGCCCTCGGCCTTCCAGTGGTCGACCGCCTTACGGGCGTCGAGCCGGTCGACGCGGCCGACCATCTCGTTGATCGTGCGGAAGCCCAGAGCGGCCATGATCTCGCGCAGCTCTTCGGCGACGAAGAAGAAGTAGTTGATCACGTGCTCGGGCTGGCCGTTGAAGCGCGCCCGCAGCACCGGGTCCTGGGTCGCCACGCCCACCGGGCAGGTGTTCAGGTGACACTTGCGCATCATGATGCAGCCGGCGGCGATCAGCGGCGCGGTGGCGAAGCCGAACTCGTCGGCGCCCAGGAGGGCGGCGATGGCCACGTCACGGCCGGTGCGCAGGCCGCCGTCCGCCTGGACCGCAACGCGGGTGCGCAGGCCGTTGAGCAGCAGGGTCTGCTGGGTCTCGGCCAGGCCGATCTCCCACGGCGAACCGGCATGGACCAGCGAGGTCAGCGGCGAAGCGCCGGTGCCGCCCTCGAAGCCCGAGATGGTGATGTGGTCGGCGCGCGCCTTGGCCACGCCCGCCGCGACCGTGCCGACGCCCACTTCGGACACCAGCTTCACGGAGATGCGGGCGCGGGAGTTGACGTTCTTCAGGTCGTGGATGAGCTGGGCCAGATCCTCGATCGAATAGATGTCGTGGTGCGGTGGCGGCGAGATCAGGCCAACGCCCGGGGTCGAGTGCCGGACGCGGGCGATGTTCTTGTCGACCTTGTGGCCCGGAAGCTGACCGCCCTCGCCGGGCTTGGCGCCCTGAGCCATCTTGATCTGGATGTCGTCGGCGTTGACCAGGTACTCGGCGGTGACGCCGAAGCGGCCGGACGCCACCTGCTTGATGGCCGAGCGCATCGAGTCGCCGTTCGGCAGTGGCTTGAAACGGTCGGACTCTTCGCCGCCCTCACCGGTGTTGGACTTGCCGCCGATGCGGTTCATGGCGACCGCGAGGGTCGTGTGGGCCTCGCGGCTGATGGAGCCGAAGCTCATGGCGCCGGTGGCGAAGCGCTTGACGATCTCGCTGGCCGGCTCGACCTCGTCGATCGAAACCGGCGGCGCGGAATAGTTGAAGCGCATCAGGCCGCGGATGGTCAGCAGGCGCTCGGACTGTTCGTTGATGCCCTCGGCGAAGGCGCGATAGTCGTCCGAACGGCCGCCGCGGACCGCGTGCTGCAGCTTGGAGACCGTCTCCGGCGTCCAGGCGTGCTGCTCGCCGCGCAGGCGGAAGGCGTACTGGCCGCCGACGTCCAGCATGTTGGCGTAGATCGGATTGTCGCCATAGGCGTCGCGGTGACGGCGCACCGACTCCTCGGCGATCTGGGTCAGGCCGATGCCTTCGATGGTGGTCGCAGTGCCGGTGAAGAACTTCTCGATCAGCTCGGACGACAGGCCGACAGCGTCGAAGATCTGGGCGCCGCAATAGGACTGGTAGGTCGAGATGCCCATCTTGGACATGACCTTCAGGACGCCCTTGCCGATGGCCTTGATGTAGTTCTTGCGGACCTCATAGGCCGAGAGCTCGACGCCCTGGCGGACGCGGATGTTCTCCAGGGTCTCGAAGGCGAGATACGGGTTCACCGCCTCGGCGCCGTAGCCGGCCAGGACGCAGAAGTGGTGCACTTCGCGCGCTTCGCCGGTCTCGATGACGAGGCCGGTCTGCATGCGCAGGCCCTGACGGATCAGGTGGTGGTGGACCGCGGCCGTGGCCAGGGCGGCCGGGATCGGGATGCGGTCGGAACCGACGCGGCGATCCGACAGGATCAGGATGTTCTTGTCGGCCAGGACGTGCTCGGTCGCCTCGCGGCAGATGCGGTCGATGGCGCGCTCAAGGCCCGCAGCGCCCTCCTCGGCCGCCCAGGTGACGTCGATGGTGGCGGTGCGGAAGGAGCCGTCCAGCAGTTCGCTGATCGAGCGGATCTTCGCCAGGTCCTCGTTGGTGAGGATCGGCTGGGAGACTTCCAGGCGCTTGTGGGTGCCGGCGTGACGGCCGAGCAGGTTCGGACGCGGGCCGATCATCGAGACCAGGCTCATGACCAGCTCTTCGCGGATCGGGTCGATCGGCGGGTTGGTGACCTGGGCGAAGTTCTGCTTGAAGTACTCGTAGAGCAGCTTCGAGCGCTTGGAGAGCACGGCGATCGGGAAATCGGCGCCCATGGAGCCGATCGGGTCTTCGCCGGTCCGCGCCATCGGCTCGAGGAAGAACTGCTCGTCCTCCTGGGTGTAGCCGAAGGCCTGCTGGCGATCGAGAAGCTGGTCGGCGTCGGTGGCCTGGGCTTCGCTGTAGGCGATCTCCGGCAGTTCCTCGAGCTTGAACTGGGTCTCGGCCAGCCACTCGGCGTAGGGCTCGGCCCCGGCGAGGGTGCGCTTGATCTCCTCGTCCTCGATGATCCGGCCTTCCTCCATGTCGATGAGGAGCATCTTGCCGGGCTGCAGGCGCCACTTGCGGACGATGCGCTCTTCCGGAACGGTCAGGACGCCGACCTCGGAGGCCATGATCACATGGTCCTGGTCGGTGATGATGAAGCGGGCCGGGCGCAGGCCGTTGCGGTCGAGGGTCGCGCCGATCTGGCGGCCGTCGGTGAAGGCCACGGCGGCCGGACCGTCCCACGGCTCCATCAGGGCGGCGTGGTACTCGTAGAAAGCCTTGCGCTTGGCGTCCATGAGCGGGTTGCCGGCCCAGGCTTCCGGGATCAGCATCATCACCGCGTGGGCCAGCGGATAGCCGCCGGCGACCAGCAACTCGAGCGCGTTGTCGAGGCAGGCGGTGTCGGACTGGCCGTGCGGAATCAGCGGCCACATCTTGTTGAGGTCGGGCCCCAGCAGGTCGCTTTCCAGGGTGCGCCGGCGAGCGTTCATCCAGTTCACGTTGCCGCGGACGGTGTTGATCTCGCCGTTGTGGGCGATGAACCGGTAGGGGTGGGCCAGCTTCCAGGACGGGAAGGTGTTGGTCGAGAAGCGCTGGTGGACCAGGGCCAGGGCCGATTCCGTGATCGGGTTGGCGAGGTCCTCGTAGAAGGTCCCCACCTGGTCGGCGAGCAGCAGGCCCTTATAGACCACCGTCCGGGTCGAGAAGGACGGCATGTAGAGGTTGGCGATGCTGGGCAGGCCATGCTTGGCCGCCAGCTCGGCCAGCGGGTTCTGGGTCTGCTTGCGGACCGCCAGCAGCTTGCGCTCGTGAGCGTCCTGGCTGCGGATGTTGGGGCCGCGGCCGACGATGGCCTGGCGGATCACCGGCATCTCGGCGAGCACCGCCTCGCCCAGGCCGTTGGTGTTCACCGGCACGTCGCGCCAGCCGATGAGCGGCTGGTGCTCGACCTTCAGGAAGTGCTCGAACTGGCTGACGGTGATCTGGCGAGCGGCCTCGTCACGCGGCAGGAAACACATGGCGACCGCATATTCGCCGGCCGGGGGCAGATCGAGCCCTTCCTTGCCGGCCCAGTCGCGCAGCAGGGCGTCCGGAATCTGAATCAGAATCCCGGCGCCGTCGCCCACCAACGGGTCGGCGCCGACTGCGCCGCGGTGATCGAGGTTGATGAGAATCTCGAGACCAGCAGCCACGACTTCGTGCGATTTGCGGCCTTTGATATTGGCCACGAAACCTACACCGCACGCATCATGTTCGTTGCGCGGGTCGTAAAGACCTTGCCGTCCCGGAGCTCCCATCGGGATACCTCGCTCTCAACTAGCGGGCGCACATAAGATCGGCTTTCAACACCGATGTCGCACCCAAATCGGCGCGCATTTACTCGGCAAGATCATCCCTTGTCGATGGGCCACAAGGCTTGAAAACGAAAAGTTTTTCTAAGACGCGACATCTAGTAGCGATTTCTCGGCGTCTCGCGCGACTTTACAGCCTGTAAGGATCATTGCAGTCGCCAGTTCGGCACGCATCGTGCCCAACATCTTGGAGATCATGGGCTGGCCGCCGGCCCCCAGCGCATAGGCCCAGGCGCGGCCGACGAAACAGGCCTTCGCGCCAAGGCTGAGCGCCTTCAGCACGTCGAGGCCGGAGCGCACGCCGCCGTCAAGGAACACCTCAAGGTCGCCGCCTACCGCATCGACCACCGCCGGAAGGGCGGAAACCGAGGAACGCACGCCGTCGAGCTGGCGCCCGCCGTGGTTGGAGACCACCACGCCTTGCGCCCCGGCCTTGACCGCGTCGCGCGCGTCTTCGGGATCGAGCACGCCCTTGATGACGATCGGACCGTCCCAGACCTGGCGCACGAAGTCGAGGTCGGCCCAGGTGACGGAACGGTCGAAGTTCCTGGCGATCCAGCTCAGGAAGTCGGTGACGCTGCGGCCCTGGGGAATCGCGCCGCTGACCGAGCCGAGGGTGTGCGGCCGACCGTTCAGCCAGACGTCCCAGGTCCATTCCGGATGGCTGATCCCCTGCCAGGCGGTGTTGAGCGCGCCCGAGACGCCACTGGAGCCGGTGAAGCCCGAGCGGACGTCGCGATAGCGGGCGCCGGGAATCGGCAGGTCGACGGTGAAGACCAGCACCGGGCAGCCGGCGTCCTTGGCCCTGGCCAGCAGCTCGCGCATGTAGCCGCGGTCCTTGAGCATGTAGAGCTGGAACCAGGGCGGCGTTCCGGCGGCCGCCACCTCCTCGATCGAGCAGACCCCGACCGTGGAGAGGCAGAAGGGCACGCCGGCCTCGGCGGCGGCCTTGGCGGCCTGAACCTCACCGCGGCGGCCGTACATGCCGGCCATCCCGACCGGCGCCAGACCCAGCGGCATGGTCATCTTCTGGCCGAAGACCTCGACCGACATGTCGAGGGAGGTCATGTCGCGCATCACACGCTGGCGCAGGGCCAAGGCCTCAAGGTCGGAGACGTTGCGGCCGAGGGTCACCTCCGCATAGGAGCCGCCGTCGATGTATTCGAAGAACATCTTCGGCAGCCTGCGCCGCGCAAGCTCGCGATAATCGTTGACCGATGCCGGTTTCACCCCGCCCTCCTCCTTGGCCTTTGAGGCTATTGGTAGCGGCGGCGCGCCACCTCGGCTAGGCAAGGCGCATGAGAGAGCTTCGTCCCTGGATGGCGGCGGCGGCCGTCGTAGGTTTCCTGGCCGTCGGCTTCGGCGCCTTCGCTGCGCACGGGATCACCGACCCCAAGGCCAAGGAGTGGATGCACACCGGCGCCAACTACGCCATCGTGCACGGGCTGGGCGTCTTCGCGGCGGCCTTCGCCGTGAGCCAGGGCGCGCGCGGGGCGCGGCTGGTCCCTCCCCTGTTCCTGGCGGGCGTGGCGATCTTTTCCGGCTCCCTGTTCGCCATGGCGCTGGGCGGCCCGCGCTGGCTGGGCGCGATCACCCCGATCGGCGGGACGCTGTTCCTGGTCGGCTGGGCGGCGCTGGCGGTGGCGCTGATGCGGAAGAGCCGGTTCTGATCGCGCCTTAAGGCGCGGCTTGCCTTCCCTGCGAGGCAACCTGTCAGAGTGACCTTCCAACCAGGAGGACGCTCGATGTCTCAGGCTCTCGAACGCCAGATGCCGCCGGTCAAGCACGCCCAGGTGAACGGGATCGACATGGCCTATTACGAGGTCGGTCCGCGGGGCGAAGGCGCGCCGATCATCTTCTGCCACGGCTTCCCGGAACTGGCGTTCTCTTGGCGCCACCAGCTCAAGGCCTGCGAGGCGGCCGGGCGCTGGGCGATCGCGCCGGACCAGCGGGGCTATGGCCTGACTTCGCGGCCGGAGGCGATCGCCGACTACGACATGGAGCACCTGACCGGCGACATGGTCGGGCTGCTGGACCATCTGGGTGTCGAGAAGGCGATCTTCTGCGGCCACGACTGGGGCGGGATCGTCGTCTGGCAGATGCCGCTGATGCATCCAGGCCGCGTGGCCGGGGTGATCGGCCTAAACACGCCCTTCCTGCGCCGCGCCCCGCTCGACCCGATCGAAGGCATGCGCCATGCCTTCGGCGAGGACATGTACATCGTCTGGTTCCAGAAGCCGGGGGTGGCCGACGCGACCCTGGCGAAGGATGCGGACAAGACCATGCGCTTCTTCATGCGCAAGCCCGCGGCCATCACCGCAGAGGCGACGGCCTCGGCCGCGGCCACAGGATCGACCTTCGCCTTCGGCCAGGCGCTGGAGGCCTGGGACAAGCGCGACACCGCCAACCAACTGCTGTCGCCGGACGAGCTGGCGGCCTTCGTCGAGACCTTCGAGGCGACCGGGTTCACTGGCGGGATCAACTGGTATCGGAACTTCAGCCGCAACTGGGAGCGGTCGGCGAACCTGCCGACGCGGATCGACGGCATCCCCTGCCTGATGATCATGGCCGAGAAGGACGTGGTGCTGTCGCCGGCCATGGCCGATGGGATGGAGGACGTCGTCGCCGACCTGGAAAAGAAGCTGATCAAGGATTCCGGCCACTGGACGCAGCAGGAGAAGCCGCAGGAGGTCAATCACCTCATCCTTGACTGGATGGACCGCCGCTTCCCGAAGTAGACTCGCCAGCGATGGAACAGAACGCCCCGCCGATCCACGTGTCGACCACCGCCCATCGCAGGGGCCTGTTTCCCGACAATGAGCCCTTCACCTATGGCTGGCTGCCGACCGGCGGACCGCACGAGATCTTCTACGAGGAGTGCGGGAACCCGAAGGGCAAGCCCTGCGTGATCCTGCACGGCGGCCCGGGCGGGGCGATCAACCCGACCATGCGCCGGTTCTTCAACCCCGCGAAATGGCGGATGGCGCTGTTCGACCAGCGCGGCTGCGGCAAGTCGCGGCCGAACGCCAGCCTGGACGACAACACCACCTGGTCGCTGATCGAGGACATCGAGCGGCTGCGGGTCCATCTGGGCGTCGAGAAATGGACGGTGTTCGGCGGGTCCTGGGGGTCCACCCTGGCGCTGGCCTACGCCATCACCCACCCGGAGCGAGTCGAGGCCCTGGTGCTGCGGGGGATATTCCTGCTGACCCAGAGGGAGCTGCGCTGGTTCTATCAGGAAGGCGCCTCGATGCTGTTCCCCGACGCCTGGGAGCGGTTCTGCGCGCCGATCCCGGAGGCCGAGCGCGGGGACATGATGGCCGCGTTCCACAAGCGGCTGACCCATCCGGACCGCCGGGTCCAGGCCGAGGCCGCAAGCGCCTGGAGCCAGTGGGAAGGCGACACCATCTCCATCCGCGGACCGGCGGCGCGCCCCTCGAAGTTCAACGAGGTGGACTTCGCCATCGCCTTCGCGCGGATCGAGTGCCACTTCTTCGTCAATGGCGGCTTCTTCGGCGAGGACGGCTGGATCCTGAAGAACATCGAGAAGATCCGGAAGATTCCTGGCTGGATCGTTCAGGGCCGCTTCGACGTAGTGACCCCGCTGGACAGCGCCTGGGCGCTGAAGCGGGCCTGGCCGGAGGTGGACTTCAACATCGTCTGGGACGCCGGCCACGCCTCGACCGAGCCGGGCGTGGTGGACGGCCTGGTGCGGGCGACCGACGCGGCGCTGAAACTGTAGGTCAGAATCGAGTTCACCCCCTCCTGGGCGCCCCTCAGTCGGCCGTTCGGCCGACAGCTCCCCGATGGAGGAGCCTCTTGGGCCTACATGAACGCGCCCTTGCCGCTGGTGACTTCGGAGTAGCGGTGGACGCGGACGGCCTGGACGAGGCCAAAGCCGATCATGACCGTCAGCATGACGGTGCCGCCGTAGGAGAGCAGCGGCATGGGGACGCCGACGACCGGCGCGAGACCCATGACCATGCCGCCGTTGATCAACACATAGAGGGCGAAGGTGGCGGTGGTCCCGGCGGCCGAGAGGCGGCCGAAGTGCGAGTGGGCCAGGGCCGAGGTGCGCAGGGCCATGAAGATCACCGCGCCGTAGAGGAAAAGGATCGAGAAGCAGCCCAGGAAGCCGAACTCCTCGGCCAGGGTCGCGAAGATGAAGTCGGTCTGCTTTTCGGGCAGGAAGTTGAGCTGGCTCTGGGAGCCGAGGCCGTAGCCCTTGCCGAAGAAGCCGCCCGAGCCCAGGGCGATCTTGGACTGGAGGATGTGATAGCCCGAGCCGGAGGGGTCGCTCTCCGGGTCGAGGAAGGTGAGCACGCGCTTTCGCTGGTAGTCGTGCAGCACGAACATCACCACCGGCGGGATGGCGACGACGAAGGCGGCCAGCCCTGCGAAGATGACCCGCCAGGAAAGCCCGGCGAGCACGACGATGGCGGCGCCGGTCATGGCGATCAGCATGGCGGTGCCGAGATCCGGCTGGTGCATGACCAGGATGACGGGCGCGCCGATCATGGCCGCGGGGATCAGGAGCCACCAGGAGAGACGTGCCCGGTCGGCCGATATGCCGTGATAGAACCGCGCCAGGGCCAGCACGATGCCCAGCTTCATGATCTCCGACGGCTGGAAGCTGAACGGGCCGAGCGCCAACCAGCGCTGCGCGCCCATGCGCACGTCGCCCACCGCCTCGACCGCCACCAGCAGCAAGAGGCCTATGCCGTAGATCGGATAGGCCATGGCGAACCAGACCCGCAGGTCGATCATCGCCAGACCGATCATCAGCGCGAGGCACAGGCCGAAGCGGATGAGGTGCTTGGCCGCCCACGGCTCCCATGAGGAACCGGCGATGGAGAACATCATCAGGGCCCCCGCCCCGGCGATGAGGCAGAGGACGAGGGCGAACAGCCAATCGACCTCGGACAGCTTGACGACGAGGCGGTCGCGCTCGCCGGGACGGGTCAGGGCGCTGACGGTCATGTCGGGCCTCCGGCGGCGGTCGAGCCAGGAGCTGCGGCCACGTCGATGGGATCGTCCGGAACGCCGCCCTCGGTCTCGGTCTCCGGCGGCAACTCGGGCATGGGAAGCGGCTGCTCGATCCGGGAACGCAGCTCGGGGTCCTTCAGCAGGGCCACGCGCATGATCTCGCGCGCCTTGGGCGCGGCGTTCACCGCGCCGCCGAGGCCGTGCTGGACGATCACCGACATGGCGTAGCGCGGCGAGTCGATGGGCGCGAAGCAGATGAAGAGGCCGTGGTCTCGATAGCGCCAGGGCATGCCGACACCTCCGCGCGGCCCGCCCTTGGCGTAGGAGCGCACCTGGGCGGTGCCGGTCTTGCCGGCCATCAGGATGTCGCCGAGGCCGAGCTGGCTGGCGCGATAGCCGGTGCCCCCCGCCTCGGTCACCGCGGCCATGCCCTCACGGACGTATTGGATGTGCTCGGCGGCGAAGGGCAGGTCCGGCACGGCCGCGCCGGACTTAAGCTCCTTGCCCCCGATGGCGCGGATGAGGCGCGGATTGAGCGCCTTCCGGCCGTTGGCCAGGCGCGCGGCCATGACCGCGAGCTGCAGGGCGTTCACGGTCAGCATCCCCTGCCCGATCCCGTAGCTGAGGGATTCGCCGGGGTGCCACTTGGGATCGCGCGGGCGGTGCTTGCGGACCCATTCAGTGGAGGGCACGACGCCCTTCTTCTGGCCCGGAATGCCGATGTCGAAGGTCTGGCCGAGGCCGAACGCTTCGGCCGCCCTGGCGATGCGATCGGGGCCGATCCGCGCGGCGACGGTGTAGAAATAGACGTCGCAGGAGTTCTTGAGGGCGTCGCGCATGGTCTGCATGCCGTGCCCGCCGCGCTTGTGGCAGTGGAAGTAGCGGTTGCCGAAGTACATGCCGCCCGAGCAGCCGATGCGGACCTCTGGATCGACGCCCGCCTCGAGCGCGGCCATGGCGGTCATGGTCTTGAAGGTCGAGCCCGGCGGATAGGTGCCGGTGATCGCCTTGTCGAGCAGCGGCCGGCGCTCGTAGTTGGCCAGGGCGCGGTATTCCGAGCCGGTCATGCCGCGGACGAAGCGGTTGGCGTCGAAGGACGGCGCCGAGGACATGCAGAGGACGTCGCCGGTCCGGCAGTCCAGCATCACCGCCGCGCCGCTTTCGTCGCCGAACACCTCCAGGGCGCGGTTCTGGACATCGACGTCGAGGGAGAGCTGGATGGTCTTGCCGGCGGTGGCGGCGATGTCGCCGGCCTCGTCGCGGCTGACCTCGCGGCCGTTGGCGTCCACCTCCACCTTGCGGGCGCCGGGCTTGCCGCGCAGGTCGAGGTCGAAGGCCTTCTCCACCCCCTGGCGGCCGATGCGGAAGCCCGGGTGGAGGAGGATGGGATCGGAGTTCGGGCCGGTCGGGGTCAGGTCCTCCTGATTGACCTTGGCCACGTAGCCGATGACGTGGGCGAAGGCTCCGCCGTAGGGATAGACCCGCACCTCGCCCATGTCGGCGGTGACGCCGGGCAATTCCGGCGCGCGGATGTTGATGGCGGAAAACTCCTCCCAGGTCATGTCCTCGGCCACCGAGACCGGGACGCGCTTGGGGGTCTGCTTGATGTCCTTGACCAGCCGGGCCTGGCGCGCCTCGTCCAGAGGGACGAAGTTGGCCAGGGTCTTCAGGGTGGCCGCCGTGTCGATGTCTTCGTCGCGGGAGACCAGCAGGCGGAAGTTCGGGCGGTTCGACGCCAGGATCGCGCCGTTGCGGTCGACGATCAGGCCACGCGGCGGCGGCACCAGTCGGAAGTTGAACTGGTTCGAGGCCGACATCTTCTCATAGCGCTGGGTCTCGATGATCTGCAGGTGCGCCAGGCGTGCGCCCAGCGCCGCAAGGCCCAGGCCCGCGATGCCGCCCATGAGGAACATGCGGCGGTGGAACACCCCCTGCCGCTCGTTGACCTCGGAAAAGAAAATTGAGGGCTCTGCCATCCCCTGACGCCTAACGGAAACGCACGTCTGCGTCCTCGAACCGATCGATGAGCAGATGTGCGAAGGGGAACAATATGACGGTGGCGAGGAATTGCCAGGCGACCGCGAGCGGATGGGCCGTGGCATGTGCGCTCACCGCGCTGAGGAGATAGGCCGAGCCGAGGGCAAGGCCTGTGGCCAGGGCGAACCAGCCCCACATGACCGGAAAAGCCTGACCGGCCATGATGCTGCGTCCGATCAGGGCCGCCCCGTAGACCAGCAGCAGAGAGACCGCCCAGAGGCCCATGGGCGCACTCCAGAGGATGTCCAGGAACAGGCCCATGGCCAGCACCGCCAGCGGCGCGAGCATGGAGGGGCGGATGATCGCCCAGGCGAAGGCCGGGACCATCGGGAAGATCGGCTCTGGAAGCGCCAGGCCGAACAGCCGGAACGGCAGCGAGAACAGGACCGTCAGGATGAGGCACTGGACCAGCGGCACCCCGATCCAGCGCCATGGAGCCAGGGGACGGGCGCCGGCCATCTAGAACGGCACCTCTGACACCGACGGCTGGGCCGGAGGCGGAGACGGCGCGGGCGCCGGCGTCGGGGACGCCTGAGGACGGGGGGCCGCCGGCTTGGGAGCCGGCGGGCGCGCGGGGGCAGGACGCGGCGCGGCCTTGGGCGCCGGCTGAGCGGCTGCGGGCCTGGCCGCGGCGCCAGGCGCCGCCGGCGCCGCGGCCGGCGGCGTCGAGGTGACGCCCACGGTCGGCGGCGGGCTGGCGGGCGGCGGGACCGGCATGCGGTTCAGCTCGGCCGCGGCGGCGGCGCTGAGCTGGGAGAAGTCCTGGAACAGCATGACCTGCACGAAGTCGACGGGAGCGGCGTCGGAGGCCAGCACCACGCGCCAGCGGCCATCCAGGCCCTTGGCCACCACGCCGACCGGCAGGCCGCGTGGCAGCACGCCGCCATCGCCGGAGGTGACCACGCGGTCGCCCTGCTTCACCGGATCCTGACCACGCAGGTATTCGAGGCGCGGATTGGGGCCGCCGTCGCCGGTCAGGATGGCGCGGGCGTTGGTGCGGTCGATCATGACCGGGGTGCGCGAGGCCAGGTCGGTCAGCAGCAGGATGCGGCTGGCGCCCTCGGTCACGCCAATGATCCGGCCGACGAGGCCGTTCTCGCTCATTACCGGGTTGCCGGGCTTAATGCCCTTTTCCGTACCGGCGTTGGCCAGGCGGGTGTTGGAGAACGGCCCCCTCGCCTCGCTGACCGTGCGGGCGGCGACCATGGGGATCGGCGGATCGGTCTTCAGGCCGAGCAACGCCTTGTAGCGGTTGTTGGTCTCGCGCAGGTTCAGGGCCGTCGCCTGCCACTGGCGCATCTCGCGGAGTTCCGCCTTCAAGCGGCGGTTCTCCGAGACCGCGAAGAAGTAGCCGCGAACCCCCTCGACGCCGTCGCCGATCCAGCGGCCGGGAGTGGCGAGCACGCCGGTGACCGGCGCGGCGATCGCATCGCCCATCTTGCGCGACGCGCCATAGGCTTCGGTCTGGAAAGTCTCCCGGCGGTCGGAGAACAGCAGGGCCAGGGCCACCACCAAGGCGACGACGAGCGCGACCCCGGCCGTCCAGGCCAGTGGGACTTTCAGCTCGCCGAACGGATTCTCCCGAAGCGCCACTGGAACCTGCTCACCCTAGAGATGCGACCCGAGAGACCTCCCCCAGGCCGCGACTCGCGCAAATTCTACGCCAGGGTGGACTCAAGAACGCCCTTCATCCACTTCGGATGTTCAAGCACCTTGCCGCAACCCAGGGCGACGCAGGATAGCGGATCGTCCGCCACCGTGACCGGCAGGCCGGTATGGTCGCGGATCTCGGCGTCCAGACCGCGGAGCAGAGCGCCGCCGCCGGTCAGCATGATACCCTTGTCGGCGATGTCGGAGGCCAGCTCCGGCGGGGTCGCTTCCAGCGCCATCTTCACGGCGTCGACGATCTGGCCGACCGGCTCGGCCAGGGAGTCCGAGGCCTGCTTCTCGCTGATACGCACTTCCCGCGGCACGCCCTGCATCAGGTCGCGGCCCTTGACCTCGATCGAGAGGCCTTCGCCGTCGGCCGGAGCGCGGGCGGTGCCGATCTCCTTCTTGATGCGCTCGGCGGTGGTCTCGCCGATCAGCAGGTTATGGTTGCGGCGCATGTAGCTGATGATCGCCTCGTCCATCTTGTCGCCGCCGACGCGGACCGAACGCGAATAGACGATGCCGGAGAGCGAAAGCACGGCGACTTCGGTGGTGCCGCCGCCGATGTCGACCACCATCGAACCGGTCGGCTCGTGGATCGGCAGGCCGGCGCCGATCGCCGCAGCCATCGGCTCGTCGATCAGGCCCACGCGGCGGCCGCCGGCGTTGAGGCAGGAATCGTTGATGGCGCGGCGTTCGACGGCGGTGGCGCCCGACGGCACGCAGACGATCACCTTCGGGTTCACGAAGCCCTTGCGGTTGTGAACCTTGCGGATGAAGTACTTGATCATCTCCTCGGCGACTTCGAAGTCGGCGATGACGCCGTCGCGCATGGGACGGATCGCCTCCATGTGGCCGGGCGTCCGGCCCAGCATCTGCTTGGCCTCGATGCCGACGGCGTGGACGACCTTGCGCCCGCCGACGTTGCGCAGGGCGACAACCGACGGCTCGTTCAGGACGATGCCTTTGCCCTTCATGTAGATGAGGGTGTTGGCGGTGCCGAGATCGATGGCGATGTCGTTCGAAATGGCGCCGAAGAGTGACGAAAACATGCAGGGCCCTGGGGATGGGAAGCGGAATTGGTGGGTGTGCGAAGCCCAGGCTGCCGACGTTCGGTTTCGATTTTGGAAACCAGGGGCGGCGTCAGCCTCCGCTTGCAGGACAGATGGTCCGTGTGCCCTGCCAGTCGGTTGATTTCAAGGCTTAATGACACGTCTGTGGTTTCGCGTCGCACGAGAAACTGTGGACACGCCCGAAGGCGTGCGACGAAGGAAGTGGGAAGGGTTCAGACCGTCGCTGGAATAGGGGCGGAAATACGGCATTTGAACCCAATCGGGGCGAAATCGAAGCTGACGTCGCCGGCGAGTTCCCGTTCGACGGCCCGGCGGATGAAGCGGAGCCCGAAACCGCTGTGGTCGGGCTCGCGCACCGGAGGTCCGCGACTCTCGCGCCATTCCAGCAGGATCGAGCCGGCCTGCCGGGACCAGTGGACCAGCAGCCGGCCTTGCGGCTCAGAGAGCGCACCGTACGTGGCGGCGTTGGTCGCCAACTCGTGCAGGACCATCGCGAAAGTGACCGAGGCGCGGGTCGAAAGCCGCGCCTGCGGCCCCTCGCACAGGATCGCCTCGTCGCCGTAGGGGGCGAGGACGCCGGCCACGAGGTCGCCGAGATCGGCCGCCTCCCAGCGCTGCTCGGCCAGGCGATTGTGCGCGCCCGAGAGCGCCATCAGCCGGGCCTCGAAAGCCTGGCGCATTCCGGCCGGATCGCCGACGTCGTGGAAGCTGTGCGCGGCCAGCGACTGGACGGTGGCCAAGGTGTTCTTGACCCGATGGTTCAGTTCGTCGAGCAGAGTCTTCTGCAGGTCCTCGGCGCGCTTTCGCTCGGTAATGTCGATCATGATGTTGATCGCCCCTGCCAGCTCGCCGCCGGGTGAAAAGAGCGGGGTCGAATAGGCGAGGAAGGCGCCCTTGCCGCCGTCCGGCCGCTCGAAGATCACTTCGGCGGCCGAGATCTGGCGGCGCTCCTTCAAGGCCATCGCGATGGGCGAACGGTCCAGCGGCATGGGCGCGCCGTCCGGCTCGTAGAGCTTGTAGGCCCCGCACCACCGGTCCTTGCCGATCCGCGGCTCGCGCCCCCAGAGCTCCACCGCCGCGGGATTGAAGCCGAGCAGCACGCCGTCGGCGTCGGTCTGACATAGGGCGATGGGAGCGGCCTCCACGACCCGCCGCGACCAGCCCTGGCGCGCGCGAAGCATGTCCCGCGCCTGGCGGAGATCGGTGACGTCCTGCACGCAGTTGACCGCGCCGATCAGCATTCCGCGCTCGTCGAAGATCGGCTCCACGCTGAAGAGGACGTGGGTGCGGCGCCCGCCGGGGCGGACCAGCACCACCTCGCGATCCCTGACCGGAACGCCGGTGGCCAGGGCCTCGGACACCGGGGATTGGCGCAGGGTCATCGGCGCGCCATCGGCGTGATAGGCGTGAGCCAGCGCCGCCGGCGGCCGACCGAAGACGGGTTCTTCTTCCCATAGCTCCGACGCCCTGCGATTGCAGAACACCATGCCGCCGTGCCTGTCGCATATGTAGATGCCGACCGGCAGGTGGCTGACCAGACCCTCCCAGGAATGGAAAGCCTGATCGAGCAAACGCGCGGCGCTACCGCGCGCCAGCGCAAGTCCAGCCTCAGCCATCGGGGCCTCCCCCAATTGGTCGATCGAACGAACCGCGGCTCAAATCTGCGGATCGGGTCGATTGTTCCGGCGAGTCGGACTGATTGGCGACTCTGGGTTGGCGGTGTCGCAAATGGGTGACAGCCCTGCGGCTGCGGCGCCGCTAGGCTTCGGGCTCGTTTCCGCCCCCAGATCAGCCCCTCGCAGATGTCACCCCGTCAGGCCGTGTTGGGCGTCGAGAACGCCAGCTTCTTCTACGGAACCCACAAGGTCTTCGAGGGCGTCAGCTTCCAGCTCGACGCCGCGCGCACCGCCCTGGTCGGCGAGAACGGGGCCGGCAAGTCGACGCTTCTGAAGTGCCTGCTGGGCGAACTGCAGCTCATGGACGGCCAGATCGTCCGCTCGCGGGGCCTGAAGATCGGCTACGTGCCGCAGGAAACGCCGCCGGGCCTGGCCGACAAGAGCGTCCGCGAAGTACTGGAAGCCGCCCTGCCCGTCACCGACGGATCGGAGGACTGGAAGGTCGACGTGATGCTGGACGAGATCGGCGTCGCCTACGAGACGGCCCAGCAGGCGTTCGGCTCGCTTAGCGGCGGGTGGCAAAGGCTGTTGCTGATCGCGGCGGCGGCGAGGCTGGCCGAGCCGGACCTGCTGATCCTCGACGAGCCGACCAACCACCTGGACCTCTCGAACATCAACACCCTGGAGGGATGGCTGGACGAGGACGACCGGCTGCCGATGCTGATCGTCAGCCACGACCGCGCCTTCCTGCAGAGAACGACGACGCGGACGCTGTTCCTGCGCAGCGACGGGGCGCACAGCTTCAAGGTTCCGTTCGTGGAGGCGCGCGAGGCGCTGCTGCAGCGGGACGCGGCCGACGCCGTGCGGCGGCAACTTGAAGGCAAGGAAATCGAACGGCTGCAGAAGGTGGCGGCGCGCTACCGCGTCTGGGGCGTCAAGAACGACGCCTTCCACAAACGCGCCAAGGCCACCGAGAAGCGGATCGAGCGGATCGAGGCCGACCGCACCAGCGCCTATGCCGCCCGTGAGCGGCGTCTGGAGCTGAACGACGGGGAGATGGACGCCAAGGTCGCCCTGCGGGTGCGCGACTATGCGGTCCAGACGCCGGACGGTTCACGCAAGCTCTTCACGATCGATCGGCTGAACCTGGCGCGGGGCGATCGCGTCGCGTTGCTGGGCGTCAACGGCTCGGGGAAGTCGACCCTGCTGTCGCTGCTGGCGGCTGCCTTCGATCCGGCGCGGGAGCATTATGACGGCCAGGCGCCGATCAGCTTCAACCCGCAGAGCCGGCTGGTCTATTTCGACCAGAAGATGGCCGACCTGCCGCTGAAGACCAGCCTGCTGGCCTATGTGACCGCCGCCGAGGGGGCGACCGAGCGAGAGGCGAACGCGCTGTTGGCGAAGGCTGGATTCGCCCATGCGCGGATCAAGGCGCCGATCGGCGACCTGAGCTTCGGCGAGCGGGCGCGGCTGGTCTTCCTGCGGATGAGGCTGGCCAAGCCCAACCTCTACCTGCTGGACGAGCCGACCAACCACCTGGACATCGAGGGCCAGGAGGCGCTGGAGGCGCAGCTCGACGCCTCGGACAACGCCTGCATCTTCGTCTCCCACGACCGGCACTTCACCCGCAGCGCCGCGACGCGGTTCCTGGAGATCCGCAAGGGCCGGCTGGTGGAGGTGGAGGACGCCGAGGCCTTCTTCGCCGACCAATAGTCGAAACCGGCGAAGCGCATTAGGGTCGCGCGCCATGCAGAACATCATCACCTGGGCGGGGCGTATCGCCCTGGCGGTCGTCCTGGCCTTTTGCGTGCTCGGCGCGCTGGACCCGCACTACAACGCGCGCCGCTGGGCGCCGCCGGCCGATGCGACCATGCACATGATCTACGGCTACCTGCTGACCGTGCTGTCGGTGATCGCCCTGCCCCGCGTGAAGCCCTGGACCATCGGCGGGGTGTTCATCGCGCTGGGCGTCGGGCTGGAGGCGGGCCAGGCGCTGGGCTGGATCTCGGGCACGTTCCAGATCAAGGACCTGGCCGCGAACCTGAGCGGCGTGATCGCCGCGCTGGTCCCCTTCGCGCTCGCCAAGCGCAAGGCGCGCTAGCGAAGCACTGTAAAGCCGTACTTCTTGAAGATGACCGCAGCGCGCGGGCCGCGCATGAAGGCGAGGAACCTGGCCGCGTCCGGGTTCTTCGAGCCGGCGACGAGCGCGGCCGGATAAACGATCGGCGGATGGGTGTTCGTCGGGAACAGGCCGACGATGCGCACCCGCGGCTCGACCTTGGCGTCGGTGTCGTAGACGACGCCCAGCGGGCTCTCGCCGCGGGCGACGAACAGCAGGGCCGAGCGAACGTTCTCGGCCGAGGCGAGCCGGCCAGAGACGCTGTTCCAGACCCCGAGCGCGGTCAGGGCGGACCGTCCGTAGCGGCCGGCAGGCACGTCGGGGCCGGCCAGGGCCAAGCGACCGGAACCGAGCGCCCTGGCGATCGGCATGCCGCGGCCGATCCTGAGATTCACCTTCGAGCCCTTGGGCGCGATCAGGGCCAGGCGATTGGTGAGCAGGTCGCGACGGCTCGCGGCGACGATCAGGCGGCGCTGAGCCAGATAGTCCATCCACTCGCTGTCGGCGGAGATGAAGATGTCGGCCGGCGCGCCCTGCTCGATCTGGCGGGCGATGACCGACGACGCGGCGTAGGAGAACCGCGCCTGCCCCCCGGACCTGGCGTATTCGGCGCCGACCTCGTCCAGGGCGTTCTTCAGGGAAGCCGCGCCGAAGACGGTGACCGGCGCAGCCTGGGCCGCCGTCGCCAGCAGCAGCGAGGCCAGGACGGCCGCCACGTATCGGATGAGGTTCACGCCAGGCTTCCTCTCGGATGGACCGCGACACCGGCCCGGGATCGGGACGCGACAGCGGCGGCGACCGAAACCGAGGCGGCGTCTCATGCAATTCCTATTCGGCAATCCCTATTCGGCAATCCCCTCGGGTCCCTTGAGGGACATCAACCGAGGGCGGTCATCACTACACCGACGGCGGTCGCCAGGCCGCCGATCATCTGGCGGAGCGAGAGCTTTTCCTTGAATAGGCGGCGGCCGGCGGCGGCGGCGATGGGGGCTTCGATGACGCCAACGGCGCGGACAGCGCCCGCGGGCGCCATGGCCAGGGCGGCGAACCAGCAGGCCGAGGCCGCCGCCCCGAAGAAGCCAGCGCCGAGGGACTGGCGCCACGAGGCCATCACCGCGCTCAGGGCGCCGGGCCGAGTGACGGCCAGGAAGATCACCAGGCCGATGGACTGCATGGTCTGGGCGACGCAGACCGAAGCCGTCGCCGCATAGATCGGATGGGCCGCATCAAGAGCGACGCCCGCCTGCCGGTAGGCGTTCAGCGTGATCCCGAAGGCCAGGCCCGAGGCCAGGCCGAACAGGGCGCCGCGGCCTGCGCCCTTCTCGCCCCCCGCCCGGGGCCAGGAGAGAACGGCGAGTCCTGCGGTGGTCGCGGCGACGCCGGCCCAGGCGTGAGGGCTGAGTTGGTCGCCGACCAGCACGCCCATCAGCGCCGCCAGCGGCAGCGAGGACTGCTGCATGAAGGTCGCCACGGCGAAGCCCGACCGCCGCATGGCCACCAGCAGGGCGGCGGTGGCGGCCACCTGGCCCGCGGCTCCACTGGCGACGGCCGCAGCAAAGCGCCAGGAGAACCTCGGCGCGGCGTCCGGGGTCATGAGCGCCACGACCGCGAAGATGGTCAGGGCGAACGGCAGACCGAACAGGAAGCGGACCAGGGTCGCGCCCCAGGGGCCGGCGTCGCCGACCAGCCCGCGCTGCAACGCATTGCGCGCAACCTGCAGCGGCGCAGCGGCCGCCGTCAGTACAATCCAGAGCATGATTCAAAGCACAGCCGCGCTGGCGGCTGCCCCACCTCGAGTGTCATCCCGGCTGAGCGACGCGGAAGGCCGGAATCCATTAGCGGCTGATGTCAAGGCGTCGCCCACGGCGCCGCATCCTGTCCGATCGGGTGTTCATGGGTCCCGGATCGGCCTCTGGCCGAACCGGGAAGACACTCGTGAGGCAGGCGGCGCCGGGCGTCCTCAGAAGCCCGAGGCGATCGCGTCCGGAGCGCTCTTTTCCTTGCGGGCGAAGAGGTTGTTGAGCGCGTTGACATAGGCCTTGGCCGAGGCGGTCAGGGTGTCGGTGTCGGCGGCCTGACCAGTGGCGATGCGGCCGTCTTCTTCCAGACGCACCGAGACCTGGGCCTGGGCGTCGGTGCCCTCGGTCACCGCATGGACCTGGAACAGGCGCAGGATGGCGGTGTGGGGCACGACCTCGTGGATGGCGTTGAACACTGCGTCCACCGGACCATCGCCCGTCGCCTTGGCCGACCGCTCCTCGCCGTCGACCGTGACGGTCAGGTCGGCCTCCTGCGGGCCGTCGGTGCCGGCGATCACGCGCAGGTGCTTGACCTGGATGCGATCGGCGCTCGAGGCCAGGGCGTCGTCGACCAGGGCGATGAGGTCATCGTCGAAGACGTGCTTCTTCTTGTCGGCCAGGTCCTTGAAGCGCTGGAAGGCCTCGTTCAGGGCGTTCTGGCCCAGGTCGTAGCCCAGCTCCTTCAGCTTCTCGCGGAAGGCGTGGCGGCCGGAGTGCTTGCCCATGACCAGGTTGGTCGAGCCCTGGCCCACGTCGTCGGGGCGCATGATCTCGTAGGTCTCGGCGTTCTTCAGCATCCCGTCCTGGTGGATGCCGCTCTCGTGGGCGAAGGCGTTCTTGCCGACGATCGCCTTGTTGAACTGCACCGGGAAGCCGGTGATGGCCGAGACATAGCGGCTGGCGCGGGTGATGTGGGTGGCGTCGACGCCGGTGTGGAAGGGCAGCCGGTCGCCGCGCACGCGCAGGGCCATGACCACTTCTTCCAGGGCCGCGTTGCCGGCCCGCTCGCCGATGCCGTTGACCGCCACCTCGACCTGGCGCGCCCCGCCCTGCACGCCCGACAGGCTGTTGGCGACCGCCAGGCCCAGGTCGTTATGGCAATGGGTCGAGAAGATCACCTTGTCGGCGCCCGGTACGTTCTCGATCAGGTCGCGGAAGATGTCCGCATATTCGGAAGGATAGGTGTAGCCGACGGTGTCGGGGATGTTGATCGTGGTGGCGCCGGCGCGGATCGCGGCCTCAACGCAGCGGCGCAGGAAATCGCGCTCGGTGCGGGTGGCGTCCTCGGCCGACCACTCGACATCGTCGCACAGGTTACGGGCGTGGCTGACCGAGCGGGTCACCATGTCCAGCACCTTTTCCGGCTCCATCTGCAGCTTCCACTTCATGTGGACCGGGCTGGTCGAGATGAAGGTGTGGATGCGGCCACGCTTGGCCGGGCGGATGGCTTCGGCGCAGCGCTCGATGTCGGCGGGGGCGGCGCGGGCCAGACCGCAGATGGTGCTCTCGGTGACGATCTCGGCGATGGCGCGGACGGCTTCGAAGTCGCCGTTCGAGGCGATCGGGAAGCCGGCCTCGATGACATCGACCCGCATGTCCTCGAGGATCTTGGCCAGCTCCAGCTTCTCGTCCAGCGACATGGAGGCGCCGGGGGACTGCTCCCCGTCGCGCATGGTGGTGTCGAAGACGATTACGCGATCACGGGAATCGCGGGCGGCGGCGGCGGAAACGGTGGTCATTGGGGGCTCTCTTCGCGGGGGCGTTGTTGGGCGTCTCGGGTTGCGGAATGTCCCCTGGGCGCCCGGCCGCGAAGGTGCGCAGCCTAAAGGGTAGCCCAGGGGCGGCTAAGCCCCAGGTCAAGAAGAAGCAGGCTGTTCGGCTGCGTACGCATGGTGCGCTGTGTACCCAAACGACGCCCGAGCCGCAAGACTCTTGCGCAAAAACCGACTTATCGACGCCGGGGCGCAAGAAGTTGCCGCGAAAGACTCAGTCCTTGCGTGGGCCGCTGATGGCGTCCTCGCGGGATTTCAGCCACTTGCGGGCGAACCAGCCGATGGCGATCCACACTACGACGATGGCTCCGAGGCCAAGCAGATGCTCGCCGCCCTCGCCTCTCAGGACCCGGACGATGGAATTGCCGGCGAAGGCGGTGAGGATGATCTTCGGAACGATTCCGATGGCGGTGCCGAAGGCGAAGTCGCGCATCCGCATGGGCGTGACACCGGCCGCCATGTTCACGACGATGAACGGCGCCGAAGGCACAAGCCGCACGATCAGGCTGGCCAGGAAGCCGTTTCGGCCCACCAGGTCCATGAACCGCTGCATGCTCTCGCCGGAGAGGGTCCTGAGCGCGCGCGCGCCGGCCGCCCGTCCCAGGTAGAAGCCCACCAGGGACGAGACCATGGTGCCGATCCAGCTATAGGCGAATCCGGCCCAGGCTCCGAAGGCCACCACCGCCGCGGCGATCAGCACGAACTGCGGCACGCCGACGAAGGCTAGGACGGCGAAGGAGAGCACCGCGACCGGCAGCGCCCACGGCCCATCGGCGGCCAAGCCCAGCCAGCGCTCCACCGTCGCTTCGCCGTCGAAGCCGAGCACCTGGGCGCCGAACAGGAAGACGACGCCGACGCCGCCGAACAGGACGAAGGACACGAGGAGGGTTCGCCAGGCCTTGGCGTCCATCTCGTAGAGGAAGCGCAGAAAACGACCCATCGCCCATCCCGTCGCCTGTTCGCGGGCCGTGGTCAAGGCGCGTGGCGGCTTGCGTAGCCGCTGGCTATACCATAGGGGGGTATGGTATGGGACATCTCACCGCCGACCCCGAAGCCCTGCTCAAGCGCGTGCGGCGCATCGCCGGCCAGGTGGCCGCGATCGAACGCTCCATCGAAAGCCGTGCGGAGTGTGGGGCGATCCTGCATCTCGTGGCCGCCGCGCGCGGCGCGATGAGCGGGCTGCTGGACGAGATCGTCGAGGCGCACATTCACGAGCACCTGGCAAAGCCAGGCCTGTCCGACGACGACCGCGCCAAGGCCGCCCAGGAAGTGATCCAAGCTTTCCGCCGCTACTCGAAATAGGCCGCTCCTCATGACGACATCCGCAGACATCGAGGCGTTCGCGCACGATCACGTCTTCCTCGGTGCGAACCACGACAGCAACGCCCGCAGAACCTTGTGGGTGGTCTGCCTGACCGCCCTGATGATGGTGGTCGAGATCGCGGCCGGATACTGGTCCGGCTCCATGGCCCTGCTGGCCGACGGCTTCCACATGGCGACCCATGCAGGGGCGCTGGGCGTGGCGGCCATAGCCTACATCTATGCGCGGAGGCACGCCGGCAATCGCCGCTTCAGCTTCGGCACGGGCAAGGTCGGTGACCTCGCCGGCTTCGCCTCGGCCTTGGTGCTGGCGATGATCGCCCTGGGGATCGGGGTGGAGTCGGTTCGCCGCCTGTTCGAGCCGGCCAACGTCGCCTTTGGCGAGGCGACCATCGTCGCGGTCGTGGGTCTGGTCGTTAACCTCGTCAGCGCCGCCCTGCTCGGGGCCGGCCACCACCACCACGGACATGGACACCATGGCCACAGCCATGCTCACGGTCACGAGCACCGTCACGGCCATGCTCATGACCACGATCACGACCATCACGCGCACCCGCATCATGACCATGCCGACGACGGCCATCATGGCAGGGACAACAACCTGCGCTCGGCCTACATGCACGTGATGGCCGACGCCCTCACCTCACTGCTGGCCATCGTCGCCCTGCTGGCCGGCTGGTTCCTGGGCTGGACCTGGCTCGACCCGGCCATGGGGATTGTCGGCGCCCTGGTCATCGCGCGCTGGTCGTGGGGCCTGCTGCGCGACACCGCCCAGATCCTGCTGGACACCACCGACGCCCATGTCGCCGAGGAAGTGCGCGAACTGGTGGAGACGCCCGGCGACGCCCGCATCACCGACCTGCATGTCTGGAGGGTGGGCCCCGAGGCGCACGCGGCCATCGTCAGCGTCCGGAGCCAGACGAGCGTGGAGGCCATTCGCCGGCGCCTGGCCCCTGTCCACGAACTGCGCCACCTGACGGTGGAAGTCCGCTAGGGCGGGCAGCGGATCAAGGCGACCGGGCTACCCCAGGGGCCGCCGGCCACGGTCATGGTCTCGGCCGGCCCGACGCCGGAGAAGACCAGGGTGAAGCTCTTCAGCTCCGGCGGGGCCTGGGCGGTGCATTCGGCGTCGATGGCGTAGCCCTCGGTGGTGGGGGTGACCTTCTTGAAGGCGCAGGAGACCTCGCCCGCGGTCCCGACGCTGTCGCGCCTGAAGTCCCAGCCGCCGGCCTGGCAGCCCGCCAGGGAGACGGCCCAGTGGCCGACATAATCGGGCCGCGTAGCGGTCGGCGGAGCGACGGCCGGAGCAGGCGCCGGGACTGGAGCCGGAACCGGAGCGGGCGTGGCCGAGGCGGTTCGCGTTTCCTGGCCGCATCCGGCCAGGAACGTGGCGCCCAGGACGAGCGCTATGAAGCCGGAATGGTCGAGCATCTCTGTCCTCGCCTGTGGTTCTGAGGAAACGAGTAGTCCGCAAACGCCGTTCCGCCGCTGAGGCGGGATTGCCTTTCCCCGCCCTTGGGCTAAACCGCCCGCGTTTTCCTCTTAACTTGCCCCGGGAGTATGCCCGCCATGTCGCTCGAATCCGCCGCGCTCGCCCGCGTGAAGCCGTCCGCCACCCTGGCGGCCGACGCGAAAGCACGTGAGCTGAAAGCGCAGGGCCGGAACGTGATTTCCCTGGCCGCGGGCGAGCCCGACTTCGACACGCCGGACAACATCAAGGAAGCCGCCATCAAGGCGATCCGCGACGGCAAGACGAAGTACACCAATGTCGACGGCATTCCGGAGCTGAAGGAAGCCATCGTCGCCAAGTTCCAGCGCGAGAATGGCCTCTCCTACAAGACCAGCCAGGTGAACGTCTCGCCGGGCGGCAAGCCGGTGATCTGGAACGCCATGCTCTCGACCCTGAACCCGGGCGACGAGGTGATCATCCCGACGCCGTACTGGGTCAGCTACTGGGACATCGTGCTGCTGGCCGGCGGCACGCCGAAGGCCGTCGCCACCTCGGACGCCACCGGCTTCAAGCTACAACCGGCCGACCTGGAAGCGGCGATCACGCCGAAGACCAAGTGGGTGTTCCTGAACTCGCCCTCCAACCCCTCGGGTGCGGCCTACACCAAGGAAGAGCTGCGCGGCATCGCCGACGTGCTGCTGCGCCATCCGCATGTCTGGATCCTGACCGATGACATGTACGAGCACCTGGTGTTCGGCGACTTCCAGTTCTGGACCATCGCGCAGGTCGAGCCGGCGCTCTACGACCGCACCCTGACCATGAACGGCGTCTCCAAGGCCTATGCCATGACCGGCTGGCGGATCGGCTATGCGGCCGGCCCCGAGGCGCTGATCAAGTCGATGGCCAAGGTGATGAGCCAGACGACCTCCAACCCCTCGTCCATCTCGCAATGGGCGGCGGTCGAGGCGCTGAACGGCGCCCAGGAGTTCATCAAGCCGAACGCCAAGCTGTTCGAAGCCCGCCGCGACCTGGTGGTCTCGATGCTGAACCAGGCCAACGGCATCGCCTGCCCGACGCCAGAGGGCGCCTTCTACGTCTATCCGTCGGTGGAAAAGCTGATCGGCAAGAAGAGCCCGTCCGGCAAGGTCATCGGGAACGACCAGGACTTCGCCGTCGAACTGCTGGAACAGGAAGGCGTCTCGGTGGTGTTCGGCGCGGCCTTCGGCCTCTCGCCGTTCTTCCGCATCAGCTACGCGACCTCCAACGCCGTGCTGGAAGACGCCTGCACCCGCATCCAACGCTTCTGCGCGAACGTGACGTGATGGACGCCGCGGCGCGTAGACAACTCGCTGCGGACATAGACGCGGCCGCGCGACTGACCGGGGACTTCGTGCTCCGGTCGGGCGCGCGGGCCAACGAGTATTTCGACAAGTATCGGTTCGAGGCCGACCCTCGGCTGCTCAAGCGGGTGGCCCAGGCCATGCTGCCGCTCGTGCCGCCGGAAACCGAGGTCCTGGCCGGCGTTGAACTGGGCGGCGTACCGATCGCCACGGCGATGTCGCTGCTGTCGGGCTGGCCTACCGCCTTCGTTCGCAAGCAGCCGAAGGCCTACGGCACCTGTCTCGCCGTGGAGGGCGGCGACCTGAGCGGCAAGCGTGTCGTGATCGTCGAGGACGTCATCTCCACCGGCGGCGCGGTGCGCGACGCCAAGGCCCGTCTGGATGACGCCGGCGCGATCACCATCGCAGTCATCTGCGCCGTCTGGCGCGGCGGAGGCCCTGCGCAGATCGAGGGCCTCGATCTGCCAGTGCTTCCGGCGCTGACGCTCGACGACCTGAAGGCGGCGAGCACGCGCTGAGACCGCCTGCGGCGGCCCCTTCCGTCTCGCCGTCGGCAAGCCCCCCCTCCCCCGAGGGGAGAATCCGCAGCGCCTAGTGCTTTTCGCGCCAGGCGGCCTTGGCCGCTTCCTTGGTGATGTTCAGGCGGACCTTGTCGTCGATGACGTCATCGATCCACGAGACCGGAATCAGGTGGTGCTTGAGCCCGGCGCCGAGGTCCAGCTTGGCGAGCTCGATCTCTTCACCGACGATGTGGTCGACGCGGCCGACATGGCCTCCGTCCGAGCCCACCACTTCCATATGTTCGCGAATGCCGGGATGCATGGTCTTGCGTCTCCATCCTGCGTTTCGGGGTGCATGGAGAACGGCTCGGCGGAGGGGCGGTTGCAGGTCAGGCCGCCGATCCCAGGTCCATCATCTCGTCGTCGGCGCCGATCGGCGGCAGGGTGAAGGCGATGGTGCAGACCACGCCGGTCGGCGGGAAGTCGAGGTCCACGACGCCGTCGAGCTGGTGAGCTAGGCCGCCGACGATCACCCGGGAGCCGAAGCCCTGGCGCTCGGGCTTTACGACCGGCGGGCCGCCGATCTCGCGCCAGACGATGCGAAGCGGACGCGGTCCGGCGCCCGGGCCTACCGTCCAGGTGACATGCACGCGGCCATACTCGTTGGACAGCGCCCCGTACTTCGCTGCGTTGGTGGCCAGTTCGTGGAAGGCCATGCCCAGGGCGACGGCGGTGTTCGGCGCCAGCCAGACATGCTCGCCGGCGATAGCCAACCGTTCGCCGTTGGCCCCGCCATAGGGGGCCAGTTCCTGGCCCACCAGTTCGGCGAGGCTCGCACCGCTCCAGTTGTCGCGGGTGAGCAGGTCGTGCGCATGGGAAAGGGCGATCAGCCGCGCCTCGAAGGTCGCGCGCACGCTGGCGACGTCCTCTCCATGGCGGAGGCTTTGGGCTGCGATCGACTGCACCGTGGCCAGGGTGTTCTTCACGCGATGGTTCAACTCGTCGAGCAGCAGCCTCTGGCGCGCCTCGGCGGCGATCCGGGCGGCGACCTCGCGCTCGGCGGCCAGGCGCGCGCTTACCTGACGCCAGGTGGCCACGCTGATCATCACGGTGGCCAGCAACCCGGTTCCCAGAAAGACGAGACTAAGCCAGCGATCCGAGGTGCGGTCGTGGTCGGCCCTGGCCCGGTAGATAATGGTCCAGTCCCGCCCCCCGACCCTGAGCAGGCGCATGGCCGCCATGCCTCCGGTGAGCGGCGCGGCGCCTGGCGATTGGCGCAGCAGGCTCGCCTCGCTGGGCTTCCCGTCATATACGGCGTAGTCCAGGCCGACCGCCCTGGCCGAGGGCAGGACGTTGGACAGCAGGTCCCCGGCTCGGAAAGGCGCATAGACGAAGCCTTCGAGGCGTTCGCGGCGCTGCTCGATCGTCGGGGGCGTGACGCCCCCGCGATAGACCGGCTCATAGATCAGGAAACCTGCCTGCGGATTTTGGGCCTCGGCGTCCTGGGCGAGCAGGACCTTGCCCGAGAGCGCCGGCATGCCGGTGTCGCGGGCGCGGTTCATGGCTTCGCGGCGCACGGGATGACCGTGCATGTTGAATCCCAGAACCCGGCGGTTCGCCTCGTCCAGAGGGTGCAGGTAGATGATCGCGTGGAGTTCGCCGTCCGGCTCCCGCGGAGGCAGGCTGGGTACGCCCTCGGCCGCAAGCTCCGCAGCCCTGTGCGCCTCCTCGCCGGGCCGGATTCGCGCCGAGAACCCGATCCCGCGAATCCCTGGATATCGGCGGGCGATCTCGATCCGGTCGGCGAAGGCGCGGAATTCGTCGGCGCTGACCGCATCGCTGGCCGCGAACAGGCCCGCGCCGGCCCGCAAGACCGCGATGTAGGTTTCCAGCCTGTTGCCGACGGCGTCGTTGGCCTGGTCGACCACGGCGTCGAACCGCAGGCGTTCACGCTGTTCCCGGCCGTTTTCCAGGATCACCGCGCCAGCGAGCGTCACCACGAGCCCTGCCGCCGCGACAATGCCGGGCAAGGCCAGCGTCGGCCAGTTGCGCACCTTCGCGCGAGCTTTCTCGAAGAAGCTGGTGGCCAAGGCGCTTCCGATCCTGTTCGAGGATCAACGCCTTAGCTCCGAACAGGCCGGCTGGGAAGGCGCGGTTGATCGTGCGCGCGCTTCCTCTAGGCTCACCCTGGGGGGAGCGGATCAGAGAGGTCGATATGCTGATCTTCTATCATGCGCCGCAATCCCGCTCGGGGACCACGTTATGGTTACTGGAGGAGCTGGGGGTCCCCTACCAGATCGAGCTGGTGGACATCCGGCGCGAGGGCGGGGCGCCGGAAAGCTACCGGGCCATCCAGCCCCACAAGAAGGCGCCGGCCATCGTGCATGAAGGCGTGGTGATCACCGAACGCGCCGCCATCGCGACCTATCTGGCCGACGCCTTTCCAGAGGCCGGCCTCGCGCCGCCCATCGGCGATCCGCGGCGCGGACCCTACCTGAGCTGGCTGGTTTATGTGGACTCCGTGCTCGACCCTTGCCTGTCGGCGAAGGCGTTCGGCTGGCAATACGATGCGCTGACCGTCTCGTTCGGTCGTTTCGAAGACGCCGTGGCGCATGTGGAGGCGACGCTGAGCGCCCACGACTACGCGGTCGGCGACGCCTTCACCGCGGCCGATGTCAGCCTGGCCACCGCCCTGCATTGGGCGGCGCACGTGGCGAAACTGCTGCCGGAGACGCCGGCGGTCCGAGGCTATCTCGACCGGATTCAGAAGCGCCCGGGCTTCCAGCGCTTCATGGCCAAGGCGATGGAGGGCGCATGAGCAACAACGTCGTGAACCTGAACAAGGTCCGCAAGGCCCGCGAACAGGCGCTGGCCAAGGAGCAGGCGCGCGAGAACCGCGCCAAGTTCGGCCGCACCAAATCCGAGAAGACCCGCACTGAGGCCGAGAAGGAAAAGGCCGACCGCACCCTGGACGGCGCCAGGCGGGAACCGGAAGACGACGCGAGCTGAAGGAGGCATGGGCGCGGGTGGGGAAGGCTCGACACTCCCCCACCCGCCCGGCGCAACTAGCCTGCGCCATTCGCGCGCCCGTCCCCACGGCAGGCGCGCAAAGTCGTCACATCCGGGCCGGAACCGCCTGATCTCGGGCCTCGGCCGGGATGGAATCGTAGATCGTGGCCGGTGTGATCCCCAGACGCTTGCGGGCGGCCACGAGCGGCTCGTTCATCAGGCGCTCGTAATCCTCGCCCAGCAGCCAGGCCGCCGCCTTGCCGCGCTTGTAGCCCTGCCAGATCGCCTTCACGTACGGATAGTCGGCGCCCCGCGAACGCGAGACGGCGCCGAGCGCGATCAGCGCCCAGCCAAGGCCCTTGGTCTGAGCGTACGAGAAGGCGACGAGGCACGCCTCGCCCAGGCCGTCGCGGTGATAGCCGGACAGGATGTGCCAGATGTCGTGCACGTCGCGGGTGCGGCGGCCGAACCAGGCATAGGGGTGCTGGATGTCGATCTCGTTCCCCTCGATACGGCTGACCTGGACCAGCCCTTCGGCCGAGAGGCGCTCGGAACGGATGAAATCGCGATAGGCCGCGCCCACGGTGCCTGCGCCGAAAGAGTCGAGCCAGGCGTCGTCCATCAGCCGCTCGGCGAACTCCTGCCGCTGATAGGCGATGCGGCCGCCCTGCACGGTGGTCAGCAGGCGCTGGTAACCCTTGGCCGTCGAGGTCCCGTTGAGCGCCCGCATGATCTCGAAGACCTGTCCGGTGTCTTCCTTGTCGTTCAGCAGGCGCTGCAGCGCCTTGAGCGCGACGCCCCACTGCATGCGGGGCTTGGGCATGGGGGCGTCCGGCTGGACCTGGCGGCGAATCGGAACCTCGCGGACGTCGGCGGTCATAGCCATGACGGCGGCCTCGATAAAACAAACAGCGTTCGAATTGAAAGTGACGCATGCGTCATCTTTATGCAAGCGACAATCGAAAGCCTTTGCGGCGGCGTTGCGCCTGGGCCACAACGCCGCCATGCCGCTGAAGAAACGCTCGATCCTGCTGTCCGGCCACGCCACCTCAATGGCCCTTGAGCCGGAGTTCTGGGAAGTTCTGGACGCCATGGCCGCCGCAGACGGCGTGAGCCTGGCCGTCCTGATCGCCGGGATCGACGCTTCGCGCGGCGACCGCCCCCTCGCCTCGGCCTGCCGCGTGGCGGCGCTGGCGTTCGTGAAGGCCTCGGCCTAGAGGCCCATGCCCGGCGGATAGAAGAACCGCAGCAGGGCCAGGAAGGCGAACACGAGGCCGAGCCCTATGGCCAGCCAGAGCACCAGGGGGATTCCCTTGCGACGCTGCCGTGCGCCCGGCGGAAGGTCGTCGTCGTCTTCCACGGCTATTTGGGCTGCGGGATCGGCGCGTCGGGCAGCTTCGGCGCGTCAGGGGGAATGTTCGGCGGGCGCGGGATATTGATGTCCAGGTTGACGCCTCGCGGCTCGGACACGGCCTGGCGCCCGGCATAGACAAGGTATCCGACCGCCGCGACGCCCGCGATCAGCACGCCGACGAGCACGGCGATCCAGACAAGCGTTCCATTGCTGGCCCTCGGGGCCATCACCTGCCTCCTCCCGCCACAGTCACGTTAAGAACGAACCGCCGCAGGGGGCGGTTCCGGGCCTTAAGTCACGCGCCGCGTGTGCTACATATGTTCCGATGTCCGCCGATGAATCATTCGACAATCCGTTTGACGACGCCCTGCCGGTCGCGCGTGTCAGCGATCTGGCCCGGGTGCGTGGTCCCGACTATCTGGAAGGGCTGAACCCCGAGCAGCGCGCCGCCGTCGAGGCGACGGAAGGGCCGGTGCTGGTGCTGGCTGGCGCCGGGACGGGCAAGACCCGGGTGCTGACCACGCGGCTGGCCCACATCCTGGCCACCGGGCGCGCCAAGCCCTGGGAACTGCTGGTCGTCACCTTCACCAACAAGGCCGCGCGCGAGATGCGCGAACGGATCACCCATATCATCGGGCCGTCGGCTGAGGGCCTGCGCTGGCTGGGCACCTTCCACTCGGTGGCCGCCCAGATCCTGCGCCGCCACGCAGAGCTGGTGGGCCTGAAGTCGAACTTCACCATCCTGGACACCGACGACCAAGAGCGCCTGATCAAGCAGGTGCTGGAGGCCGAGAATGTCGACGCCAAGCGCTGGACGCCGAAAGCCCTGGCCGGGCTGATCGACCACTGGAAGAACCGCGGCTGGACGCCCGACCGCCTGCCGCCGTCGGAGGGCCGCGAGTTCGCGAACGGCAAGGGCCCGGCCCTCTACCGGCTCTATCAGGAGCGGCTGCGGGTGCTGAACGCCTGCGACTTCGGCGACCTGCTGCTGCACAACCTGACCCTGTTCATGGCCAATCCGGACGTGCTGGCCGACTTCCACGACCGGTTCAAATACGTGCTGGTGGACGAGTACCAGGACACCAACGTCGCCCAGTACCTGTGGCTGCGGCTGCTGGCTCAGAAGCGCCAGAACGTCTGCTGCGTCGGCGACGACGACCAGTCGATCTATGGCTGGCGCGGGGCCGAGGTGGACAACATCCTGCGCTTCGAGCGCGATTTTCCCGGCGCGACGGTGATCCGGCTTGAGCGGAACTATCGCTCGACCAGCCACATCCTGGCGGCGGCCTCGGGCCTGATCGCGGCCAACAAGGGGCGCCTGGGCAAGACGCTCTGGACCGAGCAGGACGGCGGCGAGAAGGTCATCGTCCGCGGGGTCTGGGACGGCGAGGCCGAGAGCCGGCTGATCGCCGAGGAGATCGAGCGCGCCCACAAGGGCGGGACCGAGAAGGACCCCCGAAGGTACCGCGACATCGCCATCCTCGTGCGGGCCTCCTTCCAGATGCGGGCCTTCGAAGAGCGCTTCGTGATGCTGCAGATCCCCTACACGGTGGTCGGCGGCCCGCGGTTCTTCGAGCGGGCGGAAATCCGGGACGCCCACGCCTATCTGCGGCTGATCCAGTCGCCGGACGACGACCTGGCTTTCGAACGCATCGTCAACGTCCCCAAGCGCGGCATCGGCGACACCACCGTCCAGAAGCTGCTGCAGATCGCCCGGCTGAACGGCGTGCCAGTGATGCAGGCCGCCCGAGAAGCCATCCAGACCGACGAGCTGGCCGCGCGCACCCGCACGGCGCTGTCGAACTTCATCCGCGACCTCGACCGCTGGCGCGGCCAGGCCCAGGCGATCCACCATTCGCGCCTGACCGAGCAGGTGCTGGAGGAGAGCGGCTATACGGACGCCTTGCGCCTCGACAAGACGCCGACCGCCCAGACCCGGCTGGAGAACCTGAAGGAACTCGTCCAGTCGATGCAGGCCTTCGACACCCTGGAGGCCTATCTCGAGCACGTCTCCCTGGTGATGGACATGGACCGCGGCCCACAGGCCGACGCAGTGCAGATCATGACCCTGCACTCGGCCAAGGGGCTTGAGTTCCCACTGGTCTTCCTGCCCGGCTGGGAGGAAGGCGTATTCCCCTCCCAGCGCAGCATGGACGAGAAGGGCGAGAAGGGCCTCGAGGAAGAGCGGCGGCTGGCCTATGTCGGCATCACGCGGGCCCGGGAGGAAGCGCGGATCTCCTTCGCCGCCAACCGCCAGGTCTATGGCCGCTGGACGAGCCAACTTCCCAGCCGCTTCGTGGACGAACTGCCCCTGGCCAATGTCGAGGCGAGCTCGGAGACCGGATACTACGGCGGCGGCCCCGGCATGCAGCAGCAGCACGGCAGCCGCTGGGACGAGAGCCCGACCTTCGGCGCCGGCTATTCCTCCCCCGGCTGGAAACGCGCCCAGGAGCGGAACTTCCGCGGCAGCCATCCCGGCCGCGGCCAGGTCATCGAGGGCGAAGGCCGGCTGGTGGTGTCGGAGTCCTCGGCCGCAAGCGACTTCAAGCGAGGCCAGCGGGTGTTCCACCAGAAGTTCGGCTACGGCGCGGTCAAGTCGGTGGACGGCAACAAGCTGACCGTCACCTTCGACAAGGCCGGCGAGAAGAAGGTCATCGACAGCTTCGTCGAGAAGGCGTGAGCCCCCCATCTCGTTTGACGCTTGCCCGCCCAGCCCCTAAGCCCACGGCTCGACCGGAGGAGCCGATGAGCCGCTACTGGAGCGCGCTAGTGCGCGAGTTGAAGCCCTATGTGCCGGGCGAGCAGCCGCGCATTCCCGATCTGGTGAAGCTGAACACCAACGAGAACCCCTACGGCCCTTCGCCGCGCGCCCTGGCGGCGATCGCCGCCGAAGCCGGCGACGATCTGCGGCTCTATCCCGACCCCGAGGCCACCGCCCTGCGCGAGACCCTGGCGCGCTATCACGGTGTGCGGCCGGAGCAGGTCTTCGTGGGCAATGGGTCGGACGAGGTCCTGGCCCACGCCTTCGCCGCCCTGCTCAAGCACGAGCGGCCGCTGCTGTTTCCGGACATCACCTACAGCTTCTATCCGGTCTATTGCCGGCTGTTCGGGATCGGCTTCGAGGCCGTGCCGCTGGACGAGGGCTTTGGCCTCCGCACTGCGGACTATGTGCGCCAGGCCGGGGCGATCATCCTGCCCAACCCCAATGCGCCGACCGGCGTCGCCCTGCCGCGAGCTGAGATCGAAGCGCTGCTGCGCGTCCAGCCGGACGTCCCCGTGGTGATCGACGAGGCCTATGTGGACTTCGGCGGCGAGAGCGCCATTCCGCTGATCGCAAAGCACCCGAACCTGCTGGTCGTGCAGACCATGTCGAAGTCGCGGGCCCTCGCCGGCCTGCGGGTCGGCTACGCCATCGGAGATGCGGCGCTGATCGAGGGGCTGGTGCGGGTGAAGGACAGCTTCAACTCCTATCCGCTGGCCCGGACCTCCCAGGCGGGCGCCATCGCCTCCGTCGAGGACGACGCGTATTTCCAGGACCGCCGGGCCGCGGTGATCGCCAGCCGCACGCGGATGGAGGCCGAACTGCGGCGGCTGGGCTTTGAGGTCCTGCCGTCCGCCGCCAACTTCGTTTTCGCCCGTCATCCGGAGCACGAGGGCGCGACCTTGGCCAAGGCGTTGCGGGAGCGCGCTGTGCTGGTCCGCCACTTCGCCGCCCCGCGGATTTCGGACCACCTGCGGATCACGGTCGGAACCGACCGGCAGATCAACCGCCTGATCGCGGCCCTGGAAGAAATCCTCTAGGCGACCGCGTCGAGGTCGACCTTGGCCTCCCGCGGCCAGAGCCGCACCTGGCCGCAAGCCTCGATGAACGCCTTGGCAGCGTCCGGCCCATCCAGCGCGATGACGCCCTCGTCCAGGTCGGTGGCGGCGATCCCGGCGCGTTCGAGCAGCGGCTCGGCGCCCGGCGCGTAGGCGATGAACTTGCAGTGGGCGTAGGCGTCGCTGACGAAGTCCTTCGCCGTCTTGTCCATCGCCAGGCGTTGCGCGCCCTCGGGCGAAGGGACCACGGCCACGGCGTCGTAAAGCACCGAAGGGCCGCCATCGATCTTCTGCTTGGCCGGCAGCAGGCCGCCATTGCTCAAGGTCACGCCGGCGATGTGAGGCGCCACGACCTCAGCAACCGCGCCCTCCACCTCGGCGGCGGCGATCAGGCCCCGGACGAGCCCTGCATCCGCGCCATCGGTCACCAGCAGCCCGAGCTTGCGGCCCTTGAAGCTATTCGGGCCGCGCTTGACGATGCTGAGCGCGTCGGACGGCGGCAGGTCGATGGGCGCCCTGGCCGGCGGCAAGGCGTCGGGCAGGACCGCCAGGCCCAGCCCCTTGGCGACGGCCGTCGCCAGCCCCTCATCAATGTTGCGCAGGTGGGCGACCATGCGCTCGCGGATGTCGGCCCGTTCGCACTTGCTGAGCTCGAAGGTCAGGGCGTCGCCGATATGCTTCTGCTCCACGGCGGTCTGGCTGATGAAGAACTGCCGCGCCTGGCTGTAGTGGTCGGCGAAGCTCTCGGACCTGACCTGACGCTTTTCTCCAGCCTCCTGCGAGGGGAAGTGCGGATAGCCGCGCTCGGGACATTCGCGCGGCCCGCCATGCTCGCCCCAACTGTTCGGCTCGTAGTTCACGCGGCCGACCGGGTTCTTCATCGCCATGTGCCCGTCCTGCTGGAAGTGGGCCATGGGACAGCGCGGGGCGTTGACCGGGATGTGGGTGAAGTTCGGGCCGCCCAGGCGCTTCAACTGGGTGTCCAGGTAGGAGAAGTTCCGGCCCTGCAGCAGCGGATCGTTGCTGAAGCCGATGCCCGGCACGACGTTCTGGGTGCAGAAGGCGACCTGTTCGGTCTCGGCGAAGAAGTTGTCCACCGTGCGGTCGAGCACCAGGCGGCCGACGATGCGGATCGGGATCTGCTCCTCCGGGATGATCTTGGTCGGGTCGAGGACGTCGAACTCGAAGGCCTCGGCGAAGGCGTCGTCGAAGAGCTGGACGCCCAGCTCCCATTCCGGCGGCGAACCGCCGTTGATCGCGTCCCAGAGGTCGCGGCGATGGAAGTCGGGGTCGGCGCCGTTGATCTTCACCGCTTCGTTCCACATCACCGACTGCAGGCCGAGCTTGGGCCGCCAGTGGAACTTCACGAAGGTCGAGACGCCGGCGAGGTTGATGAAGCGGAAGGTGTGGACGCCGAAGCCTTCCATGAAGCGGAAGGAGCGCGGAATCGCCCGGTCCGACATCACCCACATGACCATGTGCATGGATTCCGGCGTCAGCGAGATGAAGTCCCAGAAGTTGTCATGGGCCGACTGGGCCTGCGGAAAGCCGCGGTCCGGCTGCTGCTTCACCGAGTGGATCACATCGGGGAACTTGATGGCGTCCTGGATGAAGAAGACCGGGATGTTGTTGCCGACGAGGTCCCAGTTGCCTTCCTGGGTGTAGAACTTCACCGCAAAGCCGCGGACGTCGCGGGCCAGGTCGAAGGACCCCTTGTTGCCGGCGACGGTCGAGAAGCGGACGAAGACCGGCGTGCGCCGGCCCACCTCCTGGAACGGGTCGGCGCGGGTGACCTCGGACAGGGACTCCGTGGCCTCGAAGAACCCATGCACGCCAAAGCCGCGGGCATGGACGACGCGTTCGGGAATCCGTTCGTGGTCGAAGTGGAAGATCTTCTCGCGGAAGTGAAAATCCTCGAGCAGCGAGGGCCCGCGCTCGCCGACCTTCAAGGTGTTCTGGTCGTCGGCGACCGGAATTCCCTGCTCGGTGGTCATGACCGGCGTTCCGCCGGAAGCGACCTGGTGAGTCTCACCACCCCGCCCAGGATTGCGGTTCTTGTAGGCGTCGTCGGCCATCGGAGTTTCTCCCGCTCGTGTTGGCCTAGAGCGGGTGATGGGGGGAATGGTTCACGGCCGGGCTTGCACAAAAGGAGGTCTTAGATGCTCCCCCCGGGGCTGCTTGATCGGTGTTCATGGGTCCCGGTCTTCGGCCCGCGGCCGAAACCGGGATGACACCCAAGCCATATGCGATCGCCCTCCCCCGGGCGAGGAGGATCTAGACCTCTAAGCCTTGCGCGACCTGACCGCCTTGGCGACCAGCACGCCGAGGCCGGCGACGAGTGCGACGGCGCCGCCCACCACGGCGGTGACGCTCAGGGCCTGGCGCTTGTGGGCCTCGTGCGAGGCGGTTTCGGACGCGGCCTTGAGAACCGGCGGCTGAATTTCGTGTGCCAACTGATCCTTGCGGAAGGTCACCACGCCGCCGCCGACCTCGGCCACCTTCCAGTCCTGATCGAGCCAGGCCCGTTGATGCGGCTTCTCGGCCTCGCTCCTCCACCAGCCCGGCTGCTGGGCCGCCTTGGGCAGGGACGCGCCGAGAACGGCCTCGATCTCGGCGAAGCTGGCGCGCCATTCGGCGGCGGCCAGGCTGGCGAGATGATCTGACAGGGGGCTGTATTTGCTCATGGCGGCTCGCTGCAGGCTTGGGAGGCCGGCATGATGGCACGGTCGGAGGCGGAAGTGAAAAAGCCGCGCCCCCTCGCCTTTCGGCCGCCTTGGCTCTAAACGGCGCGCATGAGCCAAGACGCCGTCCAGATCATCGCCCGCGGGCCCCGCACCGAGGCCGAAACCGCAGCCGCCGCCATCGACGCCGATCCGATGCTGGAAGGCGCCACCTATTCCATCCTGGAAGAGGACGAGGATCACGACATCTGGCGCATCGACGCCTTCCCGACGACCTCGGAGGAAGCCGACGGCCTGGTCGCCGTCCTGGCGAACTATCCGAAGCTGAAGACCATGGTCGAGAAGCTGGCTGACGCCGACTGGCTTGCCATGGCGCTGTCCGGCCTGCCGCCGGTGCGCGCCGGTCGGTTCTTCGTCTATGGCGCCCACGACAGGGGCAAGGCCCCGCCCAACACCGTGAACCTACGCATCGAGGCGGGCGCCGCCTTCGGCACCGGCCACCATGGCACCACTGTCGGCTGCCTGGTGGCCTACAACGATCTGATCAAGTCCAAGCGCTTCCCGCGCGTATTGGATGTCGGCGCCGGCACCGGCGTGCTGGCGATCGCCGCGGCGCGCACCGGCAGCAAAACCGCCGTCGGCACCGACATCGACGCCCCGTCGGTGCGGATCAGCCGCGAGAACGCCAAGCTGAACAAGGCGGGCGCCCGGTTCGTCCACGCCTCAGGCCTCGGCCACCAACTCGTGCGGCAGGACGCGCCCTACGACCTGGTGTTCGCCAACATCCTGGCCCCGCCCCTGGTCGCCCTCTCGCAGGACATCAAGCTGGCCCTGAAGCCTGGCGGCTTTGCGATCCTCTCGGGCCTGTTGCGCACCCAGGAGCGGCGCGTGCTGGCCGCCTATCTCTCCAAGGGCTTCCGCCTCTACCGCCGGCTGCATCGCGACGCCTGGGCGACCCTCGTCCTGCGCAGGGCCTAGGAACCGGGGCCAAGACCCGGCGTTCCTCCGACCGTCGAGGGGCGGGTCCCGAAGAGGACCTGAACCCGAGGAGGAACGTCCAATGGCCGAAGAGCCAATTGTCGAACGGACCACCACCGAAAGCCCGGCTGGCGAACGGCGGGAGGATATGCGCATGGTGGACCGGCGCCGCGGCGGATCGGCGACCGGATGGTGGATCGCAGCCCTGGTGGCGATCATCGCCGTCGCCGGCCTGTTCTTCATGTACAGCCAGAACTTCGTCGGCCAGAGCGACCTGATGGCCGCCCGCGACGAAGGCCGCGCGTCCGCCATGGTCGAGAACGCAGCGACCGATGCTCAATCGGCGGCCGCCCAGGCCAGCGAGGCCTCGGCCAAGGCCGCATCGAGCGTCGCCGACGCCACCCGCGCGGCGGCCGAACGCTCGGCGGCGAGCGCCGAGCAAACGGCGCAGAACGCCCGAGAAGCGGCGGCGAGCGCGACCGACTCGGCGGCCGACGCGACCGTCACCGTCCCGGAACCTTCGCCTAACTAGGCGTTGCGGCGGGCCGCCCACTCGTGCGCCAGCACGGCGTAGATGTGGGTGTCCCGCCAGCCGCCCTCGTGCGCCGGCTGGTTCTGGCGAAGCGTGCCCTCGCGCCGCAGGCCGAGCTTCTCCATGACGCCGAACGAGCGCCGGTTGCGGGTGTCGCAGGAGGCCCAGACGCGGTGGGCGTCGAACCGATCGAAGGCCAGGTTCACCAGCGCCCGCGCCGCCTCCGCGCCCAGGCCCACGCCCCAATAGGCGCTGCCCAGGCTGTAGCCGAAATCGGCGTTGCGATGGTCGCTCAGGCCCAGGCGCACCGAACCGATCACCTTCCGCTCGGCCAGGAGTTCGACGGCGTAGCTGAAGTCGCGGCGCGGCCACGTCGCCTGCTGAGCGATCTGGCGCTCCAAGAACTCGTGCGTCACCTGTTCGGTGTTCGGCCCCCAATCCATGTAGCGGACTGTCAGCGGGTCGGTGGCGTAGGCGTGGATGTCGTCAAAGTCCTCCAGGCGAAACTCGCGCAGCAACAGCCGCGGAGTCTGGAGGGGATAAGGTGGTTGGTCTTCCATAGAGCGTCTCCGAGGTGAAACCGTCGGCAGGGCTCTTGGCTGTCCTCGACCCCTGACCGGTGCGGCGGGGTCGTGGGGTCCAGGTGCGGGCGCTCAGCCCGCGCGCAGACGCACGGCCCCAAAGGGACCGGACGAATTCTGAGCGGTGCGGGTCGTGCGCATGACAGCGTTATGCCGATTTGGCGGCGAACCGTCCAGCTAAACCGCCGAGCGGGCGCCAAGTTGCGCCAGCCAGTGACGCTCGCGCTCCTTCAGCCAGCTATCGCGCCCCAGCGGGCCGAGGTCCTCGTCCTCGAGCAGTTCGAGGATAGAGAACTCGAACGCCTCCTCCCCGCCGTGGGCCTTCCAGGCCGCCTGCATGTCGCGATTGCGGTGCGAGCCGAGCCGCAGGCTGAAGAAGGATGAATTGCGCTGGCCGTCGAGATTGCGCGAGGCGCCGACCCAGGCCTCGGCGGTCGGGCGGCAGCGGATGGCGAAGATCCCGACCGGGACCTTGCGCTCCTTGTACTGGCGGATGGCTTCGCGGCGACTGGTCTTGTCCATGCGGCGGAGAATGGGGATGGCAGGCTGCCACGTCAATTATACCCGGATAAAATAATTGACGCGACGTGAGCCCTGATCACGGCCCACACTGGCGCGCGCCAGGGCCGAGGATTAAGTTCGGGCCATGCGTCAAACCTTTGATGAATCCACCGATCCGTCCTTCGGACCCAAGCACGTTCCGCTGATCCGCGCCGCGATGAAGGCCCAGGGTCTGGACGGCTTCCTGGTGCCCCACGAGGACGAGCATCAGAACGAATACCTCCCGGCGGCCAACGACCGCCTGGGCTGGGCGACCGGCTTCACCGGCTCGGCCGGGGCGGCGGTGATCTTCCCGGACAAGGCGGCGATCTTCGTGGACGGTCGCTATACGCTGCAGGTCCGCGACCAGGTCGACGGCAGCATGTTCGAGATCCGCGACCTCGTCGAAGGCGGCGTCACCGCCTATCTCGAAACCGCCGCGGCCAAGGGCCAGGTGATCGGCTATGACCCGCGCCTGCATTCGCCGGATGCTCTGGAGCGCCTGCGGGCGGCGGCGACCCGCGCCGGGGCCACGCTGAAGGCGGTCGGCTCCAATCCGCTGGACGAGGCCTGGGGCGCGGCGCGCCCCGCCCAGCCGACCGCAGCGGTGGTTCCTCACCCCCTGGAATACGCTGGCGAGGAGTCCGCAGCCAAGCGCGCCCGCATCGGCGAGGCTCTGGCCGCCAAGGACGCCGAGGCGACGGTGCTGACCGCCCCCTCCTCCATCGCCTGGCTGTTCAATGTGCGGGGCGGCGACGTGATCCGCTCACCCCTGCCGCTTGGGCAGGCGATCGTGAACAAGGACGGCACGGCCCGGCTGTTCCTCGATCCGGCCAAGGTCTCGGCGGACCTGCGGGCCTGGCTCGGCAACGAGGTTCGCCTGGAGACTCCGGACGACCTGCCCCAGGCCCTGGCCGAGCTGAAAGGCAAGCGGGTGCTGGTGGACCCGGCCCAGTCCTCGGCCTGGTACTTCGACACCCTGGCCAGGGCCGGCGCCGAGGTGCTGCGCAGCGAGGATCCCTGCGCCCTGCCCCGCGCCTGCAAGAACCCCGTCGAGATCGACGGCGCGCGCGAGGCCCACGCCCGCGACGGCGTGGCGGTGACGCGGTTCCTGCAATGGCTGGCCACCGACGCTCAGACGCGCACGGTGGACGAGGTCGAGGTGGTGACCCGGCTCGAGGGATTCCGTCAGGAAACCGGCGCCCTGAAGGATCTGAGCTTCGACACGATCGCCGGCGCGGCCTCCAACGGCGCCATCGTGCACTACCGGCCGACCACGCGACTCAACAAGCAGACCCAGCGGGGATCGCTGCTGCTGGTGGATTCCGGCGCCCAGTACCTGGACGGCACCACCGACATCACCCGCACCGTCGCCATCGGCGAGCCGAGCCATGAGATGCGCGAGCGCTTCACCCTGGTGCTGAAGGGCCATCTGGCCCTGGCTGCGATCCGCTTCCCGGCCGGAACCACCGGCTCGGCCCTCGACGCACTGGCGCGCGCGCCGCTGTGGAGCTGCGGCCTCGACTACGATCACGGCACCGGCCATGGGGTCGGGTCGTATCTGGGCGTCCACGAAGGGCCTCAGCGGATTTCAAAGCTGCCGAATTTCGTGGCCCTGAAGCCAGGGATGATCGTCTCCAACGAGCCCGGCTACTACAAGGAAGGCGCCTACGGCATTCGCATCGAGAACCTGCAGTTCGTCACCGAACCGGCGCCAATCGCCGGCGGCGAGCGCGAAATGCTGGGCTTCGAGACGCTGACCCTGGCCCCCATCGACCGGCGGCTGATCGCGGTGGACATGCTGACCCCGCAGGAGCGCGCCCAGATGGACGCCTATCACGCCCGGGTCCTGGCGACGATCGGCCCGCGGCTGCAGGACGCCGACGTCCGCGCTTGGCTGGAAGGCGCCTGCGCGCCGCTGTAGCCGGAAGGACAGTCCTTGGGTCGCACGCCCACATCCCATGATCGTCATGGCCGGGGCGGCAGGTCCCGGCTATCCCGATGCACAGTCCAGTCCGGAGAGTTCGCTGCGTCTGGATTCTCGGCACGCTGACGCGGCCGAGGATGGCGAATGGAGAAGGGCTATTCCCCCGCCATCTTCAGGATGGTCGCCCATTCGGCATCGCTGACCGGTGAGACCGAGAGCCGGCCCTGGCGCAGCATGGCCATGTCCGAGAGCGCCGGCGTCGCCTTCATGTCCGCCAGGGTCACCGAGCGGGGCAGCTTGCGGACGGGCGTCAGCTCGACAGCGACGAACTTACCGGTGGCGTCGGTGGCGTCGGGGAAAGCCTCCTTGGCCACCCGGGCGACCCCGACCACGTCCTTGCCTTCCTGGGAGTGGTAGAACAGCACCTGGTCGCCGACCTTCATCGCCTTCAGGTGGCCGGCCGCGGCAAAGTTGCGGACGCCATCCCAGACGGTCTTGCCGTCCTTCTGGAGGTCCTCGAAGGAGTAGGTCTCCGGTTCGGATTTCACGAGCCAATGCGACGCCATGCGAACCTCCGCTTTGTCGGTGTCAGCCGGTCACGAGGGCCAGCCATTCGTCCTCGGTCATGACCTGGATGCCCAGGTCGGTGGCGGTCTTCAGCTTCGAGCCCGCGCCCGGCCCCGCCACCACAAGGTCGGTCTTCTTGGACACCGAGCCCGACACCTTGGCCCCAAGGCTCTCGGCCTGGGCCTTGGCCTCGTCCCGGGTCATCCGCTCCAGGCTGCCGGTGAAGACGATGGTCTTGCCGGCCACGGCGGTGTCGGTCTTCGGCCGCTCGGCCGGCAGGACGGTCAGCTCCGCCAACAGGGCTTCCACCTTCGCCAGATTATGCTCTTCGGCGAAGAACTGGGCGACCATGCGCGCGGCGACCGGGCCGACGGCGTCCACGCCAGCCAGTTCGCGCAAGTCCTCTCCAGGCTCTTCCTGGGCCGCTTCGCCCGCGACCTTGCAGATGGCGTCCCAGTCGCCGAAGCGCTCGAGCAAGGCGGCGCGGGCGCGGGAGTTCAGCTTCGGGATCGCCAGTTGCAGGCGCTTGTCCAGCGAGACGTCCTCGGGAAGCAGCGGCGAGTTTCCGCCGCCGAAATCCAGCACCGCCCGGATCGCCGTCGGCCCCAGGCCCTCCAGCTCCACCAGGGCGGCGTAGCTCGGTCCGCCGAGCTGGGTGGAGGCGGCTTCCGAAGTCTGAATGAAATGCTCGACGGTCTCGAAATGACGGGCCAGGGCAAGGGAGGTCGTCTCGCCCACATGGCGGATGCCCAGGCCGAAGATGAAGCGGTCCAGCGGGATCGACCGCTTGGCCTCGATGGCTGCGACCAGGTTGGAGACCGAGGTCTCGCCATAGCCGTCGGTGGCGCGCAGTTCGGTGAGCTTTTCCTCGTCCCTGGCCAGCCGGAAGATGTCGGCCGGCTCCCTGACCCAGCCGCGTTCGAAGAAGGCGGTGAGCTGCTTTTCGCCCAGGCCCTCGATGTCGTAGGCGCGGCGGGACACGAAGTGGCGCAGGTGCTCGATGCGCTGGAACGGACAGGCGAACTCGCCCGAGCAGCGGCGCACCACCGTCTCGGCTCCCGAGGCCGTGGTCTCGCGGACCAGCGGCGTGTGCAGATGACAGGGACAGTGGGTCGGGAATTCGTAGGGGACGGAGTCGGCGGGCCGCTCCTCCGGCACATAGCCGAGAATCTGCGGGATCACGTCGCCAGCCCGCTGCAGGATCACCGTGTCGCCGATGCGCACGTCCTTGCGCGCGATCTCATCGGCGTTGTGCAGGGTGGCGTTGACCACCACCACGCCGCCGACCGTCACCGGCCGCAGCCGCGCCACCGGCGTCACCGCCCCGGTGCGGCCGACCTGGATGTCGATGGCTTCGAGGATGGTCCGCGCCTGCTGGGCCGGGAACTTGCGGGCGATGGCCCAGCGCGGGGTGCGGGTGATGAAGCCAAGCCGCTGCTGCCAGTCCAGGCGGTCGACCTTGTAGACCACGCCGTCGATGTCGTAGCCGAGCTTGGGCCGCAGCGCCTCCATGGCGGCGTAGGCGTCCAGCAGGCCCTGGCCGCTGATGACCCGGCAGCTTTCCGGCGTCGTCTGGAAACCCCATGCCTTGAGCTTGCCGAGCGCTTCCCACTGGGTCTCTGCGAAGGGCTCGCTGAGCTGGCCCCAGGCATAGGCGAAGAATTTCAGCGGCCGGCTGGCGGTGATCTTCGGGTCGATCTGGCGCAGGGAGCCGGCGGCGGAGTTGCGGGGATTGGCGTAGGTCCGGAGCCCGGCCGCCTCGTTGGCGGCGTTGAGGGCGGCGAACTCTTCGTGGCCGAGATAGACCTCGCCGCGGATCTCGATGACCTCGGGCCAGCCAGAGCCGGCCAGCCGCTTGGGGATCTGCGCGATGGTGCGCAGGTTCTCGGTGACGTCCTCGCCGACCCGGCCGTCGCCGCGCGTCGCGCCCTGGACGAAGACGCCGTTCTCGTAGCGCAGCGAGGCCGAGAGCCCATCGATCTTTGGTTCGGCGGTATAGGCGATCTCCTCGCCCCCCGGCAGGCGCAGGAAGCGGCGGATGCGGGCGTCGAACTCCAGCGCGTCCTCGTTGGAGAAGGCGTTGTCGAGGCTGAGCATGGGCACGCCATGCTCGACGGGCGAGAACTGCTCGGCCCTCGCGGCGCCGACCCGCAGCGACGGCGAGTTGTCCCGGACGAGGTGCGGGAACGCCGCCTCGAGCTCGTTGTTGCGGCGCTTGAGGGCGTCGTACTCGGCGTCCGAGATCGTCGGCGCATCCTGCTGGTGATAGCGGATGTCGTGCGTCGCGATCTCGTCGGCGAGCCGGGTCAACTCCTCGACGGCTTCGGCCTCGGTCAGGTCGGCGGCGGAACGGTCCGTCATCAAGATCTTACCCAAGCCAAAACTGTTACGTGCCTCTTTCCTCCCCTGCGCAGCGGGGGAGGGGGACCGCCCGAAGGGTGGTGGAGGGGGCGGCGGCGCGCACGGAGCTTGGGGCTTGCCCCCTCCATCGGCTGCGCCGGTCCCCCTCCCCCATGAATGGGGGAGGAAAAATGCAACGCTTCACGCATCCATCAGCGCCCGGGCGGCCGCACGGGCGGCGTCGGTGATTTGGGCGCCGGCCAGCATGCGGGCGATCTCTTCTTCGCGGTCCGCGGCCGAGAGCGTCTCCACCGCGGTCCGGATGCGTTCGGCGTCGCCGGCCTTGGATATCCGCCAGTGCGCCTCGGCGCGGGCGGCGACCTGCGGGCTATGGGTGACCACCAGCACCTGGGCCTGGCCGGCGAGGCGCTTCAGCCGCAGGCCCACGGCGTCGGCCACGGCCCCGCCTACGCCCTGGTCCACCTCGTCGAAGATCATCAGCGGCTGCGCGCCCTCGGAGCGGCCGGCCAGCGAGGCCTTCAGCGCCAGGGCGAAGCGCGCCAGTTCGCCGCCGGACGCGATCGCGCCCAGGTCGCCGAACGGCGCGCCGGGGTTGGTGGCGACCTCGAAGGCCACGCGGTCAGCGCCGTTCGGGCCAAGCCGCTCCTCAGCCAGCGGCTCCACGGAGACCTGGAAGCGGGCCTTGTCGAGCTTCAGCGGGCCAAGCTCGCCCATCACCGCCTTGGCCAGGCGATCGCCGGCGGCCTTGCGCGCCGCGGTCAGCGTCTGCGCGGCGGCGAGATAGGCCAGGCGCGCCGCGGCGACGGTGGCCTCGGCGGCCTTCAGGTCGTCCTCCGAGCTCTCCATGGCGCGCAACTTCTCGGCGAAGCGGACGCGCAGGATCGGCAGTTCCTCGACGCTGACCGACAGCTTGCGGGCCATGCCGCGCAACTCGAAGAGCCGCTCCTCGGTCTTCTCGAGCTGGTCGGGGCGGAAGTCGAAGGCTTCGGCGGCGGCGTCGACTGCGGCCTCGGCCTCCTGGGCCTCACTGAACACCCGGTCGATGGCGGTGCTGGCGGCGGTCAGGCGCGCGACCGCGGCGGTCTCCTCCCCTGCCCCGGCCGCCACGGCGCGGGTGCGGGCGTGCTCGATGGCTCGCACGGCCTGAGCCAGACGGCCGGTAAGTCCCTCGAAGGCCGCTCGGGCGTCGGAGATGTCGGCCAGCGCCTTTTCCGCGGCGCCCAGGATGGCGCGTTCCTCAGCCAGGTCCGGCTCCTCCCCCTCGCGCGGGTCGAGCCGGTCGAGCTCCGACAGGCGAAGCGTCAGTTCCTCGGTCTCGGCCGCGGAGCGTGCCACGATCTCGCGCAGCTCCTCGGCGCGGGTCCGCGCGGTCCGCCATTCGGACCATATGCGGGAGACCGCCCCCGTCTCCGCGCCCAGCGCGCCATAGGCGTCGAGCAGCGGCCGATGATTGCGGGCGTCTAGCAGGCCGACCGTGTCGTGCTGGCCATGCACCTCAAGCAGCAGCTCGCCGAGTTCACGCAGGACGGTGGCGCTGGTCGCCTGGTCGTTGACGAAGGCGCGGCTGCGCCCGTCGGCGCTGAGCGTGCGCCGCAGGACCAGATCCTCGCTCGGGTCGTAGGTGATGCCCTTGTCGTCCAGGACCGCCCAGGCGGGATGGTCAGCGCCAAGGGCGAAGACCGCCGAAACGGCGGCCTGGGCCGCGCCACGCCTCACGAGCCCGGCGTCCGCGCGCGCGCCGGTGGCCAGGCCCAGGGCGTCGAGGATGATCGACTTGCCCGCCCCAGTCTCACCAGTGAGCGCGGTGAGGCCGGGCCCGATGGACAGGTCCAGGGCCTCGATCAACACGACGTCGCGGATCCACAGTCCGATCAGCATGGCGGCAAGATCGCCCGGAATCACCCGGTTCGGAAAGACGCTTAAGTTCGCTTTAGGTTCTTATTTGCCGTCGCCGCCCATGCCGGGCAGGCGCGAGAGCAGCCCATCGTGCTCGCGCAGCGCGGGTTTGGCCCCGGCGGCCGGCTCCGGCGCAGGGCTCGCAGCCTCCGCAGCGGCCGGCTCGGCGACCGGGGCGGCCTCCGGCGCGGCGTCCGTCGCCGGGACCTCGGCCGGCGGCCGGATGGTGGTTTCCTTGTCCTTCACGAAGGGCAGGTGCGAGACAAGGCTGCGACGCTGGGTCTGCTGAGGCTCGACCGCCGGACGCAGGCCGCGGCTGGTCAGCAGCCGGTAGGCGTCGCGATACCAGGCGTCGCCCGGATAGTTGTAGCCGAGCACCGCGCCGTTCCGGTTGGCCTCTTCCATCAGGCCGAGGGTCAGGTAGGACTCGACTAGGCGATAGAGCGCCTCGGGCGTGTGGCTGGTGGTCTGGTAGCGGTCGACGACGGTCTTGAAGCGGCCGATCGCGGCCAGGGTGTCGCCCTGGCGCAGATAGTAGCGGCCGATGGTCATTTCCTTGCCGGCGAGCTGGTCGTTGACCATGTCGATCTTCAGTCGGGCGTCGGCGGCGTATTCCGAGCGCGGATAGCGCTGGACGACCTCGGTGAGGTTGGCGAGCGCCTGGCCGGTGGCGGCCTGGTCACGGCCCACGTCTACGATCTGTTCGAAGTAGCAGATGGACTTCAGATAGTGAGCATAGGCGGCGGCCGGATTGCCCGGATAGAGCGAGATGAACCGGTCGGCGTCGCCGATGGCCTCGGCGTAGTCGTTGCCCTGATAGTGCGCATAGGCGGTCATCAGGATCGCGCGGCGCGACCATTCCGAATAGGGGTGCTGACGCTCCACCTCGCCGAAATACTGGACGGCCTGGTTCCACAGCCCACGGTCGAGCCGGTTGGCGCCGGTGGCGTAGAGCAACTCGACGGGGCGCTCTTCATAGGCGAGCCGCGGCTGCTTCTTCTTGCCGGCGCAGCCGGCCAGGGCGAGTACGGCGACACCGACGACGAGAGCCGTGCGAGTCCGGGAATTGCGCAGCAAGGACACCTTCACCTCAAAAGGATCGACGCGCGCCCCCGCGCCGTGAGTCCCCGCTTCTACAGCATGCAATGCAGGGCGCAAATGCGGCGGATCGCCGAAATCCGTTCGCTGGAAGACGAGCTCGGCTACGGGCTCGTTTCCGGCCTCGCGTCAGCGGCTTAGACCGCCTCGGCGAATTCGGGAACGAGCGTGCGATAACGCCAGGACTTGGGCGAGGCCAGCAGCGCCCGCACCAACTGGTTGTTGACCGCGTGACCGGCCAGCACGCCCTCGAAACGGCCGAGGATCGGCGCGCCGAGCACATAGAGGTCACCGATCGCGTCCAGCGCCTTGTGGCGGACGAACTCGTCCGGCCGGCGCAGGCCTTCCGGGTTGAGGATGCGGTCGCCCTCGATGACGACGGCGTTTTCCATCGAGCCGCCGCGGGCCAGGCCCATGGCGCGCAGGGCCTCGACCTCGTGCAGGAAGCCGAAGGTGCGGCAGTCGGCCAGTTCGGAGCGGAACGCCCGTTCATCCATCGGCAGGTCGACGTACTGGCGGCCGATCGCAGCGGACGGGAAGCGGATTTCGAAAGCGATCTCGAACTCGTCCGACGGCTTGAGCGTGGCGCTCTTGTCGCCGTCGACGAAGGCGATGGGCTCGAGGATCTCGATATAGCGACGCACGGCGTCCTGGCGGCGGCGGCCGGCGCGATCCAGGATCTGCACGAACGGCTCGGCCGAGCCGTCCATGATCGGCATCTCCGGGCCGTCGAGTTCGACGGTCGCGTTGTCGACGCCCAGCATCACCAGAGCCGCCATCAGGTGCTCGATGGTGGAAACGCTGACGCCGGCGGCGTTCTCGACGACGGTGCCGAGCTGGGTCTTGGTCACCGCCTCGCCCGAGACCGGCACGCGGTTGTCGCGGTCGGCGACGTCGGTGCGCACGAAGACCACGCCGGAACCAGCCGGCGCCGGCCGGACGGCGACGCGAATGTACTCGCCCGTATGGACACCGACGCCAGCGAAGATGGCGGGGCCTTGCAGGGTGTGCTGGTACTCTTGTGCGCGCAAAGCAAAACCTCTCGGACCTTGCGCGGCCGCGAAGGCCGCTACGTCCCAACTGCTCAGGTACGCCCTATGCTGCGCCGCGGCAAAACACTTCCTGTTTCGCAATGTTTCGCCTGAGACCGCCAGAAACCCATTAAGAATCAAGGCGAAAGAAGGGTGTCTTGCCGGCTTCGGGACGGCTCCGTAACCTTCCATCCAGACCGGCGGAACACGGGAGGCGACGATGGCGGCAATTCAGCAAGATTCCTGTTTCGCAGGCGCCGCCTACCGCCCGCAAAGCCGGCCCTAGGCGGCGTCGCCTATCGGCTCCCGCGGGGAGCCAGCGGGGCGCCAGCGCCCCCAGCAGAAGACACCGAATGACCACGAACCAACCTGCCGGCATGCCGCCCGCGGAAGCCGCGCGGCTTGCCGCGATCGAGCTCGAGACGCGCTTCACCCTGGATTCCGATGGCCGGATCATCGGCGAGGCGCCGCCCGACCTCTCGCCGGGACCGCTGCTCTACGTCGCCGACCTGGAGCCCAGATTGATGGCCCTGAGCCACGCCGTTCCGCAGGAGGTCGCAGCGGGGGCGGACGCCGACAGTCTCGAAGCCAGCCTGCTGGCCCTGTCCGCAATGGGCCCCGTGAACGCGGCCGAGGGCCTGAGCTTCCTGCTGCCGCACCGCACAGCGGCGCCCACAGCGGCTGAGCTCGTCGCCTGGGGGACGGCTCCGGGCTCCGCCCTGGAGACGCGCTTCGCTGAAGCGGGGATGCCGGAGGCGCTGGTGAGGGCGGGCTTTCGGGAGGTGGCCGACCTCTGGCCGCCCTGGTGCGCCGCGATGGTCGATGGGGAGGTCGCCGCCCTCGCCTTCTCGGCGCGACTGTCGCCCATAGGCGCGGAACTGGGCCTGGTGACTCTGCCTGCCTATCGCGGCCGTGGGCTGGCTGCGGCGGCGACCGCCGGCTGGAGCGCCCTGCCCGCCCTCGCCGACCGGACGCTGTTCTACAGCACGACGCGTTCGAACTTCGCCTCGCAACGGGTGGCCGCCAAGCTCGGCCTGCCGTTCATCTGTGCGACCTGGGAAATTGTCAGGGCCTGAAACGCTGAATGGCCGGGGTCGCCCCCGGCCATTCGAACTTTGCGGTCAGACTTTTCGCCTAGTTGGCGAGACGGCGCAGGAAGGACGGGATCTCCAAGTCTTCCTGATTGTCGGTCTGCGGCTCCTCAACCGACTGCTCCACCGGCTGGGCGCTGGTGCGGCTGATCGAGGCCTGGCGCGGCTGGTGCTGCGGCGCGGGCTCCTGGTAGCGCGGACGACTGCCGAAGAGGCTCAGGAAGCCGCCGCGGCTCGGACGGCGATCCTCGAAGGCCGGCTGCGAGAACAGCGGCTCTTCATCCACTTCCTCGACCGAAGGATCGACGATCCGGGTGATCGGACGGCTGATCTGCGGCTCGGGCGCAGCAGCGACGCTCGGCGCAGGAGCCGGCGCCGGAACAGCCTGGGCCGGCGCGTAGAGATCGCCCTGCTCTTCCTCGAAGGCGGCCTTCACCGGTTCCGGCGCGGGCGCCGGCGCGATCGGGGCGGCGGCGACCTGCGCAGGAGCCGGCGGCGGCACGTAGGCCGGCGGCTCCGGATAGCGCGGCGCCGGACGCTGGGCGAAGGTCGGGAGCGGACGGGCGATCGGCTGGGTCACCGGCTGCGTCACGGGGGCCGGACGGCTGGTTTCGGCGCGCAGCGGCGGGGCGGCGAGCGGCTTGCGCTCCACCTTCGGCTCGATGGCGGCGATAGAGGCGCCGTCCATGCCGGTCGCCACGACCGACACGCGGATCATGCCTTCCAGGGTCGGATCGAACGCCGCGCCGAAGATGATGTTGGCGTCGGCGTCGACCTGTTCGGAGATGGCGTTGGCCGCCTCGTCGACTTCCAGCAGGGTCATGTCCAGACCGCCGGTCACATTGACCAGCACCGCCTTGGCGCCCTTCAGCGAGACTTCGTCCAGCAGCGGGTTGGCGATGGCGTTCTGGGCGGCCATCAGGGCGCGGTCTTCGCCGCCGGCTTCGCCGGTGCCCATCATCGCCTTGCCCATCTCGGTCATCACCGTGCGGACGTCGGCGAAGTCGAGGTTGATCAGGCCCGGCAGCACCATCAGGTCGGTGATTGAGCGCACGCCCGAGTGCAGGACCTGGTCGGCCATTCCGAAGGCCTCGGCGAAGGTGGTCCGCTCGTTGGCGACCCGGAACAGGTTCTGGTTCGGGATGACGATCAGGGTGTCGACATAGCGCTGCAGCTCACCGATGCCGGCCTCGGCTAGGCGCATCCGGTGGCGGCCTTCGAAGTGGAACGGCTTGGTCACCACGCCGACGGTCAGGATGCCGCGCTCGCGGGCGCACTTGGCGATGATGGGGGCAGCGCCAGTGCCAGTGCCACCGCCCATGCCGGCGGTGATGAAGATCATGTGGGCGCCGTCGAGGTGCTCGCCGATCTCTGGAATGGACTCCTCAGCCGCGCTCATGCCGACCTCGGGGTGAGCTCCGGCGCCGAGGCCCTGGGTCACCTGCACGCCGAGCTGGATCCGGCGATCGGTCTTGGAGAAGGCGAGCTGCTGCGCGTCGGTGTTGGCGACGACGAACTCGACCCCTTCGAGGTGCGCCTCGATCATGTTGTTGACCGCATTGCCGCCAGCGCCGCCGACGCCGAAAACGACGATGCGCGGCTTCAGTTCGGTCGCGCGCGGCGCGGAAAGTGCGATAGCCATTGGGACCCCATGTCCTCCGTACCGTGGTCAATGGAACCCCCAGCGACCCGCCCGCCGAGGTTCCTGCGACGGTCGGCGTTAAGGAGGCGCCCACCATCGTTAATTGGCAGTTAACTGCATAAGGCGAGTCGGACGGGCTGGAAGGCGCATCCACAACAAAATTTCTTACGCCACAAGGCTTAGCGTTACCGGAGGCCGACCGAAGCGGCGCCGTTAACCAAACTCGCCAAGTCGCTCAACGAACAGGGTTTTGCCGTTTCGGGACACTTTTTCGGGCCCTCGAATCGCAAATCAGCCCGAAGTGATTCGGCCGGCGCGGGAACCCGTTAAAGGTTCTCGCGCAGCCAGGCAGCGGCCTTGGCGACCGGGTTGGCCCGGGGGTCCAACGGCTCGCGACGCAGTTTGGCCGAGGCCAGGGCCTTGGACGACACCGCCTCGCGCGGGCCGAAGGCCGCCCGCTGCAAGACTCCTGCCGCCGCGCAGAAGGCGGGGCCGGAGGCGGCGTCAGCCAGGTGCGGCACCCGGCGCGGACGGCCCAGGCGCGCCGGACGATCGAACACCCGCACGGCCACTTCGCGTACGCCGGCCAACTGGCTGGCCCCGCCGGTCAGCACCAGGCTCGCGCCCGGCTCCACCGGGCAGCCCGAAGCCCGCAGCCGGTCACGGAGCAGTTCCAGGGTCTCTTCCACGCGCGGCGCGATGATCCCCTTCAGCAGCGAGCGCGGCGCGATGACCGGGCCGGCGCCAGGGTCGTCCCCGCGGGGCGGGGCCTCGATCATCTCGCGGTCCTCGTTGGCCGACGCGATGGCCGACCCGTGCAGCGTCTTGATCCGCTCGGCGCCCGCCACCGAGGTGGAGAGGCCGCGCGCGATGTCGGCGGTGACGTGGCCGCCGCCGACCGCCAGGGTCTCCACGTGCAGCAGGCTGCCGCCGGCGAACACCGCCGCCGAAGTCGAGCCGCCGCCCATGTCGATGCAGACCGCACCGAGGTCCATCTCGTCCTCTTCCAGCGCAGCCAGGGCCGAGACGAAGGGCGCGGCGACCACGCCTTCGAACTGCAGGTGGGCTCGCTCGACGCAGGCGCCGAGCGTCTGGTAGGCGGCCTCGCTGACCGTTACGACCAGCAGCTCCACGCCCAGGGTGCGGCCGAACATGGCGCGCGGGTCGCGGATCGCGGCCTGGCCGTCCACCGACCAGGCGACCGGCAGGATGTGGGCGGCGCGGCGGCCCGGAATCTTGATCTGGCCCAGCGCCTGCTGGATGGCGCGCACCAGGTCGCCGTCGTTGATCGGACGCCCGCCCAGTGAGACGCGCCCGCCGACCCGATGGCTGGCGAGCTGGCCTCCGGCCGTGGCGACCGTCACGCCCTGGACCTGCACCCCGGCGACGTTCTCGGCGCGCTCGACCGCCTGGGCGATGGCGTCGGACGCCTCATCCAGGTTGACGATCGCCCCGGCCTTCACGCCGCGCGACTGCACGTAGCCGACGCCGGCGGCGGTCAGCGTCCGGTCGCCGCGGCGCACGCCCTCGGGCTTCATGATGAAGCACGTGACCTTGGAGGCGCCGAGGTCGACGGCGGCCACGACGGGCTGACGGCTCAGCGCGGCCTTCAGGCCCTCGCGGCTTTCCCTGCGCTCCTCAATCCGGGTCGCCAATCTAGTCCCTTCCCTTGCTCGTCACGCGCCGTTGGCCACCAACTGGCCCGGCAGCACCCCATCACGCGGGCGCACCGCCACCACCGCAGGATCGCGCAGGTCGATCCGCTCGAAACCCAATTCCAATATGCGCGAACGCTGATCCAGTTGCTCGAGCTGGATCAGGGCCGCGCCCTCGTCGACCGCCGGCAGTTGCACCAGCGAGCCGTCCTTCATCCGCAGGTCCCAGCGCCGCCCGTCCACCCGCACCAGGGCCTCGGTCCGCTCGGCCAGGCGAGGCCGCGCGGCGACTTCCGGCAGGATCGTCGCGGCCGCCTCGTTGGCGCCGACGCCGACGATCAACGGCAGGGTCGGGAACCGGCCAGGATCGGCTTCTGAGATGACTCGGCCGGCCTCGTCGATCACATGGCTGCGACCGCCATTTTGCCAGACGGCGAGGCGTTTGCGCTCGGTCACCGCCAGCACCAGGGTGTCGGGCAGCAGGCGCACCACGCGCGCTTCCTTGACCCAGCCCACCTGCTCGACCCGCTGGCGCAGGGCCTCCAGGTCCATGCCGATCATTGGCTGGTCCTGATAGATCTGGGCCGCGCGCAGGATGTCCGGCGTTGCGATCTCCGAGGCGCCCTGGACGTGCACGGCCTTCAGCTTGAAGCCCAAGCCCGCCAGCGACCCGCCGGTCGCCGAAGCGATCGAGGCGCCGGCCTTCTCGCTGCGATGGCCAGTGGCCATGGTCACGATGAGCGCCACGGCCACCACGCCCCCGGCGGCGAGCAGCGCCCCGACCGGTGAGAGGCCGACGCCGCGGGCCGCGCCCAACTTGGCAGGCGAATAGGCGCCGCCCTGCTTCTTGGCGCGGGGGCGGGCCTTGGAGCTAGCGGGCGTCTTTGCCCGAGGCTTCGCTGCGGCTGGCGATTCCCCCCGCACCGCGGGCATACGCATCCTCCGTGATCCAAAGCACTAGACGGTCGAAGTCCAACCCCTTCTGGGCCGCCTGCTCGGGAACGAGCGAAGTGGGCGTCATGCCGGGCTGGGTGTTGACTTCCAGAAGGACCAGAATGTCGTTAACGTCGTCATAACGAAGATCCGAGCGGGTAACCCCACGGCAACCCAGCGCGGCATGCGCCCGCTCGGCCATTTTCATTGCACGATCAAAGACTTGCTTGGGAATTTCAGCGGGCGTGACGTGCACCGAACCGCCCTCTGCGTACTTGGCTTCGTAATCGTAAAATTGTGAACGCGGCTGGATGTCGGTGACCGTGATCGCCTTGCCGTCCATGACCCCGACGGCGAGCTCCTTTCCGGCCACGTAAGGCTCGATCAGAACCTCTTCGCCGAAGCTCCAGCCAGGCTCGACGATTGCCTGCGGCGGGCGATTCGCCCCCTGCTCGACGATGAAGACCCCGACCGAGGATCCCTCCGCATTGGGCTTGATCACATAGGGCGGCGGCATGACGTGATCGGCCGCCGCCACATGGCGGTTGAAGAGCCCGCCTCCGGGGACGGCGACGCCGGCCGCGGCCATCACGGCCTTGGCCTTGAACTTGTCCATCGCCAGGGCCGAGGCCAGCACCCCGCAGTGGGTATAGGGAACGCCGACGGTTTCCAGCACCCCCTGGACGCAGCCGTCCCTCGCCCCAGACGCCGTGCAGGGCGTTGAAGCAGACGTCGGGCTTCAGCTCGGTGAGGACCTGGGCCAGGTCGCGGCCCGCATCGACATAGCTGACCTTCGCGCCCAGTCTCTCCAGCGCCGCGCCGCACTCCCGCGCGGAGGAGAGGCTGACCTCCCGCTCCGCCGAAAGTCCGCCCATCAGCAGGGCGACGTGGCGGCCGGAGAGCGCGCCGCTCATTGCGCCTGCGCCGCCGCCGTCGTCCGGAAGTCGATGTCGCTGTCGGCCACGGCGTAGACGAAGGCCGTCCAGACGGCGACGTTCTGGGCCAGCTCCTTCGGGTCCACCTTGTCGAGGGTGTCGTCGGCCGAATGGTGCAGGTCGAAGTAGCGGCTGGCGTCCTGCTGCAGTTCCACCACCGGCGTTCCCAGGCGTTTCAGCCCTTCGACATCAGCGCCGCCCTCCTCGGCCGGCGCGCCGGACACGATCGTCTTCAGCGGAGCCATGGCGGCCTCGAACGCCTTCATGGCCGGATGGTCGTGGCTGCCCGCCGGCAGCCTGGCGGCGAAGATCTGGCCGGCGCCCAGGTCGCTTTCGCCGGCGACGATGATCTTGCCGACCTCGTCCTTGTGCGCCTCCGCGTAGGCCGCGCCGGAACCGCCCTGCTCCTCGGCGCCCCACATGACCACGCGGATCGTGCGGCGCGGACGCTCCGGCAGGCCGGCGATCAGCTTGGCGGCCGCCGTGGTGATGCCGATGCCGGACGCATCGTCGATCGCGCCGGTCCCAGCGTCCCAGGAGTCCAGGTGACCGCCGATCACGATCACCTCGTCGGGCTTCTCTCGCCCCTTGATCTCGCCGACCACGTTGTAGGCCGGCGCCTTGGCGCGGAAGGTGGAGGCCATGGAGAGCTTGATCTTCACCGGCTTGCCCCGCACGACCATGCGCTCTAGCAGCTCGGCGTCGGGCGGCGAGAGCGCCGCCATGGGAATGCCCGCCATCGCGCCGCCGCCGCCGTGCGGCAGGCGCGTGTCGTCGGTGGAGATCGAGCGCACCAGATAGGCCACGGCCCCGCGCTTGGCCGCCTCGGCGCCGGCCGAACGGGCCTGCACGCCCGAAGCGTAGCCGGAGATGTCCTGGGTGCGACGCATCTTCTGGGTGACGACGACGATCTTGCCCTTCAGCGCGCCCTCGGGCTGGGCCAGCATCGCATCGAGGCTGTCGAACAGGGCGATCTCGGCCTCGATCCCGCCGGCCGGCGTCGGCGCCGACCGGCCCAGGCCCAGGATCTGCAGCTTCTGAGGATAGGGCGACACCACCTCGGCGCTCTCGGCCCCGCGCAGCCAGGACTCGGTCTCGAAGGTCTCCACATGGACGTTTTCGAAGCCCAGGGCCTTCAGCTTGGCCACGCCCCAGTCGCGGGCGCGCTCCATGCCGGCCGAGCCCTGAGGGCGGGCTCCGACCTCGGTCGTGAGCGACTCCGTCAGGTCCCAGGCGGTGCTGTCGCTCAACGCCTTTTCGCTGAGCGACCTGGCGGTGGCGGGGAGGTCCGCGGCCTGGGCGGCGCTGGACGCGATGAGGGCGGCCGACGCCGCTAGCAGGACGATACGCATGGTCCGGCGGTGCCTGCGCGGCGGAGCGCTGTCAAGCGCCCGCTGATGCTGACACCACGCTGGCGGCAGCAGGCCCGCATGCTGCGCCTCGACCGGAGGACGCCATGCCTGTCGCGACCGCTCTCGACGATCTCCCCGCCCCGCCCTGCGCCCAGCTTCTGGGCTGGCGCGTGCTCGACGCCCGCCCCGCGGACGGCTGGATCCGCATCGGCTTCGAAGGCCGGCCAGAGTTCTGCAATCCCGCTGGCTTCATCCAGGGCGGCTTCCTGGCCGCCATGCTCGACGACACCATGGGGCCGGCCGTCTTCGCCCACACCGAAGGCGCGCTCTACACCGCCACCATCGACATGAACGTCCACTACCTCACCCCGGCGCGGCCGGGCCCGATCATCGGCGAGGCCCAGGTGGTGCAACTGGGCAAGAGCGTCGGCTTCGTGGACGCTCGCCTGTTGGACAAGGACGGGACCTGGTTGGCGAAGGGCTCCGCAAGCGTCCGCCTGGTCCCCAGCGGCAAGGCGCTGAAGATAGAGCCCGGTCAGAACGCGGCTTAGTCCTGCCTGGACTTCGCGTGTCGCGGGAATACTTCGAACGCCAAAGGACGTCGCGCAACTATTACCAGGTGAATTTTTCGATCGAATAACATTTCTGGTTGCGAGATTCACATTACAGCGTTACGCGTCGCCCAAGTTTCGCGCTCGCTCGGGGCGCGAGGAGGGCCAGAAATGAACTTCAGAATGAAGATGCGCGCGGCCGCGCTGGCCGCGGGCGTCGGCCTTGCGGCGACCGCCATCGGCGCCCCGGCCAACGCCGGCGTCGTCACCATCAGCAACATCCAGGGCGTGTGGAGCGTCGCCAGCCCCACGGGGTCCATCAACAACGGCTCCCCGACCTCGACCGTCAGTTGGGGCCACGGCGTGGAAGACGGCGGCTACAGGAAGAGCAGCTACAGCTTCACCGCCGCCGGCTCGCCCTTTTCGGCCGATCTTGGCGACGGCGACGAAGGCGGTCCGTTCAAGCTGGGCACGTTCCAGCACAACAACTGGCCGGTCACCGGAACCACACTGCAGAACGTGAAACTGACCGTCAGCGCCCTCGTGACGATCGACGGGGTCGACATCGGCCTACAGGACTTCGTCTACGGCTTCACCCATGTCGAGACACCGAACGAGGGTTCCGGCTGGTTCGGCGCCTGCCAGTTCGGCGGAACTTCCGGCGACTCGAACAACAAGTACGGCTGCTCGGACAAGGTGCTGGTCAACACCATCTCCTACAACAACAGCTTCGTGTTCGGGAAAGACACCTACACCCTCGACATCGCGGGTTTCCTGGTCGGCGGCAATCTGGCCAGCTCGTTCATCACCAAGGAAAGCGCGGTGGTCAGCGAGAAGTGCGGCAAGGACAAGAAAGGCAAGTGGAAGTACTGCGACGTGACCCATGCCTTCGACAACAAGGCCGACATCATGGCGACCGTCAGCATGGTCAGCTCGGCGGTGCCCGAACCGGCCACCTGGGCGATGATGATCGTCGGCTTCGGCGCCGTCGGGACCATGGTCCGCAGCTCGCGCCGCCGGGCGACCTTCGCGGCCTGACGAGCTCGCAAACCTCTCCAGTCGCGCCGTCGGCCCCCGGGCCGGCGGCGTTTTTCATGGATCGACGAAGTCGACCTCGCCGCCGGCAATGTCGATCACCGCGGCGGTCCCCAGCCCCAGCCGCTTCCAGAACGGCATCGGCTCGAAGCCGAGCCGCCGGGAAAGCCAAAGGGTGATCACCCGGCCGTGGGCCACGATGATCGGCGTCGTCGCGGCCTCCAGCCTGCCGAGGGCCGCGCCGAAGCGGGCCTGAGCCGCATCGCCGGTTTCCTCGCCCATCACCAGCTCGCCGGGCCGGGCGAACATCCGCGCCACCTGGGCCTCGAACACTTCCTGGGCGACGAAGGGATTGTGGTCGGCCTCCTGCTCGCGAAAGCCGGCGTCCTCTATCGGCGTCAGCCCTAGCTCGAGGCCCATGGCCAGGGCGGTGTCGCGCGCCTTCGGTTCGGGGCTGCAGGCCAGGCGGTCGGGCGCGAGCGGCCCCAGCTTGCGGGCCAGGCTCCTGGCGTCGATACGTCCCTCCGGGGAAAGCGCCCAGTGCGAGCGCGGCTGGTCGGGCGCGATCTGCGGGCGCCCGTGCTTGACCAGGATCAGCCGGCCTTGGGCCTGCCCACGCGCTTGATCTCCCATTCGAGATCCACCCCCAGCTTGGCCTTCACGTCGGCGCGAACCGCCTCGCCCAGGCCTTCGAGGTCGGCGGCGCTCGCCTCCCCGGTATTGATCAGGAAGTTGGCGTGCAGGGGCGAGAACATGGCCCCGCCAAAGAGCTTGCCGCGCCAGCCGGCCGCGTCGACCAGCTTCCATGACGAATGACCCGGCGGGTTCTTGAACGTCGAGCCGCCGGTCTTCTCGCGGATTGGCTGGGTGGTCTCGCGCCGGGCTGTGATCTCCTCCATCCGCGCCTGGATGGCGGCAGGGTCGTCGGGCCGGCCCTGGAACAGGGCGCCGGTGAAGATCAGCCCGCCTTCGGCCGCCCTGGCCGACTTGCGATAGGTGAACCCCATCTGCGCATTGCTGAAGGTCACGCGCTCGCCTGCGCGGGTCACAGCATAGGCCTCGATCAGGACGTCCTTGGTTTCCGAGCCATAGCAGCCGGCGTTCATCACGCTTGCCCCACCGATCGAGCCGGGCACGCCGCGGTAGAACTCCAGGCCCGCTATGCCTGCCTTGGCCGCCTCCCGCGCCAGGACCGCATCGAGCGTGGCCGCTCCGGCATAGATGCGGCTTTCGCCGCGAGGCTCGACCTTGCCGAAGGCCTTGCCCAGGCGGATCACCACGCCTTCGACGCCACCGTCACGGACGAGGGTGTTCGACCCCACGCCAAGAGGCAGGATCGGCACGTTTTCGTCCAATCCCTTCAGGAACGTGACGAGGTCGTCCTCGTCCTCCGGCAGGAACAGCACGTCGGCCGGACCGCCCACCCGGAACCAGGTGAACGGGGCCAGGGCCTCGTCCTTCAAGATACGCCCGCGAACCGCCGGCAGGTTGTCCCGCCAACTCACTGGGAAAGCGCCTCGAGTTGGGCAGGCAGGGCGTGCGCCCAGGCGGTGATGTCGCCCGCGCCCAGGCAGACCACGAGATCTCCCGCCTTCGCCTCCTGGGCGATCAGCGGCGCCAGGGCCGTCGGGCTCTCCAGCACCAGGGCGTGGCGGTGGCCGAACCGGCGCAGGCCTTCGACCAGGCCTTCCTTGGTGGCGCCCGCGATCGGGCTCTCGCCGGCCGTATAGACGTCGGCGACGATCACCGTGTCGGCGTCGTTGAAGCAGCCGCAGAACTCGTCGAACAGGTCGTTCAGGCGCGTGAAGCGGTGCGGCTGGACGACGGCGATCACCCGGCCGTTGGTAACGCGGCGGGCCGCGCTCAGCACCGAGGCGATCTCGACCGGATGGTGGCCGTAGTCGTCGATCACCCGCACGCCGTTCGCCACGCCGGTGGTGGTGAAGCGACGCTTCACCCCGCCAAAGCCCGCCAGGCCCTTGCGGATGTCCTCGTCGGAAACCCCCAGCTCCCGCGCCACGGCGACGGCGGCGGTGGCGTTGAGCACGTTGTGCTGCCCGGCCATGGGCAGGTGCAGGTCCTTCAGCCGGGAGACGGGGCCTTCCTTGGGCGCGAACACCACGTCGAAACGCGAGCCGTCCGGGCCCATGCTGATGTTTTCGGCGCGAACCTCGGCCTGGGGGTTGCTGCCGTAGGGAATGACCCTGCGGTTCTGCACCCGCGCGGCCATGGCCTGGACCTCGGGATGGTCGGTGCAGACCGCCGCGAACCCGTAGAACGGCACGTTCTCCACGAAGTCCTGGAACGCCTTCTTCACAGCGTCGAAGTGGCCGTAGTGGTCCAGGTGCTCGGGGTCGATATTGGTGACGACGGCGCAGGTGGACTTGAGCTTAAGGAAGGTGCCGTCGCTCTCGTCGGCCTCCACCACCATCCACTCGCCCTCGCCCACCTTGGCGTTGGTGCCGTAGGCGTTGATGATCCCGCCGTTGATGACCGTCGGATCCTTGCCGCCGGCGTCCAGCAGCGCCGCGACCATCGAGGTGGTGGTGGTCTTGCCGTGGGTGCCGCCGATCGCCACCGAAAAGTGCAGGCGGGTCAGCTCGGCCAGCATCTCGCCGCGATGGACCAGCGGCAGGCGCTTCTCTCGCGCGGCCAGCATCTCGGGGTTATCGTGCCGGATCGCCGTCGAATAGACGATGGCCGAGGCGCCCTCGATATTGGCCGCGTCCTGGCCGATGAACACCTTGGCGCCCAGCTTCTCCAGCCGTTCGGTGTTGGCGCTGGCCTTGGCGTCGGAGCCCTGCACCGTATAGCCGATGCGCAGCATGATCTCGGCGATGCCGCTCATGCCGATGCCGCCGATGCCCACGAAGTGCACGGGGCCGAGATCGAAGGGGACGGGTCGCTTGTTCATCTTTGGGCGGCGGTTCTTTCAACGAGGTCGGCCAGGCGCTCGGCCGCGTCCGGCTTGGCGATCGAGCGCGAGCCGGCAGCCATGCGCGCCAGCCGGTCGGGGTTGCTCAGCAGCTTTTCCAGCGCTCCGGCCATGGCTTCGACGGTGAGCTGGCTCTCGCGCGCCACCTCCGCTCCGCCGGCCTCGGCCAGGACGCGGGCGTTCTGGCCCTGGTCATCGTCGAGCGCGATGGCCAGGGGGATCAGGATGGCCGGCTTGCCCGCCACGGCGAACTCGCAGACCGAGCCGGCGCCCGAGCGGCCGATCACCAGGTGCGCGTCGCGCAGCCGGCTGGCCATGTCGCGGAAGAAGGGCGCGATCTCGGCCTCGACCATGGCGTCGGCATAGATCCGCCGGGCGTTGTCCATGGACTCCTTGCGGGTCTGCTGCTGCACCTTCAGGCGTTGGCGCAGGCCCTCTGGCAGCTTGCGGATCGCCACGGGCATCAGTTCGGAGAGCAGGCGCGCGCCCTGGCTGCCGCCGGTGATCAGCAGCCGGATCGGGCCGTCCGGCGTCGGCGGCGTATAGGGCAGATCGGCCAGCGCGCGGATCTCCGGCCGCACCGGATTGCCGACCACGATCGCGTGCTCGGCCACGCGGCCCGGCGCCTTCTGCAGCACCGGAAAGGCGCAGGCGACGGCGCGCACGTGGCTGGCCAGGCGCCGGTTGGCCCGGCCCATCACCGCGTTCTGTTCGTGCAGCAGGGTCGGCCGCCCCTGGGTGATCCCGGCCAGCAGGCCCGGGACCGACGGGTATCCGCCGAACCCGACCACCACGGCCGGGTCGATCCGGTTGAAGGCGTCCCTGGCCTGCAGCACCCCGCGGACGATGGCGATCCCCGCCTGGGCCATGCTGATCGGATCGCCGCGGCGGAAGGTGCGGGCCGAAAGGCCGATGCGCTCCTCGGCGGGAAAGTTCTCGGCGAAGGCGGCCGCGCGCTCGTCGGAGGCCAGGACGATCTTCCAGCCGCGAGCGATCAAGGCCTCGGCCAGGGCCTGCGCCGGAAACAAATGGCCCCCGGTGCCCCCGGCGGCGACGACAGCGATCTTGCGCATTGCGAGCCTTTAGGCGAACGCGCCGGCCTTGGCGAGGCCCTCGCCCTGCGAATAGGCGCCCGGCCTGCGGCGGGTCAGCGCAAGCGCCATCCCCACGGTCAGACAGATCGCCAGCATCGAGGAGCCGCCATAGGAAATGAACGGCAGGGTCATGCCCTTGGTCGGGATCATATTCAGGTTCACCGCCACGTTGATGAAGGCCTGCTGGCCGACGAGGACGAACAGTCCGGCCGCAGCCACCTGCTCGAAGGGATCGGTGAGTCGCATGGCGCGATAGAGGCCGCGCACGACGATGAAGCCGAAAAGCGCGATCAGCAGCAGCGAGAAGATCAGGCCGTACTCCTCGGCGCCCACCGAATAGATGAAGTCGGTGTGCAGGTCGGGCACGTGCCGCTTCATGACGCCCTCCCCCGGGCCGCGGCCGAAGAGGCCACCGGCGGCGATGGCCTCGGCCGCGCGGTCCACCTGGTGGGTGTCGGCCTTGTCGGGACTCAGGAACCGGTCGACCCGGCTGGCCACGTGCGGGAACAGGAAATAGGTCGAGGAGAGGCCCACCACGGCCGCCCCGCCCAGCAGCATCACCCAGGACAGCGGCACCCCCGCCATCCAGAACGCGGCCCCGAAGGCGACGGTGATCAGCACCGTCTGGCCGACGTCCGGCTGCACCAGCAGCAGGGCGACGGACAGGAAATAGAGCCCGAAGGCGATCGAGACGCCCGGCACGCCCTGCCCCTTCTGGCCTTCTGCGAACATCCAGGAGACCAGCACGATCAGCGCCGGCTTCATGAATTCCGAAGGCTGCAAGGTGAAGCCGCCAAGCTGCAGCCAGCGGGTGGCGCCCTTGGCCGTGTGGCCCATGAACGGCAGGGCGATCATCACGGCGATGGCCGCCAGATAGATGAAGAACGCCGCGCGCCTTACGCCCCGCACGTCCAGCATCGAGACGGCGATCAGGATCGCCGCGCCCACCCCGGCGAAGACGCACTGACGGACCGCGAAGTGGAAGGGGTCGCCGACGTTCATCCGCGCCGCCGCGGCTGGGCTGGCGGCGAAGGACATCATGACCCCGACGGCGATCAGCGCGGCCACGGCGCCCAGCATCCAGCGATCGGTCGTCCACCACCAGATCCCGACCGGCGAACGGTCGCTGCGGGCGAAAGCATGCGCCTGCTGGTGACGGTGGACGTGGCTCATCGGCATCTCCGCGGGCGTAGGGGCGCGCATGAGTCACATGCGCCCCGCGTGCTTAATTTTCCTTAACAGAGTGGCGGATAGGAGGATCAATAGCCATGTGACGTGGCGCTTGATCCCCCGAAAGTCCCAGATACAAACCCACCGATGAAGACGGCTATTTCGAGACTGTTCCTGCTGCTGGCGGCAGCGACGCTGCTGGTGGCCCCGATCCAGGCGACCGCCACGACCTACGGCGACGTCTATGGCGTCTGGCGTAATCCGAAGAACACGGTGCACGTGGAGATCAAGCCGTGCGGCGCCCGCGTCTGCGGCTACGTGGTGTGGGCCAACGCCAAGGCCCAGGCCGACGCGCGCGAAGGCGGCACGCCCAACCTGATCGGCTCGCAGTTGCTGCGCGAATTCGCGCCCGACAGCAAAGGCGGCTGGAAGGGCAAGGTGTTCGTGCCCAACCGCAACATGACCCTCTCGGGCACAGCCAAGCCGATCAACGCCTCCAGCCTGGTGGCTCGCGGCTGCCTGCTGCCGGGCATCCTCTGCAAGTCCCAGGTCTGGACCCGGGTCGCGGCGTAAGAAGACCCCCTCCCCCGCCGGGGGAGGTGGATCGATGCGAAGCAGTCTGCGGTCCCACCCATCCGGCGCAGTCCTCCCCTGCGGGGAGGCCCCCTCAGTGGGGGGATCTGATCTTATGCTCAGGCCCGCACGCCCTTGGCCGCCGGCTGGGCCAGCTCGTTCACCGCCCGCCGGAACGCATCGCCGCGAGCTTCGAAGTCGGGGAACTGGTCGAAGGAAGCGCAGGCCGGCGACAGAAGGACCACGGCGTCCTGGCCGCTGGCGATCGCGTCCGCATAGGCTTCGGCCGTCGCCGCCCGAAGCGTTCCGCACTCGGCGACCTTGGCCCTGCCCTTCAGCGTCGCGGCGAATTCCTTCTGCGCCTCGCCGACCAGATAGGCCTTCTCGATCCGCGGGAAGAGGTCGGTCAGGCTCTCGATCCCGCCAGCCTTCGGCTGCCCGCCGGCGATCCAGTAGAACTTCGGATAGCTCGACATGGCCTGGCGCGCGGCGTCGGCGTTGGTGGCCTTGCTGTCGTTGATGAACCGCACCTTGCCGATCTGGCCCACCTGCTCCATGCGGTGCGCCAGGCCCGGGAAGCTCATCAGGCCATCGACCGCCTCCTGGGCGGTCAGGCCGAGCCCCTTCACCGCCGAATAGGCCGCGGCCGCGTTCTGCCAGTTGTGCCGCCCAGGCAGGGAGCGCGCGCGCAGCAGGTCCGCCACCTCCACCGCCCGCTCGCCGGTGGCGTCATAGAGCACCCCCTGCAGCACATAGACCCCGCGGCCCATGGCCTTGGAAGCCGAGATCGGCACGATGGTCCGGCGGTTGGCTGCGGTGATCTCGGTGCAGATCCGCTGGCCCCAGGGATCGTCCACCCCGATGACCGCGGTGTCGCCCTTGCCCTGGTTCAGCAGCACCCGCCGCTTGGCGGTGACATAGCCCTCCATCCCGCCGTGGCGGTCGAGATGGTCGGGCGTGACGTTGAGCAGGACCGAGACGTCGGGCTTCAGGCTCGAGGTCAGGTCGAGCTGGTAGGACGAGAGCTCCAGCACGTAGACCGCGCCGCCGTGCATGTCGTCGAGGCCCAGCACGCCCTGGCCGATATTGCCGCCCACCCGCGTCGCGCGCCCGGCGGCGGCGCAGATGTGGCCGATCAGGGCGGTGGTGGTGGACTTGCCGTTGGTCCCGGTGATGGCGACGATCTTCGGCCGCTTGTGCTCGGGGGCGGCGTTCACGGTGCGCGCGAAGAGCTCGATGTCGCCGAGGATCTCGACGCCTGCGGCCTTGGCCTTCTCCACCGTCCAGTGCGGCTTGGGATGGGTCAGCGGCACGCCCGGCGACAGCATCAGCGCCGCGAACTGCGACCAGTCGGCGGTGGAGAGATCCACCAGCGGCAAGCCTTCGGCCTGCGCGGCGGCGCGGCTCTCGGGGCGTTCGTCCCATAGCGCGACCTCGGCCCCGCCCAGGATCAGCGCGCGCGCAGCCGTCAGCCCCGTGCGGGCCAGGCCAAACACGGCGACCTTCCTGCCTTCGAAGCCGCGGACCGGGATCATGACGCGCGCCTGCCCTCCCCTATCGCAGCTTCAGGGTCGCCAGCCCCACCAGGGCCAGCATGACGGCGATGATCCAGAAGCGGATCACGACGGTGCTTTCCGACCAGCCGAGCTTTTCGAAATGGTGATGGATGGGCGCCATGCGGAACACCCGCTTGCCGGTCAGCTTGAAGGACGCGACCTGGATCATGACCGACAGCGTTTCCATGACGAACAGCCCGCCGATCACCCCCAGCACGATCTCGTGCTTGGTGGCCACGGCCACCGCGCCGATGCCGCCGCCCAGGGCCAGCGAGCCGGTGTCGCCCATGAAAATCTTCGCTGGTGGCGCGTTGTACCAAAGGAAGCCCAGTCCAGCACCGATCATCGCCCCGCAATAGATGGCGACTTCGCCAACGCCGGGAACGAAATGAAGTTGCAAGTACTGCGCGAAGACGTAGTTGCCAACCAGATAGGCGATGAGACCGAAGGCCGCGGCGGCGATCATCACCGGCACAGTCGCCAGGCCGTCCAGGCCGTCGGTGAAGTTCACCGCGTTGGCCGCGCCCACGATGATAAAGGCCCCGAAGGCCAGATAGAGCCAGCCCAGCGGCAGGATCGCCTGCTTGAAGATCGGGAAGGTGACGGAGGTCGAAAGGTTCGGCGTTTCCGGCGGGCTCGTCCCGTAGACGATCATCAGGGCGACGGCGCCGATCGCGATCAGCGCCTCGAGCGCCAGCCGGACCTTGCCCGACACCCCGGCCGTCGATTGCTTGGTCACCTTGGCGTAGTCGTCGGTGAAGCCGAGGACGCCGTAGCCGGCGGTGACCAGCAGCACCGACCAGACATAGACGTTGGAGAGATCCGACCACAGCAGAGTGCCGACCAGCAGACCGGCCAGGATCATCACCCCGCCCATGGTCGGCGTGCCGGCCTTCTCGACCACGTGGCGCTCGATGCCGTCGGTCCGGATCGGCTGGCCCTTGCCCTGCCTCGCCTGCATCCAGCGGATGAAGCGCGAACCCATGGCCACGACGACGAGCTGGGCCGTGAAGATGGCCATACCAGTCCGGAAGGTCTGGTATTTCAACAGGTTCAGGAACGGCACATAGCCGTCCGCTGCGAGCTGCTGATACAGCCAATAGAGCATCAGCTCGTCTCCACCGACCGCACGTCGAGGGCTTTCAGCGCAGCCGCGACCGCGCCGGCTCTCGAGCCGTTCGACCCCTTCACCATCACGAGATCGCCCGGCTCCATGGCCGCGCTGATCAGCGGCGCAAGTTCCGCCGCAGTGTCGGCGTAGCCGCCCCGACGAGTCGGCGGAAGGGCGTCCCAGAGGGATTTCATCAGCGGCCCGGCGCAGAAGACGAGGTCTGCTCCCGCCTCGTCCAGCGGCGCGGCGAGGGCCGCGTGGAAAGCAGGCGCGTCAGGCCCCAGCTCCAGCATGTCGGTCAGGGCGACGATCCGCCGGCCCCGCGTCTGGCGCGCGCCCAGGCTCTTGAACGCCGCGGCCATGGAGATCGGGTTGGCGTTGTAGCTCTCGTCGATCAGGGTGAAGGCGCCGCCGGCGAGGCGCACCTGCGTCTCGGCCCCGCGCCCGGCCAGCGGTTCGAAGGCGCCGAGGGCCGCGATGCTGTCGTCCAGGCTGACGTCCAGCGCCTCCAGCATCAGCAGCACCGCCATGGCGTTCGGGCCCCAGTGGAACCCGGTCTGGAGGATGGAGAAGTCCAGCGCCTTGCCGTGCAGGCGCGCCTTGATGGAGGCGCGGCCGGCCTCGGGCGCGAAGTCGACCAGCTCGGCGTCGCACGTCCGGCCGGAGCCGAAGCTGCGGACGGTGGCGCCGGCCTTGTGCGCCTCCTCGGCCAGCAGCTCGTACCATTTGTTGTCGGCGTTCAGGATCGCCACGCCGCCCGGCTCGATGCCGGCGAAGATCTCGGCCTTGGCCCTGGCGACGCCCTGCTCCCCGTCCGGGAAGGCCTCGACGTGGACCGGCCCGACCGTGGTGATCAGCGCCGCATGCGGGCGCACCATCTTCGACAGCGGGGTGATCTCGTCGGCGTGGTTCATGCCGATCTCGAAGACCGCCCGCTCTGTGTCGCGCGGCATCCGCGCCAGGGTCAGCGGCACGCCGATGTGGTTGTTGTAGCTCTTCACCGAGGAGTGGGCCTTGCCGGCGCGCGCCAGGCCCGCCCGCACCGCCTGGGTCACGCTGGTCTTGCCGACCGATCCGGTGACCGCGCCGCGGCGGGCCTGGGGCGCACGAAGGCGGGCGGCTTCTCCCAGCTTTTCCAAGGCCTTGAGCGTATCTTCGACGCGGACGCTGGAGCCATCCACCGGCTTGGAGGCCAGTGTCCCGGCCGCGCCGCCGGCCAGGGCCTGCGGTACGAACTCATGCCCGTCGCGTACGCCGGCCAGGGCGACGAACAGGTCGTTCTGCTCGATGCTGCGGGTGTCGATGGAGACGCCGTTCACCGAGAAGGCCGAGCCCGAAAGTTCTCCGCCCGTGGCCGCGACGATCTCGTCCGAGGTCCAGAGCGGTTTAGTCATTGGCGCCTCCCAGCGCAGCGGCCACCTCGGCGACGTCGTCGAACGGATGAACGGTCGAACCTATGGTCATGCCCTGCTCGTGCCCCTTGCCGGCGACCACCAGCACGTCGCCGGGTCCCAGCAGGGCTACGCCCGCGCGGATGGCCTCGCGGCGGTCGCCGATCTCGCGCGAACCCGGCGCGCCGGCCAGCACCTCGGCGCGGATCGCCGCAGGGTCTTCCGTACGCGGATTGTCGTCGGTGACGATGGCGATGTCGGCGTATTGCGCCGCCGCCAGCCCCATCAGCGGCCGCTTGGTGCGGTCGCGGTCGCCGCCGGCGCCGAACACCACGATCAGCTTGCCGTCCACGTGCGGGCGCAGCGACTTCAGCACCGTCTCCAGCCCGTCGGGCGTGTGGGCGTAGTCGACATAGGCCTCGCCGCCCTTGGGGCCAGTCCCGACCCGTTGCAGCCGGCCGGGCGCGCCTTCCAGCGTCTCCAGCGCGGCCAGCACCTCGGCGACGGGCTCGCCCACGGCGATGCAGAGGCCCGCCGCCACCAGGGCGTTCGAGGCCTGGAAGTCGCCGGCCAGCGGCAGACGGATGTTGTAGACCTTGGCGCGCGCCTCGATCTTCAGCGACTGGCCGTCCGGGGTCGGCGACCGTTCGACCAGACGCAGCCCCTGCCCCGCCTCGCCCACCGACAGCACCGAGTGCCCGGAGCAGACCGCCGAGGCGGCGAATGCGCCATAGGCGTCGGAGTCCGCATTCAGCACGGCGGTCCCGCCGCGCGGCAGCAGTTCCTCGAACAGCCGCAGCTTGGCGTCCCGATAGGCTTCCATGGTCTGGTGGTAGTCCAGGTGGTCCTGGGTCAGGTTCAGGAAGCCTGCCGCCTGCAGGGTCACGCCGTCCAGGCGCCGCTGGTCGACGCCGTGGGACGAGGCCTCCATGGCCACGTGGGTCACGCCCTTGGCCGCCAGGATCGACATCAGCTCGGCCACGTCGGCGGCGTCCGGAGTCGTCAGGCCGGAGGGGGTGACCTGTTCGTCGAGGCCAGGTCCCGTCGCGCGCACGCCCAGCGTGCCCATGCTGGCGGCCTTGTGGCCGAGGCGGTTGAAGATCTGACGGCAGAAGGTGGCGACCGACGTCTTGCCGTTGGTGCCGGTCACCGCGACCACCACCGGCGGCTGGGCGCCCCAGAAGGCGCGCGCGGCCAGGGCGTAGACCCGGCGCGGATCGGGCGTGACGATCACCGGGACCTCGAGCCCCGGGATCTCCGCATCGGCTATCACCGCGGCGGCGCCGGCGGCGACCGCCTTGGGGACGAAGTCCTTGCCGTCGACCTTGGAGCCCGGCAGGGCCGCGAACAGGAATCCTGGCCGCACCTTGCGGCTGTCGGCCGTGACGCCTTCGATCTGCACATCGTGGTCGAAGGAACGCTGGACCAGCGCTGAAAGCGGCCTGGACATCAGTGGCCGTTCCCGACGGGCTTGTCGTCGCCGATGATCTTGATCCGCTCGGCTTCGCGCTGGACGCCCAGGAACGGCGCGATCCGGTCGATCACCCGGCCGGCCGCCGGCGCCGCGACCCAGCCACCGGTCGAAAAGCCGTAGGTCTTGGCCGTGCCGTGCGGCTCGTCCATCAGGATCAGCACGAAGTAGCGGTCCTGCTCCACCGTCCCGGCGGTCGGGAACACCGCGGCGAAGGAGGAGACCTGCTTGTCGTTGGAGTAGCCCCGGATGGCCGGATCGTACTTCTCGCCGGTGCCGGTCTTGCCGCCCACCGACAGGCCCGGCGCGTCGGCCGACTTGCCGCTGCCGCCGATGACGTTGGCGCGCATGATCTGCAGCATCTGCAGCGAGGTCTGCTCGGACACCACCCGTTGGCCCTTCGGGCGCTGGCCCGCATCGAGCTTCTTGATGGTCAGCGGCACCAGGTAGCCGCCATTGAGCAATGCGCCCATGGCCGAGGTCACCGCCAGCGGGCTGACGTTCATCCCGTGGCCGAAGGAGGTCGAGGCCACCGCGTCCATGTCCCACTTGCGCGGGGTCAGCGGACGGGCCGACTCCATCAGCTCCACCTGCGCCGGACGGGTCAGGCCCAGGTTGGTGAAGTAACGGCTCAGCCGCTCGCCGCCGATGCTCTCGGCCAGCTTGGCGGTGCCGATGTTGGAGGAGTTCTGGAACACCTCGACCAGCGTCAGGATCTTCCGCGTCGCGTGGTAGTCGTGGATGGTCCGGTAGCCCAGCTTGAAGGGCTCGCGCGCATCGAAGGTCGAGGATGGGGTCGCGACCCCGGTGTCCAGGCCGATGGCGACGGTGAACGCCTTGAAGGTCGACCCCATCTCGTAGATCGCGGCCGCCGCGCGGTTCAGGCGCGCGTCGTCGCCGGCCTTGGCCGCCTGGTTCGGGTCGAAGGTCGGATAGCTCGCCATGCCGAGGATTTCCCCGGTGTGGACGTTGGTCACGATCCCCACCGCGCCCTTGGGGGCGAACTCGGCCGCGGCCTTGTAAAGCTCGTCCTCCAGCGCCGCCTGCACCCGCAGGTCGATCGAGAGCGCGACCGGCGTCGTGCCGCCGCCCCCCGCGCGGATGGTGTCGTTCAGCGCCCGCTCGGCGCCGGCCAGGCCCACGCCGCCGGTGTCGGCGAAGCCGATCAGGTGCGCGGCCGTGTGGCCCAACGGATAGACCCGCCGCTCTTCCGGCTCGAAGCTCACGCCCGGCAGTCCAAGGGCGTGGATGGTGCTCCGCTGCTCGGGCGTCAGGCCGCTGGCCACGAAGCCACGACGATCGCTCTTCAGCACCTTGTTCAGCCGCTGGCGATTGATGTCCGGGAAGGTGCGGATCAGGTTGCGGCGGACCTCTTCGGCGTCCCAGATCTCCCGCGGATCGACATAGAGCCCGTAGTGCAGCAGGTCGGCGGCCAGCATGGCGCCGTTGCGGTCGACCAGATCCGCACGGGCCGCGCCGACCGGCGCGGCGTAACCGCTACCGGGTCCGGCGTCGGAGAAGATCGCCGCCCGCGTAGCGCCGATGGCCAGCACCATGAAGGCGGTCGCGAACACCGCCAGCACGAAGAAGATGCGGATGCGGGTGTCGTCCTCGGCCCGGCCCGACGCGCGCGCGCGCTCGAAGGCGTGTTCCAGGCCCCAGACCTTGTCCTTCAGCCAGCGCCATGCGGGCGCTTCGAATGTCGGGTGCGCGAGGCTCAAGACTTGGGTTTCCCGAGGGCGACTTCGCCCAGCTTATCGATGGTGGTTTCGCGCTTGGCTTCGACCGGAGCCATGCCGAGATGAGCGGTGGCCAGCGCCTCGACCCGGGCGGGCTGCTCCAGGTGGGCGACCTCGGCCTGCAAGAGCCGGATGCGCACCTTCTCGGCTTCGATCTGCCGCTCGATCGAGGCGATCTCGGCGCGCTCGGAGCCAGCCATTGTCTTGGCCAGGTAGACGACCAGGATCATCGCCACGAGGACGCCGAGGGCGACGACGTCCACCAGGCGGAAACCGCGAATCTTCCGGTCGAAGAGGCTCATGCGGCCTCCTTCCACACCGGCGCGGAGGTGCGAACCCCAACCCGCAACTTGGCCGAACGCGCGCGCGGATTGGTCGCGGTTTCAGCCTCGCTCGGAGCCTGCGCTCCGCTGAACAACAGCTTGAAGCTGGGCTCCTCCTTGGCCTCCACTGGCGGAGCGTGACGCGACCCGCCCGGGGTCTTGCCCGCGCGCTCGGTGAAGAACGCCTTGGCGATCCGGTCCTCCAGCGAGTGGAAGGTCACCACCGCCAGCCGGCCGCCCGGCTTCAGCGTCCGCTCGGCCGCCACCAGGCCGGCCTCGAGTTCGGAGAGCTCTTCGTTGACGGCGATGCGCAGGCCCTGGAACGACCGCGTCGCCGGATGCACCTTGGCCCCGCGCCGCCCGCCCAGGGCGCGCTCGATATGCTCGGCGAGGTCCAGGGTGCGGGTGAACGGCTGCTCAGCCCGGCGCCGCACGATGGCCGAGGCGATGCGGCGCGATTGCCGCTCCTCGCCATAGACGAAGAGGATGCGCGCCAGTTCCGCCTGCTCGGCAGTGTTGACGATGTCGGCGGCGGTCGCCCCCGTCGCGCCCATCCGCATGTCCAGCGGCCCGTCGCGCATGAAGGAGAAGCCGCGCTCGGCCTGATCGAGCTGCATGGATGAAACGCCGAGGTCCAGCGCCACGCCGTCGGCCACGCCCTCCCCCAGCTCCTCGGCCATTTCCGAGAAGCGGGCCTCGACCAGCCGGAAGTTCTCACCGAGCCCTTCGGCGAAGCGGCGCGCGGTGGGGTCGCGATCGAAGGCGACCACGCTTGCGCCCGCCGCCAGGAAGGCGCGCGAATAGCCGCCGGCCCCGAAGGTGCCATCCACGATCAGCTTGCCAGGCGCCGGCTCCAGCGCCGCCAGGACTTCGTCCAGCAGGACCGAGGTGTGCGGCGCACTCACTGCCCGACTCCCAGCTTGGCCGCGCGCTGCTGGGCGCGAAGCTCGGCCAGCCCCGCGCGCGCCAGTTCGCGCTGCGCGGCGCGATGGGCCTGGAACGCTTCGCGCTCCCAGATCTGGAAACGATCGCCCAGGCCGACCAGCACCACCCAGTCGGAGAGGCCGAACTGGTCGCAGAGCTGCTCAGGCAGGGTGATCCGGCCGGCGGTGTCGAAGCTCATCTTCGCCTGGCCGCCCAGCACCGACAGCTCGATGGCCGAGCGCACGGGATCGCCGAACGGCAGCTCCTCGATCAGCGCCATGTAGCGGTCGAACAGGGCTTTGCCGCCGCCTTCGATGCAGTCGGCCTCGATGGAGGGGAAACAGACGATGCCGTCGAATGGCCCGGACAGGAGCGCGCGGAATTCCAGCGGCACGACGATACGCCGCTTGGCGTCCACCTGTTTCTCGAAGGTCGAGAGAAACATCCCGCCGGCCCCAGTACGCGGCCCCAAGCGAGCCGCCGCTCCATCCGATTTCAGCCCCGCGACGCGCCGGGATAGGCGCTCCGCTACGGCCTAACGGACGCTGATTGGGTTAACATGGGATCAATTGGGAAACAATGACTCCAGACATCGATTCCTGGGAATATCAAAGATGTTGATCAGCCTCACACAGCTCTTTCGACAACAGTTCACAGAACATACAGCGAACTTGTTAAGTAATGTGGCCCAGCTTGGGACACGGCGTGGATCGATTGTGGAAAACTAGGGACCAGACGGCCTGTAAGCCGGGTTCTGTGCGCCCGCGAACGGGCGTGACGATCATTCCTCTGGACCGCCCATTGCTGGACGGTTCTCGCGACCTACCCGGACGCCTCAGGCCTATGACGGCCCTACCCCGCAAGGGGCGCGGAATCCCTATTCGGTCTTGCTCCTGGCGGGGCTTGCCGTGCCGTTCCTGTCACCAGGCCCGCGGTGGGCTCTTACCCCACCCTTTCACCCTTACCTCGGTCGAAACCGGGGCGGTCTGCTCTCTGTGGCGCTATCCCTGGGGTCACCCCCGGCGGGCGTTACCCGCCGCCATGTCATAGTGGAGCCCGGACTTTCCTCGACAGCCGAAACCGCCGCGATCGCCCAGCCATCTGGTCCGTGCGGAAAGTGATGCCCCGCCCCGCCGAGGTCAAGCCGATCTCCGTCCCAATCGGTCCCAAGCGAGGAGAGGGGTGGGGCCTTGCCGGTTCAGCAGGCCCCTGGCGGCTTCGCCGCCTGTCCCTCCCCCACGTGGGGGAGGGAACGCTTTCCCTGAGTTCCTAGAACTCGGCCGAGCCGCCGTCGCAGGGGACGACCGTGCCGGTGGTGTAGGCGCTGGCGCGGCTGGCCAGGAAGATCGCCACGCCGGCGATGTCCTCGGGCGTGCCGATCCGGCCGCGCGGGTTCGACTTGGCGATGGAGTCGCCGGCGCGGGCCAGGGTCGCAGCCATCATGTGGCTCTGGAAGGGGCCGGGCGCGATGGCGTTGACCAGGATGTGCTCGGGCGCCAGGCGCCTGGCCAGATGGCGGGTGAGCATGATGCAGCCGGCCTTCGAGGTCGAATAGGCGTAGGTCTCCAGGCCAGGCGGCTGGATGCCGTTGACCGAGGCGATGTTGATCACGCGCGAGGGCTCCTCGTGCGTCGCCGCCGCGCGCAGTTGCGGCAGCAGCTTCTGCGTCAGGAAGAAGATCGACTTGACGTTCAGGTCGACGGTCTTGTCCCAGCCGTCTTCCGGATATTCGTCGATCGGCGCGCCCCAGGTGGCGCCGGCGTTGTTGACCAGGATGTCGAGCTTGCTCTCGCGCTCGGCCACGGCGCTCGCCAGGCCGACGATGCCTTCCATCTTCGACAGGTCGAAGGGCAGCGAGACGCAGGTCCCGTACTTCGAGAGCTCTTCGGCCAGGCCGTCGCAGACCTCGGCCTTGCGGGACGAGATGTAGACCTTCGCGCCGTTCTCCACATAGCCGCGGGCGATCATCTCGCCGATGCCGCGGCTGCCGCCGGTGACCACGGCCACCTTGCCCTCGACGCTGAACAGGTTACGCATCCGAATATCCCTTTTTAGAAAAATAGGTATGGTTTGAGTCAAAATCTGTCGCGCGGAGTGCTGAGCCCAGCGGGCCGTAACGTCAAGCCGCCGCGCGCAGAAGGGCGATCAGCCGGGCCCGGGTCATGCCATCGGCCACGCCGTCCACCTGCTCCGGGCGCCAGTGGCGCTGGAAGGCCCGCACGATGGTCGCAGTGTCGGCGTCGTACTTGCCCGACGGCGCGCAGTCGTAGCCCAGCCTGGTAAGCCCCGCCTGCAGGGCGAAAACCCCGGCCCCTTCCTCGCCTTCGGCCAGCGGCAGGCCGGGCGCAGCTTCCGGCTCGACCCACAGGCCGTGGCCGGCCTGCGCCAGCCGCTTCCACGGAAAAAGTTCGCCCGGGTCCTGCTTGCGCGCCGGCGCGACGTCGGAATGGCCGACGATCCTGGCGTCCTCGATGGTCCAGCGGCCACGGATGTCGCCCAGCAGGGCGATCACCGCCTCGACCTGCGCGTCCGGGAACGGGCGATAGCCGAACTCGTGCCCCGGATTGACGATTTCTATGCCGATCGAGCGGCCGTTGATGTCGGTCTCGCCCTTCCAGAACGACAGCCCCGCGTGCCAGGCCCGGCGCGCCTCCGGCACCAGGCGGAAGACCCGGCCGTCCTCCTCGACCAGATAGTGCGAGGAGACCTTCGCCTCGGCGTCGCACAGCCGCTCCAGCGCCGCCGCCCCTGTCTGCATGCCGGTATAATGCAGGACGACCATGTCAGGCGGCGCGGTGCGCTCGTTGAAGTTCGGCGAAGCCGCCTCGATAAAGTTCATCGCGCACGGTTCCGCAGGTTGAACAGAAACAGCATGGCTTGGTTGGGCCTCATGGCGATGATCAGCACGCCGACCAGCGCCACCGCGGCGCCGAAGGCCATGCGCGCATCGAACGGGTCGTTGGTGATGGCGACTCCCAGCCCGATCGTGGCCAGGGGAGTCATCAGGGTCAACGGCGAGATCAGGTTCGCCTCATAGCGCTGGATCAGGAAGTAGTAGGCCGTGTGGCCGAACACCGAGACCACCACGGCCGAGAACGTCACCGCGGCCCAGAACCGCCAGCCGATGGAGAAGACGGTCTCGAACCCGCCGGGCTCCAGCACCAGCGAGGCCGGGATCAACACCGCGGCCGAGGCCCAGCCCACCCAGGCCTGGAACTGCAAGGGCTGCACCCCCTCCATCTGCTTCATCAGCACCGCACCCAGCGATCCCATCACCACCGAGACCAGCACGAAGGCCAGCCCGCCGCTGAAGTCGAACCCGGCCGGGTCCCACATCACCGCCAGGGCCCCGACCAGGGTCAGGCAGATCCCGAACAGCCGCCGGGCGCTGAGCCGCTCCCCCAGCAGCAGGAACGACAGCAGGGTCGTGGTCGGCACCATGAGCTGGCTGACGATCGCCGCCGACGAGGGGCTCGCAGTCTTCAGGGCGATGAACATGAAGGCGAAGGAGCCCGCGCCCATGCAGACCGACACCACCAGCAGCCGCCACAGCGGCCGGGGCGGCGAGCGCAGCCAGGGGAAGACCGCGAGCGCCACGATCCCGAACCGGACGGCGGCGTAGAACAGCGGCGGCGCGTGCAGATAGGCCACCACGTACTTGGAGACGATGTTGTTCCCGGCCCACAGCATGCAGACAAGAACCAGCAGGGCGAAGTCGCGCAGGGCCATGACAACGCTTAGGCGTGGTTTGCACGGCTTTGGCAAGCCTGCGGCTTGGCCGAGGGGCTAGTTCCTGGCTGGAATCAGGACCTTCATCTCCTCATAGCCCTTGATGAAGATCGAATAGCTGCGGCGCGGCTCCTCCAGCAGACGGATCTGCGGGAAGCGCTTCATGATCTCTTCCCAGACGATCTGGAGCTGCAGCTCGGCCAGGCGGTTGCCCACGCAGCGATGGATGCCGAAGCCGAAGGAGAGGTGCTGGCGCGGCCGCGGGCGATCGATGACGTAGTCGTTGGGACGCTCGACCACCTCCTCGTCCCGGTTGCCCGAGACGTACCACATGGCCACGCGGTCCCCTTCCCGGATGGTCTTGCCGTGGAACTCGAAGTCCTGCACCGCCGTCCGCGCCATGTGCGCCAGCGGGGTCTGCCAGCGGATGGTCTCCGACACCATCGAGGGGATCAGGCCGAGGTCGCCGCGCAGCTTCTCGTACTGGTCGGGATTGCGGTTCAAGGCGAAGACCGAGCCCGAGATCGTGTTCCGGGTGGTGTCATTGCCGCCGATGATCAGCAGGGTGATGTTCGAAAAATACTCGTCCATCGTGCAGTCGCGGGTCGCCGCGCCATGGGCCAGCATCGAGATCAGGTCCCCGCCCGGCTCGGCGTTCACCCGCTCGTTCCACAACCGGATGAAGTAGTCGCGGCAATCGGCTAGGGCCTCGCGCCGTTCCGCATAGGTCTGGACCGGTCCGTAGCCTGGCGCGCTGGTCATGGCGTCCGACCAGTAGGTCAGCTTGCGCCGCTCCTCGAACGGGAAGTCGAACAGCGTCGCCAAGGTCATGGTGGTCAGCTCTTTCGAGACCAGGTCGACCCAGTCGAAGGGCTCGCCGATCGGCAGCGAGTCCAGGATCAGGCCCGCCCGCTCGCGGATCTGCGGCGCCATCTCGGCCAGCCTCGCCGGCGCCACGGCCGGGCTCACCGTCTTGCGCTGGATGTCGTGGTCGGGCGGGTCCATGCCGATGAAGCTCGGCGCGCCCGCCCTCGCCGCCTGGATCTGCGCCTCCGGCGGCAGCACGCTGGACTTGGGGTTCAGGGTGATGCCCTGCGCCGAAGAGAACACCTGGTGGTTTGAGTCCGCCTCGACGATGTCGTTGTACTTGGTGATCGACCAGAACGGCCCGTAATTGCTGTCGGGCGTGAAGTGGACCGGGTCCTCGGCCCTCAGCCTGTCGAAATAGGCCCAGTGCGCGTCGTCGCGGAAGGCCGAGGCCCAGGCCGGGTTCAGCTCCTCGAGGGGAATCTCATAGGCGCGCTTGCGGGCCAGAGCCCGCTTTTCGCTCAGCATGTCGGAAACGCCGTCGGCCATGGCCTCACTCCCTGTCGTCGCCGCGGCCATTCGAGGGCCGCGGTCGCCTCCCTATATGGGAACGCCTTCGAACCTTGTTCCACAAGGATAGAAACAGGGAGCCCGACCAGCCGCTGCGCGCGGCCGGCCGGCTCGAAGACTTCAGGCCGAGGCGTGCTGCACGCCGTCCTGCGCCACGGCGGCCATGTCCATGTACATGACCTCCCAGACGTGGCCGTCGATGTCCTGGAAGCTGGCGCCGTACATCGGGCCCATGTCCATGACCGGCTTCCAGGGCTTGCCGCCGGCGGCCAGGGCGTTCTTCAGCATGTCGTCGACCTCGCCGCGGCCGCTGGCCGAAAGGCAGGTCAGCACCTCGGTCGCCTTGGTGGCGTCGCTGATCTCGCCGTTGATGAAGTCGCGGAAGCGGTCGTGCTCCAGCAGCATGGCGAAGATGTTCTCCTCGATGACCATGCAGGCCGTGTTCTCGTTGGAGAACTGCTCGTTGAACGAAAAGCCGAGCGCGCCGAAGAACTTGCGCGACGCAGCCACGCTCTTCACCGGCAGGTTGACGAAGATCATTCGCATGGGAGGCTCCTTGGGGTGCGATCGACCCTAGGACGCGCGAGCCCCGGCCGTCCCGACAAATCCCGCGAAATTTTCTCGGCGCGCCGCTTCCTACCGGCAGTTGCGGCGCGCGGCCGGGCTCACCTCCTGGACGTGTCGCCCATATCGCTGCATGCTCGAAGGTTCGTTCCCACGGCGACGACCCACCGCGGCTGGGAAACCACCCGAAGAAAGGGCGCTATGACGAGAGTGTGGCCAGGCGAGCCGCAGAGCAGTTGGGACAAGGTGGAAGCTTCCGGCGCTCACCGGGATCGAAAGCTCTGGGTTCCGATGCTCGACGAGTTGCCAGCCTGGCGTACGCCGGCCGAGCTCAACCAACATTATGTGGTGACCCCGCCCTGGTGGTATCGCGGGCTACTCTATGGGCTGGGGCTGGCCCTGGCCGCGCTCATGATCGTCCTGATCTGGCATGGGCAGTCGGGCTTCGGCATCGTCCGACGGGTCCTGGCGATCGTGCTCGGAGGAGGCCTCACCCTCGCGATACTGGGTTGGATCGCCCACGATCTGAAGCGGGAGCTGAAGAACCGCGCCCAACGCGACGAGATCGTCGCATCGATCTTCGCGAATCTGCAGAAAGCGCACGTTCCAGTCTGGGCGCTCTTCGTCGGCAAGATACGACTGGGCGACCGCATGTCCGCCCCCAATGATACGCCTGACGATCTGATATTCGTCTTCGACCTCAGGGCCCCGCCCCAGGTTCTTCGGCGCCAGCGCGCGATCGCCACCGCCTGGGTCGATACGGTCGCGGGTCGCCAGCGCACCAACGTTCCCGAAGACCTCGGCGCCGCTTTCGCCGGCCGCAGTTCGGTCCATTGCGCCGAAGTCTTCGGCGATCACATGCACGGCGTATGGATGTGGCGCAAACCGAGCCTGCTGCCGTTCTACGTTCTGGGCCTTGCCCTCGACGACCCTCAGACCGCCGAGGAATTCACCGACGAGACGGTGTTCTTCACCCGCCGGCCGCCGATGGCCCTGAGGCAACAGTCCAGGATCGCCAAGATCTGAGCGCGGACAGAAGCGGCGCTCCAGCAAGCTGAAGCGCCGCTTGGGTGAGCGGTTTGGCCTACGCCGCCTTACCCAGGCTCAGCCCTTCGTAGCGGGCCAGGTGGTGATCGGTGGAGCCGAACGTGCTCTCGATCATGGTCGCGCGCTTGAAGTAGTGGCCGATGGCCAGTTCGTCGGTCATGCCCATGCCGCCGTGAAGCTGGATGGCGTTCTGGCCGATGAACTTGGCGGCCTTGCCGATCTGGACCTTGGCTGCCGAAGCCCCCTTGGCGCGTTCCCTGGCCTCGTCGCCCAGCTTGATGTCGGCCATGTAGGTCATGGAGATCGACTGCTCGAGCTGGATGAACATGTCGACCATCCGGTGCTGCAGCACCTGGAACTGGCTGATCGGCTGACCGAACTGCTTGCGCTGCTTGGTGTATTCCAGCGTGCCTTCGTGCAGCTTGCGGAACACGCCGCAGGCCTCGGCGCATAGCGCGACCGTGGCCTCGTCGATGACCCGCTCGACCAGCGGCAGCGCCGCGCCCTCGACGCCGACCAGGGCCTCAGGCCCCACCGAGACGTTCTCGAAGCTCACCTCCGAGGCGCGGAAGCCGTCGACCGTCGGATAGTCGCGGGTCGAAACGCCCTTGGCGTCCTTCGGAACGATGAACACCGAGACGCCCTCGGCCTCGCGCTGGCCGCCGCCGGTGCGGGCGGTGACGATCAGGTGGGTGGCGTAGGGCGCGCCGATCACCACCGCCTTGTGGCCGTTGATGACGTAGCCGGCGCCGTCCTTCTTGGCCGTGGTCTTCAGGTCCTGCCAGGTGTAGCGGGCCTGGGGTTCGGCATAGGCGAAGGCGAAGATCGTCTGGCCGCCGATGACGCCGCCGATCAGGTCGGCCGCGCCGGCGTGGCCCGAATGCTTCAGGAAGCCGCCGCCGATCACCACCGTGCCGAGATAGGGCTCGACCACCAGGGCTTTGCCCAGCTCTTCCATGATGACCATGTTCTCGGTGGCCCCGCCGCCGAGGCCGCCGAGCTCCTCGGCGAACGGCGCGCCCAGGATGCCGAGTTCCTCGGCGAAGGCCTTCCAGACCTCCGGGCGCCAGCCCGGCTCGGCCTTCAGCGCCGCGCGGCGCTGATCGAAGCTGTAGTGGTCGGCCAGGTAGCTGGCGACCGTGTCACGCAGCAGCGACTGTTCTTCGGTGAAGCTGAAATCCATCTGATTTCCCCGTAAGGCGTCCCGCCCGAGCGCTCCGGCCCAGGCGGGAAATAGGCTTTGTTCTGCGACGTGAGGCGAAGCTGGGCTCAGAGGCCCAGCACGGCCTTGGCGATGATGTTGCGCTGGATCTCGTTCGAACCGCCGTAGATCGAGGTCTTGCGGCCGTTGAAATAGTCGCCGGCCAGCCCCTCGGCGTAGTCCGGGCCGATATTGGTGTTGTGGCCGATGTCGCGCAGATACGGCGCGCCGTAGTGGCCGACCGCTTCGAGAGCCAGCTCGTTCAGGCGCTGCTGGATCTCAGTGCCCTTGATCTTCAGGATCGAACTTTCCGGCCCCGGCCCCTTGCCGCTGGACTCGCCGGCCAGAGTGCGTAGTTCGGTGAACTCCAGCGCCGTCAGGTCGATCTCCAGTTCGGCCACCTTGCGGCGGAAGAACGGGTCGTTCAGCAGCGGGCCGCCCATGTCCGACTGTTCGGTGCTGGCGATCTCGCGCACGCGCTCCAGGCCGCGCTTGGACCGGGCGACGCCGGCGATGCCGGACCGCTCGTGCGCCAGCAGCGCCTTGGCGCAGGTCCAGCCCTGGTTCTCATGGAAGATGCGGTTCTCGACCGGCACCTTCACATTGTCGAGGAAGACGTCGTTGACCTCGTGGCCGCCTTCCAGGGTGGTGATCCGGCGGACCTCGATGCCCGGGGTTTTCATGTCGATCAGCAGGAAGGAGATGCCGGCCTGCGGCTTGGCGTTCGGGTCGGTGCGGACCAGGAAGAAGCCCCAGTCGGCGTGTTGGCCGAGCGTGGTCCAGGTCTTCTGGCCGTTGACGATGTAGTATTCCTTGCCGTCGGCCTCGGTGACGCGCTCGGCCTTGGTCTTCAGGCTGGCCAGGTCCGAACCCGCGCCCGGCTCCGAATAGCCCTGGCACCACCAGACGAGGCCGTCGCGGATGCCCGGCAGGAACTTCTCCTTCTGCTCCTGGGTGCCGAAGGTGTAGATCACTGGCGCCAGCATGGAGACGCCGAACGGGAGGATGCCGATGGTGTCCGCGCGGGCCTGCTCCTCGGACCAGATGTACTTTTGGGTGGGCGTCCAGCCCGTGCCCCCGAACTCGGCTGGCCAGGACGGAACCGACCAGCCCTTCTTGGCCAGGATACGGTGCCAGGAGAGATAGTCCTCCTTGCCCAGGTCCTCGCCCCGCTGCTGCTTTTCGCGCAGCGCCTGGGGATAGTTCTCGGCGATGAAGGCGCGGGCCTCCTCGCGGAAAGCGATGTCTTCGGGCGAAAAATCGAGGTCCATGACGGCTCCCTGGCGCGAGCATTTACAGTGTAATTCGTTAGTCGCGGACCATAGGCGAGTGCGCCGCGGAAGGGAAGATGACGTTTACGTCAACGTCATTTCAACTTCCCGCCAGTTCCCCTTGCCTGGCAAACGCCGCGGCCGTTGGCGCCGTTGCGCGGGGCGTCCGCCTCGTGCATCCCTAGGCCCCCATGCCCCGCATCCTCACCTACAACGTCCATCGCTGTGTGGGCACGGACCGCAAGCTGGACGTCGGCCGGGTCGCTGACGTGATCGCCGCGCTCGAACCCGATATCGTCGCCCTGCAGGAACTCGACGTCGGCCGCGCGCGCACCGGGGGCGTCGACCAGGCCCACCAGATCGCCCGCCGCCTGAAGATGGCGTTCCACTTCCACCCGGCCCTGCGGGTTGAGGAGGAGCTCTACGGCGACGCGGTGCTCACCACGCTTCCGGAGCGGATGATCCAGACGGGCCCCCTGCCCGGCCTGCCCAGCATCCCGCAGCTCGAGCCCCGCGGCGCGGTCTGGATCGCCATCGAGGTCGACGGACAGCCGGTCCAGGTGATCAACACCCACCTTGGCCTGGTGCCGCGGGAACAGCAGGTCCAGGCCTCCTGGATCGCCGGCCCGTCCTGGCTGGAGCATCCCATGCGCAAGGGGCCAACCATCCTCCTGGGCGACTTCAACGCCACAGGCGCCTCGGTGGTCTATCGCACCCTGGCGGCCAAGCTCGACGCCGCCCGCCGGCTCTCGCCCAAGCGCTCGCCGACCTCGACCTTTCCGTCGGCCCTGCCGGTGCTGCGCATCGACCACATCTTCGTCAGCCCGGAGATCAAGGTGCACAATGTCTTCGCGCCCTTCGACCCGACGACCCGCATCGCCTCCGACCACCTGCCGCTGGTGATGGACTTCAGTGTGGCCCAAACCGCGTCTGCAGAAGCGGAGTCTCATCGTAAAGCAGCTCCCGACGGCCGATGAGGTCCCAGGAGTCGGGCACGCCGAACGGGTCTCCGACGTGATAGGTGGCGATGATCTCGCCCAGGATCGTCTGCTTCATCGGCAGGATCGGCGCAAGGCGCCCTTCCCGGTTCAGGAAGTCGATGGCCGCGACCAGGCTGCCGCCGCGCTCGGCGCGGGCCTTGCCGATCGCATCGCCCGTCAACCCCATGAAGTGACCGATCAGCCGGTCGCGCAGCGCCTGGATCGCCAGCCGATCGCCGTCCCGGCCCGCCTGCACGGCGATCTCCGCCTCGGTGTCGAAGCCGCCTGAGCGGTTGTTGAGGTTGGCCGAGCCGACCCGCGCCAGGGTGTCGTCGATGACGGTGACCTTCGAGTGGACGATGATCTTCATGCCCGAGGGCGTGGTCGGATAGAACGCCCGGAACCGCCCGAACACGTCAGCCGACCGCAGCCGCCAGAGCATGTTGGAGCGCGCCCGATCCATGGTCATCTGGTCGAACCAGCTCGGGCTGCGGCCGGTGGAGATCAGCACCACCTCCGGCCCGTCCGGCTCGGCCAGCCGCAGCGCCAGGGCCCGCGCGATCAGCGGCGAGGTGAAGTACTGGTTCTCCAGATAGATCACCGACTTGGCCGAAAGGATCGATTCCACCGTCAGGCGGCGGATCTCGGCCACCTCCTCCCGCTGGTCCCAGCCAGGTTCGGTGCGCTGGATGGAGACCTCCACGTCCTTCAGATGGGCCGGAACGTGGACGGGCCATGGATCCTCGGGCGAGGGCTCCGGCTCGGGAATCGCCTCGCCGGTGGCCCGCCGCCAGCGTTCGCGCGCAAGGTCGCCCATGGAGGCGGCGGCCGCCCCGTCCACCATGACCATCACCTCGTGCCGCGGCGGGTGATAGTGCTGGTCGGGCATGATCCGGCGCGGATCGTTCTCCAGATGGCCGGGGGTGTCCCAGCGGTCGATGCTGATGTCGCCGCCGCCGCAGAAGGCCAGCTTGTCGTCGATCACCAGCACCTTCTGGTGGTGGCAGGCGCCGAAGGGAACGTGGTCGTCCAGCCAGAACTTCACCCCCGTCCCCCGGAACCAGTGGCGGGCCTTGTGGGGAAAGAACTGCTGGCTGGCGGCGATCGGCAGGGCCGACTTCCAGATCAGCAGCCGGATATCCAGGTCGGGCCGCGCACGCGCCAGCGCCACCAGGATGCGCCCGACCTCGTCTGGATCGGCAGGGCCATCGAAGCCGTCCGGGAACAGCCGCGCCCGCGGATCAAAGCCCCAGCCCAACAGCAGCACCGAGCGCCGCGCCTTGCGCAGCGCCTCGAAGACGGCGGTGAAATAGACTTCGGTGTCGACCAGAAACGCGGCCCGGTCCGCCCTCACCTTGCGCCAGCACGTCTCGCCGGGCCTCAAGAGATCCATCCGCCGACCAAAGCCCCGCTGCAACTAACCATCAAAAGCCTACGGCCAAGGCGGGTTCCGTACGAGCGCCAAGGTTGCACAAATAAAAAGAAGCGCCCGGGTGGGGACCAGGCGCCTCAGGTGGACTGTGGTGGGAACAGGCGGATTGCTAGCCGCCGCGGGCGGCGGTCGCGCTATAGGCTTGGCAGGGACCAGTAAGTTCGGCAGCGAGACGCTCGCGGCGGTCGGCGCTCACCGACTTGCCATCGCGCTTGCCCTTCTCGTACTCGACCTTGCCGCGCTCCAGGGCGAAGGGGCTGCGCGCGCGGCGCTCGCCCTTGATGAAGGCGTCCATGGAGGCCGTGTCGACACTGGCTACTCCGGAGTCGGCCAGGCCCTTGCAGCGGTTGGCCTTCAGGAATTCGGCGTCGCTGACCGCGGCGCTCGCAGCGCCGGCGGCCGAGGCCAAGCCCGCAGCAACGATAGCGATAGCAATGATTTTCATCGGTCACTCCCTCGATCTGACCCAACGAAACCTGCTCGCTAACGCCGCACTACTCAAATGAATTTCCATCCACGTTCAACTTTCACCGTTACACATAAGTAATAATCGAACGGCGTTACTGCTAACCATAAATTTCTTGTAATGCACTCGCCGTCGAGGCCAACCTTCACCTATGTCCTACTCGCTCCAGCTCGACATTCCCGGCGCCAACGCCGTCCTGCGCCGGGCCTTTCCCGGCCGGGACCAGGCCTATTTCCCGTCCGTCACCCTGGTGGAGCCGGGGCGTGTCCATGTGGTCCTGCCCTATCACGAGAGCACCCTGCGCCCAGGCCAGTTGATCTCCGGCCCCACCCTGATGGGCCATGCCGACACCGCAGCCTATGTGCTGATCCTGGCCCACATCGGCGATCAGTTGATGGCGGTGACCAGTTCGCTGGTGATGAACTTCCTGCGCGGCGCCCGGCCCGGCGAACTGCATGCGCAGGCCGAGTTCCTCCGCCTGGGACGGCGGAACGCGGTCTGCGACGTCAAGCTCTGGACCGAAAGCCCGGACCGTCTGGCCGCGCAGGCGACTGTGACCTACGCTATCCCCTGACATGACCGACAGTCCCGCCCGTCCGCCCGCCCCCATCAAGACCCCCTGCGTCAAGGTTTGCGTCGTGGATGGGGAGAGCGGCCTCTGCCTCGGCTGCTACCGGCGTCTTAACGAAGTGGCCGGCTGGGCGCGGCTGAGCGAGGCCGAACGGGAAGCCATCATGGCCGAACTGCCAGCCCGCCGCGGCCTGATACGGCCTGAAAAGCTTGCGATGTTCTAAGCTTAACCGTTTGTTGTAGTTAAGCTTCTTAATCTTAAACGTTCACTATACGACAACTAGGCTGGGTGCAGATTGCCCCCGCCGAAGCGAGCCTCTTCGGCCGAGGTGGTCGAGGTTTTCTATGCTCAAGCTGGCGGTCATGGCCCTGATGGGTTCGATCACCGTCGTCGGCGCGGCGGAGGCGGTCAACGCCTCCCGACCCCACACGCCTGAGCTGCGCGCCGAAGTCGCCATGACCCCGGAAGGCCAGGGTGCCTCCGTCGCCAAGGGCCAAGACGGCCATTACTGGGCCGAGGCCGAGGTCAACGGGGCCCGCGTCCGCTTCCTCGTCGACACCGGGGCCAGCACGGTCGCCCTCACCCTGGCCGACGCCCGGCGCCTGGGTCTCGAAACTGACAAGCTCGACTACAGTCAGAGCGTCGTCACCGCCTCCGGCCAGGCCCGCGCCGCCGCCGTGACGCTCGGCGAAATCTCCGTCGCCGGCGCGCGCATGACCAATGTGGAAGCCCTGGTCATCGAGAACGGGCTCGAGAGCTCGCTGCTCGGAATGAGCTACCTAGGCCGCCTCGCCAGCTTCGAAGCGACCCGCACCGCGCTCATCCTTCGCCCGTAGGACCTGAGCCAGGGCCGCGTCGATCACCTCGATCCCCGCCCCGCTCTTCACGCCCTCGACCGTCAGCACCCGACGCCAGGCCCGCGCCCCGGGCAGCCCGTGGAACAGCCCCAGCATGTGCCGGGTCATGGCCGCCAGGTGCGTTCCCTTGGCCAGTTCGCCCAGCACGTAGGGCCGGTAGAGCTCCACCGCCTGGAAGGCGTCCACGTCCACGCCCTCGCCTGCCCCAAACACCCGGCGGTCGACCTCTCCCAGGATCGCCGGGGTGTGATAGGCCGCGCGGCCCAGCATCACGCCATCCACGGTCTGGAGCTGCTCCATCGCCTCGTCCAGCGATCCGATCCCGCCGTTGATCGCGATGGTCAGGTCCGGCCGCTCGCGCTTCAGGCGATGCACCAGCGCGTAGTCCAGCGGCGGCACGTCACGGTTTTCCTTCGGCGACAGCCCCTGCAGCCAGGCCTTGCGCGCATGGACGACGAAGCTCGTGACCCCCGCCTGGGCGCAGAGCTCCACCAGCCGGAACAGGCTCTCCTCCGGGTCCTGGTCGTCCACGCCGATACGGCACTTCACCGTCACCGGGACCTTCACCGCCGCGCCCATCGCAGCCATGCACTCGGCCACCAGCTCCGGCTCGCGCATCAGGCAGGCCCCGAACCGCCCGCTCTGCACCCGGTCCGACGGGCAGCCGACGTTCAGGTTGATCTCGTCGTAACCCTCGGCCTCACCGATCCGCGCCGCCGCCGCCAGCTCGGCCGGCTCCGACCCGCCAAGCTGCAGCGCCACCGGATGCTCGGCCGGACTGAAGCCCAGCAGCCGCTCGCGATCCCCATGCAGCACCGCGCCCGTCGTCACCATCTCAGTGTAGAGCAGCGCGCGCGAGGACAGGGTCCGATGCAGCATCCGGCAATGCCGATCGGTCCAGTCCATCATCGGGGCGACGGACAGCCTATGGGATTGGAAATACGCCGCTTTCGACATGAGGCTCAGCAGATTGATCGGGTGGCGGTTCTACGCGATTTCCCCGAGAAATTCGCCCCCTTTCGCCGCGCCCGAAGATCCTCCCCCATTGGCGGGGGTGGATCGCCGAAGACGAGACGCAAGGCGGTCTCCGGCCGCCCTAGCGCCGCTTGCCGCCCAGCATCTTCCCGGCCACCAGCAGCGCCGCCAGGCCGGCCGCGCCGACCCCCAGGGCCAGGCCTACCTGCCGCCCACGTCCCGGCGCGACGGTGATCCGGTGGAACAATTCCCCGTCCACCGCCCACCAGGCGCCCGAGGCCTTGTCGAAGCCGTGCCGCTTGAACCGGATGGCCGCCTCGCGGGCCAGGTCCGCCGCCTCGCCTGCGCTGCGGCCGGTGGCGACGAAACCGGTGTCGGGCCGCACGCGTTTGGGATCATCTGCCAGGAGCCAGCTCTCGCGCAGAACGTTGAAAACGCGGCCAAGTGGCGCATGTGAGGAGATCGTGGGGCGACGACGCAGAAACCGCTGGATAGACTCTGCCATACGCCAATGGACTCCGTACGCGTTCCGGCCATAACCGGATGGGGCGATTCCAAGCTTGGCGCCTCTGCGAGCACCGTGGACCTAAAGTATGCGTGAATTTGTCGATCTCACGGGCGCGTCAGGCGCCGCCTATCGTTTCCGGGCCTGGCCCACCACCGGCCACCACATCCCGACCGCCGGCAACTTCGCCGTGCTGGTCTTCGAGAACGATCGTCCCGAGATCGTCGCCCTGGGAGTCAGCAGCGACTTGTCGCGCGCCAAGGCGGCGGCGCAGGAGACCCTGACCCAGACCTCCGGCTATCTGTTCACGCGCCTGAACGTCTCGCGCGCCTCCCGCCATGCCGAGCATGACGACCTGCTCGCCAGCCAGCCCAAGGCGGCCACCTTCAATCAGGAAATCTGAACCTAGCGGCGGGGCGGCCCCGCCGTGCTTCAGCCCTCGTTCTTGACCAGTTGCGGGCGGTGCTTGGCCACGATGTCCTCGTGCTCGCCGACCCGATGCGCCCGCGCCACGTTCAGGCGCAGATAGAGCTGCTCGGCCCCATGCTCGGCCACCGCCTCCGCCCACAGCGGCCGGGCGCTCATCAGGCTCTGGGCCTCGCCGCAACCGATGACCTGCAGCGCGCCCTCTTCGCGGCGGACGATCAGGTAGTTTCCGGCCGTCGCCGGCAGTTCGCGATTGGTGTCGTGCAGACGGAAACGATAGAGCGCGCCGCTGGCGCCCTCGATGTCGAGCAGGTCTTTCAAGCTTGGTCCTCCCACTTTCCCGCCGTGGGCGAGTCACCGGGCAAGAAAATGGCGGGACCTGGGCGGCGAAGCGGCGAAGCTTGGCCGTAACGGCCTGAACCTCGGCGTGGCCGGGCCCCGACGGCCCCGCACTGACGAATCAGGAGGTGGTTTCCAAGCCTCAGCGGAACGCCAACCCCTCGAACTCGCCCGACGCGCGCCAGTCCTCGATGTAGCGGAAATAGGCCGCCGCTCCGGCCGGATAGCCGACATTGAGCCGCGAGGCCGGCGTCGGCGCCTGGCCTTCGTTGTTGTAGTAGCCGGGCGTGCAGTCGGGCGCGCCGGTCATGCGGCCGTGGCTGGTCAGCAGCAGTTCGACCCAGGCGTCCTGCGCCTCCTGGGTGACCTCGACCTCCCTGGCCCCCCGGCTCAGCGCATGGCTGACCACCGCCGCGATCGTGCGGCCGCTGTCGGTCAGGTTATGCGGCACGTTGGAGATGAGGTTCGCCCCCTGCGCCGGCTGTACGAAGAACGCGTTGGGGAAGCCGTGCACGTGGATCCCGTGCTTGGAGCGGATGCCCTCGGCCCAGGCCTCGGAAAGGGTCAGCCCATCGCGCCCGACCACCTCGAAGCCTGAGCGCCGCCGATAGCCGGTGCCGACCTCGAAGCCGGAGGCGTAGATGATGCAGTCCACCTCGTACTCGACCCCGGCGACCACGAAGCCCTTCTCGATGATCTGCTCCACGCCCTGGCCGTCGGTGTCGATCAGGCGCGTGCTCGGATTGTTGAACGCCTGCAGATAGGCGTCGTGGAAGCACGGGCGCTTGCAGAGCTGGCGATACCAGGCCTTCAGGTTCTGCGCCGTCTCGTGGTCGCCGACGATGGCGTCCACCCGCGCGCGGATCTCCTCCATCTTTTCGAAGTCGGAATCCTCGAAGGCGGCCAGCATGTTGGCCGGCGTCCGCTGGTCTGCCGGCAGCTCGGAGATCTTGCTACGGATGCGCCGCGACAGGTCGGTCCAGCCGTCCTGCACCAGATCGACCTCGGCGCTCCCGCCCGCCTGGTTCTCGGTGAAGTTCTCCAGCCAGCGCTGCTGCCAGCCGGGCGTCGCCACGTCCTTGAACCACTGCGGGTCGATCGGCGCGTTGGCCCGCACGTCCACCGAGGAGGGAGTGCGCTGCACCACGTAGAGCCGCTTGCAGGCCCGCGCCAGGTGCGGAACCGCCTGCACCGAGGTCGCCCCGGTGCCGATGATCGCCACCCGCTTGTCCGCCAGCTTCTCCATCGGCGCGCCCTTGGGGTCCCCGCCCGTATAGCCGTAGTCCCAGCGGCTGGTGTGGAACGAGTGCCCCTTGAAGCTCTCCAGCCCCGGAATCCCCGGCAGCTTCGGAACGTGCAGCGGCCCGGTCCCCAGGCCGATGAAGCTGGCCGTGAAGCGGTCGCCGCGATTGGTGGTAATCACCCAGCGGGACTGGCCCCCGTCCCACTCCAGCCCGGTCACCTGGGTGTGGAAGAGCGCGTTCTCATAGAGGCCGAACTGCCGTCCGATCCGCTGGCATTGCTCCAGGATCTCCGGCGCATGAGCGTATTTCTCGCTCGGCATGTGGCCGGTCTCTTCCAGCAGCGGCATGTAGATCATCGAGGCTGTGTCGCACTGGGCGCCCGGATAGCGGTTCCAGTACCAGGCGCCCCCGAAGTCCCCGCCCTTCTCGATGATGCGCACGTCGGTGACGCCGGCCTCCGCCAGCCGCGCCCCGGTCACCAGCCCGGCGAAGCCGCCGCCCACGAAGGCGAAGGTCACGTGGTCGGTCTTGGGCTCGCGCTCGACCAGCGGCGTGTAGGGATCGTCGAGATAGTGCGCCAGGCGCCCCTTCACCTCGATATACTGCTCGTTGCCGTCCGGCCGCAGGCGTTTGTCGCGCTCGGCCATGTACTTGGCCAGCAAGGCCTTCTTGTCGATGGCGGGTCGTTCGGCGACGGGGATCCCGGTCTCCAGCGTCATGCTCGCACCTGTCAATTCGATCGCCGTCGAGCGGCGGAACAGCAATACGGACTCGCGGTATTTTTCGAACTTAAAGTACGGCTTCTGCCACGACTAGACCGAGCGAACGGACGTTTGACATCAGCCCTTGCCAGCGCCCTCGGACGGGCTCAAAGCTTGAGCTGATGATCGCCCGCCTGCTCGCGATAGTCGCCCTCTTCCTGGGCGTGACGCTTGCGCAAGCCTCGATGGCCGCTGCGCCGGCCGCGATCGCGCACACGGCCGCCCATGTTTCCGCCGACGCCATGGACGACATGGCCGACTGCCACGCACCGGCCAAGCAGCCCGCCTGCCAGATCGATTGCGCCCTCTGCCATGCCCTGGCGCCCGCCTTGGCCCCGGCCGGCTATGTGTCGGTGAGCTATGCGGCCTTCCCGCCGGCCGTGCTTTCGCCTTGGGAAACCCGCGCCATCGAGGTCGAGCCGCCGATCCCCCGCATCCCTTCGTAGACTCCTCAGATCACATCATTTTTTCGGCCCTGAGAGGCCAAACGAGGTTTCCTATGAAGACCATCATCAAGTCGCTGGCGATCGCCGCCGCCCTGTCCATGACCGCGGGCGCCGCCCTGGCCGCCGAGCAATCCATGAAGGACTGCTGCGCCAAGTGCGAGTGCTGCAAGGACATGCACAAGGGCATGCACGGCGACATGCAGAAGCCCGACGCCAAGCCGGGCGCCGAGCAAGCGCCGGAACACCAGCACTAAGCTGACGAAGCGGACGTGGCCTTCGGGCCGCGTCCGTGACGTCTATCGCCGCAGGATCTTCTCCATCGCCTTCCCCTTGGCGAGTTCGTCCACCAGTTTGTCGAGGTAGCGGATTTCCCGCATGGTGGGCTCCTCGATGTCCTCGACCCGGACACCGCAGATCACGCCCTTGATCAAGGACCGCGACGGATTCATCGCCGGCGCCTGGTCGAAGAAGTCCTCGAAACTGGTCTTGGCCGCCAACTGCCCGTCCAGGGCCTTCTGGTCATAGCCCGTCAGCCACGAGATGATCTCGTCGACCTCGGCCTTGCTGCGCCCCTTCCTCTCGGCCTTGGCGACATAGGCCGGATAGACGCTCGCGACGCTGACTGAATAGATCCGATGCTTGGTCATGCCTCCTCCTCCTCGCCCGCGCCTCCGAGCCGCCTGGCGAGTATCACCCGCCCGACGCCGCGGTGAACACCGCCAATTGCGCCGCGAACGCCCGCCGGTAGGCCGGCCGCGCCTCGCCCCGGGCGATAAAGGCCGCAAGGTTCGGATATTCCTCCAGCAGACCCGATGTCTCCAGCCGGCGCAGCACCGTCACCATCAGCAGGTCGCCGGCGCTGAACCCGCCATCCAGCCACTCGGCCTCGCCGAGCCGGCGCGAAAGCTGGCCCAGCCGCCCCCGCACCCGGCCATCGAGGATCGGCAGCCGCTCAGCGTACCAGGCCTTGTCGCGCTCAGCGTAACCGGCCATCTCGCGATCGACGATCGGCGGCTCCACCGTGCTGAGCGCGGCGAACATCCACATGATCGCCCGCGCCCGGGCGTCCGCATCGACCGGCAGCAGGCCGGCATGGCGCTCGGCGATATGCAGGACGATGGCCCCGGACTCGAAGAGGGCCAGATCTCCCTCCTCGTAGGTCGGAATCTGGCCGAAGGGATGTAACGCCAGATGCACCGCCTGCTTCATCTCCTCGAACGAGACCAGCCGGACCTCATAGGGCTGGCCGACCTCCTCCAGCGCCCAGCGGACCCGCATATCCCGCGCCAGCCCCCTGCCCCGGTCGGGCGAGCTCTCGAAGGCGGTGATGGTGGGTGTCATGATGCTGGTCTCCTTCTCGGCTCTCCCAAGGACGAACGCCCGGCGCGCGGCCCGACACGCTCACTGGAGGATCTTTCGCGCCCGCTCCCGCCTTGGCGCCCCTGAGCGCGGGCGATTAGATCGGCGCCATGCCGCCCATCCCTGACGCCCTTGAACTGATCGACCGCGTCGTGGAAATGCGTCAGGCCGACCCCGAGCTCCTTGGCCGCTTGCTTGGAGGCCAGCCCAGGCCCGCCCCGGACCAGCCGAACCCCGGCTGGACTGTCGCTCCCACGGCGGCCGAAGCTTCGCCTATTAACGGCTGCAGAGAAGCGGAGGCGCCTCAAGGCAACGCTAAAACGTTATGCGGAGCCGCCCCACGTAAAGCGCGCTAAATCGCTGGTTCACCGCTCATACAAAGGGCGGGGCAGCTCAGGGCTGCATCACATCACGCTCGTAGCTTCAATCCTGAAGACCTTCGCGATTTGCGCGTGACCTGGCGGATGATTGAGAGCGGCCTACTGGCCTTTACCCCCGACTACGAGATCAAGTCCTATTGAAGAGAGTTGCTAAGCCGCCACCGTCGGCGCGACTTGGCGATCCATCCCCTTCCTCCAAACGGAACCAATCCACCCCGCCCGCCATATCACCCTGGGGACCGCCCAATGGAGTAAGCGGCATGACGCCTCGTCTCCTCCCCCTCCTGGCGGCCACATCGCTGGCCGCCTGCGCCCAGGGCTCGCCCGACCCCTTCGCCGGCTTCGGCCATCAGCCGACCCTGCCCGCGCCGCAGACCAGCATCATCCCCACCCTCAACGCACGCCAGGCGGTCGGCTGGCCGGCGGGCGTGCAGCCGCAGGCGCCGGCCGGGTTCACCGTCACCCGCTTCGCCGGCGACCTCGCCCATCCGCGCTGGCTGCTGGTCCTGCCCAATGGCGACGTGCTGGTCTCCGAGGCCTCCTCCGAGGCCAAGCCCGCCAAGACCATCGCCGACTGGTTCGCCAACCGCCAGGAGGCCAAGGCCGGCGCGGCCATGCCCAGCCCCAACCGGATCATGCTGCTGCGCGACGCCGACGGCGACGGGATGGCCGAGACCCGCACGGTCTTCGCCCAAGGCCTCAAGCGCCCGTTCGGCATGGCCCTGACCGGCGGCCAGCTCTATGTCGCCAATGACGACGGCGTCGTGGCCTTCGACTATGCGGATGGCCAGACCTCGGTCACAGGCCCAGGTCGTCGGGTTTTCGACCTGCCGGGCGACCCGATCAACCACCACTGGACCAAGACCGTCGTCGCCGATCCCACCGGCGCGCGGCTCTACGCCACCGTCGGCTCCAATTCCAATGTCGGCGAGAACGGCATGGAGGCCGAGGCGGGCCGCGCCGCCGTCGTCCAGTTCCCCCTGCCCAATGGCCCGGCCCGCATCTACGCCTCGGGCCTGCGCAATCCCGTGGGCCTGGCCTTCGAGCCCCGGACCGGCGTGCTCTGGACTGCGGTGAACGAGCGCGACATGCTCGGCGACGACCTCGTCCCCGACTACATGACCGGCCTGCGGGAAGGCGCCTTCTACGGCTGGCCCTACAGCTATTTCGGCCAGAACGTGGATGAGCGGGTCAAGCCGCCCAGGCCAGACCTCGTCGCCACGGCCATCGCGCCCGACTATGCGTTGGGCGCCCACACGGCCTCGCTGGGCCTCGCCTTCTACACCGCGGAGCTCTTCCCGGCCCACTATCGCGGCGGCGCCTTCGTCGGCCAGCACGGCTCCTGGAACCGCCGCCCGCCCGCCGGCTACCGCGTGGTCTTCGTCCCCTTCGAAAACGGGCGGCCCACCGGACCGCCCGAGGTCTTCCTCACCGGGTTCCTCAACGCGCGGGACGAGGCCCAGGGCCGGCCTGTCGGCGTCGCCGTCGACAAGGCCGGCGCCCTGCTCGTCGCCGACGACGTGGGCAAGGCGATCTGGAGGGTGACGCCCAGCAGCGGAGCTACTGGAGCTTCCCCCTCTACCGGAACTTCCAGGTAAGCCCGACGCCCCACATCCGCGGCGGGCCGGCCACGAAGGTCGGCATGCCCAGGCTATCGCCGGTGTTGCCGGCGTCGATCAGGTACTCTTCGTCTGTGATGTTGTTGACGAAGGCCTCCAGGGTGAGCGGCCTGCTCGCCGCCGTCCACGACACCCGCAGGTTGGCCAGGCCGTAGGCGTCCTGCAGTTCGTCCTGGATATTGTCGGCCACCAGCGCCCGCGGCGGCTGCTGGAACATCGCCCGGTCGTTGTCGTCGCTGAAGAACACCTTGCTCTGCCAGGTGTAGGTCGGCCGCACCGAGACCTCGCCGCCCAGCGCCGCAAAGCGCCAGTCGGCCCCCAGCGACAGCGAATGATCCGGCGACAGGCGGAAGCGGTTGCCGTCATAGGCCCCGTCCTTGAACCGCGCGTGGCTGTAGGCGTAGGTCGCGAAGAGATCGAGCCCCGAGACCACCGCCAGCTCCGCCTGCGCCTCGACGCCGTAGGCCTCGGCCTTGCCCGCGTTGGTGACGACGAACAGCGTGCCCTGCTGCTCGACGGTCTGGAAGTTGTCGTAGTCGTAGAAATAGGCCGCCGTATCGAGCCGCAGGCGACGGTCCCACAGGGCCGCCTTGGCGCCGACCTCATAGCTGTCGACGGTCTCGGCCTCGATCTCGGCGAAGCGGGCCGGGTCATAGGGATTGGCCGGCGCGCTGGCCGCCAGCACCTCGGGCAGCCGTCCGCGGGCGTAGGAGGCGTAGAGGTTGGCGTCGTCGCTCAGCTTGTAGCGGCCGACCAGGCGCCAGGTGAAGCCGGAGTTGTCCGCCTCCCGCTCCGTCGGCGTCCCCAGCGCCGAGGTCGGCTGGAAGGTCAGGCCGAACATCGGCAGGGTCGGGATGGCCTGGACCATCGGGCTCTGCAGCCCGGCCATGATGGCGTTGGCCTGGGCCAGGCCCTGCGGCGATCCGCCGGCCGCCAGGCCCGAGGCGCCGATCACTCCGCCCAGCACGCTACGGCCGCCGACCGTCCGCGAGCCGAAGCCGGTGGTCTTGTCGTCGCGGGTGTAGCGCAGGCCCGCCGACACCTCGAAACGGTCGGTCACGTCGAAGGAGACGTCGCCGAACAGGTCGAAGGAGTCGAGCTCGCTGGTGTTGACCGCCTCCTCCACATGGTTGGCGCGCAGGTTGGCCGCGATCGCCTGGCCCTGGGCCGGGGTCAGCAGCAGCCGCCCGCCGCTGGCCTGGGCCGCGACGCCCTGCACCAGTTGGCCGATGAACCGCGGATCGGCGAACAGGGCTTCCGGCGCCGGCGTCGTAGCCGGCAGGCCCAGGGCCGGACCGCCGTTCAGCACGCCGGCCAGTTGCGCGATCGCCATCCGCTCGTCGAACTGCAGCGGCAGGCGCTGGCGGTCCTCGGCATGGAAGTAGCCCGCGCCGACGAAGCCGCGCACCCGGCCGCCGGCGTCGTAGTTCAGCCGCAGCTCCTGGCTCCACTGCTCTCCGACCGCGTCGTTCAGGCCGGTCAGCAGGTTCAGCGAGATCCCGTCCGGATCGAAGGTCTCCTCGCTGTCGAAGCGGCGCACGGCGCTGATCGACGACAGGCTGAGGGCGTCGTTGATCTCGTAGTCCACCAGGGCGGTGACGCCCCAGACCGTGCGTTCCAGGCCAAGCTCCCGGCCGCCCTCGAAGTTGTTCGGCGCGCGCAGGGCCGCCGGCTCGCTGGCGCCACGGCCCGCCAGCACCTTGCCCGTCGCCGGGTCGGTCGGCGAATAGCCGCCAGACTTGAACGCGGTCCCCGCGGGCTCGTCGCGCTGGTAATTGACGATGAAGTCGGAGCTCAGCCGCTCGTTCGGCTCGAAGTGCGCCGAGATCCGGCCGGCCCAGCTATCCACCGACTGGAAGTCGTCGCCGCCCAGGGCGTTCCCCACATAGCCGTCGCGCTGGCGCATCCGCCCCGAAAATCGCAGCGCGAAGGCTTCGCTCAGCGGAATGTTCACCGCCCCTTCCGCCAGGGCGTAGGAATAGTCCCCGCCCTCGGCGCGCAGATAGCCGTCGAAGCCGCTGGGATCGGCCTTCCTCTGGATGATGTTGACGCCGCCGATCAGGGCGCCCCGGCCGAACAGGGTCGATTGCGGCCCCTTGGCCACCTCGATCCGCTCCAGGTCGAACAGCTCGACATAGGAGCCCTGGGCCTTGGAGATCGAAACCCCGTCCTGGAACACCGAGACGCGGGCCTCGGAATAGGCGCTGGTCTCGTCCGAGGTGATGCCGCGCACCACGAAACCCGGATTGTTCGGCGACTGCTCCTGCACCTCGAAGCCCGGCGTGAACAGCGCCACGTCGGCGAAATCCTGCACGCCCAGCTCTTCCAGCCGCTCGGCGGAATAGGCGGTCAGCGACATCGGCACGTCCAGCGCCGCCTGCTCGCGCTTCTGGGCGGTGACGACGATCTCCTGAACGGTGGCGTCCTGGGCGAGCGCCGCCCCGCCCGTGAGCGCGAACGCGCTCGCCGCGGCCAGCAGCCGCGTGGTCAACCTAAGCATGACTATCCCCTCGGCGCCCGGGAGCGGCGCACTAGCTTCGCCGTTAGCGAGCGTCGATGACGGAGTTATGAATCCGCTCGCGGTTGATGACTGGGAGCCGTCAGCGAAGGGGGACCCCGGCGACGGAGTTGCGCCTCAAACCCGCCCGGTCACCGGCAGCAGCGCCCCAGTCACCGCCCGCGCTTCTTCCGAGGCCAGGAACAGCATCACCGCCGCCAGGTCCGCCGGCGCCACCCAGCTCGAGAAGTCGGCGTTCGGCATGTCGGCCCGGTTGGTCGGGGTGTCGATGATCGAGGGCAGCACCGCATTGACGGTCACCCCGTCGGCCTTCAGCTCTTCGGCCAGCGCTTCGGTCAGCTTGTGGACCCCGGCCTTGGAGGCCGCATAGGCGCCCATGCCCATCGAGGCCTTCACCGCCCCGTTCGCCCCCACATTGACGATCCGCCCCGCGACGCTGCGCTTGAGGTGCGGAATGGCCGCGCGGCTGGCGTTGGTCGCGGTCAGCACGTTCATCTTGAAGAGCGTGTGCCAGGTCTCCCAGGACCCCTGCTCCAGGGTCTCCCAGCGGAACCCGCCGGCCACGTTGATCAGGGCGTCGAGCCCGCCGAAACGGTCGGCCGCCGCATCGACCGCGGCGCTCGCGGCGAGCGCGTCCGTCAGGTCGACCCCGCCCTGGAAGAAGGCCTTGTCGCCCAGTTCATAGGCGACCTCGGCGTGCGGGGCGTAGTCGATCAGCGCGACCCTCGCCCCGCCCGCGGCGGCGGCTCTCGCCACCGCCGATCCCAGTATCCCGGCCGCACCAGTGATGGCGATGATGCGTCCGGTCATGGGAATCCTTTACTCTAGAGACGTTCGACGATGGTCACGTTGGCCATACCACCGCCTTCGCACATCGTCTGTAGCCCATAGCGGCCGCCCTTCTGTTCCAGGACGTTCAGCAGGGTCGCCATCAGCTTCGTGCCCGATGCGCCCAGCGGGTGGCCGAGCGCGATGGCGCCGCCGTTGACGTTGATCTTGGCCGGATCGACGCCCAGCGACTTGATGTAGGCCACCGGCACCGACCCGAACGCCTCGTTGACCTCGAAGGCGTCGATGTCGCCGATCTTCATCCCGGCCTTCTTCAGCGCCCGTTCGGTCGCCGGAAGCGGAGCCTCCAGCATGATCACCGGATCGTGGCCCAGCACCGACAGGTGATGGATGCGGGCCAGCGGCTTCACGCCCAATGCCTTCAGGCCCGCCTCGGAGACCACCATCACGCCCGAGGCGCCGTCGCAGATCTGGCTGGACGAGGCCGCCGTCAGCCGCCCGCCCTCGGCCAGCAGCTTCACGCCCTTGATGGCGTCCAGGCTGGCGTCGAAGCGGATGCCTTCATCGACGTTGTGGATGCTCTTGGAGCCGTCCGGGCCCACGACCTCGACCCCGACGATCTCGTTCTTGAAATTCCCGGCCTGGGTCGCGGCGATCGCACGCTGGTGCGACTGGAAGCTGTACTCGTCGATCTCGTCCTTGGTCAGGCCGTACTTGGCCGCCACCATCTCGGCGCCCATGAACTGGCTGAACTGGATGTTGGGATAGCGCGCCTGCATCCGCGGGCTCATGTACTGGCCAAAGCCGTTCTGGGCGGGCAGCGCCGCCGACAGGCCCATCGGCACGCGCGTCATGCTCTCGACCCCCGCGGCGATCACCACGTCCATGGTTCCGCTCATCACCGCCTGGGCCGCGTATTGCAGCGCCTGCTGCGAGGAGCCGCACTGGCGGTCGACGCTGGTGCCCGGCACGCTTTCCGGCAGCTTGGAGGCCAGCACCGCATTGCGCCCGACATTGATCGACTGCTCGCCGACCTGGCCGACGCAGCCCATGATCACGTCCTCGACCAGGGCCGGATCGGCGCCCGTGCGGTCCATCAGTTCGTTGATCACGACCGCGCCCAGATCGACCGGATGCCAGTCCTTCAGCTTGCCGCCCTTGCGCCCGCCGGCGGTGCGCGTCGCTGCGACGATATAGGCTTCGCCCATGGTTTCGCTCCCGATAAATGCGCGTTCGCCCGCGCTTCGGGGATTCATGTAAGGACGCGACGCGGCGTAAGCCAACCAGGGGCCGCACCCCACCCAAATCCTCCCCCGCGGCGCGAGACGGAGGGGGCGCGCACCGCCCGTCAGCCTGAAAACGTCGCCGCCAGGATCTTTTCCAGCCAGGCCGCGTCGATCTCGTCGAACGCGGCCAGCTCCGTGGCGTCCACGTCGAGCACCGCGATCAGTTCGCCGTCTTTCCCGAACACCGGAACCACGACCTCGCTGGCCGAGCGGCTGTCGCAGGCGATGTGCCCTGGGAAGGCGTTGACGTCCGGCACGACCTGGGTCTGGCGGCTCGCCGCCGCCGCCCCGCAGACCCCGCGCCCGAAGGCGATGCGCAGGCACCCCAGCGTCCCCTGGTAGGGCCCGACCACCAGCTCGTCCTTCTTCTCCGGATCGACCACGTAGAACCCGGTCCAGAAGAAGCTCGGAAAGCTCGCCGCCAGCATGGAGGCGAGCGTCGCCATCCGGGCGGTCAGGTTCGGCTCCCCGTCCAGCACGGAGGCGATCTCCTCGGCGAGCACGGCGTAGCGCTCGGCCTTGGCGGCGGGCAGGGTGAGTTCGTTGAAGGCTTCGGCCATGGCCGGCTATATACGGTCGCTCCGGACACCTCGCTAGCGCCCTCCAGACGGAGCTTCCCATGACCAACGGCATCGGCGGATCGACGGCCCAGGCCGAGCTCGCGGAACTGAAGCCCTGGCCCAATCCTGCGCCCGCCATCACCGCCCAGGAGCGCCACGCCCGCCTGGCCCGCGCCCGCGAGCTGATGCGCCAGATCGGCGCCGAGGCGCTGATCATCGGCGCCGGAGCCAGCCTGCGCTATTTCGCCGGCGTCCCCTGGGGCGCCACCGAGCGCCTGGTCGCCATAGTCCTGCCGCTGGAAGGGCCGCCGCGCATGGTCTGCCCGCGCTTCGAGCTCGGTTCCCTGGAAGCCTCCCTCGGCGTCGAGGCCGAGCTGCTGCTCTGGGAAGAGCACGAAAGCCCCTACGCCCTCGTGGCCCGCGCGGCGGACGGCGCGAGCGCCCTGGCCATCGACCCCGCCCTGCCCTTCTTCGTCGTGAACGGAATCGCCAAGGCCGCCCCGAGCCTGAAACTCCTCGACGGCGCCCCGGTGGTCGACGGTTGCCGCATGATCAAGTCGGCCGCCGAGCTCGCCCTCATGTCCCAGGCCAAGGCCATGACGCTGGAGGTCCACCGGCGCGCCGCCCGCATCCTGAAGCCGGGGATCACCACCGGCGAGGTCCGCCGCTTCATCGACCAGGCGCACCGGGCCCTGGGAGCCGACAACGGTTCGTCCTTCTGCGCGGTGCAGTTCGGCCGGGCCAGCGCCTATCCGCATGGCCTGCCCGGCGAACAGGCCCTGGAGGACGGCCAGATCGTCCTCATCGACACTGGCTGCCAGGTCCAGGGCTACAACTCCGACATCACCCGCACCTATGTCTTCGGCGAGGCCTCCCCCGAGCAGCGCCGCATCTGGGAGATCGAGCAGCGCGCCCAGGCCGCCGCCTTCGCCGCCGTCAAGCCCGGCGTCCCCTGCGAGGAGATCGACGCCGTCGCCCGCGCCATCCTCGCCCAGGCCGGCCTCGGCCCCGACTACGAACTGCCGGGCCTGCCCCACCGCACCGGCCACGGCATCGGCCTCTCGATCCACGAGGCGCCCTATCTGGTCCGCGGAGACCGCACCCCGCTGGCGCCCGGCATGTGCTTCTCCAACGAGCCGATGATCGTCATCCCCGACGAATTCGGCGTCCGCCTGGAAGACCACTTCCACGTCACCGCCGACGGCGCGGCCTGGTTCACCCAGCCCCAGCCCAGCCTCGACCGCCCCTTCGGCTGACCCGTCGTCTCCCTCCCGGCGATGGGTGGCTATCGATCTGAACGGCGGAACCTGCCCGTCCCGGGCCATATGCGATCGCCCTCCTCATCGAGGGGAGGGACGCGATCAACAAATGTATCGGGCGGCCAAAGCCCCGCCTCAATGCGGAACCACCCCCGCAAGCTCCGCCTTTTAGTCGGGCCACCATCAGGGAGACTGGCTCATGGGCGTGTTCAGCTCGATCATGGATAAGATTTTCCACCGCAAGAAGCCGGCCGCCGCGCCGGCGGCTCCGGCTCCGACTCCTGCCGCGGCGCCCGCCGCGGCCGCACCGCCGCCGCCTCCGCCCGAACCGGTCGATGTCGAAGCCGTGCTGACCGAACTGGCGTCGTCCAAGGGCGGCGGCGGCAACTGGCGCACCTCGATCGTCGACCTGCTGAAGATGCTCGACCTCGACTCCAGCCTCGACGCCCGCAAGGAGCTCGCCGCCGAGCTGGGCGTCGCCGCCGGCCCGCACGGCAGCGCCGAACAGAACATCGCCCTGCAGAAAGCCGTCTGGGCCGCCCTCGAAAAGAACGGCGGCGTGATCCCGGCCAGCCTGCGCGATTGAAGCCCCTCGGCGCGCCGGCCTATCGCTGACGCGCCGTTACTTCCTGCAAACGAACAGGCCTGACGACTTCCGCACCCGGAAGACGCCGCCGCCCGCCTCGAAGACCGCCGCTATCTCACCGCGCAGGGCCTCCAGCTCGGCCGGTCCCGCCTGGTCGCCTGGCGGGCTCGAAGTGAGGTAGGCGAGCACCGCCTCGGGATCGGGGATCGTCAGCGCATCGTCGTAGGCGACAAGCTCGACCTTCTCGAACGCCGAGGCCAGCAGACCAGCGCCGTTCTCCAGGTTGAACCCGTCGATCAGTTCGTCGCGCCCCGCCCCGCCGAACACCGCCGCCTTCAGGGCGAAGAGCTCGGCCATGGTCTCGCGGCCGTTGGTCGCCGCCACCGCCATCCCGCCCGGCCTCAGCACCCGGGCGATCTCTCGAACTCCCGCGGCCGGATCGCTCAGGTGGTAGAGCATGTGCATGGCCAGCACGAGGTCGAAGCTCTCGTCCTCGAACGGCAGAGCCGCGGCGTCCGCCACCTGCCCCCGAGGCCTTCGCCACCGCCCCACCGACTCGGCCCTGCCCACAGCCTCCTTCACCATGCCCGGCGAGAGGTCGCTCAGAGTCAGCGAGAGGTCTTCGGGAATGTCGCCCGCGCCCTTCTCCCACAACCAGCCGGCGCCGCAGCCCAGCTCCAGCACCTCCCCGGCCATCGGCCAGCGAACCTGCCGCGCCACCCACTCGAACCAGTCGCCGCGGCCATGCCCGTGCAGGCTCGCGCGCACCGCCAGCTTCGATGAATCCCGGTACTGCTCGCCCCTCAGATAGTCCGCGCTGGTCCAAGCGCTCATGCCGCCTCCCCTGATCGTCACCACCGTTCACATTGCAGCTTCGCAGAAACCTGCGCCTAATCGCCAGACCCACTGCGCCGCCACCAGTTCCCGCGTCCGAAGCAAAGGAACCCGTCGTGCCCATTCCCCGATGTCATCCCCGTTTCGGTTAGAACCACCGTCTCCTGCCGAGCGAGAAGGACGGCGAAAGGAAGCCAGATGACCCTCTACGTCCTCGCCCTGCTGATCGGCGTTGTCGCGGGCCTGCGGACCATGACCGCGCCGGCCGCCATGAGCTGGGCCGCGCACCTGGGCCTCACGCCTGTCGCAGGAACGCCGCTCAGCTTCATGGCCGCCGCCCCGACGGCCTGGATATTCACCGTCCTGGCGCTAGGCGAGTTCGTCGCCGACCAGCTTCCTCGCACCCCCAGCCGCAAGGCCCCATTCGCGTTCGGCGGCCGCATCGTCTCGGGCGCGCTCTGCGGCGCTGTCATCGGCGCGGCGGACGGCGCGCTTGCCGCCGGCCTGTTGCTGGGCGTCGTCGGCGCGATCATCGGAACGCTGGGCGGCTATGAGGCGCGCATGCGGCTCGCCAGGCTCTTCGGTCGCGACCTGCCGGCCGCCCTCATCGAGGACTTCATCGCCATCGCCGGCGCCCTGCTGATCGTGAGGGCGCTGTGAGCCGCGCCTTCGACGCCATCGTCATCGGCGCGGGACAGGCCGGCCCTTCCCTCGCCGCCCGCCTCGCCGGCGCCGGCATGAGCGTCGCGGTGATCGAGCGCAAGCTGGTCGGCGGGACCTGCGTCAACACCGGCTGCATGCCCACCAAGACCCTGGTCGCCAGCGCCCGCGCCGCCCATGTCGCGCGCCGCGGCGAGGCTTATGGCGTGCGCCTCCCTGGTCCGATCTCCATCGACATGGCCACCGTGAAGGCCCGCGCCGACACGGTCACGATCAATGCCCGCACGAACCTGGAGGCCTTCCTCGCGGGCCAGCAGGGCGTGACCCTGATTCGCGGCCATGCGCGCTTCGTCTCCACCCATCAGGTGGAGGTGGGCGGCGAGCGGCTCAGCGCCCCGCGCATCTTCATCAATGTCGGCGGCCGCGCCGCCGTGCCCGACATGCCAGGCGTCCACGAGACGCCCTTCCTGACCAACACCACGATCCTTGAGCTCTCCGAGGTCCCCGAGCACCTCGTCATCGTCGGCGGCAGCTACATCGGCCTGGAATTCGCCCAGATGTACCGCCGCTTCGGCGCGGAGGTCACCGTGGTCGAGAAAACCCCCCGCCTCATCGGCCGCGAGGACCCGGAGGTCTCCGACGCTATCCGCGAGATCCTTGAGGCCGAAGGCGTCCGTTTCCGTCTCGACTCCGACTGCATCTCGTTGGCCCCGCGCGATGGCGGGGTTTCCGTCGGCGTGGACTGCACGTCCGGTGATCGGGCCGTCGAGGGCTCGCACGTCCTGCTGGCGGTCGGCCGGCGTCCCAACACCGACGACCTCGGCCTGGAGGCGGCGGGCATAGCCACCGACCCGCGCGGCTACATCACCGTGGACGACGCCCTGCAGACCAATGTCCCCGGCGTCTGGGCCCTGGGCGACTGCAACGGCCGCGGGGCCTTCACCCACACCGCCTACAACGACTTCGAGATTGTCGCCGCCAACCTGCTGGACGGCGAGCGGCGCAAGGTCACCGACCGCATCGACACCTACGCCCTCTTCATCGACCCGCCGCTCGGCCGCGTCGGCATGACCGAGACCCAGGCCCGCCAGGCTGGTCACGAGGTCCGCATCGGCGTCCGCCCCATGACCCGCGTCGGCCGGGCCGTGGAAAAGGGCGAAACCGCCGGCTTCATGAAGGTGGTGGTGGACTCGGGCGACGAGCGCATCCTCGGGGCCGCGATCCTCGGCGTCGAAGGCGACGAGGCGATCCACGCCCTCCTCGACACCATGTCCGCTGGCGCCGGCGCCGACCGCCTGCGCCGCACCATGCACATCCACCCCACCGTGTCGGAACTGATCCCCACGGTCCTGGGCGAGTTGAAGCCTTAGCCGAAAAACCCTTCTACCCTGGCGGGAGAAGGCGGCCTTGAGAAGCAGGTCGGATGAGGGGGAAGCGGCCTATGGTTTCGCGGGTGCTCGCCAGCGCCCCTACGCCACCTCGCGGGCGGCGGCGAGTTCCTCGGCTTCCACCCAGCTCTCGGTGAGCTGCTGGTTGCGCGCCACGTCTTCGGGGAAATCCATCTCGGCCCATTCCAGGCCCTGGATCGAGGCCACGTGGACCGCATCGCCCGCCTGGGCCATTTCGTTGATGGCGCTCAGGTACCAGCGCTTCAGGCCTTCCGGCGTGCGCAACGCTTCCTCGACCATGGCCACGAACATCGCCGCGCCCTCCGTCGAGAAGCGCAGGAAGCCGATCGACTCGGCGTCATAGAGGGTGATGGTCTTGCCGATGGCCAACAGGCGCGCGCCGTCGGTGAACACCTTCATGTCGTCGGAATCGTAGGAGTCCTTGCGGTCGATGGTCACCGTGATCGGCGCCTCGGGCGCGGCCAGCAGGCGCTCGGCGATCGCCGGCTCGAACAGGGTGTCGCCGTTCAGCAGCAGGAACGGACCGCGCATCTCCTCGCGCACCATCCAGCAGGTCGCGAGGTTGTCGGTGACGCTGTAGAACGGGTTGAAGAAGGTCCGCACGGTCATGCCCGGCAGCGCCAGGCGCTCGATCTCGGCGTCGACCTGGTCGGCGCCGAAGCCGGTCACGACAACGACTTCCTTGATCCCGGCCTGGGCCAGGTGCTGCAACTGCCAGTGCAGCACGGTCTTGCCCGCCAGGTCGATCAGGCACTTCGGGCGGTCGTCGGTCAGCGGCGACAGCCGCCGGCCTTGGCCAGCGCTCAGGATGATCGCCTTCTCGACAGAGGTCTTCAGCATCATGGACAATTGTTTCTAACGTCCCACCCGGACTCGGAGCATTGATGTAACATTCGCCCTGCCTTTATGCAGCAGGCCGCTACGGAAGGTCGCATGTCAGCTGCGGTCATTCCGTCTCTGCCGGTAGGCCAGGTAAAGACCCGCGGCGCCCGCGCATATCAGCACAAGGCCCAGGATGGCCATCAGAATACTTAACATCTCAGGTCGCCCCCGAACCCGATCGCGCGTCCGCGCACTGGTCTTTCTCCATGCTCCAGCATGTCAGATAGTGCTGAATAAGCTCTGATCCACATCTCGAACGTGGCGCGCCGCAAAAAGAGGCGTATTTCTCCGCCGAATCCCGCGCGCCCGGCGCCGCGCACAGAGGACCCGCCATGGCCAGTCAGGCCGATGTCATTTCGAACGGAGCCGAACGGCGCGAAAAGCGCCTGTCGGTGGTCGCGCACCTCAAGCGCGGCCTGCCGATCGCGGCCGGCCTGCTCGTCATCCTCTGCATCATTCAGGTCGCGTTCCGCAGCCTCGCGGCTGAGCCCGAGCCGACGACGCCGACCCAGGCCTCGGCCATGATCGGCCCGCACTTCTCCGGCCAGAGCGCCGACGGCCGCGCCTTTCGCATCACCGGCGAGCGCGGCGTGCGCGATCCGAAGGTCGAGGGGCGCATCCTGATCACCGCCCCGGTGCTCTCGCTGCGCAACCCGAACGGCGTCACCCAGACCGCCACCGCCCGCGACGGGATCTATGACGAGCCCGCCCACACCCTGATCCTCACCGGCGACGTGCGCATGGACAACGGCGCCGGCGCCAGGTTCTCGGCCGAACGCGCGGCGATCGACACCCGCACCGGCTCGGTCAGCGGCCAGAGCGGCCTGCGGATCGACAGCGGCGAGACCCAGATCCAGTCCGGCGACTATTCGGTCGAGGAGAAGGGCGACCGCCTGATCATGAAGGGCGGGGTGCGCGGCCGCTTCACGCCGCAGAACTAAGCCGTGGCCCAACCCGCCAAGAAGGTCTGCTTCCTCTACATCGCGCAGACCCACCAGATCCTGCACAGCCTCTCGATCGCCATCGAGCTGGCCCGCAACTGGCCGCAGTTCCAGGTCGACCTGGCCGCCACCTCTCCCGCCCACCTCGACTATATCGAGGAGGCCCTCGCCAAGCTGGGCGGCGCGCCGGTGCGCCCGCGCCTGCTCGGCCCGCGCTGGCTGCGCGAGTTCCATCCCGGCGAGGCCTCCACCCCGCCCAAGGCCGCGATGCTGCTGGCCAACCTGCGCGTCTTCGCCGGCTACGACGCCGTGGTCGCGCCCGAGCGGACCACAGCCCTGATCCGCCGCCTGGGCGTCAAGCGGCCCCTGCTGGTCTACACCCAGCACGGCGCCGGCGACCGCGGCGGCCCGTTCGAGCCGCGCCTGGGCGTCTTCGACCTGGTGATGGCCGCCGGCCCCAAGCAGCGCGATCGCATGGTCCCGGCCTTCGTGCGCCCGGAAAACTGCGCCATGGTCGGCTATCCGAAGTTCGACATGGTCGAGGCGCTCTCGCCCCATCCCCGGAGCCCCTTCGCCGACGACCGGCCGGTCGTCGTCTACAACCCGCACTTCGATCCGCGCCTCTCCTCCTGGCCGCGCTGGGGCCTGGAGGTGATTGAGCAGATCGCCGACGACGGGCGCTTCAACCTGATCTTCGCCCCGCACGTGCGCCTGTTCGACCAGCCGGCCGCGCCCGACCGCACGCCGCTGCAGCGCTTCGAGGGCCATCCCCGCGTCCACGTCGACCTGGGCGGGCCGGCCGCCATCGACATGACCTACACCCGCGTGGCGGACGTCTATCTCGGCGACGTCTCCAGCCAGATTTACGAGTTCCTGCGCACGCCCAGGCCGGCGGTGTTCCTCAACGCCCATGGCGTCGCCTGGCGCGGCGACGAGAGCTATCGCCACTGGCTCTACGGCCCGGTGCTGGACAGCGTCGCCGGCCTGCCCGCCGCCATCGCCTCGGCCATCGCCGGTCATGGCGACTATATCGCCGAGCAGCAGGCCGGCTTCGCCGAGAGCTTCGACCTCCAGGCCCGCTCGTCCTCCCTCCGCGCGGCCGAGGCCATCGCCGTGCGCCTGGGCGCGAGGCCCGCGCCTTGACCAACTCCGCCAAGGAGGGCCTTGGCCGCATCTTCGCCAACGCCGGCATGCTGCTGGGCGGACGCTCGGTTAATGCGGTGATCAGCCTCGGCTACATGGCGCTCGCCGCCCGCGCCCTGGGCGTGGCCGAGTTCGGCGTCCTGGTGCTCATCAACACCTTCGCCCAGTTCGTCGGCGACGTGGTGCGCTTCCAGTCCTGGCAGGCGGTGCTGCAGTTCGGCGCCGCGCCCCTCGCCGAGGGCCGGCGCGAAGACTTCCAGCGGGTGGTGCGTTTCGGCGTCGTCCTCGACCTGATCAGCGCCCTGGCCGGGGTCGCGGTCGGGGTGGTCGGCTCGCTGGTCTTCGGGCCCGCCCTCGGCCTGCCCGAGGACATGCGCGGGAACGCCGCCCTCTATGCGCTCACCATCGCGGCGCTGGCCCCGGCCTGCCAGATCGGGCTGCTGCGGCTCTTCGACCGCTTCGCCCTGCTCTCCATGCAGCAGGCCATCTCCTCGGCCGTCAGGCTGGCCGGCGGCCTGGTCGGCTTTGCGATCGACGCCCCCGTCGGCTTCTTCCTGATCACCTGGGGCGCCGGCTCGGTGGCCGCCTTCCTCTATGTCGCGGTCTGCGCCTGGCGCGAGCTCGGCCGCCGCGGCCTGCTGGCGAACTTCCCGTGGTCGGGCCCGCTGACCGCCGGCATGCCCGGAGCCTGGCGCTTCGCCTGGGCCACCAACGCCTCGGCCACCCTCGACGTCGCCTTCACCCACGTGGCCACCCTCACCGTCGGGGCCGTCGTCGGCGCCACCGAGGCCGGCCTCTGGCGGGTGGCGCGCCAGATCGCCGACGCCCTGGCCAAGCCGGCCCGCCTGCTGATCCCCGCCCTCTATCCCGAGCTCGCCAAGGCCCGCGCCAGCGGGGCCGAGGCCGACATGCACCGGCTGGCGATCCGCATCGGCCTGATCGGCGGCGCCTTCGCCACCGTCCTCCTGCTGGTCGCGGTCTTCGCAGGCGAGGCGCTGCTGCGCCTGGTCATGGGCGACGCCTTCGCCCCCGCCGCCCCGACCATGATCCTGCAGGTCGCCGCCGCGGTGATCGGCGTCTGGGCCCTGCCGCTGGAGCCGATGCTGGTCTCCATGGGCCGCCCCGGCATGGTGGTGCGCGTGCGCCTGATCGTCGCCATCGTCTTCCTGATCGCCCTGCCCCAGGTGATCTCGCGCCATGGCCTGGAAGGCGGCGGCGTCGTGCTTATTGCGGCCGCCGCGGCCACCGCCCTTGGCCTGCTTCTCAGCCTCCGCCGACTGATGGGCCGCGCAAAGGCCGCGCAGTAAACTCTTGCGTTACCGCCCCGAAGAGAGCGAAAGGCGGGACACTATGATCACCCCCACCCAACCCGAGCGCGACGTGCGGCTTGCCGACTTCCCGACGCTCGTTGCGGCGCTGGATTACGCCGCCCAGGGCGCCACCGGCGTCAACCTCCACGGCCTGCGCGGCGAACTGGCCGAAGTCCTGCCCTACCAGACGTTGCGCCAGCAGGCCCTCGACTACGCCCAGCGGCTGCTGGCCGCGGGCCTTGCGCCCGGCGACCGGGTCGGCCTGGTCGCCGAGACCGACGGCGATTTCGTGCGCGCCTTCTTCGCCTGCCAGTACGCCGGCCTGCTGCCTGCGCCCCTGCCGCTACCGACGCCGCTGGGCGGGCGCGCGGCCTATGTCGAGCAGATCCGCCGGATGCTGGACGCCGCCAGGGCCGCCGCCCTCGTCGGTCCCGCGGGCCTGGCCGAATGGGTCGCCGAGATCGCCGAAGGCCAGGGCCTGACCTTCGCCGGCACGCTCGCCGACCTGCCCGCAGAGGCCTCCGCCGAGTTGCCGGCCATCGGCCCCGACGATCCCTGCTACCTGCAGTTCTCCTCCGGCAGCACCCGCTTCCCCACCGGCGTGCTCGTCACCCACCGCGCCCTGATGGCCAACGCCGTCGCCATCACCCGCGACGGCCTGCAGGTGAAGCCGGCCGACCGCGCCATCTCCTGGCTGCCGCTCTATCACGACATGGGCCTGGTCGGGTTCCTGCTCAGCCCGCTCTGCGCCCAGATGTCGGTGGACCTGATGCCCACCGGCGCCTTCGTGCGCCGCCCGCTGCTCTGGCTGGACCTGATCGGCCGCAACGGCGCCACCGTCTCCTACAGCCCGACCTTCGGCTACGAGCTGTGCGCCCGCCGCGCCCAGAACGCGGCCATCGACCACCTCGACCTTTCCGGCTGGCGCATCGCCGGCCTCGGCGGCGACATGATCCGCCTGCCGCCCCTGCGCGAGTTCGAGCAGGCCTTCGCCGCCGTCGGCTTCTCGCCCAAGGCCTATGTCGCCAGCTACGGCATGGCCGAGGCGACGCTGGCCCTCTCCATGGCCCCCCTCGGCGAGGGCCTCGTGGCCGAAACCCTCGACGTCGACCGGCTCGAGCAGGACGCCCAGGCCATCGCGGCGACCGCCGGCTCGCGCGCTCGCGACTTCGCCCGCTGCGGCCGCCCCCTCCCCCATCACGAGCTGCAGGTCCGCAACGAGTACGGGGAGGTTCTGGGCGAGCGCCAGGTCGGCCGCATTTTCGCCCGAGGTCCCAGCCTCATGAAGGGCTATTTCGAGCAACCCCAGGCCAGCGCCGACATCCTCGGCGCCGACGGTTGGCTCGACACCGGCGACCTCGGCTACTTCTCCGAAGGCCAGATCGTCATCACCGGCCGCATCAAGGACCTGATCATCCTCAACGGGCGCAACATCTGGCCGCAGGACCTGGAATGGACCGCCGAGGCCGAGATTCCCGGCCTGCGCAGCGGCGACGTCGCGGCCTTCTCCGTCCCCGTGGAGGGGGAGGAATCCGTCATCGTCCTCGTCCAGAGCCGCAGCAGCGACGCCGAGGTCCGCGAACGCCTGGTCCAGGACGTCACCGACCTCCTGCGCCTGCGCCATGGTGTCGAGGCCAAGGTCACCCTGGTCGGCGGCCACGCCCTGCCCCAGACCTCCTCGGGCAAGCTCAGCCGCTCCCGCGCCCGCGCCGGCTACCTCGCCGCCCAGACCGACAAGGCGGTGGCCTAGCTTGGCCCGAGGGGGAGCCCACTCACCCCTTCTCCCGCGAGGGAAGAAGGACACCAGGCTCTGGCGATGACCCGCCTCGCCGCGGTCACCGGCGCCACCGGCTTCCTCGGCCGCCATGTGGTGCGCCATCTTGCCAAGGCCGGCTGGCGTGTCCGCATCCTCGCCCGCAAGGACCCGATCCATCCGCTCTGGCGGGACATCGAGCCCGAGGTGGTGATCGGCGACCTCGCCGATGACGCCGCCCTCGACCGCCTGTGCGCCGGCGCCGACCTCGTGGTCCACCTGGCCGGCCTCACCAAGGCCTGGACCCCGCAGGCGTTCCACACGGTCAATACCGAGGGCGCCCGCCGCCTGGCCCAGCGCACCACCGGCCGGATGCTGCTGGTCTCCAGCCTGGCCGCCCGCGAGCCGACCCTCTCCGACTACGCCGCCACCAAGCGCGCGGGCGAGGAAGCGGCCCGAGTCGTGCTCGGCGACCGACTCGGCGTCGTCCGCCCGCCGGCCCTCTATGGCCCCGGCGACCCGGAGACCCTGCCGCTCTTCAAGCTGGCGGCCAAGAGCCCGGTCCTGCCGCTGCTCGATCGGCAGGCCAGCATCACCCTGATGCACGTGGAGGACGCAGCGCGACAGATTGTCGCCTTGGCCGCGCAGGAGCCCCCGTTCACTGTCGCTCTTTCGGATGCGCGTCCGTACGGCTACGGTTGGCGCGACATCATGCAGACGGCCGCCGACGTTTTCGGCGCCTCACCGATTTACCTTAGAATTCCGGGTTTTATGCTGAACATCGCCGCCGCCTTCGGCGCACTGGCGCCGCGTTCCGGCCACGCTCCGATGGTCACGTCCGGCAAGGTTCGGGAGATCCGCCACCGCGACTGGGCCATCCGCCCGGAGGAACAGCCCTATCTGCTGCCCAAACCGCATTTCGATCTGCGTTCGGGCTTCCTACATAGCGTGCACGGCTACGTCGCAAGTGGCGTCAACTTTGGCAGTTTAACGACACCTCTAAAAAAAGGTACAGCAGGCCCACTCGGCGAACGGCGCCAAACATGCGACGATCACGGATGATCGTTCGAGGGGGACGCATCAAGAACTCATGGATTTGATCTCTGACCCCACCGTCAACCAGGTGGCGCGAGCCGCCGAGACGGTCCTAGGTCGCAGCGTGCATGTCACTGCGGCGTCCGACATTTCACGCGACCTGGCGGTCGACTCCCTCGCGCTTATGAACATCGTCATGGAGCTTGAGGATCACTTCGACATCTCGATCCCCATCGATCGGCTGAGCGAAGTCCAAACCGTGGGCGACCTGTCGTCCCTTATTGACACCATCCGAAACAAGGCTTGAGCAATGGCCCTGCTCGACAGGCACGCCGCGCAGCGCGGTGCGTATGAGGCGATCCGTAACGCGTCCGCTGACCCCTTCAGCGTTCGCTTCGATTCCGTGACCTCTCCGACCGAAGGCGTGATCGAGGGGCGCAGGACGATCCTCCTGGGCACCAACAACTATCTCGGCCTGACCTTCGATCCCGACTGTATCGAGGACTCCGTGCGCGCGGTGCGCGAGCGCGGCACCGGCACCACGGGTTCGCGGATCGCCAACGGCAGCTATGACGGCCACGTGGCCCTCGAAAAGGCGCTGGGCGAATACTACGGCCGCAAGCATTCGATGGTCTTCACCACCGGCTACCAGGCCAATCTTGGCCTGCTGTCGACCTTGGTGGGCCGCGACGACCACCTGATTCTCGACGCCGACAGCCACGCCAGCATCTATGACGGCGCGCGCATGGGTCAGGCCGAGGTCACTCGCTTCCGCCACAACGACCCGGAAGACCTCTACAAGCGCCTGCGCCGCCTGAAGGACACGCCCGGCGAGAAGCTGGTCGTGGTCGAAGGCATCTATTCAATGCTCGGCGACGTCGCTCCGCTGAAGGAGATGGTCGCCGTGAAGAAGGAGATGGGCGCCTATCTCCTCGTGGACGAAGCCCACTCCATGGGCGTGCTTGGCGCCAATGGCCGCGGCCTGGCCGAGGAAGTCGGCGTCGAGGAAGACGTCGACATCATCGTCGGCACCTTCTCCAAGAGCCTCGGCTCGGTCGGCGGCTTCGTGGTTTCCGACCTTCCGAACTTCGAGGTCATGCGCGTCGTCTGCCGGCCGTACATGTTCACCGCCTCGCTGCCGCCGGCGGTGGTCGCCTCGACCCTGACCTCCCTGCGCAAGCTGCAGGAAACGCCGGCCCTGCGCCACAAGCTGCACGCCAACGCCCGCCATCTCTACGAGGGCCTGCAGAACCTGGGCTTCCAGACCGGCCCGAACTGCAGCCCGATCGTCGCCATCACCATGCCCGACCAGGTCAGCGCCGTGATGATGTGGAACGCCCTGCTGCAGAACGGCGTCTACCTGAACCTCGCCCTGCCGCCGGCCACCCCGGACAGCCGCCCGCTGCTCCGCTCCAGCATCAGCGCCGCCCACACGCCCGAACAGATCGCCGAGGTTCTGGCCACGGTCGAACGCGTCGCCCGCGAACTCGGCGTCCTGGCCGAACCCAAGCGCGCCGCCATCGCGTAGGAAGAACCTCTCTCCCTCCCCTTCTTGGAGGGAGAAGTCCTACCTCTCCGCCTCCTGCCGCGCCCGTCGCGCCTGCCACAGCCGCCAGGCCATCCCCGGCGCGGCCAGGATTACGTGCCGCTCGCGCCACGGCGTCAGCGGCACCGGCAGGCCGGTATGCCGCTCGATCTTCCAGGCCGCATAGCGCGCGGCCCCCTCGAAGGTGAAGGCCGCCTTGATAAGCCGCGTCACGTTCAGCGGCTTGCCCAGCGCCCGCCGCAGCCGCCAGGCGCGGCCCGCCCGCGCCCGTTCGCCCCGCGCCATCTGCGGCCGCAGCCGGCCGGCCGCCAGCGCCTCGTAGCAGATCCCGGCGCCAGCCCACGCCGCCGGCAGGATCGCTTCGTACCGGCCCGGCGCGACCGCCAGGATCTGCGCCTCGCGCCCCTTCGGCTCCACCCGCAGTTCGGCCGCATAGGTCTGGCGGAACAGCGCCGTCCAGTAGTCCGCCGCGGTTCCCTCCCTCGGTCCGACCACCGCGGCGAACCTGGCCGCCGTCATCGCCGCCTGGGCCACCGCCGCCCGCACCGCCTGCGCCCGCGTCTCATCCGCCGCCCAGATCAGCGCGCAGGGCTGGACGAAGCGGGTCCAGATCGTGGTGTCCGCCCCCTGCCCGGTCACCGCCCGCTCGAACTGCGCCAGGGTCATGGAGGCGACCTTGGCCCGGTGGACCCGGCCGCCGTGCTCGAACTCGTGATAGCTGACGTCCGGCCAGATCACCCGCCCCGCCAGGCCCCGCAGCCCGGGCCGCGGCCGGTCGGTTAGGACATAGAAGTCCATCACCCCGTCTAGGTCGCCGGTCCGCAGCACCGATCCGTAGAACAGCACCGCGCCGGCGTGCGCGAACCGCCGCGCCATCTCCGCGCCCATCGCGCGGGCGTGCTCGGGCGCGGCCTGATCCAGCTCGGCCGCCACCAGGGCGTCCAGCGCGCCGGTCATGGTGCCGAACTCATGGCGCCAAAAACCTCAGCGTCGGGCCCTTGCGCACGATCACCTCGCCGCCGGGAAAGATCTCGCCATCGACGATGACCGGGTCGGCGCTGGCCACCGACAGCCGCTCGGCCGCGCGCCGCCGATAGCCGTTGCGCTCCAGCCACGCTGGCTTCTTCCCGGCCAGGATCGGCGGAATGGCCAGGGCCAGCTTCGAGGGCGGCGCGTCCACGTCCAGCACCTTCATCTCGTCGGTCGGCGGCCCGAACGGCTTCAGCCCGAACGGCAGCCGCTTCAGGGTCGTCGCCATCAGCACGAAACGCGCCCCGTTGCGGAACGGCTCGTCGTCCAGCCGCGCATCCACCTTCACGCCCTGCCGCCAGACGTCGCGCGCGCCGCCGAACAGCGCCCCCGTGGCCGCTCCGGCGATGGTCATCCCCACCGCCAGGCTATGATAGGCGCCCATCCGATGCACCGACTGGGCCATCTGCGTCGCCTTGACGAAGGCCCCCATGCCGAAGACGAAGCCGCGCACCGGCGCCCGCCCGCCATCGGCCCAGGTGATCTCCAGCGGCGAGCGGAACTTGTAGGCCGGCTCGGGCTCACGCGCCTTGCGCAGCGCCGCCTCCAGGCTCCATCCGCCCTTCGCGCCCAGGTCCAGGGCCAGGATGTTGGTCTTGCCCGAAGGCAGGATCGCCAGGGTCGGCATGACCTCGCCATAGGCCGCCGGCAGGGCGCTCAGCACCTCACGTACGGTCCCGTCGCCGCCGTCGACGACGATCAGGTCCACGCCGTCCGCGGCGAAGTCGCGCAGGTCGCGGGCCAGGGCCGCCGGCGTCATCGGCTCGACCTGGCGCACGCCGTCGGGGCCGTCCGCCGGCGTCGCGCCACGGTTGCCGTGGCTGCGCGGGTTGCGGATCACCCCGACCGATTTCAACGCGAGAGCCACGAGGTGACCTGCCCGCGCGGCGTCATCAGGCCCTGCAGCACCTGGCCGACATGGACCAGCAGCGAAAGGCCCGTCCAGGCCGCCACGGCGACCAGTCCGACGTCCGGCCGCCCGGCCAGGCTCGCCAGGGTCAGGATGATCAGGTTCGGGTTCCGCCGGGCGGTGATCAGCCGGAAGAAGCTGTCGAACGGCCGCCAGGCGTGCATCTCCACCTTGAACAGCGCCAGGAAGATCCCCTCCAACACCCGCTGGAGGACATAGCCGCCGACGATCACCGCCAGGATCAGCTCCGGCTGGCTCACCGGACGGGCGCCCGCCTGCACGCCCACCAGCCAGGCCCACCACCAGAACGGCGGGTGGATCAGGTCGATGCCGTGATCGAAGACGTTGCCGATCTTCGACGAGGTCAGGGTCACCCGAGCCAGCTTGCCGTCCACCGTGTCGAGGAAGGTCATGATCCAGGCGCAGACCAGCCCCCAGCCGAAATGCCCCGTCCAGAACAGGTAGAAGGCCGCCAGCACCAGCAGGAAGCCGATGAAGGTCACTTGGTTCGGGGTCATCTTCGCCAGGGCGCACCAGCGCGTCACCACCCGCGCGGGCGGCGGCCAGACGTACTTGGTGACGATGTCGGTCACGCCCTTGTACGAGCCCTGGAACAGCCGCTTCTCCACCGCCGCGCGGTTGTCGGCGGTCAGCCGCACCAGCACCGGCGGCTCGCGCTTGCGCAGCGCGCTGTTATAGGCCGAGCCCAGCTCCAGCGGCCCCAGCCGCGCATACTCTTCGGGCGCGACGGCTCCCAGGCTCTCGCCCTGCTCCAGCCGCGCCAGCGCCCGGGCCATCGGCTCGCCTCGACCGTGCATGGCCACCGGTGTCCCGGCCTCGTCGGTCAGGATCACGTCCGGCCGCTCGGCCAGCGCCTTGATCAGGGATTCGTCGAACACCCAGCCGGCGTCGGCCACAATCACCCCGCGCGCAGGATCGGGCGCGCCGCTGGCGCCGAGGCCCAGCCGCTGATAGATGCGCTCCAGGCGATCGGCGGGGCTCATGCCCCAGATGCGCGCCTGCGCCGTCCCGACCACGATGGCGCTGGGGGCCACTGCTGCTTTCGTCAATTCCGCCAACTGTGCTGATTATATGGAACTGATAATCAGCTTCGCAGTCCCTCGCTAGAAACCATCGCCGCCTTGCCGCTCTTTCGCCTTGCGCACCTGACCGACCCGCACCTGCAGCCGCCGGCGAACGCCCTGCAGCGCGGCGATCTATTCTCCAAGCGCGCATTGAGCGCTTTCGCCTGGCGACGCAAGGGCGCGGAACATCAGCCGCAGGTCTTGCAGGCTCTGACCGACGACATCGGCGCCTATCATCCCGACCATGTCGCCCTCACCGGCGACATCATCAACTTCGCCGCCCCGGCCGAGTTCGCCGCCGCCCGCGCCTGGCTGCAATCCCTGGGCGATCCGCGGAATATCACCGTCAGCCCCGGCAACCACGACGCCCTGGTCGCCAAGGGCGCGCCCGAGCGTTTCGCCCCCTGGCGCGAGTGGCTGGGCGACGAGGAGCAGCCGGCCTTCCCTACCCTGCGCCGCCGCGGCCCGGTCGCGATCATCAACGTCAGTTCGGCGATCCCCACCGCCCCCTGGCTCGCCACCGGCCGTGTGGGCGCAGATCAGCTCGCGGCCCTCGACCGCCTGCTGAGCTCGTTGGACGGCCAGGACCTTTTCCGCCTGCTGCTCATCCACCACCCGCCCGCGCCCGGCGTGGTCAGCAAGCGCAAGTCGCTGGAGGACGGCGAGGCGTTCCGCGCGGTCATCAAGGCCCGCGGCGTCGACCTCATCCTCCACGGCCACGGTCACGAGCCGGCGGTCAGCAGGATCGACGGCCCCTCCGGCCCGATCCCCGTCCTCGGCGCGCCCTCGGCCTCGGCCAGCCTCGACGGCCACCACACCCCGGCCCGCTGGCACGCCATCGAGCTCGACGGCCACGCCATCCGCGTCACCGCCCGCGGCCTCGCCCCCAGCGGCCGCTTCGAAGACCTCGGCGCCTACCGGCTGGTTTGAAACTTGCGACGGACAGATCCTCCCCCGGCCGGGAAGGATCTAATTCAGATACCGCATCCTGATCGTGATCCTGTTGTCTCCGCCGACCACCGGGAACCGCACGCTCCGGAACGGCGGCAGGCCCACCCGGGTCGGGGCGTCGTTGGAAAAGCCGAAGCCCTCGGTCGGCATCCCCAGCCCGTTGCGGTTGAAATCCTGGTCGCCGTTGGCGTCGTGATAGATCGCCACCGCGTAATGCCCGGCCTTGGGCAGGTTGAAGCAGACCCTCGTGGTCGGAGCCTGGGCGCTCACCCGCACCCGCGCCAGCTTGCCCTTGGGAGCCAGGAAGCGAGCGGCCTCGTCCGGATAGACCGTCACCGCCACCTGCCCCTGCGCGGCCCGCACCCCGTTCACCTGCACGTGCAGCCGCACGTCGGTCGCGCTCCCCTCGCAAGCCTCGGCGAAAGCTGGCCCTGCGCCCAGCAATCCGGTCGCGGCGAACGTCAGCAGGCCGGTTCGTGCTTTCATGAAATTCCCCGACTCCCTATGTTGCGCCCCGCGGCGAGTTCGCGCCGGAACACAGGCTGCTGGATGAGCAACGAGACCGCCCGTAACTTCGGCTATCCCGCCACCACCGTGGCCGAAACCGATCGCTGGCTGGTGCTCGTCCGTCCCAAGCAGCCGACCTTCGGCTCCCTGGTGCTGGTCTGCAAGGACGAGGCCCGCGCCTTTTCCGATCTCGGCCCCGAGGCCTTCGCCGACCTCCAGGTCGCCGTCCGCGGGATCGAGCGCCTGCTGCGCGCCAGGGTCGGCTACGAAAAGATCAACTATCTCATGCTGATGATGGTCGATCCTGACGTGCACTTCCATGTCGTTCCGCGCTACGAAGGCGCGCGCGAATACGGCGGCGTTTCCTTCCCGGACGCCGGCTGGCCCGGTCCGCCGGCTCTGGCCGCCGCCGTCGAACTCGGCCCCGACATGTTGGCCGACCTGACGCAGAGCCTCCGCCGCGACTGGTCGGCCGCTTGATGCGCCTGCTGCTGATCGATCGCTATGTGCTGCGCCTCACCGCCGGTCCGATGATCGGCTGCCTGGCCGTGACCCTGGTCGCCCTTCTGCTGGAGCGCGCCCTGCGTCTGCTCGACCTCCTGTCCCAGAGCGCCGAGCGCTTCGGCTATGTGGTCCAGCTCACCGGCCAGCTCGTGCCGCACTATCTGGGCCTGGCCCTGCCGGTGGCCTTCTTCGTGGCCCTGTTCATCGTCATCACCCGGCTCAGCGACGGGTCGGAGACCGACGCCCTGCTGGCCAGCGGCTTTTCCCTGACCCGGCTCGCCGCGCCGTTCGTGGCCATGGGCGTGGCGCTGATGGTGCTCAGCCTGATCGTCTTCGGCTACGCCCAGCCCTACAGCCGCTACGCCTATCGGGCGATCATGCACAGCGCCGCCACCGCCGGCTGGAACGGCCAGATCCAGGCCGGGGCCTTCGTCACCGACCAGAACGTCACCATGACCGCCGACCAGGCCGACGTGAAAGGCCAGCGGCTCGAGCGCCTGTTCATCCGCCGGCTCTCGCCCGAGGGCCGCGAGGAGACCATCACCGCCCAGGCCGCCGACCTGACCATCTCGCCCGATGGCGCCACCGTCACCCTGAACCTGCGCAACGGCCGCCGGGTGATCCAGACCGCGGCCGGCGGCTACGACATCCTGCAGTTCGAGTCCTTCGTCACCGAGGCGCCGCTGGCCGGCTCCCAGGCCCTGCTGCGCGCCCGCGGCGGCGACGAGCGCGAGCTCACCCTCACCGAGCTCGCCCAGGCCGCCAAGTCGAAGAACAGCCTGATTCCCGCCGCCACCCTGAAGGCCGAGCTCTACGGCCGCCTGGCGCGGGCGGCCTTCCTGCCGTTCCTGCCGCTGATCGCCTTCCCGCTCGGCCTGGCGGCCAAGCGCGGCCGGCGCGGCGCGGGCCTGGTCTTCGCCGGCGTCCTGCTGCTCGCCTTCCAGCACTCGCTGCAGTTCGGCCAGGGCCTGGCCGAGGGCGGCCGCGTCTCGCCGCTGATGGCCATCGGCCTGCCCTTCGCGCTGTTCACCGGCTTTGGCGTCTGGATGTTCCTCGGCAGCCGCGACCGGCCGGGCGACACCCCGATCAGCCGCATGGTCGGCTCGATCAGCGAGGCCTTCGACCGGATGCGCTCCATGGTCTCGGGGGCGCGCGCCGCATGAAGACCCTGCGCGGCTACGTCACCCGCATCGTCGCCACCCGCATCATCGGCGCGGCCGCCATCCTGCTCGCCGTCCTGCAGATTCTCGATCTGCTCGACGTCACCACCGAGATCATCGACCGCGGCCTGGGCGCGGCCGGCGTCCTGCACTACGCCACCCTGCGCCTGCCGCGCCTCCTGGAGCAGGTGCTGCCACTCAGCGTCCTGGCCGGCGGCCTTTTCGCCTTCGCCCAGCTCGCCCGCGAGAGCGCGGTGATCGCCATGCGCTCGACCGGTGTCTCGGTCTATCGCCTGATCGGCATCGTCGCCCCGGTCGCCCTTTGCGTCGCGGTCCTCGACTACGTCACCGTCGAGGTCGTCGCCCCGCGCACCGACCCGGCCCTGGAAACCTGGTGGGCGCAGACCGCGCCGGCCAGCGACAAACCGGCCGCCGTCCGTTCGTTCCGCGCCGGCGCCGATCTGGTCTTCGCCGCCCCGGGCGACGAGGCCGGCCGCGCCCTCTCCGACGTGCGCATCTACCGCCGCGACGCCGAAGGCCGGATCACCGAGCGCATCGAGGCCCCCCGCGCCGTCTACCAGGACCGCCAGTGGCGGCTGCAACAGCCGCGGATGGTCCGCTTCACCGCCGACGAGGCCATGATCTCCACGGCCCAGCAGCTCGCCTGGGACACGCGGCTGCGCCCGGCCGACGTCCAGGTGCTGCTCTCGCCCGACCAGGCCCCCAGCGCCGCCAACGCCCGCCGCGCCCTCGCCGGCGGCGGCGCCGAGCGCCCGGCCAGCTTCTACGCCATGCGCCTGCAACAAGCCCTGGCCGGCCCGCTGTCGGCCGTGGTCATGATGCTGCTCACCGTTCCCGTGGCCCTGGGCAACTTCCGCAACCGCGAGGGGGCGGTGCTCACCACCTCGGCCCTGGCCGCTGGCCTCGTCTTCCTGGTCGCCGACGGCCTCTTGGTGGCGCTCGGCGAAGGCGGCATGCTCAGCCCGATCCTGGCCGCCTGGACCGCCCCGCTGGTGTTCGTGGCCCTGGCCGTGACGGTCCTGCTTCGGATGGAAGGATAATCCCGTGACCTCCCGCTCCGGCGGCCCGGTGACCGTGACCGAGGTCAGGTCGAAGTCCGAGCTCGCCCGCTTCATCCGCGTGCCAATGGACCTGAATCGGCATGATCCCAACTGGATCGCGCCGCTGATCAGCGAGCGCCAGGCCGCCCTCAGCGCCGGCTCCAACCCGTTCTTCGAGCACGCCGACGTCCAGTACTGGATCGCCAGCCGCGGCGGCCGCGACGTCGGCCGCATCAGCGCCCAGATCGACGCCCTGGCGCCGTTGGTTCACGACGCCCATCCCGGCCACTTCGGCATGATCGCCGCCGAAGACGACCCCGAGGTCTTCGCCGCCCTCTTCGCCGCCGCCGAGGCCTGGCTGAGGAAGCGCGGCTGCGAGCAGGCCATGGGCCCCTTCAACCTCTCGGTCAACGAAGAGGTCGGCCTGCTGGTCGACGGCTTCGACACCCCGCCCATGGTGCTGATGGGCCACGACCCGGCCTATGCCGGCCCGCGCATCGAAGAGCAGGGCTACGCCAAGATCCGGGACCTGTACGCCTATATCTGCCACACCAGCGACGACCTGCCGCCGTCGATCCTCAAGCGTGTCCGCCGTGGCCCGGCCGAGGGCGTCACCCTGCGCATGCTCGAGATGAGCCGCTACGACGCCGAGGTCATCGCCCTGACCGAGATCCTCAACGACGCCTGGAGCAACAACTGGGGCTTCACCCCCACTACCGAGGCCGAGACCGCCCAGCTCGCCAAGTCGCTGCGGCCGGTGATCGACAAGCGCCTGGTCTGGTTCGCCGAGATCGACGGCGACATCGCCGGCTTCATCGCCGTCCTGCCCAATGTGAACGAGGCCATCGCCGACCTGGACGGCAAGCTCCTGCCCTTCGGCTGGGCCAAGCTGCTCTGGCGGCTGAAGGTCTCCGGCGTGAAGACCGCCCGCGTCCCGCTGATGGGCGTCAAGCGCAAGTACGCGGGCGGCATGCGCGGCCAGCTCATGCCCTTCCAGCTCATCGACGCCGCCGCCCAACAGGCCCGCGCCCTCGGCTACGAGCGTTTCGAGCTATCCTGGGTGCTCGAGGACAATCTCCCCATGCGCCGCATCGCCGAAACCATCGGCGCCCCTGCCTACAAGACCTATCGCGTCTACCAGAAGGATCTGGCGTGACCGCCTTCACCGCCCTCGTCCTGGCCGGCTCGCGCGGCGAGCCCGACGCGCTCACCGCCTATGCTGGAGTCTCGCACAAGGGCCTGATCGAGCTCTCCGGCCGCACCCTCCTGGAGCGGGTCGTCACCGCCCTCTCCGACGCTGGCGCCAGCCACATCGGTGTCTCCACCGCCGACGCCGCCATCGCCGACCTCCTTGGCAAGATCAAGGTCGCCGCAACTATCGAGGCTCTGCCGGCCTCGCCCAGTCCCAGCCTCAGCGTCCGCCAGGGCGCCGAGGCCCTCGGCCTGCCGGTGCTGGTCACCACCGTCGACCACGCCCTCCTGCAGCCCGAATGGGTGATCCGCTTCCTGGCCGACGTCCCTGAGCAAACCGATGTCGCCGCCCTGCTCGCCCCCGAAGCCGCTGTCCACGCCGCAGCTCCCGAGACCCAGCGCAGCTACATGCGCTTCGCCGACGGCCGCTATTCCGGCTGCAACCTCTTCTACCTGCGCAACGCCCGCGCCCTGAACGTGATCGACCTCTGGCGGCGGATCGAGTCCTACCGCAAGCAGCCCTGGAAGATCGCCGCCATGCTCGGCCCCGGCATGCTGCTCGGCTATCTGATGGGCCGCCTCACCCTGGACCAGGCCGTCGCCCGCCTCGGCGCCAAGGCCGGCGTCACCGCCACCGCCGTCCGCACCCCCTACGGCCTCGCCGCCGTAGACGTAGACAAGCCCGCCGACCTCGACCTCGTCCGCCAGATCGCAGGCTGATCCTCTCCCGGCTAAACCGCCAACTCCCTTCTCCCCTTGCGGGAGAAGGTGGCCCGCGCAGCGGGTCGGATGAGGGGCTACGCGCCCCAGCACCCAGACGATTGGGAAGCCGAACCTCAGCTCCCGCTCATCAATCCGCCTCCGGCGGCCACCTTCTCCCACGAGGGGAGAAGGATAAGCCCCTACTTCGCCACGCTCGCCGGAGGCGGCGCCGCGAACGGCTTGATGTTCAGGTGCTGGTAGATCTCGGCCGGGTAGTAGGCCACCCCGCCGACCATGGTCATGCGCACCTTGCGGATGTCGCTGATGTTCTTGGTCGGATCGCCGTCGACCAGGATGAAGTCGGCCAGCTTGCCGCGCTCGATCGAGCCCAGCGAGGCCTCGCGGCCGAAGTAGGTCTCCGCGTCCAGGGTCGCCAGCCGCAGGGTCTTGCCGGGCGAGATGCCGGCCTTCACGTAGAGCTCGAGCTCGCGCAGCAGCGAGAAGCCGGTGCCGTCGTCGGTGCTGGGCAGCAGTTGGACGCCCTTGTCATCCAGCATCTTCAGCACTTCCAGCACCTTGGCGAAGCCGCTGTGGTAGTCGGCGTCCTGCTGTGGGCTGTCGATGGTCACGAAGTTGCGCTTGCGATAGCGCTGGTAGCCGATCGGCACGTGCGACAGGTAGGGCGCGTCGCCCTCCTGCACCTGGCCCGACCGCGACAGCATCAGCCGCTCGAGGATCATCGCCGTGGTGTCCAGGGCGATTTTCTTCTGCTGCATCAGGGCGACGGTCTGCTGCACCCGCGGCGAGGCGAGGTCCAGCGAGCCGGCGCGCGCCATGCCGGTCAGGCGTAGCGGGGTGCGGGTGTCTTCGGTGGGGTCGAGGATCCAGCCCAGCATGAGCTGGTTGATATGGGCGATGTCGTTGTAGCCGTCCTTGATCACCCGGTCGGGCGAAGAGAAGGCCGGGACGTGGCCGGTGACTCCCATGCTCAGCCGGTGCGCCTCGGCGGCGATCGGCGCGACCCAGTCGGGGTTCATCGAGTTGTAGATCTTGATCTGCCAGTAGCCGCGGTCGGCGTACCAGCGCACGTCCTTCAGCGCGTCGTCCAGGCTGTCGGCGATGAAGCCGTGGCGCGCCGAATAGGGGCTGCGGCCTTCGAGGAAGCCGTTGCGCACGATCCGCGGCCCGGCCAGCTTGCCGGTCTCCAGCCCGTCCAGCCAGCCCAGCAGCTCTTCGTTGTAGTTCCCCTGGTCGCGGGTCGCCGTGACGCCCGCCGCCAGGTTGAAGAGGTTCGACGACAGCGAGGTGTGCGAGTGCATGTCGTGCAGGCCGGGGACCAGCGTCCCGCCCTGGCCGTCGATCACCGCCTCGCCGGCCGGCGAGGCCAGCGCGCCCTCCTGCGGCTCGACGCCGGTGATCTTGTCCTTGAAGACGACCACGGTCGAAAGGCCGCCGACCGTCATGGTCTTGGGATCGAACACCCGGACGTTGCGGATGCGGACCGGCGTCTCGAACCGGTGGGCCAGCTTGGCCTGCGCGTCCATCGCCTCCTGCAGCTCGATCTCCTGGCTGACCTTCTGCAGCGCCGGCACGTTACCTTCCGCGCCTTCGCGGATCAGGCTGCCGCTCAGGGTGCCGAACAGTTCGCCCTTGGCGTCGATCAGCACATGGCTGGGCGACATGTCGATGCCCGACAGCTCATAGACCGTGACCGGGATCGCCTTCGCGCCCTCGCCCAGGGTCAGTTTGCGCACTTCCTTCAGGCGCATCTCGCCGGCCGGCGCCAACGGCAGGGTGTGGTTCGGGGCTTTCAGCAGCGCCTTCACATAGACGCCCAGCATCCACGGGCTGGCGTCGTTGGCCGCATAGAGGATCGGCCGCGAGGCCGCGATCTGGCCCTTGTCGGCCTGGCTGGTCCACTCGGCCTTGCCCGCCGCCCAGGTGAAGCGCTCCTGCACCGGGCTGCCGAACAGCGAGGAACCGTCGATCGACCAGCTCACCGGCATGCCCGAGGCGTCGAACGCGATCGTCTCCTTGGCCTTGGGGCCGCGGCCGTTGTTGCTGACGGCGTAGTCGACGGTGGCGCTCTTGGCCTGCACGTCGGCGGTCAGGTGGCCGACCTTCTCGCCATTGGCGATCACCACGAACTTCTGGACCTCGGCCGCCGCAGGACCGACGAGCCCGGCCGCAAGGCTGAGGGCGAGCAATGAGACGCGAGCTGAAATCATCGGGCTAAGCTTTTCATTTAGAGCAAAAAATTCCCTTCTCCCGGGGAGAAGGACAAGTCCGGCGCGCCCCGCCACCTACGGCCGGACGAACTTGCGCACGGCCTCGCTCAGCGCGGTGTGGTTGGCCGGATCGGTGAACACCGAGTGGCCGCCGTCGAAGAAGGCCGCGGTCAGTTGCGCGCTCGGCACGCCGGCCTGGTCGAGGGCGTAGCGCGCGCCATAGGGCGGGGTGGTGATGTCGTAATAGCCCGCCGCCCAGAACAGCCGCAGCTTCGGATTGGCCTGCATGGCCTTGCCGATATAGCCGTTGACGTCGGCCATGCCCTCGTAATCCCAGGCCGAATTCACATCGAGATTCAGCGAGTTGTAGGTCTCCGCGGTGCGGAACTTCAGGTCGCGCCTGTAGTAGGACTCCAGCGCGTTCATCCCCTCGGCGATCTTCAGCGCCCCGGTCGGCGCCGGGCCCGGCGGCCGCGGCGCGGCGTAGTTCATCCCCGGGTCGTCATAGGGCGGTCGCTTGGCCGGTGCGTCCAGTCGCGCCGTCGCCCGGCCGTCGAGCTGGCCGGTGCGCAGGCCCTGGTCCTTCAGCAGGTTGAACATGAAGTCCTCGCGGCGCAGCCGCAGGTCCTTGGAGAGGATGAAGTCCGCCGGCAGCCCGATCAGCGCCGACATCTTCTCGGCGATCTGACGCTTTCTTTCCGCCGGCAGGCTCGCGCCCTGGATCAAGGCGTTGACGTATTCCGTCCGCGCGAACTCGACCGCCTCGTCGTGCACCTGCTGCACGCTGCGGCCGGCGCGGTCCATCTTCTGGTGATACCAGGCCGTCGTCGCAAAGGTCGGCAGGCTGGTCACATAGGGCATTTCGCGCCCCGACGGATTGCCCACCAGCGCGAACAGCAGGATGCCGTCGAGCTTCAGGTCGTCGCCGATCTTGGTGATCATCGCCGCCCGCGTGGTGCCGTAGCTCTGGCCGAGCATGTAGCGCGGCGAGGCCTCGCGCCCGTTGGCCTTCAGCCAGTCGAGCATCACGGTCTTCACCTCCTGGGCGTCGCCGGTGCGGCTCCAGAAGATCTTGCCGTCGACACCCGGGAACGGCCGGCTGTAGCCGGTGCCGATCGGATCGATGAACACCAGGTCCGTGGCGTCGAGGATGCTGTCGGGATTGTCGACCATCACCTGGTTCGGCCCGTCCTCGGTGCGCTTCTTCGGACCGAACGCGCCGAAGTGCAGCGGCGTAGTCGAGGCGCCCGGCCCGCCGTTGAACAGGAAGAGGACCGGCCGGCCTGCGTCCTTCTTGTCGGTCCGCACATAGGACGTGGTGACGACCGAACCGGTCGGCGCGCCCTTCTCGTCGGTCAGGAAGGTCTCGGCGACGATCGCCTTGTAGGCGACCTTCTGGCCGTGGAAGACGCCCGAATGCTGCGTCACCGCGACGACCGGCGCCCGGCTCGCGGTCAACGGCGCCGCGGGCTGGGCCAGGGCCGCCGTCCCCGGCGCTGCGGCCAGCACGGCCCCGGCCATCAGAAGCGCGCGTAACATCATGGTCTCTCTCCCGACGCGGGCCGGCGACGAGTCCGCATGACGTCGCGCATAAATCGTTCCCCGGGCCTTGGACGAAACGATAGCGGCGCCGGACAGAAATTCTTTTCGAACTCACCCCCCCGGACATCAAGCCGCACATGGCCTAGTCGCGTTTGTGGGGGACGGCCGATAGCTTATGCCGATTGCCGATAGGCTGCCGATAGGCTGCCGATAGCGCCAATTCGTCGGGCATAGGGTTGAGCTCTCCTCCGCATCCGCCGCATGGACCATGCAGGGCTCCGCTTTGGCGATGCATAAACCGGCCCGGCGCGCCCCCCGCTTCCGGCGAGATCGACAAGATAATGCACGGATCGGCGCTTAACCTGACGATAGAGCCGTATCATGGAGTTCCCGCGTGCGTTTGAAGACTGCCGCCGCCGCCCTCGTCCTGCTCGTCGGGACGGCGCCCCTCGCCCACGCCCGGAACGCCCCGGCGGCGCTTGAGCAGGCGGCCCCGATCGCCTTCGCCACGCATCACTCCGGAACCTTCAACGGCCAGAAAATCAAATACTTGGCGACGGTCGGCGAGACGATCGTGAACAACGACGAGGGCGAGCCGGTCGTCCGCTTCGTCACCACCTCCTACGTCCGCGAGGGCGTGAAGGACCAGGCCTCGCGCCCGGTGATCTTCCTGTTCAACGGCGGCCCCTCGACCGCCTCGGCCTGGCTGCGCATGGGCGCCTTCGGTCCGCGCCGCATCTCCGCGCCGCAGGACCCAAAGGCCGAAATCCCCAAGCCTTACAAGGTCGTAGACAACACCTACACCGTCCTCGACGTCGCCGACCTGGTGTTCATCGACCCGCCCGAGACCGGCTTCAGCCGCGTCCTGCCGGCCGGCAAGCGCGCGGATTTCTACGAGGTCGACGGCGACGCCGCCGCCGTCTCGCGCTTCGTCGAGACCTGGCTCAAGGCCAACGGCCGCGAGGCCTCGCCGAAGTATCTGCTGGCCGAAAGCTACGGCACCCTGCGCGCGACGGTGATGGCCGGCGACCTGGCGAAGACCATGCCCCTCGACGGGGTGATGCTGTTCGGCCAGGCGGTGAACATGATCGAGACCAGCCAGCGGCCGGGCAATCCGATCTCGTTCGCGACCAACATCACGGCCCTGGCCGCCATCGCCGCCTATCACGGCCGAGCGGACACCCAGGGCAAGCCGATCGCCGAGTTCGTGGACGAGGCCTACGCCTTCGGCATGGGCGAGTACCTGCAGGCCCTGGTGAAGGGCAACGAACTCCCCGCGGCCGAGCGCCAGCGCATCGCCCAGCGCCTGCAGGCGTTCACCGGGATCAGCGCCGACTACTACCTGGCGCACGACCTGATCATCTCGAAGGTCGACTTCGTGAAGGAGCTGCTGAAGGACCAGGGCCAGGTGCTGGGCATGTACGACGCTCGCTACGCCGGCCCGGCCGCCGCGCCCGGCCAGCGGCCCACCGACCCGTTCGGTAAGGTCTCGGACATGGTCGAGCCCGCGCTGAAGGAGCACCTGGCCAAGGACCTGGGGGTCACCCTGCCCGCCAGCGACTACCGGATGGCCGCGCCCGACACCCGCAACTGGGACTGGTCGCCGACCAGCGGCATCGGCGGCCCGTTCAACGACTTTGATTATCAAGCCAATTTCGCCGCCGCCCTGAAGGCCAAGCCGGACTTCCGGCTGATGATCGGCACCGGCCTCTACGACACGACGACCACGGTCGGCCCGGCCCGCTACCTGAAGGCCAAGGGCGTCCTGCCGCCCGACCGCGTGCAACTGCGCCAGTACGAGGGTGGGCACATGTCCTACACCAACGAGGATGCGCTCAAGGCCATGACCAGCGACGTCCGGGCCTTCGTGACGGGGCGCTAAGCGCCCCGCTCTTTCAAAGCCTTAGCGGGCGCAGGCGCTGTCGGGGACGCCGGCGGCGCGAGCCCACTGATAGACCTCGACCTCTTCGCCGCGCGGCAGGTAGCTGATCGGAAAGGTCTTGCCCTCGCGGGTGACCTGCAGGTTCAGCTTGGCCTGCGGATTCCCCTGCACCCCGTCCAGCGCCTGGGCGTAGGTGACGACGTCGCCGTTGCGCAGGCCGGCCTTTGCAGCCTCGGAATCCGGCTTCAGATCGCGGATCGTCTTGACGTCGCCCACCAGGGACTTGGGCTCGAAGCCCAGGTCGAAGCGGCGGACCTTGCCGGTCGTGCGGGTGAAGCAGGGGCCGAAGCCGTCCGACTCCGGCAGCATCAGCTCGCCGCGCAGCATGGCGGCGTGGAGATCGGGCCCCGCCTGCCCCAGCTCCCTGATGAGCAGGGCCAGCCAGTCTGCCTCGCTGGTGGATAGGCCCTTCCGCTCGCGCTCGACCATCTCGATCATCAGGTCGTCCAGCGACCGCTCGCCGCCGGAGGCCTTGCGGATCTTGCCGTCGAGCACGGCGAAGTACATGGCCCCGCGGTCATAGGGCAGGACGCGGATACGGGTGTCCTCCCAGAAACGCGGCGCGATCTGGTCGTCGGGCGTGTCGTTCAGGGCGTTGGAGTAGTAGCGGCGTGCGGTGTCGTTCAGGTCGGCCAGGTACTCGTCGGGCGACAAGAGGCCTGCACGCATCGGCAGAAGCCCTTGATAGAACACCGCATTCCCCTCGCCGAACCACTGGCCGAGGCCATCGAGCGAGGTCCAGGTGTGGATCATCTCGTGCGCCAGCGTGCCCTTCAGGGCCTCGCCGGAGCCGGTCTTGCCATAGGTGGTCAGGAACGAGTTGGTCAGGGCGGCCCCGCCCCCGGCGTTGATCGGGTTGTAGCGCAGGAAGACGCGATAGGGCGGCTCGGCCGGATCGCGGAAGAAGCCGGTCATCCAGCCATGCAGCTTCTCGGTCCAGGCCATGGTCGGGGCAGGATCGAAGGGCGGGGTCCCAAGCCACACGGCCGAGAAGCCGCCGTGGGCGGTCTGGGGATAGCGATGCATGGGACCGGCCATGAAGACGGTCCGCGCCAGGCGGCCGGCCGGTCCGACGCCCAGGCTGACGTCACCGTCGCCATAGCTGGAGGTGGCGGCGGAGCCCGCGTCTAGGGAGCTCAGGTCCCAGCGTAGCTGCACGTCGTAGGGCTGCGCGTTCTCGGGCAGCAGGATGAAGGTGTTGCCCACCGCCGACAGGCCGCGCCCCTCGGTGCGGAGCTGGTAGGGCGGGCCCGAGCCACGCTTGGGCGGGGTGTTGTCGATCGGGGCGCGGTAGCTGACCGTCAGGTCGCCCCTCACCGGCCGCGCCGCGCTCCAATGGCGCGCATAGACCAGCGAAACCGGATCGTCCTTGTAGGTCAGCGGGACATCGCCGGCTGCATCGGAGGCCTTCAGTTCGGTCAGGGTGGTGGCGACTGTCGCCGTATTAGCGATCACCACCGGCAGGGTCAGCAGCGGCGCGCCGGCGGGCGCATCGACGCCCGTCATGCGCAGGGTCACGTACACATGCCCGACGCCATCGGGCTGGTCGGCCGCGCCGGGCTTCAGCAGGACCTCGAAGCGTTCCTGAGCCATCGCCATGGAGGCATGACTGACGGTGGCCAGCAGGGCGGCGGCCAGGAAAAACCCCTTACGCATCAGCGACTTTCCGTTTCCTTGTAGAGCGCCCAGGCGCTGGCCAGATCCTGGACCACGTGGCCGAGCGACTTGTAGACGGTGATCTGAGCCGCGCTCTGGCGGCCCTCGACCTGACCGGCCAGCACCTGCCCGATCTCGGCTACGACGTGGGCGTCGTCGATCAGGCCGGCGGCCTTGGCGGCCAGGAACTCCGCCCCTTGAGCCAGCACGCCCTCGCGGCTGTCTGCGATGAAGCGCGAGCCGGCGACCAGGTCGTTGTCCACCTCCACAGGCCCGGCATAGCTGGAGCCGACGACGTTCACGTGGGTTCCGGGCTTCAGCCACGCGCCATAGAGGATCGGCTCCTTGGCGGCACTGACCGTGCAGACGATGTCGGCCTCGGCGACCGCCGCCTTGGCGTCGGGCGCCGCGGTCACGGGAACGCCCAGCTCAGCGGACATCGCGGCGGCGAAGGCCTGGGCGCGCTCGGCCGAGCGGCCCCAGACGGTGATCGCTTCCAGCGGCCGGACCTTGGAGATCGCGCGGGCATGGGTCGCGGCCTGCTCGCCATAGCCCAGCAGCGCCAGCCGCCGCGCGTCGGGCCGCGCCAGGGCGTCGGTGGCCACGGCGCTGGCCGCGGCGGTGCGGATGGCGGTCACCTCGCCGGCATGGACGACGCAGACCGGCGCGCCGTTCTCCGGCTCGAACAGCACCACAAGGCCCTGGTGGGACTGGCGGCCCTTGGCGAAGTTCTCGGGGAAGACGCTGATGACCTTGGCCCCGAACGGCGCATGCTCGCCCAGCGCGCCGGGCATCAGGCCGAACATCCGTCCATCGGCCAGTGGGATGATCGAACGCAGCAGTTGCCGGGTCTCCCCGGTCGAAAAGGCGATCATCGCCTCGCGAACGATGGGGATGCAGAGCTCGTAGGTGAGGCGGCGGGCGACTTCCTCGCGGTCGATGACGCGCATCAGGCGACGGCCTTCTTCGGGGCGAACGCATAGTAGGCGATGCCGATCGCCGCCCAGACCGCGAGCGCGGCGTAGGGCGTCCAGTCGGCGGTGAAGCCGAGCACCGCCACGACCAGGGCGGCGACGCAGCCGGCATAGGCCCAGCCGATGGTCGCGCCCGGCGAGAGCTTGAAGCGCGCGGCCTGGTAGATCTCCGGATGCTTTCGCACCACCACCGTCGCCGAGATGCAGGTCGCCGCGTACTTGAGCAGGGTCGGAATGTTCACCGCCAGGAACAGGCTGGTCAGGTTCATCGGCGCCAGCAGGCCCAGCGCCGTCGCCGCCAGGATGGCCAGCAGCGCATAGTGCGGCGTGCCGTGCTTCTCGTGAACCTTTGCCAGGACGGAGGGCAGCATGCCCTGGCGGGCCATGGCGAACAGGCTACGCGAAAAGCCGAGATAGAGCGAGTTGATCGACTTGCAGATCGCGACCACCGCGGCCAGCACGATCAGCGGCTTGGCGACCGGCCCCATGAACGGCTGGGCCGCGTCGAGCAGCGGCGTCTCGCTCTTGGCCAGAGCCTCGGGGCCGAGCACGCCGATGGCGACGACGCCGACCATCAGGTAGAGGCCCACGGCGCTGAGGATGGAGAGCCCGATCCCCAGGGGGATTGTCTTCTTGCCGTCCTTGACCTCGTCGCCGATCTCGGTCGCCGCCTCGATGCCGAAGAAGAGGCCGATCAGCAGCGGGATGGCCGCCAGCATGCCCCCCGTCCCATGCGGCAGCATCGGCTGGAACTTGGCCGGGTCCACGTGCGGCGCGCCCCAGGCCGAGAACACCAGGAAGAGCACCACCAGCGCCCCCATCAGGATGACCTGCAGCCGTGCGGCCAGCCCAACGCCGTAATAGTTGGCGAGGAAGAACAGGGCGAAGGTCGCCAGCATGGTCGGCTTGGTCGGCAGGGGCACGACCATGGAGAGGTAGCGCACCATCACCAGGGCCAGGATCAGCATGGCCCCGACGTTTGAGACGATCCGCAGCCAGGCGATCAGATAGCCGACGAAGGGATGGATGAACCGCCGCGACCACTCGAAGGACGCCCCCGAAGTCGGCAGGGCCGAGCCCATGAAGGCGTAGGTCATGGCGATGACGAACATCGGCACGGCGGCGACCAGCACGGCCAGCAGCATGCCGGGCCCGGCCAGGGCGGTGGCCGGCGCGATGACCGAGAAGATCGCCACGCCGACGGCGGTTCCAAGGCCCAGGGCGACGACCGCCAACAGGTCGACGCCCTTGTGCATCCGCTGGGTCGCGTCGGTCATAGAGTCCTTCCGGTGACGTTCTGATAGAGCCAGGCCGCGACCGCCAGATCCTGGGCGGCGTGGCCGAGCGACTTGTAGAGGGTGATCTCGCGCTCGTCGGTGCGGCCGGGCCTCGCGCCGGCCAGGACCTCGCCGATCTCGGCGGCGATATGGCTGTCGTCCACCAGGCCGGCGGCCTTGGCGCGGAGGAACTCTCCGCCATGCGCCAGCACATGCTCGCGATGGTCGACGATGAAGCGGCCAGCGGCCACCAGGTCGCCGGCGATCTCCGCCTGGGCCGGCCCGCTGGAGCCGACGATGTTGACGTGCGCGCCGGGCGAGACCATCCCCGCCTCCAGCACCGGATCGACGGCCGAGGTGACGGTGCAGATCATGTCGGCGCCATCGAGCGCCTCAGGCAGGGCTGCGGCCCTGGCGACGACGCCGGTCTCGCCCCAGACCTCGGCGGCCAGGGTCTCAGCGCGGTCGGCGGCGCGCCCCCAGATGCGGATCTCGCGCAGGCGGCGCGTCTTGGCGATCGCAAGGGCGTGGGCCTTGGCCTGCAGGCCGGTTCCGAGGATGGCGAGGGTGTCGGCGTCCGGGCGGGCCAGGGCCTCCGTCGCCACGGCGCTGGCGGCGGCGGTGCGGATGGCCGTGATCGCCCCGGCATCGGCAAGGCAGATCGGCGCGCCGCTTTCCGGGTCGAACAGCATGACTAGGCCCTCGTGGGCCTTGGAGCCGTCGGCGTGCTTGAAGACGCTGATGAGCTTGGCGCCGAAGACGCCGCGTTCGGAGAGCGCGGCCGGCATGATGGCGAAGGTCCTCCCCTCGCCCAACCCGATGAAGCTGCGCAGAAGCTGGCGGACCCGGCCGTCCGACAGGGCGATCATCGCCTCGCGCACCGCCGGGATCGCCGCTTCGTAGCTCAAGCGGGCATGGACTTCGTCGCCGCCGAGGACGAGGAGGCCGCTCAGATCGTCGCCCGTCCCGCCCATGCGCAAACTCCAGTCCAGAATAGTACGCGGCGTCGGCCCATGGGGGAGGCCGACGCCGCTGACGACCACGCAGGGAGGGAGCCACCGCGCGGTCGAAGCGCTTAGAACCGCGCGGTCAGGCCCACATAGTACTGACGGCCGAGAATGTCGCCGTAGTCGCGGGTCGGATATGACGGCTGCTCGTCGGTCAGGTTCGTGACGCCGCCGCGGATCGTGTACTTGTCGAACTCGTACTGGGCCGAGATGCTGTGGCGGATGTTCGCCTTCACATTCGGGACCGGCTTCGACTCGATGGTGTCCGTGATGTCGACCTTGGCGTCGTCCAGATACTGGAGCTGATAGGTCGCGCGGAACGGACCGCGAGCGTAACGGGCGTCGAAACGAGCCACCCACTCCGGCGTCTTCGTCGTGCCGTCTTCGCGCAGGAGGTCGAAGCCGGTGACCGAGGTCTCCAGCTTCGAGGTGTGCGTCGCCTGGACGCCCAGCTCGAGTTCGCCGAGATCGGCGTCGTCGAAGAAGCGGCCGACCTGGAAGCGGTAGTTGATGTCGTAGACTTCACCGCGATAGGTGACCTGACCGGCGTTGTAGGTGGTCTGCAGCGCGGTCACGACGTGGCCTTGGTCGTTGCGGGTGAAGGTGCCACAGACGTCCGCCGGCATGACCGAAGAGTCGTAGCAGGTGGCCAGGAAGTTCGCGGGCTCGAACAGCGAGAGGCCATCGGTGAGGTCGATCTCGATGCGGTCGAAGATCACCGTCAGGCCGGGCACGAAGGTCGGCTGGAACACGAAGCCATAGGTGGTCGTATCGGCGATTTCGTTCCGCAGATCGAGGTTGCCGCCAGTGGTGACCAACGCGTTGGTGAAGTTCTCCGACGGGTCTTGGAAGCCTTCCAGCGGGCCATAGCTCGGGTTCGCCGCGAACAGCGCCTGGCAGTTGGCGATCCGGACCGCCGGGTTCGGGCCGCCGTTGATGCGGTCGGCGTCACAGGGATCCCGCGAGATGGAGCCCAGGGCCGTACGGGACGGCTCGAACATCTGGTCCAGGGTCGGCGCGCGGAAGTTGCGGCTGCGCGAGGCGCGCAGGCCGAAGCCTTCGAAGACGCCCCACTGCAGGCCGGCGCTCCAGATGTTTTCCTTGCCGGCGATCGAGTTGTCCACGTGGCGATAGGCGCCGTTGAGGTCGAGCGAACGGAACAGCGGCATGGAGAAGTCGCCGCCAAGCAGCGGCACCAGCAGTTCGGCCGAGAACTCGTTGGTATGGTAAGAGGCCGAGGTGCCCTGAACCGGCACGCCAGCGCCGGTCAGGCCGAGACGGTCGGCCTCATAAGGTGAGAACTTCGCCTCTTCGCGGCGGTACTCGTAGGCGACGCTGAACTTGCTGGCGCCGGCCGGCAGTTCGAAGAGATCGCCGCCCAGGGTGGCCAGGAAGTTGTCCTGGGTGTTGAGGAACTCATCACCCGTGACCACCGTGGCGTAGCCGCGCGCGCCCTGGCTGACATTGCCCTGGCCGAACGGATTGATCGGGGCGCAGGCCGCGTCGTCGTTGGCGGTCGTAGCGTCGGCGTTGATGGCGCAGACGATGTTGCCGGCGCTGTTGCGGGCGGCGTCGATCGCGTTGTTGAACTTCGCGGTGTTGACGCCCCAGCCGCTGGACGAACCCTTGGCCTGGGCGCGGCTGTAGGAGGCGCTCCAGTAGAAGTTCCGGTCGGCGTAGTCGAAATCCCCGTCGAGGCTGACGAGGCCGCGATAGGTCTCGGTGGTGGTTACCCGGTTACGGGTCGGCAGCAAATCGGTCCACCACTTGGAGAGGAAGATCGGCGGGCCGCCGGCGCCCAGGATCGAACGCGCCTGATCCGACAGATACGGGTTGCTGCGGTTCAGCGTGATGTAGCCCGAGCCGGTGCTCGGCTGGTTCAGCACGGTGTTGCTGGCCTGCTCGCCGTAGGGATCGCGCGCCTCGACCTTGGCGTAGAGGAATTCGCCCGACAGCTTGATCCGGTCGGTGATGTCGTAGTGGCCGATAAGGTTGGTGTTGAACCGCTCGACGCCGGCATAGAGCGCGGCCAGCTCGCCGTAGCGGAGCCCCTCGCCGCCTTCGGCGAACGGCGGAGCGCCCTGGATCACGCCCGGATTGTAGGGAACCAGGTCGCCGTTGTTGTTGAACTGCAGCGGCACGCCGTTGTAGCCGAGCATCGCCGCGAGCGGCGCCGGAGCGCGGTTGAACAGCACGCCGTTGGCGTTGAATTCCCAGAAGTGCGCGTCGAAGATTTCCTTCAGCGCCGGAACGCCGTCGTTCGGACCCTTATTGGCTGGGTTGGTGACGGTCAGGCGTCCGAGGGCGCTGCGCGGGCGATCATAGTCGAACAGCGGATCGGTCTTCGACCATTCGACGTTCACCGCCACGTTGCCGCGGTCGTCGGCGAAGTTCTTGCCGAACGTGCCGCGCAGCGAGGTCTGCGGGTAGTCGCCGCGCGAGGAGACGCCGTACTGGGCGTCGAGCTCGACGCCGTCGAAGCTGTCCTTCAGCACGTAGTTCACGACGCCGGCGATGGCGTCGGAGCCGTAGACGGCCGCACCGCCCGCCTGGACCACGTCCACGCGCTCGATCAGGCCGGTCGGGATGGTGTTGGTGTCGACGACGCGGTCGCCGCCGGCCGAGGAGGTCACGAACCGGCGGCCATTGACCAGGGTCAGGGTGCGGCCTTCGCCGAGACCGAACAGGTTCGGGTACTGGCGGCCGTCGCCAGCCGCTTCGCCCGAGCCGTCGGGCTGCGGGACCATGACGGTCATGGACGTGATCTGGTTCAGGACCTGGCCGGCCTGGACGAAGCCACGGTCCACCATGCTCTGCTGGTCCACCACGGTGACGGGAGCTTCGGTGTTCACCTCGGCGCGACGAATGCGCGAGCCGGTGACCACGATTTCCTCGACCGTCTCGGCGTCTTGCGCGAAAGCCGGCGCGGCCGCGAAGGCCGACGCAAGCGCCAGACCGCCCAGCACGCTGGAGGCGAGCAAGCGCCCGCGAACCGATTGAACCTTCATAATACCCCCTTTTCAGTCGCGGCTTTTTCCGCCGCGATACGCGCCTGCCAGTCCCCGTGATGGCAGGCCGCTCAAGACCGACTTGCGCTTTTACGCTTGTGGAAAACTAGGTCGGCCGAACCGGTTTTTCTTTTCGTTCTTCAAACCGACACCGAAGCATCGCAGATGAATTATGCGATCAGGTATGTTTGCCTGCATGGGCAATGCGCGATATCGAAATGGGACGACCGAGCATTATCACCGCTTACGGTAGAGCCGAAGCGCCGCGGCCAAGCGCCCCAGGCCGTCGTCCAATTCCGCCGCATCGCGGCCAAAACCGAGCCTCACATGGCCCGGCGTTCCGAAGAATTCCCCGGGCGCGACCACCAGGTGATGCTCGCTCCAGAGCCAGTCCGTCAGGGCGCGGGTGTCGGACACGCCGACGACCTTTGGAAAATACATGCAGCCGTATGGCGGCGGCTCGCCCTCCAGCAGCCCCTCGGCGATCATCTGACGGGCATGGCGCTCGGCCACCGGACGGGTCGCGGCAAGCAACGCCTTCCAGTGCCCATCGAAGGGCTCGATGTTCTCGAGCACCCGAGCGGCGACCGCGTGCGAGAGCTTGGAGACGCCCCAGTCACCCTGGTCGCTCGCGGCCAGGATAGCGCGCGCGTCCTCGGCCGAGGCGATGGCCCAGCCGCATTTGAGCGCGAAGAGCCCCTGCGCCTTTGTCAAGCTGCCGACGCTGATGATCCGCGGCGAGAGCGTCGCCTTGGCGGGGGCCGGTCCGGCGAAGTCGCCATAGACCTCGTCGATGACGATACGGACGTTCTCCGGAAGAGCCGCGAGCAGCGCCAGCACCGCCTCGTCCGAAAGCGCCGCCCCGGAAGGGTTGTGCAGGTGGGTCAGCAGGACCAGGCGGGTGCGGGGGCCAACCAGAGCGGCCAGCTCGACCGGCTCGATCTGGAAATCCGGCGCCCGGCGCGGGACGTAGCTGACGCTCGCGCCGGCGGCCGCGGCCAGGCTCGGCAGCAGGTCGAAGCACGGCGTCTCGACGATGACGTGGTCGCCTGGCTCGACATAAGCCCGGATCGCCATCGCCATGGCGCTGGTCGCGCCGGTCGTCGAGACGACGTTCTCCCGCTGGACGCCGTAGCGCTGCGCGACCGCGGCGGCCACGAAGCGGTTGCCGTTGACAAAGACGCTTTCATAGCGGTCGGTGATCTGCTCGCCGAACGCCTCGCGCACCACGCGCGCCAGCAGTTCGGTCGGCTCCTTTATGGTGGAGTCATAGAGCACAGCCGCGTCCCGGGTCGTCGCCACGGCGCGCATCATCGCCTTCACCCAGTCGGCATAGTCGTCCGCCGACGGGATATGAGCTCCCGCCGTCTCGGGGGACTTACTCGCCTTGCTCAATTTGTCGCCCCCAGTGGCGGCTCGCCGCTACGTAGGGGCCGCCGAATGATCATGGAGAGAGCCTATCCCCGGAGTGAGGATTATCTTGCCTAAGTCGCCCTTGACAGGCGCAACTCCCGCATCCGCTATGCAGGAGCATTTGATTAAGGACATAAGCTATGCCCGCCGAGATTGACGCCATCGACATGAAGATCCTCGAGCTGATGCAGCGCGACGCGTCGCTCTCCACCGCAGAACTGGCCGAGCGGGTCGGCCTCTCCCAGTCCCCCTGCTGGCGGCGGATTCAGCGCCTGCGGGAAGAGGGTTACATCAAAGCCCAGGTGGTGATCGTCGATCGGGAGAAGCTTGGCTTCAAGATGCAAATCTTCGCCCAGGTGAAGATGACGACGCTCAGCGACGAGGACCGCGCCAAGTTCCACAAGGCGATCAACGACATCCCCGAAATCCTTGAATGCTATACGGTTTTCGGGGAGATGGACGCCATGCTGAAAATCCTGGCCCCGGACGTGATCTGGTACCAGGACTTCATCTTCTCGACCCTGCTGAAGCTGCCGGGCGTGGTGGATGTGCGCTCCATCGTCACGCTGACGGAGTCGAAAAGCACGACCGCCATCCCGATGCGCGCGCGCAAATTCCGCTGATCGGCCCCCACGACGCATAGGCAATGCAGCATCTCGCCGCGGGAGGGATAATCCAGTCCAGCCCCGCGAGCTTGACCGCCGAGAACGACAAGATAATTCGACGGCCGAGGTCTAGCGTTTCCGATGAGCGGGCCTCGTCTCGCAGCCAGAAACGGGACCGCAAGATGCTGACGCGCCGAGCCCTCGTCGCCGCCACCGCCGCTGGAAGCGCGATCGCGCCGACGGCCGCCCGCGCCGCGACGGCCGCTCCCTCACGCCTGCCGGCGAAGGCCGCCTTCGCGGTCATGCCCTTCACCTATCTGGACTCGGGCTCGACCCACCCGATGCCGCTGGGCGCGCGCGCGGCGCTGGAGGAGTACCTTCACTACAAGACCCAGGACGGCTCGGTTCCGCCCGGCTACAGTGTCGGGGCCAAGGAACGGGCGATGATCGGCAAGTTCGCCGCCCTGGTCGGGGCGAGCCCCGACGAGCTTTCGCTGATCCAGTCCACGACCATGGGCGAGAACCTGGTCATCCAGGCGCTGGACATCCCGCGCAGCGGCGGCCGGATCGTCACCGACGCCCTGCACTTCTTCGGCTCCTTCTATACCTACGGGGAACTCGGCAAGGCGGGGATGGACGTCGTCACCCTGCCGATGACCAAGGACGGCCGCATCGACATGGACGAGATGGCCGCGGCGGTGAACGACCGCACGCGCCTGGTCTCGATCAGCGCCGTCTCGACCACCAACGGCTTCCAGCACGACCTGAAGAAGGTCTGCGACCTGGCCCACGCCCACGGCGCCTATGTCTATGTCGACATGGTCCACGCGGCCGGCGTGACGCCCATCGACCTGCGCGCCGCCGGCGTCGATTTCGCCGCGGCCTCTTCCTACAAGTGGCTGATGGGGGACTTCGGCCTGGGCTTCCTCTATGTCCGCAAGGAAATCCAGGACAAGATCCGGCGCCCCTGGTGGGGCTATCACCAGGTCAACGCCTTCAAGGCCCACGTCTTCCCCTATGACGAGCCGGGCCAAGGCGTGGCGACCTACAGCGCGTCACCCGACGCAGCCGGCCGGTTCGCCATGGGCACGACCTCCTGGACCGGCGTCGTGCAGCTCGACTACTCGCTCGGCTGGCTGACCGAGACCGGCGTCGCCAATATCGAGGCGGCCCGTCAGCCGCTGATCCAGGCCGTCCAGACCGAGCTGCGCCGCCGCGGTTACGAACCGCTGACGCCGCTCGACTCCAAGACCGCCCTCGTCGCTTTCGCCCTGAAGGACGCCCGCCGGAAGCTGGGCGACCTGCTGAAGGCCGCCGACATCCGCCTCACCGTTTCGCAGAACCGCTTCCGCGCCTCGCTCGCCGTCTTCAACGACATGAACGACGTGGACCGGCTGCTTTCCACCCTGCCCCGGAATCCTCCCGTCTGATGTCTTTCGCAAAGCTTCTGGCCGCGACCACCGCCGCCTTGGCGCTGGCCGGCGTGGCGCACGCCCAAGGCGCGCCGCCCTCCCTCGACCTGACCCTGCGCCCGCACGCTTCGGCCGGCGCGCTGGACGCCGTGGACGTGACGCTCAAGCTGCAGGCGCCGAACGCCAGGCCCGGCGAGAACTTCCTGCGGCTGCCGATGGTGTTCGCCTCGGTCGAGACCGCCCGGTACGAGGCCGCCGACATCCAGGTGACCGACACCAAGGGCGCCGTGCCACTGGTGCAGAAGGACGATCCGGCCGATCCGTCGAACTTCATGTACTTCCGCCGCTGGCAGGTGGCGCGCGAGACCGTCGGCGACGTGACCGTGCGCTACAAGGCGCCGGCCCGCGCCTTCCGCCCGAGGCTCGGCTCCGGCCCGCCCTTCGACCTGCGTCCCGAGGCTGGCGGCGTCAACGGCGCCGGCGTCACCTTCCTGGCGCTGCCGGACACGCAAAAGCCCTTCAGCCTGCACCTGGCCTGGGATCTCGCCGGCATGCCGGCCGGCTCGCGCGCCGCCCAGAGCCTGGGCGAAGGCGAGCTGCGGATGACCGGCCCGGTCGAACTGCTGGCCAACACCTACTACATGGCCGGACCGATGAGCAGCTATCCGGCCGAGAGCGGCGGGCCGTTCGCCATCTACTGGCTGGGCGCGCCGCCGTTCGACGTCCAGGCCGTGGCGAGCTGGACCGAGAAGGCGCGCACCGCGATCGCCACCTTCTTCGGCGAGCCGGACAAGCCCTATCGCGTCTTCTTCCGCAAGAACCCCTATCCGGGGACGGGTGGGGCTGGCCTGCTCAACTCGTTCATGTCGGGCTTCAGCGATGATCCCCCGCCGACCGTGGAGGGCATGCGCCACCACCTGGCCCATGAGATCGTCCACAACTGGCCGGGCAGCCTGTCCGGGCCGAACGGGATCATCTCCTGGTACGGCGAGGGCCTGGCCGAGTTCTATTCGGCGACCATTCCCTGGCGCGCCGGACTGATCGACACCGACGACTTCCTGGCCCAGGTGAACGAGCGGGCCCAGAGCTATTACGGCAACCCGGTGAACACCGCGCCGGCCAGCGAGATCGCCGCCAAGTTCTGGAGCGACACGCGGGTCCGCAAGCTGCCCTATGACCGCGGCGCCTTCTACATGGCCATGGTCGACGCCCAGGTACGGGCCAAGTCCGGGGGCAAGCGCAGCCTGGACGACCTGGTGAAGGCGATGATCGCCCGCCGGGATGCCGGCCAGTCCTATGACACCGACGCCTGGCTGAGCCTGGTGGTCGCCGAGCTGGGCCCGCAGGCCAAGACGGAGCACGAGGAGATGATGGCCGGCAAGCTGCTGGTCCCGCCCTCCGAGGCCTACGGCCCCTGCTTCAAGCGCGAAGACGCAACCTATCGCGTGTTCGAGCTCGGCTTCGACGCCGCCTCGCTTACGGCATCGCCCCGGATCGTGCGCGGCCTGGTCGCCGGTTCGAACGCCGCGAAGGCGGGCCTGAAGGAGGGGGACGAGGTGACCGAGCAGGTCGTCCTCGACGCCGTCCAGGGCAAGCCTGACGACACCATCACCCTGAAGGTCCGCCGCGACGGCAAGGACCTGCAGATCACCTACCTGCCCCGCGGCGAGGCCCTGCCCGGCTATCGCTGGAGCCGCGTGGCCGAAGTTCCGGGCAGCAAATGCGCCATCTGATCACGATCTCGCTCGCCGCGGCCCTGCTGGCCTCGGCCGCCCCGGCGTTCGCGGCCGAGGCCGCGCCTGCGGCGGCGGTTTCCGCCCCGCGCAGCTATTCCAGCGACCACACCGGCGTCTTCGGCGGACGCAAGATCGCCTATCGCGCCACCCTGGCCGAGACGATCCTGCACGATCCCAAGGGCCAGCCGGCGGCGAGCCTCTACAGCTTCTCCTACGTGGCCAAGGGCAAGGATACGAACCGGCCGGTGGTGTTCGTCTTCAACGGCGGCCCCGGCTCCTCGTCGATCTGGATGCACATGGGCATGCTCGGCCCGCGGCGCGTCGCGTTCCCTGATCCGGTGCATCCGCCGACCACTCCGCCCTTCAAGCTGGAGGACAATCCGTTCTCGCTGCTGGACGTCGCGGACCTGGTGTTCATCGACCCCGTAGGCACCGGCTACAGCCGCCTGCTGCCGGGCGGAAAGGGCGAAGACTTCTACGGGGTCAGCCAGGACGCCAGGGCCACCACCGAGTTCATCCGCGACTGGCTCAGCGCCAACGGCCGGTGGAACTCGCCGAAGTACCTGGTCGGCGAGAGCTACGGCACGGTCCGCGCCTCGGTGCTGGCCAACACCCTGATGGGCGGGCCGTTCTCGCCGACCGGCGCGCTGGGCGGGGTCACCCTGAACGGCGTCATCATCCTGGGCCCGTCGTTCGGCGGCCGCTCGGCCGGGGACGAGGCCTATCTGAACAACCTGCCGACCATGGCGGCCACCGCCTGGGTCCACGGGCGCACCCCGCGGGAGGGCCGCACGCCTGAAAGCGTCGCGGCCGAAGCGCGCCGCTTCGCGGCCGAAACCTATCTACCGGCGCTTTACGCCGCCGAAGACCTGCCGGCCGCCGACCGTCAGCGGGTCGCCGAGGGCCTTTCCAAGCTGACCGGCCTGCCGGCCCAGAACTGGCTGGACTCCAACCTGCGCATTTCGCTCGAAGAGTTCGGCAAGCTGCTGCTGAAGGACCAGGGACTGCAGCTCGGCGCCTATGACAGTCGCTACACCCTGCCGCTCGCCGCCAGCGGCGGGGATCCGGTGGCCGACGACCCGGCTATGGGCCAGTACACCCCGGGCTTCATCGCCGTGCTCAACGACTATGTCCGCAACGAGCTTAAGGCGCCCGCCCCGACGACCTACCAGCCAATCGCCTTCGGCGAGGTCAACGGGCGCTGGAACTGGGGCCAGCCGAGGAACTATGCGGAAGACCTGGCCGCCGCCATGCGCCGCAACCCTTCGCTGAAGGTGTTCGTCGGCGCCGGCTACTACGACCTGACCACCACCCTGGGCTCGGCCGAGTACGTCACCCGCCGCTCGGGGCTGGCGCACGACCGGCTGACCCTGCGCGCCTATCCCTCGGGCCACATGCCCTACATGGGCGACGACAGCCCCAGGCTGCTGGGCGCTGATATCCGCGCGTTCATCGCCTCGCGCTGAAACGCCTCGTCCAGCGGGTCCTGGACGCCGAGGTAGCCGAGCAACTGGCGGCGGAGATCAAGTGCGCGAGCGTGACGCCCCCTGCCCTCCTGCGGCAGGTTGACGGCGATGTCCGCGGCGATCTTGCCGTCGTCGAGCACCACCACACGGTCGGCCAGCTCGATCGCCTCGTCGACGTCGTGGGTGACCAGGAGCACGGCCGGATTGTGCACCTCCGAGAGGCGGCGCAGCAGGATGTGCATGCGGATGCGGGTCAGGGCGTCGAGGGCGCCGAAAGGCTCGTCGGCCAACAGCAGCTCGGGCTGGCGGACCAGCGAGCGCGCCAGCGCCACCCGCTGCTGCTCGCCGCCCGAGAGCTCGTACGGCCAGGAGTTCTCGCGACCGCCCAGCTCCACCTCAGCCAGGGCTTTGCGGCCGCGCTCGCGAACCTCGCCGCCCTCGAGGCCGAGGACGACATTGTCCAGCACCCGCTTCCAGGGCAGCAGGCGGGCGTCCTGGAAGACCACCGAGAGCTTCTCAGGAACGAGGAGTTCGCCCGAGCCTGTCGCCTCCCGGTCGAGGTCGGCCAAGGCGCGCAGCAGGGTGCTCTTGCCTGAGCCCGAGCGGCCCAGCAGGGCGACGAACTCGCCGCGCTGGATGTCGAGGTCGACGCCGTTCAGCACCCCCTTGAGGGTGAAGCGGCGGACGAGGTTGCGGACGCGAACCGTCGGGCTCACTGAGCGAGTGTCTTGCGCCATGACAGCACCTTCTTTTCGAGGAAGCGAACGGCCGCGTCCGACGAGACGCCGAGGATGGCGTAAACGACGAGGCCGAGCAGGATGACGTCGGACTGGGCATAGGTCCGCGCCAGGTTGATCATGTAGCCGATGCCGCTGGTGGCGTTCAGTTGCTCGACCACCACCAGGGCCAGCCAGGCCCCCATCACGCCGAACCGCAGGCCCAGCATGAAGCCTGGCAGGGCGCCCGGCAGGACCACGTGCCGGACGAAGGCCAGCCGGCCAAGGCCGAGGGTTTCGGCCAGCTCCACATGCTTGATGTCGATGGCTCGCAGGGCGTTGTGGGTATGGACATAGATCGGGATGAAGACCGACAGCGAGATGACGATGACCTTCATCGCCTCGCCGATACCGAACCACAGGATGAACAGCGGAATGAGCGCCAGGGTCGGGATCGCGCGCTTGAGCTGCACCAGGCCGTCGAAGACGTAGCCCCCTAGCAGGCTGAGGCCCGAGATCAGGGCGACGACCACGCCGACGGCCACGCCATAGGCAAGGCCCTGGCCGGCCCGCCAGGCCGACACCGCGATGTTCGCCTGCAGCCGTCCCTGCTCGATCAGGTCGGCTCCGGTGATGACGGCGACCCAGGGCGCGGGAAGGATGCGCGGATCGATGAAGCCGGTGGACGAGCCGATGGCCCAGGCCACCAGCAGCAGGACCGGGCCTAGCAACCATCCGTAGGGCGCGGGATGGCCCAGGCCCAGGCGGCGCTTGCGCCGGGCGGCGGGCGGCGGGCTTTCGGCGGCGTTCTGCGCGGCGGCCGCAGCCGGCCGCTCGAGGATGTGGGCGACGCTCATGGTTGGGCCTCGTTCTGCGCAGTCTTCACGGGTGCGACCGCGTCCGCCGCGATGGTCTCGAAGCGACGGTCGAAGATCTGGGCGGCGTCGAACGGCTTCTGGCCGCCCGCCTTGGCGAGGGTGTCGATCGAGGCCTGCTGCAGGGCGATCGCCTCGGACCAGTCGCGGGGAATGACGGAGTCGCCGCTTGCGGCGACCACGAAGCGGGCGTCCTGCAAGGACAGGCCCTGGTCCTTCACATAGTAGGCCTGGGCCCACTCCTCCTTGTGGGTCCGGGTCCATTCGGCGGCCCGGGCCCAGAACTTCACGTACTCACGCAAGGCGGCCGCCTTGGCCGGGTCGCGCAAGGTCTCCTCGCGCACATAGAGATTGAGCAGGTCGTCTCGGAACGGCGGATGCCGCAGGACCTTGCCCCCGTCCTTCGCGTAGTTGTCGAGGTAGCGCTTGGTGGGAACGCCCGCGCCCAGCGGCGCCACGTCGACAAGGCCGGTGACCAGGGCGTTCGGATAGACGTCGCCGGTGCTGGGCAGCTCGACGAGGGTTACGTCCTGGGTGGTGAGGCCCTGGGCGGCCAGGGTCCGCAGCACGATTTCCCCCTGCACCTGGCCAGGGCTGTAGGCGATCTTCTTGCCCCGGAGGTCGGCCAGGCTCGTGATCTTCGCCTTGGGCGAGACACCCAGCTCGAACAGCGGATACTTGTAGGGTTCGGTGCGCAGGCGGACGGCGATCATCCGGACCGGAATGCCAACCCATGTCGCGTGGATGGGCGGGATGTTGGCCGCCGAGCCGACATCGAGCGCCTTGGCGTGGAACGCCTCGGTGACCTGCGGCCCGCCGCTGATCTGAGCCCACTGGACCTCGAACGGCAGGTCCTTGATCCAGCCGGTGTGTTCCAGCACCCGCTGGGTGGTGGGATCGCCGATCACCAGCCTGGTTCCCGGAGGAATCGTCGTCGGCAGGGGCGCATCCAGGGCGAGTTGAGGCCCCGGCGCGTCCTGGGAACGGCCGCAGGCGGTCACGCCGAGCCCCGCGGCCATGAGTGCGATAGCGACGATGAACGCCTTGCGCCTGTTCACTTGGTTCAACCTGGATTCTTGGGGAAAAATCCCGGGCCGCCCTCTCCAGCGCGGCCCGGGAGCTGTGCTCGACGAGGGAGATCAGCCGAGGACGTTGAAGAGCGGGCCTTCCAGGGCCTGGGACTTGAAGCCGTCCGGGCCGACCGGCAGTTCGCCGGCGACGGTGATCCGCCGAACCGTCCGTCCCAGATTGAAGTGCGCGTAGTCGATGGGTCCGGCGTGGGCGACCGCCTGGTTGTCCCAGACCACCAGCGCCTTGGGCGACCAGCGGAAGCGGACGGCGTATTCGGGGCGGGTGAGTTCGCCGTAGAGCAGGTCGAGCAGGGCCTGGCTCTCGCGTTCCTTCAGCCCGACGATGTGGGTCGTGGTGCCCGGATTCAGGAACAGCAGTTTCTCGCCGGTTTCGGGATGGACCCGCACCAGCGGATGCAGGGAGACGAACGGGCCGGTCGAGCGGCCGTCCTTGCGAGGTTTGCGGGCGCCGCCGCCGGCGTCGTAGGAGCTGGTCTGGTGCACCGCCTGCAGGTCGTCGATCAGCCGCTGGATCTTCGGCGTCAGGCCATCATAGGCCGCGATCAGGTTGGCGAAGAGGGTGTCGCCGCCATAGGCCGGAATCTCGGTTCCGTGCAGCAGGGAGTAGCTGTTGGGGTTGGCGACGAAGGTGATGTCGATGTGCCAGCCCTTGTAGTCCCGCGGCGGGCGAGCCGACGGCGGACCGGTGTCGTTCTCGGTCCGCCGGACGCGATACTCGTCGACCTTGCGCTCCCAGATCTCCGGATGGTCATCCAGGCCTTCGGAAATCGGATGGGCGGGCGTCAGGGGGCCGAAGGTGCGCCCGAAGGCCTTGAGCTGTTCGTTGCTGATGTCCTGGTCGCGGAAGAAGACCACGCGCCACTTGTTGATGGCCTGGCGGATCTCCGCGATCGTCTCGGCGTCCAGGGGCTGGCGAAGATCGACGCCCGAGATCTCGGCGCCGATCAGCGGCGTGACCGGATCGACGACGATGCGTGTCGGGGTGAAGTCCTGGCCTTCGGCGACCGGACGGAGGGCGGTGACGCTCATACGGGTTTCTCCTTGATTTATAACGGTTTGATCAGGCAGTGGCGCGGGCGGGCACGGGCGAGGCCCCGGCCGGATAGCGGGCGCCGACGGTCGATCCTGGGATGAAGGCCGCCTCCAGTTCGGCGACGTCGGCCGGGCTGAGTTGCAGGTCGTTGGCGTCCCAGTTGGCCTCCAGGTGCGTGATCCGCCGGGTGCCGGGGATGGGGACGACATTCTTCGAGAGCACCCAGGCGAGGCTGACCTGGGCGACGCTGGCGCCCAGGCGCAGGGCGACCTTCTCGGCCACGGCACGGCGCTGGCTGTTGGCGGCGACGGCCTCGGGCTGGTAGCGCGGATGGAGGTTGCGGCGATCGCCCTCCTCCACCGGCCCGGCTCCGGCCAGGAAGCCTCGGCCAAGGGGGCTGTAGGCCACGAAGCCGACGCCCAGCTCGCGGGCGGTGGGCAGGATTTCGTCCTCGATCTCGCGGGTCCACAGCGAGTACTCGCTTTGCAGGGCGGCGATCGGGTGGACCTTGTGGGCGCGGCGCAGGATCTCCGCGTCGACCTCGGAAAGGCCGATCCCGCCGATCTTGCCCTCGGCCTTGAGGCGGCCGAGTTCGCCGACCGTGTCCTCGATCGGCGTCTGGGGATCGAGGCGGTGCAGGTAGTAGAGATCGATGTGGTCGAGGTTCAGCCGCTTCAGGCTGGCCTCGACGGCGGCGCGGGCATATTCGGGCCGGCCGTCGAGTCCGCGGCCGCTCTGCTCGCGGTCCAAGCGATTGCCGAACTTGCTGGCGACGACCAGCTTGTCCCGCTTCCCGGCGATAGCCTTGCCGACCAGCTCTTCGTTGTGACCCGAACCATAGATGTCCGCGGTGTCGAAGAAGGTGATCCCGAGATCGATGGCGCGGTGGATCGTGGCGATGGACTCCGCGTCCTCCGCCTGGCCGTAGACATGGCTGAGCCCCATGGCGCCATAGCCCTGACGGCTAACTTCGAAGGGGCCTAGAGGCACGCGGGGGGAGGACGACATGGGGAGCTCCAGAGGGCTGCAACTTAATCCCCTTAATTCCCACCTTTATAGTTGGTGTTGTCAATTCAGAACCGAGACGAGACCCTCTCCGGCTGCCCGATGTTTTCTAAACGGCCGCCGGAGAAAGACTGACGTTGATAGTTTTCTCCCGTTATTTCAGGTCACTATACGCATGTCGGAGATAACGATCGGCTCTCTTGCGGGTCGATCGACGCGCACACCATGCATTTAGAAAATCTCTTCGTTCTGAAAGAAGGTCTTGCTTCTATTTCCTACTCTACAAGTAGGATTGGTGAGGCGCCGCGGGGGCCGAACGCCTCGCCTGTCCCTCGTGCGCACCTCCCCGAGGAACGACGAGGCCAGCAGAAGAAACCGATGTCTCTCCGCCATAGATTACTCATGACGACGCTAGCCGCCGGGCTCGGCGCGGCCGCCCCAGCCTTTGCGCAGCAGGCCCCGGCGGCCGCCGCTGGCGACGCCGTCGACACCGCCGACGCCGCCGGTTCGGTCGAGGAACTGATCGTCACCGCGCGCCTGCAGGCCGAGCGCGCCCAGGACGTGCCGATCCCGCTTTCGGCCATTTCCGGCGCCACGCTGGAGCAGACCGGAACCTACACCCTCGAGGACGTGCAACGCCGCGCGCCGAGCTTCACCGCCTACAACTCCAATCCGCGCAACTCGTCGGTGGGCATCCGGGGGATCGGCGTGTCGTCAGCCTCCGACGGCCTCGACACCTCGGTCGGCTTCTATTTCGACGGGGTCTATCTGGGCCGGCCGGGCATGGCGCTGGCGGACCTGATCGACATTGAGAGCTTCGAGGTGCTGCGCGGGCCGCAGGGCACGCTCTATGGGCGCAACACCTCGGCCGGCGTGGTCAATATCCGGACCCGCAAGCCCAGCTTCACGCCGGAGGCGGTCGCCGAGGTCTCGCTCGGCTCCTATGGATACAACCAGCTACGGCTAAGCATGACCGGGCCCTTGGTCGACGGCCTCCTGGCCTATCGTCTCACTGCGTTCAACACCGACCGGAACGGGACGCTGGACAACATCAAGACCGGGGTTTCCGGCAACAGCATCGGCCGTAGCGGCGCGCGCCTGCAGCTCCTCGTCACGCCGTCCGAGAACATCAGCGCCCGGGTCATCGCCGAGTACTCCCAGGAGGACGACACCTGCTGCGTCGGCGTGCTTACCGACGTGCTCTCCCCGGCCGTCGGCGGCGCGGGAACCCAGCGGACGCTGAACGCCCTGGCCGCCCTCGGCTACGTTCCGCAGGGCTCGACGGAGTACACCCAGGCCAACGCCATCCAGAACATGCGGACGGACCAGGACGCGCTTTCGGCCCAGGTCGACTGGGACCTCGGCTGGGCCGACCTGACCTCGATCACCGGCTACCGGCACTGGCATTTCGATCCGCTGCAGGATTCCGACGGCACCCCGCTGGACATCATTCAGGTCAATGTCGCCAGCACCCACACCTGGCAGTATTCCCAGGAGGTCCGCCTGGCTTCCAAGCCCGGCCGGTTCAACTGGCAGGCCGGCGCCTACGCCTTCCATCAGCGCCTGAAGGACCACTATATCCTGAACCAGTTCGGCTACGACGCCGGCGCCTTCTACACGGCGCTCAATCGCCAGACGAACCCGGACGCCCCGGAAGTGATCATCGCGCCGGGCTCGCAATACATCGGCGATACGCGCTCGAACGTCACCTCATGGGCCTTGTTCGGACAGGCGAACTTCGAGGTCACCGACAAGCTGATCCTGACCGGCGGGCTCCGCTACACCGAGGACAAGCGGACCGGCGTCACCGTCACCTCGACCCGGGGCACGCCCTACGTCCCGACCTCGATCATGTTCAACTACGACACCCAGGTTAAGGGCGACAACGTCTCCTACCTGCTCAGCGCCGCCTACAAGGTGACGCCCGACAACATGCTCTATGCCTCGTACTCGACGGGCTACAAGGCGGCGGGGCTGAACCTCAACTCGGCGGTTTCGGCCGGCTCACCGCTGGTGGTGGACCCGGAGAAGGTCGAGAACTGGGAGATCGGTTCGAAGAACCAGTTCTTCGACCGGCGCCTGACCCTGAACGTCAGCGGCTTCTGGACCGAACTCGAGGGCCTGCAGGCGAACATCGCCCTGCCCGGCGTCCGCTCGTTCCTGGCCAATGTCGGCGACGTGCGCTCGCGCGGGGTCGAGATCGAGGGCAGCTACGACATCACTCCGGACCTGAACGTCTCGGCCAACGGCTCGTGGATCGACGCCAAATACTCCTCCTATCCGAACGGCCCCTGCCCGGTCGGCAAGACCGCGCCCTGCGACCTGACCGGCAAGCGGCTGTTCCAGTCGCCGGAGTGGATCTTCAACGCCAGCCTGCGGTACGAACGGGACCTGGCCAGCGACGTGCGCGGCTATGCGCTGGCCCAGTACGCCTATCGCTCGGAGCAGGAGGGCACGGTCCAGGCCGATCCCCTGACCCGCATCCCGGCCTATTCGCTGGTCAACCTGCGGCTGGGCGCGCGCTTCCAGGACGGCAAGTACGACCTCTCCCTATGGGCGGACAACCTGCTGGACGAGACCTACTTCCAGCAGGTCGGCACGTCCTCGATCGTAGGGGCGTCGGCCTACGGGATCTCGGGGCGCCTGGGCAATCCGCGGACCTGGGGCGCGACGCTGCGAGCCAGGTTCTAGAGCGCGCGGGAGTGGCGGACGGCATCCGGCTCGAAATAGGCGTCGAACACCGCGCAGACCGACCGCACCACGAGGCGGCCGGTCTGCGTCACGGTGATCCGTCCGCCCTGCCGTTCGACGAGGCCGTCCTGCTCGAAGGGCGCGAGGCGGTCGAGTTGCGGGGTGAACGCACCCATGTCCCGGCCATGGCGGCTGCAGACATCGAACAGGTCGACATAGAAGTCGCACATCAGCCGGCCGATGATCTCGGCGCGAAGGCGGTCCTCGGAGGTCAGGGCGACGCCGCGGGCGACCGGCAAGCCTCCCTTCTCGACTGCGGTCCGCCAGGGAAGCTCCTGCGCAACGTTCTGCACATAGCCTTGCGGCAGACTGCCGATGGCCGAAGCGCCAAGGCCGAGCAGGGTCATGGCGGTGTCGGTGGTGTAGCCCTGGAAGTTGCGGCGCAGGCGCCCTTCCTGCTGAGCCACCGCCAGCTCGTCCTCGGGCAGCGCGAAGTGATCGAGGCCGATGCGGACATAGCCCTCTGCCTGCAGCCGTTCGGCGGCGCTTTCGGCCTGGTCGAGGCGTTGGCTCGGCCCCGGCAAGGCCTTCTCGTCGATCAACTGCTGATGGGACTTCATCCACGGCACATGGGCGTAGCCGAACAAGGCCAGGCGCTCGGGCCGCAGGGGCAGCAGCGCATCGATGGTCTCAAGGGTGTTGGCCGTCGTCTGGTGCGGCAGGCCGTACATCAGGTCGAGGTTGATCGAGCGGACGCCGGCGTCGCGCAACCAACCCATGCAGCGGGCCACCTCCTCGATCGACCCGTTCCGGTTGACCGCGGCCTGCACCTTCGGAGACAGGTTCTGCACACCCAGGCTGGCGCGGCTCAATCCATGATGAGCGGCGGCCTGGACCCACTCGCGGGTCAGGCCGGGGGGATCAAGCTCGGCGGCGACCTCAAGATCGCCGGTCCGCTCGAAGACACGGCCCACGGCGGCGAACAGGAGATCGAGCTCGTCCGGCTCCAGCATGTTGGGGCTGCCGCCGCCCAGGTGCACGGCGCTGACCGGCAGACGGCCCGGCAGGGCTTCGTCCAGCAGGGCGATCTCCCGCAGCAGGTAATCGACATAGTCGGCCACCGGCGAATGGCGGTTCACAGCCCGGGTGTTGCAACCGCAGTACCAGCACAGCCGATCGCAGAACGGTATGTGCATATAGAGCGAGATCGGAACGTCGAGGGGCAGCTCGGCGAGCCAGCCGCGATAGGTCTCGGCCGAGACCTGCGGGCTGAATTGCACCGCCGTCGGGTAACTCGTATAGCGCGGGGCTCGCCCGTCGTACCTCGCCACGAGATCGGCGAGCGCTTCGTTCGTTGGGCGCGGCGAATGGACAACGGTCAAGGCAAGCCTCCTGCTTTCGCGGCAGACTGCCCGGCCCGCACCAGCCGCGCCCTGACATTAATCAATCGATGGCTTGATCAATCGCTGAGCGGCCGGTCGGCGGGATCCTCGATAAGGATCCGCGACGCGTCGCCCATCGGGTCGTCGTACTGTCCGGCCCGGAACGTCCACCAGAAGGCCGCCAGCCCGATGAGGGCCAGGAAGACCGAGGCGGGCGCCAGGAAGATCAGGATGCTCATCGGCGTCCTCCGACCATCGCCATCCGCAGGGCGTTCAAGGTCACCACCAGCGACGAGCCTGACATCGCCAGGGCCGCCACGAAAGGATTGATCAGCCCCAGCATCGCCGCCGGCGCCGCCACGAGGTTGTAGAGCGCCGCAAAGCCGAAGTTCTCCAGGGCGCGGGTGCGGGCGCTGCTCGCAACGTCCAGGGCCGTGGTGACGGCGGAGAGTCCCTCGCCGGAGAAGATCAGGTCCGCAGCGTTCTGGCTGGCGTCCAGCGCCGTGCCGGGAGCCATGGCCGCGTGAGCGTTGGCGAGGGCGGCGGCGTCGTTGAGGCCGTCACCGACCATCAGCACCTTGCGCCCTTCCGCCGCCCGCTGCTTGACGGCGTCGGCCTTGTCCTGGGGGCTGAGCCCTGCGGACCAGACATCGAGCCCAACGGCGCGCGCGGCGCGGGCGACGGACGCCTCGACATCCCCGGACAGAATCTCGACGCTGAGGCCACGCCGCTGCAGGCCCGCGACCACCTCGGCGGCGTCGGCGCGGATCGCATCCTCGAACACGAAGCGGATCTTGGTGTCGCCCTCGAAGCCGAACCAGAGCTCGGTCTCGCTGGCGAGAGCGCCCTCGACGCCGACGAAGCTGGCGCGGCCGAGCCGAGCGCGACGACCGTCGATCAGGCCTTCGACGCCTTGCCCGGCCGTCTCGACCACGGCCTCGGCCACCAGGCCGGTTCCAGCCTCGGCCGCCAGCGCCTTGGCCAGCGGGTGGGCCGAGGCCCTCGCGAGCGGAGCGGCCATGGCGACCGCGGCGGGCAGCGGATCGAGCAGGCGCGGCCGGCCTTCCGTGAGCACGCCGGTCTTGTCGAAGATCACGTGATCGACCTCGGCCAGGCGTTCCAGAGCCGCGCCGGACTTCACCAGCACGCGCTTGCGGAACAGCCGCGCCGAGGCGCTGACCTGGACTGCGGGGACGGCCAGCCCCAGGGCGCAGGGGCAGGTGATGATGAGCACCGCGACCGCCCGCAGCAGCGCCTCGCGCCAGCCGAGGCCAAGCGCCCAGCCCACGGCCAGGGTCAGGGCCGCGGCGGTGTGGACCACCGGGACGTAGAGGGCGGCGGCCTTGTCGGCCAGGCGGACATATTTCGAGCGGGACTGGGCGCCGGCCTCGACCAGCCGGGCGATGGCCGCGACGGCGGAGTCCTCCGAGCGCGCCGTGGCCCGCAGGCGCAGAACGCCCAGCAGGTTGACGGCGCCGGCCCGGCAAGTGTCGCCGGGCCCGATCACCACCGGCGCCGTCTCACCGGTCAGCACCGCATTGTCGAGCTCGGAAGCTCCCTCCTCCACCAGTCCGTCCACCGGGATTCGCTCGCCCGGACGAACCAGCAGCCGGTCGCCGGGACGGACCTCGGTCAGGGGCACATGGCGCTCGCGACCATCCGTGTCGATCGCCACGGCGGACGGCGCCTGCAGGGCCATCAGGTCGGCGGCGGCGCTGCGCGCCGTCGAGCGCAGGCGATGATCCAGCCAACGGCCGATGAGCAGCAGGAAGAGCAGCGAGACGGCCGCGTCGAAATAGGTGTCGGCTCCGCCCAGCAGGGTCTCCACGAAGCTGATCACCAGGGTCAGGATCACGCCGATGGAGATCGGCACGTCCATATTGGCGCGGCCAGCCTTCAGCGATCGCCACGCCGACGTGAAGAACGGCGTCCCCGCATAGATGGCGCAGGGCGCGCCGACCGCGGCGCTCATCCACTGCATCAGGGTGCGGGTGGCCGGGCCCAGTTCCTGGCCGAACAGGCCGGCCCAGATCGGCACCGAGAACATCATCGCGTTCATGGCGCCGAAGGCGGCGACGCCGAGCGCCAGGCTCAGTTTGCGCCCTTCGGCGTCATGCGCCGCGACCGCCTGCGCAGGATCGAAGGGCTTGGCGGGATAGCCGATGGCGTCCAGTCGCTTCAGCACCGCCCCGGGATCGCCGCGCCCGGCGCCGAAACCGACGGTGAGCTTGCCCGACGAGAGGTTCAGCCGTGCCGCTTCGACCCCCGGCAGGGCGCCGACCTCGCGTTCGATCTTGGCCATGCAGTTGGCGCAGCGCGCGCCGGTGACCAGGAGGTCAAGGCTGCGGCGGCCGTCTTTCTCAGGCCGCAGGAAGGCGGTGAAGTCGCCGGCGAAGTCGTGGGTTACGGCCATGAGAGCCTCTTCTCAGCCTCCAGCGTTTCGCCGCCCTTCCCCTGCGCGTTGAAGGAAAGGTCCCAGGCGCCCGCTTCGGGCTTGGCCCGGGCTGCATAGCGGCCGGGCGCGGCCTCGGCGAAGGTAAGCGCGATCCGGCCCGCTTCGGTGGCCGGCCGGCTGAGCAGGCCGGTGAGCTTCAGGCCGGTCACCGGCGCCCCCTTGGCGTCCACCACCTCGACCGTCACCGCGTTCGACGCGGTCGCGACGGCCGCGCGCCAGCCCAGGGCCGCCTGGGCCCGCTGCTGGGCCATGTGCTTGTTGTAGGCCAGCCCGTCCTCGTAGGGCGTCACCGAGACCTGCCCCGGGAAGGAGCGATAGGCGGCCATCATGAAGGTCACGTCCACGGCGATCACCACGCCGAAGAAGCCGACCACCATGAGCAGCACATGCCAGCCGCGGATCTGGAAGCCAGGGGTCTGGGTTGCGTCGGTCATCGGGGGTTCGCCGCTCCGGAGAGGAAGGTCGTCTTGACCCGCGCGGTCTCGGCCGGAGTGCGGACGATGAACGCGCCAGGAAGGTTGGTGGCGGTCAGGCTGTCGGACGGCAGGCTCACGAACACCCGCACCGCTTCAACCCCGTTGGCCGGGACCGACACAGTGATGGTCTCGCCCGTCGCCTTGGCGCCCGGAGTCTTCAGGATCGAGCCCTTCGCGCCTTCGAAGGCGACGATGGCCTCGACGTCATGGAAGCTGCGATTGGCGATCTTGAGCGTGTAGCCATTGCGAACGGCGCCGTCGTGCAGCCGGACGAAGACCGGGTTGCGATCGTGCAGGACGTGCAGGTCCAGGCTGGAACGGTGCGTCAGCCCCCAGATCATCAGGGCCGACACGATCGAAAGCGCCACGGCGTAGAACATGGTCCGGGAGCGAACCAGCTTGTAGACCGCGGGCTTGCCGGCGGCGCGCGCCTCGACGGCGGCGTCGGTGTCATAGGCGATCAGCGCCTTGGGGCGGCCGACCTTGATCATGATCTCGTCGCAGGCGTCGATGCAGAGCCCGCAATTGATGCACTCGAGCTGGGCGCCGTCGCGGATGTCGATGCCCATCGGGCAGGCGGTGACGCACTGCTTGCAGTCCACGCAGTCGCCGCGACCGGTCCAGTCCGAACCCTTCTTGTGCGCGCCGCGCGGCTCGCCACGGTCATAGCGATAGGTGACCTGCAGCGAGTGGCTATCGAGCATGGCGCCCTGGATGCGGGGCCAGGGGCACATGTAGATACAGACCTGCTCGCGCATGGCGCCCGCAAACACGTAGGTCGTGAAGGTGAGCAGCCCCGCGAACAGGTAGCCCGTCATCGGCCCATGGCCGATCCAGAAGTCGCTGAGCAGGGTCGGCGCGTCGTGGAAGTAGAAGATCCAGGCGCCTCCGGTCGAGAAGCCGATGGCCAGCCAGGTGATATGCTTGCCGACCTTGCGCCACAGCTTGTTGAAGGACCACGGCGCGGCGTCCAGGCGCATGCGCGCGTTGCGGTCGCCCTCGAACATCCGCTCCACATAGATGAAGAGGTCGGTCCAGACCGTCTGCGGGCAGGCATAGCCGCACCAGAGGCGGCCGAACAGCGCGCTGACCAGGAAGAGGGCCAGCGCTGCCATGACCAGCAGGCCGGTGATGAAGTGCACCTCCTGCGGCCAAAGCTGGATATCGAAGAAATAGAACCGGCGACCGGTGAAATCGACCAGCACCGCCTGGTCGGGCAAGGAGCCCGGGCGGTCCCAGCGGATCCAGGGGGTCACGTAGTAGATCCCGAGCATCAGGATCATCAGCGCCCACTTGATGGCTCGCCAGCGACCATGGACCAGCTTCGGGTAAATGGCCGCCCGCGCCTTGTACAAGCCCCCGGACGGGGGTTTGTTGGAAGAACGTGCGCGGGCGGCGGCCGAGACCGGTCCCGACCCCTTGGGATCGGGAGGCGTGGAATGCGTCCGGTCGATTACAACAGTCATTACAGTTGGCTCACTGCCCGGCGGCGTCGCTGTGGATGTAGACGGCCAACGCCTTCAGGGTGGCCGGGTCGAAGCGGCTCTGCCATGAGGGCATCACCCCACCCCGCCCGTTCCAGATCTGGCCATGGATGTCCTCGCGCGAGGAGCCGTAGAGCCATTCCTGGTCGGTCAGGTTGGGCGCGCCCAGCGCCTGGTCGCCCTGGCCCGTCGGGCCGTGGCAAGCGATGCACTGAGCCTGGTAGATCGGGGCCGCGCGCGCGACGGCGGCGCGATCGGCCGGCCGACGCGACAGCGCCACGACATACTCGGTGAGATCCGAGATCTGCGACGCTGTCAGCATCTGGTCGCGCCCGAAGGCCGGCATCTGCGACTGGCGGGCGGCCTCGTGGTTCGAGCGGATCCCGACCTGGATGGTGTGGTGGATGTCCTCGAGCTTGCCGCCCCACAGCCACACGTCGTCGCGCAGGTTGGCGTAGCCCTTGGCGCCGGTGCCGCCCGTGCCGTGGCAGGTGGCGCAGTTGTCGCCGAACACCGACTGACCGACGGCCTGGGCGTAGGCGAGCAGTTGCGGGTCGCGCTCGATCTCCTCCAGGGAGGCGGTCGCGAGTTGCGCCCCTTGCGCGCCGCGCACGGTCTTGAGGGCGGCGAGTTCGCCGGCCACCGCGACACGGTCGGACTGGCCGAGCACGCCCTTGGTGTAACCGCTGATCCCCGGCCAGGCCGGCATCAGCACCCAATAGACGGCCGCCGCGGCGATCGAGAGATACCAGACCCACAGCCACCAGCGCGGCAGCGGATTGTCCAGTTCGCGGATGCCGTCCCACTCGTGACCTGTGGTCTCGACGCCGGTGACCTCGTCAGACTCACGCTTCGACATCAGGGGTCTCCTCGTCCTGCAGGGGCAGGTGCGCCATACGTTGGAAGGCTTCGCGATGCCTCGGCCAGAGGGCGTAGAGGACGCCCGCGGCGAAGATCGCGCCGAAGTAGATCAGGCCGCCTTGCTGGGCGAAGCGCGCCACGGTTTCGTATTCGAGGCCGCTCATCTCAGGTTCTCCGGGTCCTCGGCCTTGTAGGTGCGGAAGTCGACCAGCGTGCCGAGCATCTGGAGATAGGCCACCAGGGCGTCCATCTCGGTGACGCGTTCGGGATCGCCGTCGAAATCGCGCTGAACGATCTTCTCGCCGTAGCGGGCGCGCATCTTGGTGGACGATGCGAACGGATCGGCCTGCGTCTCGAGGTCTTCCTTGGCGTTGTCGATCATCTCCTGGGTGTAGGGCACGCCGACCTTGTTCATGGTCCGGATCTTCTCGGCCACGTCGCGGTAGTTGAGCTCCTTCTCCGCCAGGAAGGCGTAGGGCGGCATGACCGATTCCGGCACCACCGACCGCGGGTCGATCAGGTGGTCCTTGTGCCAGGCGTCGGAATACTTGCCGCCGACGCGGGCCAGGTCAGGGCCGGTGCGCTTCGACCCCCATTGGAACGGGTGGTCGTACATGCTCTCGGCGGCCAGGCTGTAGTGGCCATAGCGCTCCACCTCGTCGCGCAGGGGCCGGATCATCTGCGAGTGGCAGACGTAGCAGCCCTCGCGGATATAGATGTCCCGGCCTTCCAGCTCGAGCGGGGTGTAGGGGCGCACCCCTTCCACCTTCTCGATGGTGCTCTCCAGGTAGAAGAGCGGCGAGATCTCGATGATGCCGCCGATGGAGACGACGAGCAGGATCGCGATGACGAGCGGTAGCGAGTTCCGCTCAAGGATTCCGTGTTTCTTCAACATGCTTGGGGTCCCCTACTCGGCCGGAGCGAGCGCGAGGGCGGGACCGCCGAGGGCCTGGGCGTCAGTCGCCGTGCTCTCCATGCGGACCGTACGCCACAGGTTGTAGGCCATGATCACCGCGCCGGAGAGGTACATGAGACCCCCGACTGCCCGGATGACGTTCTCGATATGCTTGGCTGCGACGGTCTCCACGAAGGAGTTGGCCAGGAAGCCCTGCGGCGTGTACTCGCGCCACATCAGGCCCTCCATGATGCCGGAGACCCACATGGCCGCGATGTAGAGCAGCACGCCGGTCGTCGCGATCCAGAAGTGCCATTCGACCAGACGCATGGAGTAGAGGCGCTCCTTCTTCCAGAGCCAGGGCACCAGGCAGTAGACGGCGCCGAAGGAGATGAAGCCGACCCAGCCGAGCGCGCCGGAGTGAACGTGGCCGATGGTCCAGTCGGTGTAGTGGCTGAGGGCGTTGACCTCGCGGATCGACATCAGCGGGCCTTCGAAGGTCGACATGCCGTAGAAGGCGATGGACACCGCCATCATCCGGACCACCGGGTCGGTGCGCAGCTTGTCCCACGCTCCAGAGAGGGTCATCAGGCCGTTGATCATGCCGCCCCAGGACGGCATCCACAGCATGATCGAGAAGGTCATGCCCAGGGTCTGCGCCCACTGCGGCAGGGCCGTGTAGTGCAGGTGGTGGGGACCGGCCCAGATGTAGATGAAGATCAGCGACCAGAAGTGGACGATGGACAGGCGGTACGAATAGACCGGCCGCTCCGCGCGCTTGGGCACGAAGTAGTACATCATCGCCAGGAAGCCCGCCGTCAGGAAGAAGCCGACGGCGTTGTGGCCGTACCACCACTGGATCAGCGCATCCTGCACCCCGGCGAACAGCGAGTAGCTGCGGCTCGACAGGAGATTGACCGGCAGGGCCAGGTTGTTGACGATGTGCAGCATCGCAATCGTCACGATGAAGGCCAGGTAGAACCAGTTCGCCACGTAGATGTGCGGCTCTTTGCGCTTCCAGATCGTGCCCAGGAAGATCAGCAGATAGGCGACCCAGACGATGGTCAGCCAGAGGTCGGTGAGCCATTCCGGCTCGGCATACTCGCGGCTCTGGGTGATGCCGGCCATGTAGCCGAGGGCGGCCAGCACGATGAAGAGCTGGTAGCCCCAGAACACGAACCAGGGCCAGGCGCCGCCGGCCAGGCGCGCCCGGCAGGTGCGCTGGACCACGTAGAACGACGTCGCCATCAGCGCGTTGCCGCCGAAGGCGAAGATCACCGCCGAGGTGTGCAGCGGCCGTAGCCGCCCGAAGTTCAGCCAACCCGCCTCAGGGAAGTAGAGAAGGTTCGGCCAGGAAAGCTGGGCCGCGATGAAGACGCCGGCCAGCAGGCCCGCCACCGCCCAGAACATCGTGGCGATGACACCGGCGCGAACCACGCCGTCGGCATACTCATCCTGCGGCGATCGCAGCTTACCGTGCGGAAGAATGACGGTCATGACTGCGCACGCGATCAAGCCGGCGATCACGAAGATCCACCCCTGAAGGCGGAACAGCCGATCATCCGAGAAGGCCGTTGCGACGACTGCCCCGAAGGTCGCCGCCGCTGTTATGAAATAGAGGGCTAGCGCGTTTAGCGGTGCGCCGTCCTCACGAGCCGATTGCACAGACATGGTCCCCCATCGCTGGCTGTTACGCCTTTGCAGCTTGTCTCTCTCACGCAGGGGAAGGGCGCTTTGACTTTCATCAATGGCCTCAGCCGCCGCGTGATCAGATTGGGCCAAATTGTGACAAGGGAGCCCTTAATGGCCCACAAATCCGAAATTTCGCTGCTGGCAGGCCTGACGAGCCTGGTCGGCGCGGCCGTCACCGGGCAGTTCGCCCTACGGCACATCCAGTCGATTCAGGCGGTGGGCCCGATCTGCGGCGACGGGGCGGAGCCTCATTGCGCCTGGTGCCCGGCCACCCTCGCCCTCCTTGCGCTTGGGCTTGTCCTGCTGACGCTCTCGGCCGGTCGCCGACAAGTTGCGCTTCGTCAATGCGCGGGGGTCAAGTCGGACTGACCCTGCCCTCAAGCCGCTGAGTGACAAAAGGCGCCTGACGCGCCAGCAGCGGCGGGGGATTCATTATGAAAACCAAGTTCCTGGCCGCCGCGGCGGCTACCCTTGCCCTGGGCGCTCCGGCCCTGGCCAGCGCCCAGAGCGCACCTGCGAAGGGCGACCTTCTGGTCACCCTGCGGGCGACCAGCGTCAGCTCGTCCGCAGACGACGCGATCACCACCGCCGCCGGCGCCGCGACTGGCCTGAACGTGGACGTCGGATCCGACGTCATGCCGACCCTCGGCTTCACCTATTTCCTCACCGACAAGCTGGCGGTCGAGGCCATCCTGGGCATGACCCAGCACGAAATCCGGGCGAAGGGTCCGGGCACGGACGTGGAGGTGCATGAGACCTGGGTCCTGCCGCCGGTCGTGACGCTGCAATACCGCCCGCTCAGCTCTGGTTCGTTCAGCCCGTATGTGGGCGCCGGCGTGAACGCCATGGTGTTCAATGGCAAGGACAAGAACGGCTTCGAGGTCGATCTCGACAACTCGCTCGGCCTTGCCCTGCAAGCCGGCGCCGACGTCGCGCTCAACGAGCAATGGTTCCTGAACGCCGACGTGAAGAAGGTCTTCGTCAAGACCGACGCCAAGATCAACGGCGGCGCGCTGAAGAGCGAAGTGCAGCTCGACCCGTGGGTCGTCTCCATCGGCCTCGGCCGCCGTTTCTAAATCGCCGATTCAGCGACTGAACAAAGGGTCCGGACCTCACGGTCCGGGCCCTTTTTGCTGCGCTCTAGAAGATCAGCTTGCGGAAGGTGAGCCGCACGGAACGGCCGACTGGATCGAGCAGGTCCGGCTGATAGCTGATCGGGACGGCGCCGCTGGACGTCCGCACCTCCTGGCGCTCGTCGAAGACGTTGTTGATCGCCAGCGTGGCGCGTACGCCCCTCAGCCAGCGGTGCTCCCGGGCGATCGGCTGCATGCCGAGGTCCGCGAACAGCCGCAGATTCACCGTCGTCATGTCGGAGAACTTCAGGTCCTCGCCGGTGCTGCCGCCCACGACGTTGGTGCTGCTCTCCCACTTGGTGTTCATGGCTACGCCCAGGCCGCCGCGGGTGTAGTTCGCCTGCAGGTCCACCTGGTGACGCGGCGAGCCGCCGCCCTGCCCGAGCGCGCCCCCGTCGAGCAGATCGAGGGTCGGAAGGCCGGGCCGGATCAGCACGTCGTCGCGGAATGCGTAGGTGTGGTAGACGCCGATCTGGAACACCCCGCCACGCGGACCGCCCCCACCGAAGCCGCCGAATCCCGGACCGCGCCCGCCCATGCGGCCGCCAGGCATGCGCGAGGGGCCGCGCTCGATCACCGCTCCGCCGGCCGCACCTGGCGCAGTTCCTTCCAGAGGGGTTTGGGCCGGCGCCTGGCCCTGAGGCTGCGCTTCGGGCTGGCCGGCGGCCGGCGGCTGAGCCGCAGCGGCGGCCTGGGCCGCGAATCGGCGGCGCGCTTCGGGATTCGGTTGCGGGCCGACGGGCCGCGAGTAGGTGAAGCCCCACCGCAGCTCGTCGCGGGCCTGGCGGGCGAAGTTCACCGGTCGGGCGTCGACCTGCACCAGCACGCCATCCGCGTCGCGGATGAAGCGATCTGGGAAGGCGCTCTCCACCTGGGTCGAAGCCGACGGAAAGCCTACGACGGCGTCGTGGGTGCGGCGCGAGACGTAGTTGGCCTGCAAGGTCAGGTTCGTCTCGTCGAACGGCTTGTAGCTCAGCCCCACCTTGAAGACGTCCTTTCGGCCGCCGTCGAGGTCGCGGTTTCCGCCGGAGATTCGCACGACCTGGGTGGTCTGGCCGGTTTCGAAGTCGAACACCCGCACGTCCGGCGTGGCGACCACCGGGTCGCCGAGCTGATTCATGGTCGGCGCTTGGTCCGTCCGGCTGAACGAGGCCATGACCCGCAGGGGCTTCACGGGAGTCCAGTTCAGGCCCGCGCCCACCGTGGTAAGGTCGCCGAAGTCGGAGAGGTGCTGGATCCCCAGGTTCACATTGCCCGACAGCTTGCCGATGTAATCGCCCAGTCCCTCGTCGGCGCGGGTGAAGGGCACGTCGAAGCTGCCCTTCAGTTCGCCGATGCTTCGGTCGAGGTTCCTCGACGTGGCCAGCCCGGCCCGCAGGGCGTCGCTGTCCAGCTCGGTATAGGAGGCCCGCGCCGTGAGGGTCGAAGAGATCTGCCCGGCGGGCAGCTCGAAGAACGACCGGTTGAGGACGATGTCGGACACCGCCGAGGTGGTGATGGCCTTGCTCCGGTCGGTATAGGAGAGGCTGTCGAGGGCGCGGTCGGTTTCGCTGCGGGAGTCGTTGTAGCCAAGCTCGCCGGTGTAGGACCATTGCCATCCGGCATAGGCGCCCCGCGCCGAGGCGGCGAGTCTCGCGTCCTGCGCATCCGATTTGCGCAGCAGCGGCTGGCCCGTGAGCGCCGAAGCTCCCAGGATCGACTCGCTGTCGTTGTGCTCGAACAGCCCGTTGAAGGTGGCCGACACGCCGTTGTCGAACGGCTTGGCCCAGACGGCGTTCAGGCTGACGTCGTTCGATTCCGCCGTCAGGCTCCGATCCGTGTGCTCGGGGTCGACGATGTCGCGGTCGCTTTCGAAGATCGGATCGGTGTGGGTCGCCTTGGCGTCGAGAGTCAGGCGCTCGCCGCGCATGATCCGCAGCAGGCCGGCGTGGCCGCTGGCGCTGGCCCCTCCCCCCGACTGGGTGGGCGAAGAGCCCGATCCCTCCACCACCGTGGCGTGGAAGCGCCGGCGCAGGACGATGTTCACGACCTTCTGCTCGGCCGGATAGCCGTACTTCAACGAGACCTCTTCCGGCAGGATCTCGACGCGGGAGATGGCCTCGGTCGGCAGGTCGCGGATTTCGTTGAAGCCCGAGACCCGGCCGCCGTCGATCAGCACCACCGGCCGGCCGCCGCCGCCCTGGGCGCTGGCCGTCTGCGGCGCTAGCGCGTCCAGCAGCTCGGTGATGTTGGCCGCGCCATAGGCCCGGATCTCCCGGGGGGTGATGGTCATTTCCGGCGCGATGTCGCCGATCACCTGTCCCGGAAGGTTGCGGGAGCCGCTGACCACCAGCTCCTCGACCTCGAAGTCCTCGGCCGCATAGTCCTGTTCCGGCGCGACCTCCTGGGCAAGCGCGGCGCCGGTGGTGAGGGCCAGGACGGCTGTGCCGAGCAGCAGGCGGGCGGCCAGGGTGGCGGGCGCGCGCCCGCGGACGATCGAAGGTCTCAAGTGGAATCCCTTGGCGGAGTAACAGCAGAGCCGCTCGGAAAGCAGCTCTGCCTTGAACGCGCGATGAATGGAGCGCCGTCGCTGCGACCGCCAGTTTTTTGTCAGTCCTGGATCCGCCAGCCCCGGGACCACTTCGCCGGCAGCTCGATCCATCCCGCCAGAGCTTCCCGCATCCGCGGCTCCACGTATCGCGCGAACAGCCAGCTCACCGCCAGGCAGACGACGATGGCGAGCGCGACCGCGGCGATGTCGGCCATGCCCGTCGCGTACAGGAAGGCCAGGAACCGGGCGCCTGTGATCTGGTGCACGAGATAGAGCGGATAGGTCATCAACCCGATCTGGCGGACGAAGGACCTGACCGTGCCGCTCGGCGGGCGATACCGCTCCAGCACGGCGAACCCCACGGCGGCGAATATGCAGCAGGACCACATGGCCAGCGGCGCCAGCACGCTCTGGCCGTAGTCGCGCACCGGCACAGAGTTCCGCGAGATGTAGTAGAGCGAGACCATCGAGCAGAGGTAGGCGGCCAGGACCCATGCGAACCTTGCCCGGCTTTTGCCGCGCCGCCAAATCTCGAACAGGAAGACGCCCAGCAGGAAGAAGCTTCCGGTGGAGATCAGCGTGACCCGCGCCAGATAGGTCGACAGGGCCTGGGCGAGCTGGTCGGTGAAAAGCTCGCTCACCGGGACCGACACCCAGATGACCGCCTGCACGATCATCGCCACACGGGCCCACCAGCAGACGTCGCGGCCCTTGTCGAAGCAGAGCACCAGCCAGATCAGGAAATAGAAGATCGCCTCGGCGACGAGGGTCCAGATCACCCCGTCGATCCAGGGGCCCTTCGGGAGCAGGAGGATGGTGCGCAGATACCGCTCGGTGGCGACGCCCAGCGGCAGAACCCCCGCCGAGACGATCACCAGATAGGCGCAGGTCGCGAAGAACAGGACCCCCGGGATCAGGCGCAGGAAGCGGCCTCGGAAGAAGTCGCTCGCCGCCTTCCCCTGGGCCGACATGGTGATCACGAAGCCGGAGATCACGAAGAAGACCTCGACCCCGACCCATCCGGCGGAAATCACCGGAACCGACCAGGGATAGACGGGGCCCTCGGGGATGACGTCGCGGATGCCCCCGCTTCCGGATCCCTCGGACCAGGCGAGGAAGAAGTAGTGATAGAGGACGACCAGCAGGGCCGCGATCAGTCGAAGCATATCCAGCGAGGCCACGGCCTTGCGTGCAGGCGCCTCGCCCGGGATCGGAGACATTCGAGCCTCGAAAAAGAGAATCCTGGGTGATCAGAGGGCGTTAGATTGGGGCAAGTGTACGGCCACAAGCCCTGCCGTGAGCATGGGCGCCGCGTGGCGCCGGGGCCTGAATACCCCCCACGCGCGAATATCTCGCAAACAGGTGAAAATCGCGCCGTTTGGCGCCCGATAAAGCAGCAGCCTACGGGCGAGCTTTCGACCACCTTGCCGGAAGCTCGCCCGACCGTCAGGCGGCGAGGTCGAACCGGTCGAGGTTCATCACCTTGTCCCATGCCTTCACGAAGGCGTTCACGAAGGCGCCCTGGGCGTCGTCGGCCGCATAGACCTCGGCCAAGGCCCGCAGTTGGGAGTTCGAGCCGAAGATCAGGTCGACACGGGTGCCGCTCATCGTCGGCTGCCCGGTCTTGCGGTCGCGGGCGACGAAGACGCCGTCCTCCTCGGGCGAGGCTTCCCACTTCATGCTCGTGCTGGTCTTGAGCAGGTTCTTCAGGAAGTCGTTGGTAAGGGTCTCCGGCCGATCGGTGAACACCCCGTGCTTCGAGCCGCCGACATTGGCGCCAAGGACGCGCAGGCCGGCCACCAGGACGGTCATCTCCGGCGCGGTCAGGGTCAGCAGGTGCGCGCGGTCGACCAGAAGCTCCTCGCCCGAATAGACCGACGGCGCGCCCCTGAAGTTGCGGAAGCCATCGATGACCGGCTCCAGCGGGTCGAAGGTGAATGAGTCGGTCTGCTCCTGCGACGCGTCCGTGCGGCCGGGGGCGAAGGGGACCACGACGTCGTGGCCGGCCTTCTTCGCGGCCGCCTCGACCGCCGCGCAGCCGCCGAGCACGATCAGGTCGGCGAGGCTGACGTTCTTGCCGCCGGCGTTGAACTCCCGCTGCACACCTTCGAGCACAGAGAGCGCCTTCGCCAGTTCCGGCGGTTCGTTGACGGCCCAGTCCTTCTGCGGGACCAGCCGGATGCGCGCGCCGTTGGCGCCGCCGCGCTTGTCCGAACCACGATAGGTCGAGGCCGAGGCCCAGGCCGTGGCGACTAGCCGGCTGATCGAGAGTCCCGAGTTCAGGAGTTTCGTCTTCAGGATCTCGATGTCGGCCGCCGAGAGCGGCTCGCCCTGCGGCTTTGGCACCGGGTCCTGCCAGATGCGCGGCTCGGCCGGGACTTCCTTGCCCAGCAACAGGCCGTGCGGACCCATGTCGCGGTGGGTGAGCTTGTACCAGGCCTCGGCGAAGGCCTTGGCCAGCAGGTCCGGGTTCTCGTAGAACCGTCGCGAGATCTTCTCGTAGGCCGGATCGAGGCGCAGCGAGAGGTCCGTGGTGAGCATGGTCGGGCGATGCTTCCGGATCGGATCGTGCGCGTCCGGGATAGACGGCTCGGCGTCCTTGGCGACCCACTGATGCGCGCCCGCCGGGCTCTTGGTGAGCTCCCACTCGTGCTCGAACAGGTTCTTGAAGAACCCGCCGCCCCACTTGGTCGGGTTGTGGGTCCAGGTGACTTCGATGCCGCTGGTGATGGTGGCGTCGCCATTGCCGGAACCGAAGCTGTTGGACCAGCCCAGGCCCTGCATCTCGAGGCCCGCAGCCTCCGGCTCGGCCCCGACGTACTGCTCCGGGTCGGCCGCGCCGTGAGTCTTGCCGAAGGTGTGGCCGCCGGCGATCAGGGCGACCGTCTCCTCGTCGTTCATCGCCATGCGGGCGAAGGTCTCGCGAATGTCCTTCGCCGCGGCGAGCGGATCGGGCGTGCCGTTCGGCCCCTCGGGATTGACGTAGATGAGGCCCATCTGCACCGCCGCCAGCGGGTGCGCCAGGTCACGGTCGCCGGAATAGCGCTCGTCGCCGAGCCACTCCCGCTCCGGTCCCCAGAAGACGTCCCGCTCGGCCTCCCAGACCTCGGTGCGGCCGCCGCCGAAGCCGACGGTCTGCAGGCCCATGGACTCCAGGGCGCAGTTGCCGGCCAGGATCAGCAGGTCGCCCCAACTGAGCTTGCGCCCGTACTTCTCCTTGATCGGCCACAGCAGCATGCGCGCCTTGTCGAGATTGGCGTTGTCCGGCCAACTGTTCAGGGGCGCAAAGCGCTGCGTCCCGTGGCCCCCGCCCCCGCGGCCGTCGCCGACGCGATAGGTGCCGGCGCTGTGCCAGGCCATGCGGATGAAAAGCGGACCATAGTGGCCGAAGTCGGCCGGCCACCAATCCTGCGACGTCGTCATCAACTTGCCGATGTCGGCCTTCACCGCATCGAGATCGAGACTCTTGAACTCGGCCGCATAGTCGAAGTCCTCGCCCAGCGGGTCTCCCGCAGGCGGGTTCTGGTGCAGGACCGAAAGGTCAAGCTGGTTCGGCCACCAGAGCCGATTGGTCATTTCGAAGAGAACAGCCCTGCCTTCAACCTTACCGCCGTCTACTGGACATTTGGTGTCAATGTTCATGACAACCTCGCGTTTTTCGGGTTTGCCGGTTTCGACGCGAAATGATTGCGCCGCCTAGCCAGACCGTCCAATCGCTAATTTCTTTGGCCACGATAGAGCGAGCCATTGCCGCTTCGGGCTTCGGCGCGGCAGCCTTCGCTTGCCTCGCCCATACGTCGCAATCCGGCTTGCCGAGCCGTAGCTGACGAAGCAAGCGAAGGCTGGTGGGCCCGGTAGGACTCGAACCTACAACCAGACCGTTATGAGCGGTCGGCTCTAACCATTGAGCTACAGGCCCCTGCAGCGACGCAGGGCGCTTGCGTTACCACGACCTGCACGCGCCTTAAAGCTGCCGTTCAGCTTGGCTTTGTCAGAACCTGCAACCACCGATCGCGATATTGCGTTCGGCATCCTTTGACCCGCCCGCCTGCCGGGCGCTTGGGAGACCTCGATGAAGACCATCATTCGCGCCGGCGCCATGGCCCTGCTGCTCAGTTCCGCCGCCGCGCCCGCCGCGTTCGCACAGACAACCCAGGCCGCAACGGCGGATTCGATGTTCCAGACCACGACCCTGAACCTCTCGGCCCATGGCGAGACCCGCGTCGCGCCGGACAAGGCGACCATCAATCTCGGCGTGGTGTCGGAGGCTCCCACCGCCGCGGCCGCGCTCAGCGCCAACAGCGAGCGGATGAATACCGTGATCGCCGCGCTCAGGAAGGCCGGCATCGCCGACAAGGAGATCCAGACCTCCGGCCTGAACCTCTCGGCCCAGTACGACTACGTCCAGAACGAGCCGCCGCGCCTGCGGGGCTACCAGGCCTCGAACCAGGTGACGATCACCGTCAACGACCTCGCCAGGCTGGGCCCGGCGGTCGACGCCACCGTGAAGGCCGGCGCCAACCAGGTGAACGGCATCTCCTTTGGCCTGAAGGACCCGACCGCAGCCGAGAACGCCGCCCGCGAAGAGGCGGTGAAGGCCTTGGCCGCCAAGGCCGACCTCTACGCCAAGGCCACCGGCCACCGCGTCCAGCGGCTGGTCAATCTGAGCGAAGGCGGCGGCTTCGTCTCCCCGCCGCCGCCCATGCCGGTGATGGCCTATGCGCGGATGGAAAAGGCCGCCGACGCCACGCCGGTCTCCGGCGGCGAGCTGAGCGTACGGGTCGACATCACCGGCCTCTATGAACTGACGAAGTAGGTCAAGGCGCGACCGCCTCGCATTCATCCTGGTTCGTCATGGCCGGGGCCGCCAGGTCCCGGCCATCCATGGACACCGAGGGCGGCCGGGGATGACGATCGGGAGTGGGACCGGTTAGATCCAAGCCATATGCGATAGCCCCTCCCCTCGCGGGAGGAGCTACTGCTTCGGGCCGAGTCCGGCTCGTGCGAAGGCGGCGCCCAGCTTTTCGGCGATCACGATCCCAGGCGGGGTCCGCTCGCCCTCCATCACCGCCGCGTAGACGAAATCGGTGTCCTGGATGGCCCCGGCCGCCCAGGCGACGCCGCGCGAACCATCGGGATTGCTGGGGCAACTCGCCGTGCGCGCCGGGCCGCTGGTCGGCGCCGACTTCAGCAGGTCATCGACCGTGCGCAGGCCGGGCTTTTCGCAGGCCGGCAGCTCGCGGCCGCAGACCATGTGCGATCCGTACTGATAGACAACCTTCCCGCCCTTCCCGATCAGGACGCAGGTGCCCGGATCGCCGATGGCGACCGAAATGGCTTCGTCGAGGACCGCCCGGTCCACGCCCTCCGGCGCCCTGGGACTGCAGGCCGCCAGGAGCGCGGTCAGGCAGAGCGCGGCGGCCGCGCGCGTCACGCCGCCTTCTTGATCTCGTTGCCCTCGTCGAGCAGCACGACGTTGGGCGAGTAGTTGCGGGCCTCTTCGGCCGCCAGCATGCCGTAGGTCACGACGATGACCTTGTCGCCCTTCTGCACGAGACGGGCGGCCGCGCCGTTGACGCCGATGACCTTCGAGCCGCGGGGGGCCTCGATGGCGTAGGTGGTGAACCGCGCGCCGGTGGTGATGTTCAGCACATCGACCTGTTCGTGGGGGAAAATACCCGAAGCGTCCAGCAGATCGCGGTCGATCGCGATCGATCCCTCATAGTCGAGATCGGCTTGCGTCACCGTGGCCCGGTGCAGCTTGGACTTCATAAGGGTCACCAGCATAGGCGGTCCTTCTACGTGCAGCGCACAACACCCTCGAAACTCAAGGGCCGTCGGATATAGCGTCGAAATGTGGCCATCACAATTGCCGCTGCGCAGCAAGATTGACCGAACGGCAATATGCCGCGCTCGCCCGAGCGGCGCCCCGCGCCAGGACGCTATTATTTTCAGAGCGCTAGCGTCCTTGGGCCCGAAGCTGACAAGCTCGTGAGGCTACTCGGTGACCTCGCGCATGAACGCGCTGATGTCGTCCAGCACCGGGGCTCGGCCGCGGAAGGGCCGGGCGATCGCCGCCATGATCTCGTTGTGCCCGAGGTCGGCATAAGCCCGCGTCTCCACCTGCGCGCCCCTGGCCTTCAGCGCCTTGGCCAGAACCTGCGTGTTACGGGGGGCGACAACCTCGTCGGCGTCGCCGGTGAGCAGCAGCATCGGAGGCGTCTGCGGCCCGACGAAGTTCGCCGGTTGGGTCTGCGCCGGATCGGCGGCCGTGCCGAAGACGGCGGCCCTATGTCCGCTCAGGGGCAGGAAGTCGTAGGGACCGGCCAGGCCCACCACGCCCCGGATGCGCCCCGGATCGACGCCCGCCGCCTGCAGGTAGCGCGGGTCGGCGCCGAGCATCACCGCGTTGTAGGCGCCCGCCGAATGTCCCAGGAGGACGATCTTCGAAGCGTCGCCGCCATAGTCGCCGGCGTTGTCCACGACCCAGCGGACCACCTTCGCGCCGTCCTCGAGGAAGTCGGGGAAATGCGCCTCCGGGAACAGGCGATAGTCCGGCAGGACGACCACATAGCCGCGGGCGGCCAGCGCCTGCGCCACCCAGCCATAGTCCCACTTGCGCCCCTTCTCCCAGCCGCCGCCGTAGAGGAACACGGCCACCGGGCGGGCCACCGCCATCTGGCGCGGGGCGTAGACGTCGAGCGACTGGCGCGGCAGCGGGCCATAGGCTTCGCCGCTCGCCCGGACGATCGCGGGATCCCTGGAGGTGAAGGTCGCGAAGACCCCGAGCGGGGTGCACGCCGTCAGCAGCAGGGCCACAGGGAGAACTGCGGCGAGGCCGAGCCAACGCCGTACCGGAAAGACCATGGCTTAACGGCTAGGCGGTTTTCCCCCGCGCCGCAACCAAGCCCGCGCCCGCGCCGTTCTTGCTGGACCAGCACAGGAGAACGGCCGATGCCCGCGCACTCCGGAGAGACCATCACCATTTTCAAGGTCGAGCCCCGCGAGGAGAGCGGGATCGTGGTCATGTCGCCGTCCCAGGAGACCGACGGTCACCTGGCTGATCGCCACTCGGCCTATCACGACAACGTCTCCCCGCCCCTCACCTGGACCAATGTCGAGGGGGCCGAGACCTACGCCGTGATCGTCGAGGATCCCGACGCCCCGCGCGAACAGCCCTTCGTCCACTGGATGATCTGGAACATTCCGGCCGAGGCCGGGGGCCTGCCAGAAGGCGTGCCTCCCGCCGAATACATCGACCCGCCGCACCCGATCATCCAGGGCCGCAACGACACTGGCAAGTATGGCTGGTACGGCCCGCGCCCGCCGGCCGGCACGGGCGTCCACCGCTACTACTTCCAGGTCTTCGCCCTGGACCAGCATGTGGAGGTCGAGCCGGAAACGCCTCTGGTCGAGTTGCTCAACATTCTCAAGGGCCACACCATCGCCCAGGGCGAGATGATGGCGACCTACGAAGCGCCGACCCGGCAATAGGCCCGGTTCGCAAAGAAAGCGCGCTTGACGCCCGCAAGGTCAGCCCAGCCATATCGCGCTGAGGCCCGGCGAACGTGACCGGGCCCACAACATTGGGCGAGGCGATATGGACGGCGATCAGGCCCTTGGCGGCTTTACTTCCGAAGGTCTGGCGGCGATCCCCGCCGCCCTGCAGCCGGTGGCCGAGGCCGGTGACCTGTCGGGTTTCGTGACCCTGCTCTGGCGGCGGGGCGAGGTGGCCCAGGTCAATACGATCGGCTACCGCGACGTCGCGGCCAAGACGCCGATGACGCGCGACACGCTGTTCCGGATCGCCTCCATGACCAAGCCGATCACCTCGGTCGCCGCTCTGATGCTGCTGGAGGAAGGCATCCTCAAGCTGGATGACCCAATCACCAAGTGGCTGCCGGAGTTCGAGGGCATGCAAGTGCTGCGCTCGGCCACCGGGCCGCTGGAGGATACGGTTCCGGCCCGGCGCGACATCACCGTCGACGACCTGATGACCCATCGGTCGGGCCTGGCCTACGGCTTCACCTCGATCGGGCCGATCGCCTACGCCCACCAGAAGGCCCTGGGCTCCCCACTGGGGCCGAGCATGACCACCGACGCGTGGTTGGCGGCCCTGGGCTCCCTGCCGCTGTCCTATCAGCCGGGCGAGCGCTTCCACTACAGCCACGCCACCGACGTCCTCGGCTTCCTGGTCGGACGAGCGGCGGGCGTGACCTATCGCGACTTCATCAAGCAGCGGATCCTCGAGCCGCTCGGCATGCACGACACCGACTTCTGGTGTCCGCCTGAGAAGCGCGATCGGATGGCCAAGCTCTACCGGATCAATCCGGAGACCGACGCGCTGCAGGACGTCTCCTTCCCTCACGTGCCGGAGGCGCCGGAGTTCTGCTCGGGCGGCGGCGGCCTGATCTCGACGGCCGACGACTATCTCCGTTTCGCCCGCATGATGCTGGCGGGGGGCGAGCTCGACGGCGTGCGCTATCTGCGGCCGGAGACCCTCGCCCTGATGAGCGAGAACCGGCTCACGCCCGAGCAGCGCGAGATCCCGTTCATGGGCATCCCATTCTGGACGGGCCAGGGCTTTGGACTGGGGGTCTCGGTGATCACCGATCCGGAAAAGCAGGCCTGGATGGGCGCCGGCTCCAAGGGCTCGTTCGGCTGGCCGGGCGCCTTCGGCACCTGGTGGCAGGCCGACCCGTCCGAGGACATGGTGATGATCTACTTGATCCAGAACTCCATGCCGCTGGAGCCGGAGGCCGCCGCGCAACTGGCCACGGGCCAGCGCATGGGCGGCCGCGCCGCCCTGCCGGCGTTCCAGAAGCTGACCTATGCGGCCCTGGGCCGACCGCTCTAGCCGCTAAGGGTTACGGGGGGCGACGCAGATCGGTCGCCCTTCGAAGGTGTCGCCTATCAGGCTCATGTCGCCTTGCATCAAGTCCCGCCGCGCCCGGTCGAAGGCGCGGGTCTCCGCCTGCGGCTTGACCCCGGGCGGGCAGATCGAGACGTCGACCCTCATGCCGCGGGGACAGGTGCAGATGTCCTCGCGCTTGTCGAGGCGGCTGGCCGGCACCCGGCAGGAGACGGGCAAGGTCTGGCCGCCGACATCGAGGCAGATGACGGTCTGGGTCGGGGGGTTCTGCGAGAGCGGCGCCTGGGCCAGCGCCGGGCCGGAAGCCGCCAGAAGCGTGGCGGCGATCAGGAAATTACGGATCATAGAATGGCCTCCTTGCGCAGCTTGGGGCCGAGTTTCCCTGAGGTTTCGTTGACAGGCCGTTCACTACGCTGCTGCGCGAAGGCTTAACCGCGGCTGGCCTATCTTGGTTGCGGAAGGTGGCCCATGGACCCGATCGCGACGGCTCAATACGGCATGATGGCGGCGGCGCGGCGGTTCGACGCCTCGGCTTCGCGGGTGGCGCGCATGGGCGTCGAGGGCGAGCAGGTTGACCTGCCCGTCGAAATCGTCGAGCAGATCACCGCCAAGACGGCCTTTTCCGCCAACGCCTCGGTGATCCGCACCGCGCAGGACATGCAGGGCGACCTGCTCGACATCCTGGCCTAGGTTTTGACAAGCGCGCCCGGGCCGTTTAGCGGCGGCTCATGAGCCTCCGCACTCTTTTCGTAACCCAGGTCTACGAAGCCTCGCTCGCCGGCGAGAAGAACTTCGAGGACTTCAACGCCGAACTCGAAGACGCCTGCCGCATGCTGGCCGACGAGGACCTGGCCGGCCAGGCCTGGTGCAGGGAGCACGGCTACGGCGGCTACACCTCCTACGCCTCGCTGGACGACCTGCCGATGCGGGCCAGCATCTTCGAGGACCTCAAGCGCAAGCTCGACAAGCACGCGGCCGCCTACGCCAAGGCGCTGCGCCTGGACCTCGGCCGCCGGCGACTGAGGCTCGACAGCCTGTGGGTCAATATCCTGAAGCCGGGCGCCTCGCATTCGGGCCACATCCACCCGCACAGCGTGCTCTCGGGCACGGTCTATGTGGCGACGCCCAAGGGGGCCAGCGCGCTCAAGCTCGAGGACCCGCGCCTGGCGATGATGATGGCCGCCCCGCCCCGCGAGGCCGACGCGCCGGAGGAGGTCCGCAACTTCGTCTATCTGCAGCCCCAGCCCGGCACGATATTCATGTGGGAAAGCTGGCTGCGGCACGAGGTGACCCCCAACGCCGCGCGCAAGGAACGGGTCTCGGTCAGCTTCAACTACGCCTGGCGCTAGGGAAGCTGATATACTGGCGTTATGTCGGCCCGCCCGCAGCGCCTCCCTGAACAGATCGCCGCCCGGGCGGTGCTGCTGGGCGAGCGGATCGACACCGCCGGCCTCGAGCGCGAGGACGCGATTTCCTCCACCCCGATCGCCTTCCGGCATGGCGAGGGCCTGGTGGTCGTCTTCCGCTACGGCGTGGTGGTGATGGTCGGGCTTGAGGCCCTGGCCGAGGACGAGGTGCTTCGCAGCCTGGCGCCGCGGGTGCGCGATCCGGTCGCCGTCCGCGAGGAGGAAACCCTGCTCCTCTCGACCAGCGAGGAAGCGGCCGGAAGGCCGGAAGGCGGGGCGATCCGCATCGGGACGCCCTCGGCCGACAAGCTCCTGGTCGCCGCCGACGCAGTCGCAAAGAGCGCGGCCCTGGCCAGCGACGAGCGCCAGGTGGCCGAGGTTTTCGACACCATCGAGCCCTGGGCCCGACGGCTGGCCGAGACCGGCAAGAGCCCCAGCGGACGGCGCAGCGTGGCCCGGATGATCGGCTCGGCCCTGCTGGTCCAGCACCGGGTCGCGGCGCGGGTGGCGGTGCGCGAAAAGCCCGACATTCTATGGGATCGGCCAGACCTCGAGCGGCTCTATGCGCGGCTCGAGGACGAGTTCGAACTGGTCGAACGGGCCGAGACCCTGGGCCGGAAGGTCGACCTGATCAGCGAGACGGTGACCGCCATGAGCGACATGATCGACACCGAGCGCTCACTGCGGCTCGAGGTCATCATCGTGGTCCTGATCCTCGTGGAGGTCCTGATGGTGCTGATCCAGACCGCGCTGGGAATGCCCCACTAAGCGCCTGTCCGGATTGATATTTTCAGCTATCGGCAGCTTTACATTGGCAGGCGCCGATGGCGAAACCTGCCGCTCACGGCCAGCGAGGCGAGCCCGCGCAAGGGCCCGGCCTCGCCGGGACAGTTCCAGAAACCTGCGCAGCCGCGCCGCGCCGTCGTCAGGTTTCCTGCCGAAACGGCCATCAACCTGACGATAGACGAGCTTAGCTGTCGAGGAAGCTCCGCAGCTTGCGCGAGCGCGAGGGGTGCTTGAGCTTGCGCAGGGCCTTGGCTTCGATCTGGCGGATCCGCTCGCGAGTCACGCTGAACTGCTGACCGACCTCTTCGAGGGTGTGGTCGGTGTTCATGCCGATGCCGAAGCGCATGCGCAGCACGCGCTCTTCCCGCGGAGTGAGCGAGGCCAGGACCCGCGTGGTGGTTTCGCGCAGGTTCGACTGGATCGCCGCGTCGATCGGAAGGATGGCGTTCTTGTCCTCGATGAAGTCGCCCAGGTGGCTGTCTTCCTCGTCGCCGATCGGGGTTTCGAGGGAGATCGGCTCCTTGGCGATCTTCAGGACCTTGCGCACCTTCTCCAGCGGCATGGCCAGCTTTTCGGCCAGCTCTTCCGGGGTCGGCTCGCGGCCGATCTCGTGCAGCATCTGGCGGCTGGTGCGGACGATCTTGTTGATCGTCTCGATCATGTGCACCGGGATACGGATGGTCCGGGCCTGGTCGGCGATCGAGCGGGTGATCGCCTGCCGGATCCACCAGGTGGCGTAGGTAGAGAACTTGTAGCCGCGGCGGTATTCGAACTTATCGACCGCCTTCATCAGGCCGATGTTGCCCTCCTGGATCAGGTCCAGGAACTGCAGGCCGCGGTTGGTGTACTTCTTGGCGATCGAGATCACGAGACGCAGGTTGGCCTCGACCATTTCCTTCTTCGCCTGACGGGCCTCGCGCTCGCCCTTCTGGACGGTCTGGACGATCCGGCGATAGTCGTCGATCGGCACGCCGGTCTCGGTCGCCAGGGCGGCGACCTCGGCGCGGATGTCGCCGATCTGAGAGGCGTCGTTCTCGACGAACTTGGTCCAGCGGACGCCGAGCGGCTTCACCTGGGCGGCCCAGTCGGGCGCCAGCTCCTGGCCGAAATAGGCCTTGAGGAACTCGGTGCGCGAAATGCCGTAGCTGTCGGCCAGACGCAGCAGGCGGCCTTCAAGGCCCATCAGGCGCTTGTTGATCGCGTAGAGCTGCTCGACCAGGGCCTCGATGCGGTTGTTGTTCAGCTTCAGGGTCTTGAGGTGCTGAACGATGGTCAGCGAGGCGGAGGTGTAGGCCTTGCGGTCGGCCTCCGAGAGGTCCTCGCCCTTCAGGCGCTTGCCGACCAGCTTCTCTTGCAGGGCGCGGAAGCTGTCGAACTCGGCGGCGATGGCGTCCAGGGTCGCCATGACCCCTTCGCGCAGCTCGCCTTCCATGGCGCTGATGGTCGGACCGGCCCCGTCGTCGAAGTCGTCGTCGTCGTCAGCGCCCTCGGCCTTGGCGACGGCCTCGCCGTCTTCGGTCTCTTCTTCGGACTCGGAGGACTCGGCCGCGCCGATTTCGGCGGCCGCCGCGTTGGCGCCGCCATAGGTCTGCTCGAGGTCGATGACTTCACGCAGCAGGATGCGGCCAGAGCCAAGTTCCTCGCGCCACACCATGATGGCTTCGAAGGTCAGGGCGCTTTCGCACAGGCCGCGGATCATCGTGTCGCGGCCGGCCTCGATGCGCTTGGCGATGGCGATTTCGCCTTCGCGGGACAAGAGCTCGACCGAGCCCATCTCGCGCAGGTACATCCGCACCGGGTCGTCGGTGCGGTCGTAGGCCGGTTCCTTGGTGGTCTCGACCACCGCGGTCTCTTCCCGGACGGCCACTTCACCGCCGTCGGCGTCTTCTTCCGCCTCGACGACGTTGACGCCCATCTCCGACAGCATGGCCAGCGTGTCTTCGATGGCCTCCGACGTAACCTCTTCCGAGGGCAGGACCTTGTTCAGCTCGTCCATCGTGACGTAGCCACGAGCTTTGGCCTGCTTGATGAACTTCTTTACGCCGGCGTCGGTCAGGTCGAGCAGCGGGCCATCGCCGCCGGTCGTCTCCGTGGTTTCCGCTTCAGCCGTGTTCGTGCTCATCTAGGTCTCCGGATTTCGGCCATTGCCCCGCTTCGGAAGGGCGTGAACCGAAGATGCTCCAATAGCGAGTGGACGGTCGTACTCCTCTACGACCCATCTCCCGCCCAAATCGTTCCCGTTCTGATCGCGCGTTTCAGTGCGTCACGTTCGCCTTTAAGACGTTCGAGGGCTTCCATATCTGAACGACCGCTAAGGTTTCCCTTCGCGGACACGATAGCCTCGTCGAGCGCCGCGAGCCTGGCGAGGCCCGCAAAAGCTTGCGACCACTGGGATTTAGCAGCTTCGAGGGAGACATCCGGTTTCAGGATGGGCGCGCCCGATTTCGCAGCGGCCCGGTCGATGTCTGTCAAGAGCGCATTAAACCCGCAAGACGCCAGATGGCGCGCGAGAAGGGCGGTGTCAAGATGATCGGCGTCCAATCGCAGGCGGATAATTTCCGCTGTCAGATCGACAAGCATCGGATCGCCAAAGCCTTTTGAGATAAAAGCGCTCTCAAGATGGTCGTCCAGGACGCTGGGATCGGCCAGCGCGTGCTTGACCATGGCGGCGGCCGTCGTATCGAGCGACTGGGCCAGCCGGCGGGCGGCGGCGCGGCCGGCCTCGGTCGGCGCAGGATCGATCCAGTCGCGACCGCCTCCACGCCAAGACCTTGATCCGCCTGCACTTCCCCGTTGCGGCCGCGCTTGCCCCTCGCCTCTTGCGCGCGGCTGCGGGCCGGTGGCGTCGAAGCGTTCGAGCAGGGCTTCCTTGTAGGCCTGCTGCAGGTCCTTGTCGGCGATCGAGGCCGCGGCAGCCCGCAGGCGGGACTTGAAACCGGCCCGCCGCTCGGGCGTGTCGAGAGGCTCCAGGTCGTGCTCGCGGGTGAAAAGCGCCTGCACGAAAGGCGTCGTCTGCGACAACTGGGCGCGGAGGGCGGGCGCCCCCTGCTCGCGCAGCACCTCGTCCGGGTCCTTGCCGCCCTCGACGATGGCGAACTTGAAGCTCTTGCCCGGCTTGAGCATCGGCAGGGCGCGGTCGATGGCGCGCGAGGCGGCCTGACGGCCGGCCCGGTCGCCGTCGAAGCAGAGGGTCGGCTCCGGATGCAGCCGCCAGAGCATCTCCATCTGGTCTTCGGTGAGCGCGGTGCCCAGCGGGGCGACGGCGGCGACGCCGGCGCGCTGGCAGGCGATGGCGTCCATATAGCCTTCGACCACCACCAGGGCCGGGCTTTCCGAGCTCGGCGCGGCGCCGAGGATCTTCCGCGCCTCGCCGACGCCGTAGAGGGTCGCGCCCTTGTGGAAGAGCGGGCTTTCCGGACCGTTGAGGTACTTGGCGCGGGCCTGCGGGTCCATGGCCCGGCCACCGAAGGAAAGAATGCGGCCGCGGTGGTCGGCGATCGGGAAGATGATCCGGTCGCGGAAGCGGTCATAGGGCGCCCCGCCCTCCTCCGGCGCGATCAGCAGGCCCGCCTCGACCAGCTCGCCCGGCTTGGCGCCCTTGGTGATCAGGTAGTCCTTCAGGGCCGTGCGGCCGGCCGGCGAAAAGCCCAGGCGAAAGCGTGGCCACTCGGACTCCGGCAGGCCGCGGCGCTCCAGATAGGCGCGAGCCTCCTTCCCTTCCGGGCGGCGCAGGGCGGCCTCGAACCACTGGGCGGCGGCCTCCATCCAGTCGGAGAGGCCCTGGCGCTGGCGCTCCTGCTCGGCCGAGCGCGGATCGGGGGTCGGCATCTGCAGCCCGGCCTCGGCGGCCAGGCGCTCCACCGCCTCCATGAAGGACAGGCGCTCGGTTTCCTGCAGGAAGGTGATCAGGTCGCCGTTCTTGCCGGAGGAGAAGTCGAAGAACTGGCCCTTCTCATCGTTCACGTAGAACGAGGGGGTCTTTTCCTTGTTGAACGGCGAGAGGCCGACATATTCCCGCCCCTGCCGGCGCAGCTTCACGGTCCGCCCGATCAGATCCGACGGACGGAGACGGGATTTGATCTCCTCAAGGAATCGATCGTCGACTCGCACGACCATTTCGAACGACCTATGGAAAGCGCGCCGCCAAAGCCCGATTCGCTAGTTTCTCCATCATCAGGCGATAGTCCCACATCGCATGTGGATGGGGATTGGCTTCAGCCAGGCTGTGGATCGTTATGTAAGTTCCCTGTTTGTTCGGGACAAGCACGGCGCCTGCGACCGCCGATGTCGCCCTGCGCGCAACTCGAGACTGGCCAGATTTCCGCTCAAAGCGACCGAACGGTTCCGGCGCTCGGGACGCTCACGCGGCGCTTATGAGAAGTCAGGAGAGTCCGCTTGCAAGCCTCTACTATTCTCGCTCCTTTAGGTGAATGAGCAGCCCGAAGCCGACCTTTCGCAATGAACCTGACGTTTTTCGGCAGGATCGCCGCAAGCTGCTGAGTTTAGCTCTGATCGGCGTCGCCTTCGTCGTCCTGGGCGTCTCATTCATCACCCAGCCTGAGCTCTGGAAGTCGACAAGACACTCGGCTGGTTTCATCGAGATAGTGGGCTGGTTGGCGACGCTGTTTTCTCTGCTTGCCTTGGCGCAATCGTCGTCTCATTTGTGCGCCCCGTCACAGTCAAGCTGGGCCCCGAAGGGATTACCGTCAGCTCGGTTTGGCGAACATATTCGCGGCCATGGAACGCCGTCGATGACTTCAGGCTTTGGCAATACAAGGGAAACCGCACGGTCGTTTACAACGATACGGCGCCCCCCAACGCCCGACTTGCAGAGATCAACCGAGAACTGACCGGGGCGACAAGTGGGCTGCCCTCAGCCTTAAACGTTGATCCGGAACAGCTTCTTGCGGCAGTTGAAGCGGCAAGGGCTCGGTGGCATGGCGATGTCCGCAGAGAGCCCGGCGCCGAATAGCCGCACGTCCGCTCCTCGGCAGCGTCACGCCGCGCGGGCGCGCCTTGCGCGGTTGGGCGCCGTGCTCTTTACGGCCACGGGCTGAACCCGTACCGACAGGCGAGTTCGAACCGTCGCACAAAGGATTTCTCTGCATGCCCTCCGGTCTTGTCGCGCTGCTGGACGATGTCGCAGGCATCGCGAAGATCGCCGCCGCCTCGCTGGACGACGTGGCCGGCGCGGCGGGCAAGGCCGGGTCGAAGGCGGTGGGCGTGGTCGTCGACGACACGGCGGTGACGCCTGGCTACGCCATGGGCTTCACCCCCGACCGCGAGCTGCCGATCGTCCTGAAGATCGCCATCGGGTCGCTGCGCAACAAGCTGGTCTTCCTGTTGCCTGGGGCCCTGCTGCTGAGCGCCTTCGCGCCGTGGCTGGTGACGCCGCTCCTGATGATGGGCGGGGCATATCTGTCGTTCGAGGCGACGGAGAAGATCATCGAGGCCTTCACCCCGCACCATGAGGGGAGCGAGGTCGAGGAGCTGGCCTTGAGCGCCAAGGATCTGGAGGACCAGAAGGTGGCCGGCGCGATCCGCACCGACCTGATCCTCTCGGCCGAGATCATGGCCATCGCCCTGGCGAGCGTGTCCGACCGGCCGCTGCCGATCCAGGCGGGCGCCCTGTTCGTGGTCGGCGTGCTGATCACCATCGCCGTCTACGGGGCCGTGGGGCTGATCGTGAAGATGGACGACATCGGCGTGCACATGGCCCAGCGCAAGAGCGCCCTGGCGCGGGGGATCGGGCGGATGCTGGTCAAGGCCATGCCGGTGACCATGTCCTGGCTGACGGTGATCGGCACCGCGGCCATGCTGTGGGTCGGCGGCGGCATCCTGGTGCACGGCCTGGAGCAGTTCCACCTGACGCCGATCCCGGTATGGGTCGAGGGCCTGTCACACTGGGCGTCTGGCGTGCCGAGGATCGGCGCGGCGACGGGGTGGATGGCGTTCGCGGTCGGCTCGGCGGCGGTGGGCTTCGTGATCGGGTCGGTGATCGTGGCGGTGATGCACGTGATGCCGAAGCGGAAGGGGGCTTAGCGCTGGCCGCCTGAAGGCGCCCCTTCCGTTTCGCCTTCGGCGGGCGCCTCCCCCGGCGGGGGATCCGGCTTGGCCGTCAGGCCAGGTGGGCCAGCTTGTCGGGGTTGCGGACCAGGTAGACGGCGGCGAGTTTGCCGTCTTCGCCGGGTTGGAAGGCGATGGTCATCAGGCCGTCCTCCTGTTCGAGGATCACGCCCGGATAGCCGTTGATCCGCACCGCGCGGAGGTTGAGCGGCCAGACGTAGTCCGTGCCGCTGCGCCAGGCCAGGCGCGACAGGAGGTCGAGGACGTCCTCGCGGCCGACCAGCGGCCGAAGCGCGGCCTTGCGCTTGCCGCCGCCGTCGGAGACGAGGACGGCGTCTTCGGCCAGGACCGCCGATAGCGCCTTCATGTCCCCCTGCCCCGCCGCGGCCATGAAGGCGGCGGCGAGCTTGGCGGCCTCCTCCTGGCTGACCGTGAAGCGGGGGCGGTTGTCCTTCACGTGGGCCCGGGCGCGCGCGGCGAGCTGGCGGACGGCGGGCTCGGTGCGACCGAGGGTTTCGGCGATGGCGTCGTAGTCCTCGTCGAACACGTCGTGCAGCAGGAAGACGGCCCGCTCCAGGGGCGAGAGGCGCTCCAGGGCCAGGAGGAAGGCCACCGAGACGTCCTCGGCGCGCTCGACGGGATCGACGGTGAGCTCCTCGATCAGGGGTTCGGGCAGCCAGGGGCCGCGATAGGCTTCGCGCTGAACCTTGGCCGAGCGCAGGCGGTCGATGCAGAGGCGGCTGGCGGTGCGCACCAGCCAGCCGGCGGGATCGCGAATGTCTTCCTCGGTCTTCGTCCAGCGCAGCCAGGTGTCCTGCACCACGTCCTCGGCCTCGGCGACCGAGCCGAGCATGCGGTAGGCCAGGCGCAGCAGGCGCGGGCGCTGGGCTTCGAAGGCTTCGATGTCGGCGGCCATGGGCTTCTCCTGGCGTAGTTCAACTTGGATGGGTCGGCGCTGCAAGCTGGGCCGGGACGCCTCAGGCGGGACGACGGAAGACCGCGATGGCCAGCGCCAGGATCGCTGGCAGATAGACGCCCGGAAGGTCGCGCAGCACGAAGGGAACCGGGCTGGCCGAACACGCCGCGTCGTAGATGTGGACGATGGCGTGCAGGGTCAGGAAGAGCGCCCCCACCACCAGGGCCGGCCAGCCCTGGACCGGCCGTGCGGCGAACCAGGCCAGGCCGACGGCGGTGACCAGATAGGCCGCGCCGATGTCACGGACGAAGTGCGGATTGAACGGGCCGGTGGCGATGACGCCGGGCACGGCGCCGTACCACCAGTACGAGGCGAAGAGCATGGCCAGGGCGTTGAGGCCGAGCAGCAGGGCCAGGACGGCCGCGAGGATGCGCATTTTGCGAAGTCTCCGAGTTCTCGCCCATAGGACGGCTCGGGGGCCAGCTTTGTGACATCGGCGGTTTGCGCCATGGCCTGAAAGGGGGACCTGGCCGAACCGAGAAATGAGGCTTTCTAGCCTAGCTGCTCGATCCAGGCCGGGAGGTCGCGGATGGAGGGAAGTTCTACGAAGCGCGGGTGGCCGGCGGGGGCGTCGGCCATCTCGTGGGCCCAGGTCAGGGGATAGGGGACGTGGGCGCCGTAGGCTCCGGCCTCGATGGCCGGCAGGATGTCCGAGCGCATGGAGTTGCCGCACATCACCGCCTCCTGCGCGCCTGTGCCGTGGCGGGCGAAGACGCGGGAATAGGTCGAGGCGTCCTTCTCGCTGACGATCTCCACCGCCGCAAAGAGGTCGCCCAGGCCCGAGGCCGCCAGCTTCTGCTCCTGGTGCAGCAGGTCGCCCTTGGTGATCAGGATCAGGCGATAGCGGCGGGAGAGTTCGGCCAGGGTGTCGTCGACGCCGGGCAGCGGCTCGACCGGCTCGGTCAGCATCTCGCGGCCGACGGCGAGGATTTCGCGAATCACGTGGCCGGGGGGTTCGCCGCCGGTCATCTCCATCGCGGTCTCGATCATCGAGAGGGTGAAGCCCTTCACGCCGTAGCCGTAGAGTCGGAGGTTGCGCTTCTCCACCGCGGCCAGGCGCTCCTCCAGCGCCGCCTTGTCGGCGACGTCGGACAGGAGTTCGGCGAACCGGTCATGCGTCAGGCGGAAAATCGTCTCGTTATGCCAAAGCGTGTCGTCGGCATCGAGGCCTACGGTCGTGATGTTCATTCGCGTCGGACTTGGGCTTCTTTTCGAGGGTTCGGGGCGGCCGCATCTAGCGCATCGGGCGGGCCTGCGTCGATGTCCCCGAGCCGCGCGCATTGACCCGGGGGGCTCTAGTCATTAGGTACGCGCCGGTTTGCCGAACAAGCGGACACGTTGAGAACGGGCGGGGTTCACCCTGGCCCGTCTTTTTGCGAGCATGCGACCTGAAGATGGAGACGCCGATGACCGTTGAACTGCTTCCTGGTGTCACTGGCGTGCTGGTCCTGGCGAACGGCGCGGTCCTGCAGGGAATCGGCGTCGGCGCGGTCGGCGATGCGGTCGGCGAGGTGTGCTTCAACACCGCCATGACCGGGTATCAGGAGATCCTGACAGACCCGTCCTACATGTCGCAGATCGTGGCCTTCACCTTCCCGCACATGGGCAATGTCGGGGTGAACGTTGAGGACATCGAGCAGATGTCGGGTTCGGCCGAAACCGCGGCGCGCGGCGCGATCTTCCGCGACGTGCCTACCGCGCCGGCCAACTGGCGGGCCGACGGCGACCTGGACACCTGGATGAAGCGCCGCGGCGTGATCGGCCTGGCCGGGGTGGACACCCGCGCCCTCACCCGCTCGATCCGCGAGAACGGCATGCCGCACGGCGTCATCGCCCACGCGCCGGATGGCAGGTTCGACCTCGACGCCCTGCGCGAGAAGGCCAAGGCCTGGGCCGGGCTGGAGGGCATGGACCTGGCCAAGGACGCCTCGTGCCTGCAGCCGTTCGTCTATGACGAGGGCCTTTGGAGCTGGCCGGAAGGCTACGCCAAGCCGGCGGCCGAGCCGAAGTACGAGGTCGTGGTCATGGACTACGGCGTCAAGCGCAACATCCTGCGGGCCCTGACCTCGATCGGCGCGCGGGTGACCGTGGTGCCGGCCAAGACCACCGCCGAGGAAGTGCTGGCCCGCAAGCCGGACGGCGTGCTGCTGTCGAACGGGCCCGGCGACCCGGCCGCGACCGGCGAGTACGCGGTGCCGGAAATCCGCAAGCTGGTGGAGTCCGGCACGCCGGTGTTCGGCATCTGCCTGGGCCACCAGATGATGGCCCTGGCGCTGGGCGCCAAGACCGTGAAGATGGACCAGGGCCACCACGGCGCGAACCATCCGGTCAAGGACGTGACCACCGGCAAGGTGGAGATCGTCTCGATGAACCACGGTTTCACGGTGGACCGCGACAGCCTGCCCGAGCCGGTGGTGGAGACGCACGTCTCGCTGTTCGACGGCACCAACGCCGGCATCGCCCTGAAGGACCGGCCGGTGTTCTCGGTGCAGCACCACCCGGAGGCCTCGCCCGGCCCGACCGATTCGCTCTACCTGTTCGAGCGCTTCGCCCAGAACATGGACGCGGCCCGCAAGTAGGGCTGCGTCACCAGCCGGCCATGGCCTTCATGTCCGGCACGAAGCTCAGCCAGATGGCGAAGTTGTCGTCCAGCGCCTCGCGGGTGCCGCCGGGGCTGAGGTTGATGTCGTAGGTGAACCAGGGATCGCCCTCGTCGTCGACGTAGCAGTCGAGATAGCGGTTCTCGGTGTTCCAGCCGTTGGCCCGGTCGACACCGATCTTGCCGTCGACGTCGAAGCCGGCGGTGAGCTGCATCGAGGCGCAGCGCTCTCCCTTGCAGTCGTAGAGGTGGACCTCGAAGTTCACGCCGTCGGCGACGGCTTTGAGGTAGGGATCGCCATCCTCCCCCCGATCGAGCTCGGCCTCGTAGCCGCTTTCCGTCAGCCAGGCCTGGAGCTCCCTGGCGGTCATGCCGCCGCCCGGAAGCCCCGCCGCCGAAGCGGAGCCGGCAAGCACGCACGCCGCTGCGGCCATGGCCGCAGCCCCTCGATAACGCATCATTCCCAGCCCTCTGACCCGGCGGCAGGATAGGCTGCTTCGCCGCCGGGACGCCAGATCGGCGGCTCAGAACCGGGCCTTCAGCCCGGCGAAGGCGTAGCGGCCGACCAGGTCGTAGATGCCGTCGTCGCCTGCGCCCTGGACGACGCCCAGCGGCGGCTCTTCGTCGAAGAGGTTGTTGATTCCGCCATAGACCTCGAAGCCATCGAAGCGGCCGGGCAGTTTCCAGCGCACGATGACGTCGTGGTACCAGACCGGCTCGATCTGCGAGGGCGAGATCGACTCCGCACCGTCACGTTGGGGATCGCGGTTGTAGCGGACCGAGCGGCTGACGAACCTGGTCTTCCAGGCGACCCGCACCGGGCCCTGGTCGTAGCTGATGTTCGACAGCAGCTTCCACTCGGGGTTGCCCAGGGTCAGCTCGTTGATCTGCACCTCGTCCGGCCGGTCCTGGAAGGCGAAGAGCCGCAGCTTGTCGAGGTGGTTGGCGGTGATCGCGACGGTGAAATTGCCGTCCAGGGCGCGCAGGGCGCCCATGCGGGCGGTGATGTCGTCGATACCGCGTTGGTAGGAGACCGTCAGGTCCCAGCCGCTGGTCTCGAGCTTGGAAGCGTTGAGGTAGGTCGATTCCACGAAGTCGATCTGGTTGTTCTCGTCGCGGGTGAACAGGCTGCAGAAGGACTCGTCCGGCCCGCCGCTGGCGTCGACGCAGTTGTTCACGATGTCCTGCGGGTCGATGAAGGTAATCGCGTCGGTGATCTTGATATTGTAGTAGTCGAGCGTGATCGAGAAGTTGGGCGTCCAGCGGGGCTGGAGCACGAGCCCGACGGTCCAGCTCTTGGCCTTTTCCGGATCCAGGTTCTCGTTGCCTGAAGCCGTGCCCTGGATGCTCTGGTTGTCGATGGCGACGAAATCTGGCGGCAGGCCGAGGGCCGCGCAGTTGCCCGGACGATCGGGGTCTCGGCCGACATCGGCGGCGTCGCAGGGGTCCTCGACATCGAAGAACGACGAGGTGGCCGGCAAGAAGGCCTCGGTGATGTTCGGCGCGCGAACGGCCTCCGAATAGGTGCCGCGGAACTTCACGTCGCGGAACGGCGCATAGACGCCGCCGACCTTCCAGGCGGTGGCGCTGCCGACGGTGGAATAGTCGGCGTAGCGGATGGCCGCATCCAGGGTGAGTTCGTCGATCCAGGGACGTTTGGCGAGCAGCGGCACCCGCGTCTCGGCGAAGACCTCCTTGACGTCGAAGCCGCCCGAGGCGTCGGGCTGGGGCGCGGTGTCGGAGAACCCGGCCTTGATGAAGGGGTCGTTGATGTTCTTGCTGTCTTCCTTGCGGTACTCGAAGCCGCCGGCGAAGCCGACGGCGCCGCCGTCGAGATTGAGGAACTTCGAGGTGTCGAAGCCGAAGGTGGCGGTGACCACCTCCTGGTCGATCTGGTGCTGGCGGAAGGCTTCGTGGCGGACGTATTCCAGGGCCGCCAGGCTGTTCTGCTGGCCGAACGGATTGTAGGGCACGCAGGCTTCCGGGGTCATGTTTTCGGGCGCCGTCCAGCCCTCATACTGCGCCTCCGGCACGTCCACCCGGCAGCGGACCTGGCCGGAGTTCGGATCGACCACGGAGTCGATCGCCGCGGCGTAGTTGCCCGGGATCATGCTGTTGCGCGAGACGATGGTGTTGCGGGTCTGGCCGCGGTTGTAGCTGAGCTCCCAGGTCAGGTCGGCGAAGTCGGTCTCGAACTTGCCGTCGAAACCGGTGACGAACCGCCAGGTCTCACGGGTGATGTTGTTGGTCCGCGCGCCCATGTCGCCGTTGAAGCGGGCGATCAGCGGCAGGGAGTCCGGGCTGAGCGTGTCCAGCCGCGCCTGGATCTGCGGCGTGATGAAGGCGCTGTCCGGCTCCAGCACGTAGTCGCCGAAGGAGAACGAGGGCTGGACGAAATCGGCGACCTTGGTCTGAACGAACTTGCCGTCGAAGGTGAAGTTGACGTTCGGGGTGATCGCATAGCGGAAGGTGGTCGCCAGACCCCGGCGGTTGGTGGGCGGGGACAGCAGCAGCCAGTCTTCCAGCGCGAAACAGGTGTCGCAGGGACCGGCGAAGGAGCCGAAGGCCGAGGAGTTGACGCCGATCCGCGGCGGCTGGGTCACCGGCGTCCCGTTGACGGTGAAGCCGGCCAGGGGCGAGAGCGCCCCGGTGGCGGTGTTCAGGTCGAGGATGACGCCGTTCTCGTCGATCGTGTCGGAGAGCACGAACGGCACGAGCAGGCGGTCGGGGGCGCCGTCGAACGGGTCGGAATTGACGATCGTCCCGTAGTTGTTGAGCGAGCGGATGTCGGTGGCCTTCACGCCGCGGGTCTGGTCCCAGAAGCCCGTGAAGGTGAAGTTCGCACGGTCGTTGTCGAAGTTGTGGCCGACGGTGAGATAGGCCGAGGTGTTGCGGCCGAACTTGCCCTCCCACGGCTGCCCGCGCTCGACCTGGGCCTCGACGCCTTCGAAGTCCTTCTTGGTGATGATGTTGACCACGCCGGACACAGCGTCGGAGCCGTAGATGGCCGAGGCGCCGCCGGTGATCACCTCCACCCGATCGACCAGGGCGGTGGGGATCGAGTTGAGGTCCACCGCGGAGTCGCCGGCGTCGCCCGCCACGTGGCGCTTGCCGTCCACGAGGGTCAGGGTGCGCGAGGTCCCCAGGTCGCGCAGGTCGGGGAAGTTGAGGCCGCCGGCGTCGCCGAAGCTGTTGCCGTTGCCGCGCACCGTGCCCGAAAAGCTCAGCGCCGGAAGCTGGGCGATGACATCGCCCAGGTTGGACGTCCCCGAGTTCTGAATGAGCTGCTGCGAGACGGTCGAGACCGGCGTCGGCTGGTCGAGGTTCGGACGCGGGATGCGCGAGCCGGTCACCACCAGTTCGGAGACGGTGCTCCCCTCCTCCTGGGCGTAAGCGCAGGAGGCCGCGCCAAGCGCGAGCGCGCCGCCGAGCAACGTGGTGGCCAGGAGCTTGGCCTTGGAGACTTTCATGAGGAAACCCCACCCTCTGTGATCCGGTCGGGCTCCGCGAACGACGTTCGATAAGCCCCATGCCGAGCTGTAATCGCGGAAGGCGCAGCTAGTTCCCGGCTCGCGTTCAAGGCGAACCAAATGTGTCATTTTCGTCACGCAACTTGCGTGGGTGCAGTGGGATGTCGGGGCAAGGCTCTGGTTTTACTAGAGTTCCTAGAGCGAGGCGGCGCGGTGAGAGGGCGCCGTTTGGCCCATATTCGCGCGGAGGGAGAACTCTCTCGGGGGAGGATCTGGGTGACTTCTCCGTCCCCCTCATGGGGAGGGACAGGCCGCGAAAGCGGCCAGGGTGGGGCTGCGGAGTCAGCAAGACCCACCCGTCTCGTCGCTAACGCGCCGATCCACCGGCGGCCCACTCCGTCTCGCCTGCGGCGAGCCACCTCCCCCAACGGGGGAGGATCTGGGAGGGAGAAGTCATCCCACACCGCCTTGCGGAGGCTTCTGAACCGAGTTACCGTGAACCGTCAAACTCGTACGGTTCGGCTGAATTTCGACGCTCCATATCCCGGCGCACCGAACCTGCTCCCCGACCCTCCCGAACTTTGATGCGCGGCTCAAAAGACTTGGGTTGCGGAACGACTTACCCAAGGACGACACTTCTATGGCTACCGGCACTGTTAAATGGTTCAACGGAACCAAGGGCTATGGCTTCATCCAACCGGACGATGGCGGCGCCGACGTCTTTGTCCACATCTCGGCCGTTGAACGCGCCGGACTTCGCAGCCTGAACGAAGGCCAGAAGATCACCTACGAACTCGAGCAGGACCGCCGCAGCGGCAAGATGGCCGCCGGCAGCCTGCAGGTCTAAGCAGTTCCGCAACGGACCCCACCAGGTCCATGCATCGAAACGGCTGCGGGCCGGCGGAAACGCCGGCCCGTTTTCGTATCTGGAAGACAGGGCGCGACAACGCGGCGGGACGTAGGGGAGCATTGCGCTTGCACCTTGACGACTCCGGCTCTAAACGGCGCGCTTAACCTGCAGTTTGATCGGGACCGGGCGCGCCTGAAGGTGCGACCGCCCATGCGCGCGAGTGGACATGCCGAAACGCACAGACATTTCCTCGATCCTCATCATCGGCGCCGGCCCGATCGTCATCGGACAAGCCTGCGAGTTCGACTATTCGGGCGTCCAGGCCTGCAAGGCGCTGCGCGCCGAGGGCTACCGGATCGTGCTGGTCAACTCGAACCCGGCCACGATCATGACCGATCCGGACGTGGCGGACGCGACCTATATCGAGCCGATCACCCCGGAGATGGTCGAGAAGATCATCGCCAAGGAACGCCCTGACGCCCTGCTGCCGACCATGGGCGGCCAGACCGCGCTGAACACGGCCCTGGCGCTGGAAAGCGCCGGCGTGCTGGCCAAGTACGGGGTCGAGATGATCGGCGCGAAGGCCGACGTCATCGACAAGGCCGAGGACCGCCAGAAATTCCGCGACGCCATGGACAAGCTGGGCCTGGAGAGCCCGCGTTCGCAGGCGGCGCACTCGATGGACGAGGCCATGGAGGGCCTGGAATTCGTCGGCCTGCCGGCGATCATCCGCCCGTCCTTCACCCTCGCCGGCACCGGCGGCGGCATCGCCTATAATGTCGAAGAGTTCAAAGAGATCGTCGAGCGCGGCCTCGACCTCTCGCCGACCACCGAGGTGCTGATCGAGGAAAGCGTCCTGGGCTGGAAGGAGTATGAGATGGAGGTCGTCCGCGACAAGGCGGACAACTGCATCATCGTCTGCTCCATCGAGAACGTGGACCCGATGGGCGTGCACACCGGCGACTCGATCACCGTGGCCCCTGCCCTGACCCTGACGGACAAGGAATACCAGCGCATGCGCGCGGCCTCGATCGCCGTGCTGCGCGAGATCGGGGTGGAGACCGGCGGCTCCAACGTGCAGTTCGCGGTGAACCCGGCCGACGGGCGCATGGTGGTCATCGAGATGAACCCGCGGGTGTCGCGGTCCTCGGCCCTGGCCTCGAAGGCCACCGGCTTCCCTATCGCCAAGGTCGCCGCGCGCCTGGCCGTCGGTTACACGCTCGACGAGCTGATGAACGACATCACCGGCGCGACGCCGGCCTCGTTCGAGCCCAGCATCGACTACGTGGTCACCAAGATCCCGCGCTTCGCCTTCGAGAAGTATCCGGGCTCTGAACCCTACCTGACCACCGCCATGAAGTCGGTGGGCGAGGTCATGGCCATCGGCCGCACCTTCTCCGAGAGCCTGCAGAAGGCGCTGCGCGGCCTGGAGACCGGCCTGACCGGCCTGGACGAGATCGAGATCGAAGGCGCACACGATCCGGAAACCGGCGACGCGGCGGTGATCCGGGCGCTGGGCCAGCCGACCCCCGACCGGCTGCGGGTGATCGCCCAGGCCTTCCGCCATGGCCTGTCGGTGGAGGCGGTCGCGGCCGCCTGCCGCTACGAGCCCTGGTTCCTGCGCCAGATCGAAACCATCGTCGCGACCGAGGAAAGCCTGCGCCGCAAGGGCCTGCCGCGGACGGCGGCCGAGTTCCGCGCCATCAAGGCCCAGGGTTTCTCGGACGCCCGCCTGGCCAAGCTGACCCACACCACCGAGGCCGAGGCCCGCGAGCAGCGCCGCGCCCACGGCGTGCGGCCGGTGTTCAAGCGCATCGATAGCTGCGCCGGCGAGTTCCGGGCGGCCACGCCCTACATGTACTCGACCTACGAGACCGGCTCGCTGGGCCAAATCCCCGAGTGCGAGAGCGAGCCCAGCGACCGCAAGAAGGCGATCATCCTGGGCGGCGGTCCGAACCGGATCGGCCAGGGCATCGAGTTCGACTACTGCTGCTGCCACGCCGCCTTCGCCCTGGACGACATCGGGGTGGAGTCGATCATGGTCAACTGCAACCCGGAGACGGTCTCCACCGACTACGACACCTCCGACCGCCTCTATTTCGAGCCGCTGACGGCCGAGGACGTGCTGGAACTGATCGCGGTCGAGCAGGCGCGCGGCGAGTTGCTGGGCGTGATCGTGCAGTTCGGCGGCCAGACGCCGCTGAAGCTGGCCAAGCCGCTGGAAGACGCCGGCATCCCGATCCTGGGCACCAGCCCGGACGCCATCGACCTGGCCGAGGACCGCGAGCGCTTCCAGCAACTGCTGCACAAGCTGAAGATCGCCCAGCCGGTGAACGCCATCGCCCGTTCGCGGGAAGAGGCCTTCGCCGGCGCGCACGCCGTCGGCTATCCGATCGTGATCCGCCCTTCCTACGTGCTGGGCGGCCGGGCGATGGAGATCATCCGCGACGACGAGCAACTCGAGCGCTACGTGAACACCGCCGTGCAGGTGTCGGGCGACAGCCCGGTGCTGATCGACCAGTACCTGAGCCGCGCCACCGAGGTGGACGTCGACGCCCTGTGCGACGACGCCGGTCAGGTGTTCGTGGCCGGGGTGATGGAGCACATCGAGGAGGCCGGCGTGCACTCGGGCGACAGCGCATGCTCGCTGCCGCCGTTCTCGCTGAAGGCCGAGACCATCGCCGAGCTGAAGCGCCAGACCGAGGCCATGGCCCGGGCGCTGGAAGTCCGCGGCCTGATGAACGTGCAGTTCGCCATCGAGGAGCCGCACTCCGACAACCCGCGCATCTATGTGCTGGAAGTGAACCCGCGCGCCAGCCGGACCGTGCCGTTCGTCGCCAAGACCATCGGCCAGCCGCTGGCCTCCATCGCCGCCAAGCTGATGGCCGGCGAGAAGCTGGCGAGCTTCAACCTGGTGGAAAAGCCCTATGACCACATCGCGGTGAAGGAGGCGGTCTTCCCGTTCGCCCGCTTCGCCGGGGTCGATACGGTGCTGGGCCCGGAAATGCGCTCCACCGGCGAGGTGATGGGCCTGGACTGGATCCGGCCCGGCGAGACCAACGGCGCGGCCTTCGCCCGCGCCTTCGCCAAGAGCCAGCTCGGCGGCGGCGTGAAGCTGCCCAAGGGCGGCAGCGTCTTCGTCTCGGTCAAGGACAGCGACAAGCCGTGGATCCTGGAGCCGGTGAAGCTGCTGCTGGGCCAGGGCTTCAAGGTGCTGGCCACCGCCGGCACCGCCTCCTACCTGTCCGAACAGGGCCTGGAGGTGTCGCCGATCAAGAAGGTGCTGGAGGGGCGTCCGCACATCGTCGACGCCATGAAGAACGGCGAAGTGCAGCTCGTCTTCAACACCACCGAGGGCAAGCAGTCCCTGGCCGACTCCTTCGAGATCCGCCGCACGGCCCTGATGATGAAGACCCCCTACTTCACGACCGCGGCCGGCGCCCTGGCCGCGGCCCAGGCCATCGTGGCGACCGTCGAGGACACCCTCGATGTGCGCCCGCTGCAGAGCTACGCCTGAGACGGCTCGGCCGGTGGGCGGCTCGAGCGTCGCCCATCGGCCGTCGCGGCGAGCGATGACGACTCGCGAAGGCCTTGGAACAAAACGTGATCCCGGCCGTTTTAGGCAATGGTGAAGCTTAGCTCCACCTAATCTTGTCAAAGGGTGGCCAGTTTCCACCCTGACGGGAAAGCTCGGTCATGCGAGCGCCTCGCAAACTCCTGTTTGTGAAGGACTTAGCCAGAAATTCCCGATTGACCGCCGTTCGGCGGAAGCGCAACCTCAAAGCGTCGCCACGCTTTTGCGGGCGCAAGTGGGCGAGCTTCCGGCGGCCCCTGATGACCAGCCGGTCTGCCCATTCGGGCGCCTGTCGCGGTGTGGCGGAGGACGTGTCCTCTGAAACAGTGTGCGAAGGAAGACGCCATGCAAACCGGACACCACGAGGGTGAGGTCCACCATCACAAGAACAAGCACCTGCTGGAGCGCTTCGAGGGGTATACCGACCTTATTGTCGTGGCTCTGATTATCGCTCTCGGCGCTGCCATGCTCATCGGTCTCCTCACGGCGAACGGCAGGGTGACCTGGTAGACAACCAACGAAAGATCCGGGTCCGGCGGCCCCAGGAGGTCTGAGGCCGCCGGGCTCCATCGTCGCGAACAGGTCCTGAAGCGCCCCCCGAGGGGCGGCCGGGCCGTGCTGCTTTCGTTCCTCCCGAACATCGCCGGCTTACGCTGGGGTCAGGCTGGTCCTCCGCCTGAACCTGGGCTACGCGTTGGTGACTGAACAACGATCATAAACGGGAGGACTTCCGCATGGCGGGCCGTGTCGAGGGCAAGGTGGCGCTGGTGACGGGCGGATCGAGCGGCATCGGCCGCGGATGCGCCGAGCGCCTGGCCCAGGAAGGGGCGCACGTCGTCGTCACCGACCTGCAGGACGACAAGGGCGCGGCGCTGGTCGCCGGCATCGAGGGCGCGGGCGGCAAGGCCTCCTACCTCCACCACGACGTCACCTCCGAACAGGCCTGGATCGACACGGTCGCGGCGGTGAAGGCGAAGCACGGCCGGCTGGACATCCTGGTGAACAACGCCGGCATCGGCCTGAGCGGCTCGGTGCTGGAGATGAGCCTGACAGACTTCCAACGGCAGACGGCGGTCAACCTGGACGGGGTGTTCCTGGGGTCCAAGCACTCGATCCCGCTGATGCGCCAAAGCGGCGGGGGCTCGATCATCAACATGTCGTCGGTGGCGGGCCTGAAGGGCGCGGCGATCCTGGCGGGCTATTGCGCCACCAAGGGCGCGGTGCGTCTGTTCACCAAGTCCGTGGCGCTGGAGTGCGCGGCGGCCAAGGACGGCATCCGGGTGAACTCGGTCCACCCCGGCATCATCGAGACTCCGATCTGGGACACCATCGTCGGCACCGGCGAACCCGGCGACAACGCCCGCCCGCCGCGGGGCCCGGTCCTCGACGCCATGACCGCCGACGGGGTGCCGCTGGGGGTCAAGGGCTACCCCGAGGACATCGCCAACGGGGTGCTCTGGCTGGCCTCCGACGAGAGCCGATATGTCACGGGCGCCGAGTTGGTCATCGACGGCGGCTTTTCAGTGAAGTAACCCGCTGCGCATGAGCGCCACACTTCACGTCGTCTATGGTCCGGCCGGAGCCGGCAAGTCCACCTACGCCAAGGAACTGGCCCGCCGAACGCCGGCGGTCCACTTCGCCATCGACGACTGGATGGCGCGGTTGTTCGCCCCCGACATGCCCGACCCGATCGAGTTCGAGTGGCTGATGGAACGGGTCGAGCGTTGCGAGGCGCAGATCTGGTCGACCGCCGCGGGCGTGATCGCGGCGGGCACCTCGGTGGTCCTGGACCTGGGGCTGCTGCGGCGGAGCGACCGCGCGCGGGTCGCCGAGATCGCCCAGGCGGTGGAGCTGCCGCTGCAGTTCCACTTCGTGACCGCGCCGGAAGCGGTCCGGCGCGCGCGCGTACAGGAGCGCACCGAGGTCCGCGGCGAGAATTTCGCCCTGGCGGCCGGGCCGGAAATGTTCGAATTCATCGAGGGGGTCTATGAGGCTCCGGACGACGCTGAACTGGAAGGCGCGATCATTTCGGAAAGCGCCTGAAACTCAGCGCCCTGCAGGGCGGAGCGATCGCTTTCGGAGGGTTACGGGGACCGGCTCGGGTCGGCCCCTTGAGTTTTCGCGCCCGCGCATCTAGTCTCTATCCCCCCGGACGCCTGCGCCCGCGGCCGGCAAAACACCTCCCAAAAGGGCGAACCCGAGTCCTCACCACCGATGGAAAAAGTCCCGATGACCGCCGAGGGCTGGCAGGCTCTCGACGACGAACTGAAGCGTTTGAAGACTGCCGAGCGGCCCGCCGTGATCGCAGCGATCGCCGAAGCACGCTCGCATGGCGACCTTTCTGAGAATGCGGAATACCACGCCGCCAAGGAGCGGCAGGGCTGGATCGAAGGCCAGATCGCCGAGATCGAAGACAAGATGGCTCGCGCCCAGGTCATCGACGTATCCAAGCTTTCCGGCACCCAGGTGAAATTCGGCGCGACCGTCTCGGTCGTGGACGAAGACACCGAGGAAGAGGCCCGCTACCAGATCGTCGGCGAACACGAAGCCGACGTGAAGCAGGGCAAGATCTCGATCGTCTCGCCGCTGGCCCGCGCCATGATCGGCAAGGAGACCGGCGACGTCGTCGAGGTGAACACCCCCGGCGGCGGCAAGGCCTACGAGATCCTCAAGGTCGAGTGGCTTTAGAGCGCGTTCCGCAAAAGTGGAAACCGGTTTTGCGGTTAGAACGCGCTCAAACCTTTGGATTTAGAGCACGATTCAACGATCAGACGATTCCGTCTGATCGCATCGTGCTCTAGAGCCTCGACTTGCCAAAATCAGCATCGCCCGTCGGAACGCCGCTCACCATCTGGGCGGTCTCTGACGGGCGTGCCGGCATAGAAGCCCAGGCGCTCGGCCTGGCGCAGGCGGTCGCACGCCAGCGCCCGGCGAGCGTCGAGATCAAGCATGTCGCCTGGAAGGGCGAGCTCGGCCGGCTGCCCTGGCGGCTGATGCCGTTTCCTCGGCTGCTGCTGAAATCCGGCGGCGAGATCGCCCCGCCCTGGCCGGACATCTGGATCGCCACCGGCCGCGCCACCCTGCCGCTCTCGATCCGCGTGAAGGCCTGGTCGCGGGGCAGGACCTTCGTCGTCCAGACCCAGGACCCGCGCATCCCGGCGCGGCGCTTCGACCTGGTGATCCCGCCCCGCCACGACCGGCTGGAGGGCGAGAACGTCTTTCCGATCACCGGATCGCCAGGCCGCGTCACGCCAGAGCGCCTCGCCGCCGAGTTGGAACGCTTTTCCGCCGAGCTGGAGCCCCTGCCCCACCCGCGGGTGGCGGTGATCATCGGCGGCAAGTCCAAGGCCCACGACCTTTCGACCGAACGCGCCGAGGCCATGGCCCGGGAAATCGAGACGGCGGTCCGGGCGGCCGGCGGATCGGTGATGGTGAGCTTCACCCGCCGCACGCCGCCCGAGGCCGAAGCGGTGATGGCCGCGCGGCTGAAGACCCTGCCCGGCCAGGTCTGGAACGGCCAGGGCGACAATCCCTACTTCGCCTACCTGGCGGCGGCGGACTACATCCTGGCGACCGAGGACTCCACCAACCTCGCCACCGACGCGGCCTCGACCGGCAAGCCGGTGCTCGTGCTGGCGATGGAGGGCGAGAGCCGCAAGCTGAGGCTGTTCCACGACGACCTCCAGCGCCTGGGGGCGGCGCGGCGTTTCGAGGGCGTGCTCCAGGACTGGAGCTACGAGCCCCTGGCGGAAACCGATCGCGCCGCGAGCGAGATCCTGCGCCGCTACGATATCCGCCAAAGAGGTTGAGCGGCTTAGCTTTTCAACCCGACGCTTTCGGGGTCCCATGGGATCGAGATGATTCTGCGTCCTCGGATCCTGTTCATCGCCAATGGCGGCCCGACGGTGGGCGGCGGCCACGTCATGCGGTCCCTGACCCTGGCGCGAGCCCTGGCCCAGCACGGCGCCGACTGCGTGTTCCTGGCGGCCCCGCCCGTCGCCGCGATCCTCGACGCCTTCGGCCCGGAGATGGGCCGCGAGGAGGCCGTCTCGCTGGAGCCCGCCGCCATCGTCCGCGGCGCGGTCGGGATGCAATTCGACGCCGTAGTATTCGACCACTACGGCCTGTCGCGGGCCGAGCATGACGCCATCGCCGCCGGCCGCCCGGCCATGGTCATCGACGACCTGGCCAACCGCCCGCTGGGCGGGGCGCTGGTGCTGGACCCCGGCCCTGCCCGCACAGAGACCGATTATGCCGAATGGATCGACGGGGCGCGGCTGCTGCTCGGGCCGCAATATGCGCCGGTGCGGCCGGAGTTCGCTGCCCTGCGGGAACAGGCCATCGACCGCCGGGGCGGTCCGGTTCGGCGCATCCTGATCGCCCTGGGCATGACCGACGTGGACGGAGTGACCTCGCGGGTCGTCGATCGCCTGCGCCAGCGCAACGGCGAGATCGACTTCGACGTGGTGCTGGGAAGCGGCGCGCCGAGCCTGCCGGGCCTGGCCAGGGTGGCGGCGCACGACCCGCGGGTGAACGTGCATGTGGACGCGCTCAACATGGCCGAGCTGACCCTGGCTGCCGACGTCGCAATCGGGGCCGGCGGCTCGACGGTGTGGGAGCGCTGCACCCTGGGCCTGCCGTCGGCGCTTGTGGTGCTGGCGGAAAATCAGTGGCCGGCGGCCAAGGCCCTGGCCGAGAGGGAGGCGGCCCTGGTGATCGACATCGCCCAGGGGGACTTCGACGCGGCGCTCGACCGCGTGTCGGTGAAGCTGGTGAAGGACGCGGCCTGCCGCGCCCGCCTGACGGCGGCGAGCCTGGAGCTTTGCGACGGCCTGGGCGCCGAGCGGGCGGCGGAGGCGTTCCTCGAGGTGCTGTCGGCGGGGGCCAAGGGTCGGCGTTGACGAAAGCCGGATGACGATCTGAGAGATCCGGGTGGCTGGATCCAGCCCATATGCGATTTCCTCCGCGAGGGAGGGCCCAACTTCCCCTCAGCCCAGCATGTCCCAGGCAAGCGGCTCGCCGCGGGCGAGGTCGCGGGCGGCGGGACGGCCCAGTATCTCTTCGAGGTGGGCCGGGGCGAGGCCGGCGCCGGGGCGGATCGAGCGGATATTGGCGCGGGTCAGGGGCTGGCCGGCCTTCACGTCGGCCGCGACATAGAGCGAGCGGCGGAACTGCAGGGAGGCGCGCTCGGAGCCGAGGGTGTCGTAATGCGGCCAGCCCAGGGCGCGCCAGGCGTCCCTGCAGTCTCGGACGAGCGCGGAGAACTCCTGCGGTTCCAGCGAGAAGGCGGCGTCCGGACCGCCGTCGGAGCGAGCCAGGGTGAAGTGCTTTTCGATCACGCAGGCGCCGGTGGCGACGGCGGCGACGGAGGCGGCGCTGCCGGGCGTGTGGTCGGAGAGTCCCACCGGAACGCCGAACCGCTGCTGCATGTCGGCGACGGTGCGAACATTGGCGTCCTCGAAGGTCGAGGGATAGCTGGAGACGCAGTGCAGCAGCAGCACGCCGGGGGCGCCGGCCTCGAGCGCCGCGTCGCGCGCGGCGGCCATCTCTTCTGCATTGGCCATTCCGGTGGAGATGATCAGCGGCTTGCCCCTGGCCGCGGCGTAGCGGATCAGCGGCAGGTCGACCGCCTCGAAGGAGGCGATCTTGTAGGCCGGGGCGTCCAGGCCCGCGAGGAGGTCGACGGCGGTCTCGTCGAACGGGCTGGAGAAGATCGTCACCCCGCGCCGGCGGGCGCGCTCGAAGATGGCGGCGTGCCATTCGAAGGGCGTCTGGGCCTCCTGGTAGAGCTCGTAGAGGCTGCGGCCGTCCCAGAGGCCCCCGTGGATACGGAACTCAGGCCGGTCGACGTCCATGGTGATGGTATCGGCGGTGTAGGTCTGGATCTTGATGGCGTCGGCGCCGGTGTCGGCGGCGGCGTCGACCATCTGCAGGGCGCGATCGAGGCTGCCGTTGTGGTTCCCCGACAGCTCGCAGATGACATAGGGCTCGTAGCCGGGGCCGATCTTGCGGCCGGCGATCTCGATCTCAGGGGGCTGGCTCATCTGGACGCCTCGAAAACTGGCCGCAGCTTAGGCATGGCCGCTGAAGCGGACGTTAACCAAGCCGATCAGCGCGGCGGCCGCCACCGGCTGACCGCGAAGCCCAGGCAGACGCCGAGCGCGATGCCGATCGCCACGCCGACGCCGATATTTCCGGTCGCCTGTCCCAGCGCCGCGCCGAGCGCGACGCCGATGGCGATCCACAATCCAAAATTCATGGCCGACTCCCGGCGCCTGCCCTACATACGTCTCATGTCGCAGAACGCTCCACGCACCACCCGCTGCCTGGTCCTGGGCTCCGGCCCGGCCGGCTACACCGCCGCCATCTATGCCGCCCGCGCGCTGCTGAAGCCGGTGCTGATCGCCGGTATCCAGCCCGGGGGCCAGCTCACCATCACCACCGACGTCGAGAACTATCCCGGCTTCGCGGACGTGATCCAGGGGCCGTGGCTGATGGAGCAGATGCGGGCCCAGGCCGAGCATGTGGGCACCGAGATCATCAACGACATCGTCGTGAAGGCCGATCTCTCGCAGCGTCCGTTCCGGCTGGAATGCGACAGCGGCGAGGTCTGGCTGGCCGAGACCCTGATCATCGCCACCGGCGCCCAGGCAAAGTGGCTGGGCCTGGAGACCGAGCAGAAGTTCCAGGGCTTCGGCGTCTCGGCCTGCGCGACCTGCGACGGCTTCTTCTATCGCGGCAAGGAAGTGGTTGTGGTCGGCGGCGGCAACACCGCCGTGGAAGAAGCGCTGTTCCTGACCAATTTCGCCTCGAAGGTGACGGTGGTTCACCGCCGCGACGAGTTCCGCGCCGAACGGATCCTGCAGGAGCGGCTGTTCGCCCACCCGAAGATCGAGGTGGTCTGGAACGCCGCGATCCACGAAGTGACCGGCACGACCGAGCCGCTGGGCGTCACCGGCGTGAAGCTGAAGGACGTGAACACCGGCGAGATCCGCGAGATCAGCGCCGACGGCGTGTTCATCGCCATCGGTCACGCCCCGGCCTCGGAACTGTTCAAGGGCCAGCTCGAAATGGACGCTTCGGGATACCTGAAGGTGATCCCCGGTTCGGCAGCCACCGCCATCAAGGGCGTCTTTGCGGCCGGCGACGTCACCGACGACGTCTATCGCCAGGCGGTGACCGCGGCGGGCATGGGCTGCATGGCGGCGCTGGAAGCGGTGCGCCTGCTGGCGGCCGAGGACCACGAGAAGGCGCACCACCCGATCAGCCAGCACGAGAGCCAGCGCATCGGGGCCTGGTAAGCGACGGGCCGGCGCGAAAAGGCCGCGCCCGACGGCCCCTAGCGAAAGGCCTCGTTTCCGCCTAGCTAGCCGAGCGTGGGAGAATCTCTTCTCCTACCGAGTAATCGACGGCCCAATTTCCCAAGGACGAGGCGATCCGCCGCCATGACGAACCTGATCGTGCGAGGCGGACGCGCCTTGCGCGGAAGCATCACGCCTTCCGCTAACAAGAACGCCGTCCTGCCGGTGCTGTGCGCCACGCTGCTGTCGGACGAGCCGATCGTCCTGCATCGCGTCCCCGACATCACCGACGTGCGCAAGCTGCTGGATTTCTTCACCAAGCTCGGCAGCTCGGTGGACATGGACTATGCGAGCGGGACGCTGCGGCTGCACCATGGCGGCGAGCTGGATCCCAAGGCCGCGCACCTGCCGCTGGGCATGCGCTCCTCGATCATGCTGATCCCGGCCCTGCTCTATCGGTTCGGCCGCGCCAGCCTGGAAGAGGACGTCACCGGCTGCACCCTGGGCTCGCGCGAGATCGACCCGCACATCGAGGTCTTCCGGGCCTTCGGCGCCGAGGTCACGAGCGAACCTTCGGCGACGGTGATCACCGCGCCCAAGGGCTTCTGCGCCGTGCAGCACTGGCTGGACTACGCCTCGGTCACCACCACCGAGAACTTCGTGCTGTGCGCGGTGACGGCCAAGGGCGCCTCGCAGCTCACCAACGCGGCCTGCGAGCCGCACGTCCAGGAGTTCTGCGAGTTCCTGAGCCTGATGGGCGCGAAGATCAAAGGCGTCGGCGGATCGCGCATCAAGGTCGAGGGGGTCGAGGGCCTGGCCGGCATCGAGTTCACCTTCGCCGACGACTTCCACGAGGTGGCGACCTTCCTGGCCATGGGCGCGATCACCGGCGGCGAGATCGCGGTGCAGAACGGGTCGGTGGAACAGTTCCCGCTGCTCGACCGCACCTTCGCCAAGTTCGGGGTCGAGGTGACGCACGAGAACGGCTGGAGCCGCGCGCGGGTGGACGGGCGGCTGAAGGTGCGCGAGCCCTTCACGTCCAACATCCTGACCAAGGTCGAGGCCGCGCCCTGGCCCTATGTGCCCGCCGACCTGCTGCCGATCTTCATCGCGCTGGGAGTGCGCGCCGAGGGGCAGGCGATGTTCTGGAACAAGGTCTATGACGGGGCGCTGGGCTGGCATGCCGAGCTCGGCAAGTTCGGAGCGCACGCCCTGCTCTGCGATCCGCACCGGCTGATCATCTTCGGCGGCAAGCCGCTGACCCCGGCGCGGGTGGAAAGCCCCTACATCATCCGCGTGGCGATCGCGCTCTTCATGCTGGCCGCCAGCATCGAGGGCGAGAGCACCATCCTGAACGCCAGCCCGATCCAGCGCGCGCACCCGAAGTTCGTCGAGAACCTGAACGCCCTGGGCGCCGACGTGAGCTGGGTGGTGGGGGACTAGGGCGTGTGCCGCCGGCCTTCCCGGCGGCCCTCGGCGTCTATGGATGGCCGGGACCTGACGGCCCGCCATGAAAAACAGAAGGCCGAGCTTCGTATGCGATAGCCCTGCCGTGGAAGGGCCAGCGAAGACGTTTAGGCCGCCGCGCGCTTGCGCATCGAGCGGACGCGGAAGCCGAGGACCAGCAGGGTGACGCCGAAGACGAGGCCGTAGGCGCCGAGCCACCAGGTCAGGACCACCGCGCCGACCATCGGGGCCAGGATCAGGGCCGCGCCGAACAGCAGCGAGACGATGGCCGAGAAGGCGAGCCAGCCGCGGCCGGCGACCGGCTCGCGACGGAAGACCGCCGCCAGCTTCAGGGCCCCGGCGATGATCGACCAGACGGCCAGGATCGCCACGAAGGTCACCATGCCCAGGCGCGGCATGAAGAAGAGCACCACGCTGGCGACGATATTGGCCACGCCTTCGAAGGCCAGCCAGCCCCAGGGGCTCTTCTGGCGGGCGGCCCTGAAGGCCGCGGCGATGGCCAGGAAGCCGTCGGCCATCAGATAGATCGAAAAGACGATCACCAGGGAAAGCGCCGTGGTGACCGGCGCCATCAGGGCCAGGATCCCGAACAGGATCCCGATCACGCCGCGCGCGACGATGGCCTGCCACGAGACGCCGTCGAACAGTGCGGAGAACGCCGGATTCGGCACATGCAATCTCTGATCTGCAGTCATGGCCCAGTCCCGTTTTGAGGGAAATTCCGCAGCCAAGCTCATAGTTCCCGAAAGATCCGAGATTCCGCCGCTCGGGTGATGCTAGGAGGGGCGCGTGATCAAGCCGTCCCTGGAAGGCCGCCGCGCCTTCATCCTCGAAAACACCCGCCTCCAGCAGCCGCCGCACACCCCGGAGCTGACGCTGCACCTGGCCGACGAGGTCACGCCGATCTGGCGGATGACCGAGGAAGCCCTGGCCGAGATCGGCTTGCCGCCGCCGTTCTGGGCCTTCGCCTGGGCCGGCGGGCAGGCCCTGGCGCGCTACATCCTCGACCATCCGGGCGAGGTGGCCGGCAAGCGGGTCATCGACTTCGCATCGGGTTCGGGCATCGTCGGGATCGCGGCGATGAAGGCCGGGGCCGGCCATGTGCTGGCGACCGACATCGACCCGTTCTGCGGGGCGGCGCTGTCGCTCAACTGCGCGGCCAACGGAGTGAGCATCGACTTCACCGACCAGGACCTGCTGGACGCGCCTGCGCCGGAGGCCGACGTGATCCTGGCCGGCGACATTTGCTACGAGAAGCCGCTGGCCCAGAAGGTGATGGATTGGCTGGCCCAGGCGCACGTGCGCGGCGCGCGGGTGCTGATCGGCGATCCCGGCCGCAGCTACTTCCCGCGGGTGGGCCTGGAGAAGCTGGCCGAATACCGGGTTCCGACGACCCGGGAGCTGGAAGACAGCGAGGTCAAGAAGACCGCGGTCTGGACCCTGCCCGCCTGATCTCCGTCCCCGTCAGGTCATTTGCGCGATGATCGTGGGATCGCAGCTCGTGGCCAGCATCATGCCGGCGCGGTCGCGGGCGAGCATGAGCAGGTCTTCGCTCATGTCGGCGTTCGGCAGCGTCATGTTGTAGCAGCTCTCGACCGGGCTGCTCATGGTGTGCAGCAGGCTCACGACGTCCCGCTCGATAATCCAGGCATCGGCGGCGAGTTCGTCGGCTGAGGGCTGTTGACCCATCTGGCCGATGACCAGACAGGCGATCAGCCCGAGCGAAACCGCCAAGGCGTCCATAGTTCGCATATCTATCCCCTAGGACCCGGCATATAGCGAAGCCCAGCGCGGGAAACAATGCGAATTGTGCAGTGCACAAATGCGCAAGCCGTACAAACTTCGCCTTATAGTGCCCGCAAACGAGAATCCGCATCTGGAGTCCCCATGCGCCGCCGCACCTTCCTGGGCGCCCTGCCCGCCTCCGCAGTCGCCACCGCCGCGCTCGCCCAGAGCCGCGACGAGAACCCGAACCGCAATCGGCCCGACGTGCATGGCGGCGACCGCATCGACGGCGCGACCTTCGCCTCGCGCAGCGCGGCCTGGGGCGTCCATGGCGCGGCGGCCACCGCCCATCCGCTGGCCAGCCTGACGGCGCTGGACATGCTGCGGCGGGGAGGTTCGGCGGTGGACGCCGCCGTCGCCGCCAATGCGGTGCTGGGGCTGATGGAGCCGATCTCCTGCGGCGTCGGCGGCGACTGCTTCGTCATGCTGTGGGACCCGAAGACGAAGAAGGTCGAGGGCCTGAACGGCTCGGGCCGCAGCCCGCGGGGCCTGAGCCTGGAGACCGTGCGCGGGCGGGCCAAGAACGGCCTGATCCCCTCCTACGGCGCGATCGCGGTGAGCGTGCCCGGCGCGGTCGACGCCTGGTGGACCCTGCACCAGCGCTACGGCAAGCTGCCGTGGAAGGACCTGTTCGCCCCGGCCATCGCCTACGCCGAGGAAGGCTTCCCGGTCACCCAGAACGTCGCCTACTACCTGGGCCGTTCGCTGATCAACTTCACCAAGCCCGGCGTCGGCATCGAGGAGATCGACAACTTCAAGAAGGTCTGGGCCGCCGGCGGGGCCACGCCCAAGGAAGGCGAGATCTTCAAGAACCCGGCGCTCGGCCGCACCTATCGGCAGATCGCCGAGCACGGGCGCGAAGGCTTCTACGGCGGCGAGGTGGCCGCGGCCATCGAGGCCTATTTCAAGCGGATCGGCGGTTGGATGACCAAGGCCGACCTCGCCGACCACCACTCGCGCTGGGACCCGCCGCAGAAGATCAACTATCGCGGCGTCGACGTGCACGGCCTGTCGCCCAACAGCCAGGGCCTGGCCACGCTGCAGGCGCTGAACATCATGGAGGCCTTCGACTTCAAGGCCATGGGCTTCCAGTCGGCGGCGGCGATCCACCATGCGGTGGAGGCCAAGCGCCTGGCCTTCGAGGACCGCGCCAAGTTCTATGCCGACCCCGACTTCTTCAAGACGCCGACCGAGTGGCTGTTGTCGAAGGAATACGCGCGCGAGCGGGCCAAACTAATCTCGCCGAACAAGATCCTGACGCCGGTCCATCCGGGCCAGGCGCCGAGCCATGGCGACACCACCTATTTCACCACCGCCGACCAGGACGGGATGATGGTGTCGATGATCCAGTCGAACTATCGCGGCATGGGATCGGGCCTGTCGCCGGACGGGCTGGGCTTCATGTTCCAGAACCGCGGCGAGCTGTTCGCCCTGACCGACGGGCACGCGAACATCTTCGCCCCCGGCAAGCGGCCCTTCCAGACCATCATCCCCGGCTTTGCGACGCGGAACGGCGAGCCGTGGCTGGCCTTCGGGGTCATGGGCGGCGACATGCAGCCCCAGGGCCAAGCGCAGATCATCTCGAACATGGTCGACTTCGGCCTCTCCCTGCAGGAAGCCGGCGACAGCCCCCGCTGGCACCATGGCGGCTCCACCGAACCGACGGGCGAGGCCCAGAAGGGGATCGGCGTCCTGAACCTGGAGAGCGGCGTGCCGGAGGCGACCAAGGCGGCGCTGGCGGCCATCGGCTGGAAGATGGCCCCCGATCCGGGCGGCTTCGGCGGCTACCAGGCCATCGAACGTTGGCCGGGGCGCTATGCGGCGGCCACCGAGATGCGCAAGGACGGCGTCGCGCTGGCCTACTGACGACGCTGCGCGCCCGGCGGTTGGCGATCCTGATTGACGCCGGCTCCTGGCGGGTGAAGCTCGCGCCTCGCCCACCAGGAGGACGGCCGATGAGCCCTGAGGAGATGCGCGAAATCATCCTGAGCTTTCCCGGCGTCGAGGAAGGCTCGTCCTACGGCCAGCCGGCCTTCAAGGTGAACGGCAAGTTCTTCACGCGGCTGCGCGGGGAAGACCAGAGCCTGGTGCTGCTGGAGGTCGACCGGGACGAGCGGGAGATGCTGATGGAGGCCGAGCCGGGGACCTTTCACATCACGCCGCATTACAAGGACTATCCGAGCGTGCTGGCCAGGATCGAAACCCTGCATCCGGGATCGTTGCGAAACTTCCTGGAGCGGCGCTGGCGCAAGGTCGCGCCGAAGAAACTACAGAAGGCGCGGGACGCCGGGGAAGCCTGACAGCGCCCTGTCGCATCCAGCCGATACCGACAAGCTGACCGGATATTCCGGACCGACAATGGAGACAGACATGCCGCAGCCCAAGCCGCTCGCCCGCTTCGAGTTCGAGGAAACCGAAGAAGGCTACGTGCTGACGATCGGGGCCGAAGGGGGCGAGAGCCTGACCCTGGAAGTCACGCCCGAGCAGATGGACGTCATCATCGACGCCCTGAATGACGTGCTGGGCGGCGACGACGAATTCGAGGACGACTAGGCGGGGCGCCCTCGTGGGCGCGTCAGAACTCGTCTTCGATCGCCGCGCGGAACTGCTCGAAGACTTCGGCGGCGCGTTCGTCGGTGGGTTGCTCGGGTTCGGGCTCGGGCTTGGGCGCGGCGCCGCCGAGGATGCGGCCGGCCACTGCGCCGCCCTGGACGAGCAGCAATTCCTCCCCTTCCTCAAGGCTGAGAAGAAGCTGGGCCAGCTTGGGCGAAAGGTCGTCTAGGTCGATGCGCTTCATGACGCGCGGAATTTAGCCGTGCTGCGAAGGTGACACCAGGGCGCACCAGCCCTAGACCATGGCCAAGACGAATGGAGAGCGCATGGCCTACCGGTCGCTGAGGGAGTTCATCGCCAGGCTCGAGGCGGCCGGCGAACTGGTGCGGGTGAGCGAGCCCGTATCAAGCGTGCTGGAGATGACCGAGATCCAGCGCCGCCTGCTGGCCAAGGGCGGGCCGGCGGTCCTGTTCGAGAACGTGATCCGGGCCGATGGCGAGCGTTCGTCCATGCCCTGCCTGGTGAACCTGTTCGGCACGGTGAAGCGGGTGGCCATGGGCGTGACCCTGGAGGGCCGCGAACGGGAGACCGCCTCCGACCTGCGCGAGGTCGGCGAACTGCTGGCCTTCCTGCGCGCGCCCGAGCCGCCGCGCGGGCTGAAGGACGCCTGGGACATGCTGCCGCTGGCCAAGACGGTGATGTCCATGCGGCCGGCCACGGTGAAGAAGGCGCCGGTGCAGGAGGTGGTCTGGACCGGCGACCAGATCGACCTTTCCAAGCTTCCCATCCAGACCTGCTGGCCGGGCGAGCCGGCGCCGCTGATCACCTGGCCGCTGGTGGTCACCAAGGGGCCGTCGGAGGACCGTGAGGACGACTACAATCTCGGCATCTATCGCATGCAGGTGCTGGGCAAGGACCGGACGATCATGCGCTGGCTGGCCCATCGCGGCGGGGCGCAGCACCATCGGCGCTGGAAGGCGGCCGGCAAGCCGGACGCCCTGCCCGCCTGCGCGGTGATCGGCGCCGACCCGGGCACGATCCTGGCGGCGGTGACTCCGGTGCCGGAGACGCTGTCGGAGTATCAGTTCGCCGGGCTGATGCGCGGGGCGAAGGTGGAGCTGGTCCCGGCCAAGACCGTGCCGCTGCTAGTGCCGGCCAACGCCGAGATCGTGATCGAAGGCCACGTCATGCTGGACGAGTACGCCGACGAGGGTCCCTACGGCGACCACACCGGCTACTACAACTCGGTCGAGAAGTTCCCGGTGTTCAAGGTCAGCGCGATCACCATGCGCAAGGACCCGATCTATCTGACCACCTTCACCGGCCGGCCGCCGGACGAGCCGAGCGTGCTGGGCGAGGCCCTGAACGAGGTGTTCATCCCGCTGATCCGCCAACAGTTTCCGGAGATCGTGGACTTCTGGCTGCCGCCGGAGGGCTGCTCCTACCGGATCGCCGTGGTCTCGATGAAGAAGGCCTATCCGGGCCACGCCAAGCGCGTGATGATGGGCGTCTGGAGCTATCTGCGGCAGTTCATGTACACCAAGTGGGTGATCGTCGTGGACGACGACATCAACGCCCGCGACTGGAAGGACGTGATGTGGGCCATGTCCACGCGGATGGACCCGGCGCGGGACATCACAGTCGTGGAAAGCACCCCCATCGACTATCTCGACTTCGCCTCGCCCGAGAGCGGCCTTGGTTCCAAGATAGGCCTAGACGCCACCAACAAGTGGCCGCCGGAGACTAAACGCGAATGGGGCGAGAAGCTGGGCATGGACGAGGCCACCGTGAGGGCGGTCAGCGAGAAGTGGTCGAGGCTCGGCCTGCCTGGAGACGGGGAGCCGGTTTAGGGCGATTTGGGGAAACCTCCCCTGGCGGGGAGGCCCCCTCAGTCGGCAAGGAGGCGTCGTTGAGGCTTGTTCCGCTTGTCCTGGCCGGTCTGGCCGTCGCCTGCTCGCCGTCCGGAGGCTCAAGCGCGCAGGCGCCGAAAACTGCCGCGGCGACCGCCTCGCCCGCCGCCGGGCCACGGCTGTCGCTGCCGATCGCTTGCACGGTAGGATCGACCTGCGAGGTCCAGAATTATGTCGACCTCGACCCCGGCCCGGGCGTGAAGGACTACCGCTGCAGCAGCAACACCTATGAGGCCCACAGCGGCGTCGACATCCGCCTACTGGACATGAAGGCCCAGGCGGCCGGCGTGGACGTGCTGGCCGCGGCGGCCGGCACGGTGGCGCGGCTGCGGGACGGGGTTCCCGACATATCCATCCGCGAGCGCGGCAAGGCGGCGGTGAACGGCCAGGAGTGCGGCAACGGCGTGGTCATCAGCCATGGCGACGGCTGGGAGACCCAATACTGCCACCTGGCCCAGGGCAGCGTGAAGGTGAAGGTCGGCGACCAGGTCGCCGCCGGCGCGCCGATCGCCAAGGTCGGACTGTCGGGGCAGACGGAATATCCGCACGTGCACCTCACCGTGCGCAAGGACGGGGTGATGATCGACCCGTTCGCGCCGAACCTGGCGCCAGGATCATGCGACGGCGCGGCCGCCGGCGGCGGGATGTGGACGCCGCAGGCCGCCAAGGCGATGGCCTACAAGGCCGGAACGGTGCTCAACGCCGGCTTCGCCGCCGCCCCGGTGAGCATGGCCAGCATCGAGGCGGGCGCCCTGCCCCGCCCGACCACGACGAGCCCGCTGATCGCCTATGTGCGCGCCATCAACCTGCGTGGCGGCGACGTCCAGGAACTGACGCTGACCGGCCCGGACGGCAGGGTGCTCGCCACCAGCGCCCAGCCTCCGCTGGATCGCGCCAAGGCCCAGTACATGTTCTTCGTCGGCAAGAAGGCGCCGGCGGCCGGAGCCTGGGCCAGGGGCCGCTACACGGGCGCCTATGTCGTGCGACGGGATGGCCAGACGGTGGTCAGCAGGACCTTCGCGATCGAGCTTTAGCCTCGCCCAGGCTTGCCCTTTCGGTGAATCCGCGCCCAACTGCGCCACTTCGCGGGGGCGAAAGGACATCTAGGCATGAACACGGTGACGTCAGGTCACGCGGCCGCGCTTTGGGTTGGGCTGCACCTGATCCTGTTGCTGATCCTGTCGCTGCTGGTGGTCCGGCAGAGGCGGAAACACAAGGTCGCGCTGGGCGACGGCGGCATACCCGAGCTCGAGCGGGCGATCCGCGCCTTCGGCAACGCCACCGAGTACATACCCGCGGCCCTGATCGGCATCGCCGTTCTGGCGGTGGTCGAGGCGCCGGCGCTGGCGGTGCACCTGACCGGGTTCCTGCTGTTCGCCGGCCGGGTGCTGCACGGCTTCGGCCTGTCGCGCAGCGGCGGGACCTCGCTGGCGCGGGCCATCGGGGTGACGCTCACCTGGCTCGCCTACGTGTTCGCGAGCGTGGCGCTGCTGTTCTACGCGATCGCCTGAGGCAGGAGGGCGCGGGCGGCTTTCAGCTACCCCTGCCCCTCATCAGACCCGCTGCGCCGGCTACCTTCTCCTGCAAGGGGAGAAGGACGAATTCTCATATGCGGTCGCCCTGCCTTCTCAGGCCTGGTCGCGCTTGGCCTGGGCCTTCTTGGTCGCCTGGGAGACGCTGCCGACCTTGGCCGGAGCGGTCTTCGACGAGACCTTCCGGCTTTCGACCTGGCGCATGCCCTTGCCGGCGGTGCGGCCGGGCTTGGGGACGGCGGGCGGCGGATTGGCGAGACGCATGGCCAAGGCGCGGCGCGCGGCGTCGATGTGGGCCTGCTTGACGCCCTCGACCCGCAGGCGGGCCGCCCGGCTGTTCACGCGCCGGAGCGCGGCGGAGAAGACCTGCTTGCGCTCGCGGGGGCGGTCGGCCGTGCCGGGAAACGACCCGCCGCGGGGTTCGGCCTTGCCGCGCACCTCGCGGGACTTCTGGTGAGCGAGGCTGCGCTCCTTGCCGCGCAGGTCGCGCAAGCGGCGCTTGGCCTCGACCAACGCCTTGGCGTCGAGCAGGTCGAGCGCCGGACGCCGCGAACTCTTGATCAGCTCGGCCTCGTCGTGGCTGAGCAGGCTCAATTCCCTTCGATTGTTGATGGACACGGCAGACCCCTCTTGTCGCGCAATCATGGTTGATACGGAACGCGCCCCGCCCGGCCAGGTTGCGCGCGACGTCCGAAAGGCGTTTCCCCTTACGCCAGCGGGCCCTAAGCTAGGCGGATGATCCGACATGTTCGCCCGGCCGATCACGCCGCCATCCGTTCCGTCGTGGAGGCCGCCTTCGGCCGCGTTGACGAAGCCGACCTGATCGAGCGCCTGCGCGCCGACGGCGACGTCATGTTCGAACTGGTGGCGGAAGAGGTCGGCGAGATCGTCGGCCACATCCTCTACAGCCGCCTGTGGGCCGACAGCGTGAACCTCTATGCCGCCCTCGCCCCGCTGGCGGTGGTTCCCGGGCGTCAGAAGGCCGGCATCGGATCGCGCCTGGCCCTGGCCTCGATCGAGACGGCCAAGGACTTCGGCGCCCATGCGGTGCTGGTGCTGGGTCACCCCGAATACTATCCGAAGTTCGGCTTCAGCCGCGCCGCCGCGGCCCTGGTGAAGTCGCCCTATTCGGACAGCCCGGCGATGATGGCGCTGGTGATCGAGGACGGCGCGCTCGATGAGCCCGTCCTCGTGGCCTATCCGAACGCCTTCAGCTAGTTCTGCGAAGCCTGGACGGAGCCCGGCGCCGACGCAGCGGCCTCCGGCGCAGCGGCGGTTTCGGCGGGCGCCGATTGCGCCGCCTCCATGGCCGCCAGCGAGCGGTTGATCTCGCGGACCTCCTCGGGGGTCGGCTTGCGGCGGGCGGCGTAGAGGGTGCCGAGCACGCGGGTGCGCTCGCCGCCGGACGCGCTCGCATCGGCGACATTGTAGGTCCGCACCTCGCCGGCGACGGCGAGCGTCACCTGGCGGCCGGCGCCTATGCCCTGGCCTTCCGGATCGAGCAGGCCGTTGGTCCGCGCATCGAGGCTGTCGAGGATGGCCGGCGAGATATAGGCCTCGCCGCCGGCGTAGCGGCCGGTGAAGGCCGCCGGCTCGCCCCAGGGACCGGTCCAGCGATAGAAGATGTGCAGGCCGACCTGCTTCATCTTCACCAGGGTCGGGGCCCAGTAAGGGGCGACATAGTTGGCGTGATAGTGGGTGGCCGACCCCACCGTCTTGTTGACGTGGCCCTCGAGCGCGCGGCGCGCGACGGCCTGGGCCCGGCGCCAGGCGGCGGGCTCCGGCGCATAGCGGAGCGAGCCGTCGCAGGTGAAGCTGAACTGGCAGCCGGTGGGCCGGGCCGCACCCTGATAGACCACGGCGCAGACCGACTTGGGATAGGCTGGATGGCGGACACGGTTGAGCACCACCTGGGCCACCGCCTCCTGGCCGAGCTCAGGCTCGCGGGCGCTCTCGTAGTACACCGCGTCGGTCAGGCACTTCAGGGCGCGGGCCGCGTCCTGACCGCCGGCCTTGAGCACGAAGGGGCGCATCGGCCGGATCGGAAGCTTGGAGAAGGCGCGCAGGGAGTTGATCTCCTCGGCGCTCTCGGCGGTGGTCGCCTCGACGCCGAGGTTCGGGAGTTGGCTGATGTCGAGGCTCGTCCAGCCGACCGTGCGCCCCCAGGGATCGGCCTGGCGCAGCACCGGATCGTGGCGCCGGGCGAGCGCCAGCATGGCCGGATCCATGTCGGCGGTCAGGCGTTGCAGGCCCCTATCGCTGAAATTGCGGGCCACGGTAGCGACGCCCGCGGCGCGCTCGTTCCGGCTGGGAGACACGCGCGGATTGGCGCACGCAAGCAGGACCACCGCCAGGGCGCAACTGGCGGCAAGGGCCCCAATAAGCCCCCGCTGAGAAAGGATCCGCGAGAGGTCCAGCTTCAAGGTCTCACAATGGTCAGGCCAGGCTCCATGCAGCCGCAAGCAGGCAAAATAGGGGCCAAGCGGGGCAAGATCGAGTATTGCGTGGGGTCCGGGCCGCTCCCATGCTTGTGCGAGCCGGTTCAAGATTCGCCGGTTTCGTAGGAGCGGCCGTTGCGATGACGCCCGCCGGTTCGCAGTTTCGCTTCATTCCCAGGCGCTCGCCGGCCTTCGCCGTGGCGCTCGCCATCAGCGTCGGCGCCATGGCCGCAGCCATGGGGATACGCGGCCTGTTCGCCGGTTGGGACACCGCGCTCGCCCTGTCGGTCACCCACTTCCCCGCCTTCGTGGTGGCGACGCTGTTCGGCGGCCAGCGATGGGGATGGGCGAGCCTGGCCGGGGCGCTGGCCATATCGCTGCTGGCTCGCGGCGGCATCTCCGACAACCATGCGGGGGTGGTGCTCTACGCGCTCTCGGGCGCGGTGACGGTGGCGGTGGGGGCGGCGCTGCGCGACATCGTCCTGCGGCTGGACGAGGCCCAGGCGGCGCTCGACCGCAGCGAACAGCGCCTCCAGCTCGCCCAGGAAGCCGGCGAGGTCGGACTGTGGGACTGGGACGTCGAAACCGGCCAGGGCTACTGGTCCCCGACCCTGCTGCGCAATCTCGGCCTGCCCGTTTCCAGCGCCGCCAGCATCAGGACCTTGCTGGACGTGGTGCATCCGGACGACCGCCAGATGGTCCGGGCGGGAAACATCCGGGCCATCAGGACCGGGCGCATGGCGCCCATGGAGTACAGGATCGTCCGGCCCGACGGCGAGGTGCGATGGCTGCTGTCGCGCGGCGAGATGCTGCAAAACGGCGTCGGCCGGATCGTCCGCGCGGTCGGGGTGAACATCGACATCACCGAGCGGCGATACGCTTTTGAAAAGGTTCGCGAAAGCGAGGCTCGCTTCCGCACGCTGGCGGACAGCGCTCCGGTGCTGCTGTGGGTCTCCAGGACCGACGGCGTGCGGGAGTTCGTGAACGAGGCCTATGTCGAGTTCCTGGGCCGGCCGTTCGAGGAAGCGCTCAGGTTCGACTGGCGCGAGCGGGTGCACCCCGGCGACCTGGAGCGCGTCCTGAAGGAGCAGATCGCCGGCGAGGCCTCTCGCCAGCCGTTCACGCTGGAGGCGCGATACCTGCGCGGCGACGGCGCCTGGCGTTGGATCCGGTCGGTGTCACGGCCGCGCCATGGCCCCGGCGGCGCCTTCGCCGGCTTCGTCGCCATCGGCATCGACATCACCGATGCGCGCCAGGCCGAAGAGAACCTGAAGAGCATCAACGACCTGCTGGCCGAGCGGGTGGAGGCGGCGCTGGCCGAGCGCGACGAGGCCAACGCCCGCCTGCACCACGCCCAGAAGCTGGAAGCGGTCGGCCAGCTCACCGGCGGCGTCGCCCATGACTTCAACAACCTGCTGACGGTGATCACCGGAGCGCTGGACCTGATCCAGCGGCGGCCGGACGACGTGGAACGCCGCACGCGGATGATCGAAGCCGCCCTGGGCGCGGCGTTGCGGGGGCAGCGCCTGACGCAGCAGCTCCTGGCCTTCTCCAGGCGCCAGGCGCTCAAGCCCCAGGCGATCCGCGTGGACGAGCTGCTGCTCGAGAGCGAGCCGCTGCTGCGGAGGGCGATCGGCGAGACCGCGCTCTTCGAGCTGGCGCCGGGCGCGGGCGACGCGACGGCGATGCTCGACCCCGGCCAGTTCGATGCGGCGATCATGAACCTGGCGGTCAACGCCCGCGACGCCGTACCGCCGGGCGGCCAGATCAGGCTGAGCACCGAAAGCTGCGAGCTGGCCGAGGGCGAGGTCCCCGACGTCGCGCCGGGCTCCTATGTCCGCATCCTGGTGGAGGACAACGGCGTCGGAATGGAGCCGGGCATCCTGACCCGCGTCTTCGAACCGTTCTTCACCACCAAGGACGTCGGCAAGGGAACGGGCCTCGGCCTGTCGCAGGTCTACGGCTTCGCCCGCCAGAGCGGCGGCGGGGTGACCATCACGACCGCGCCGGGAGAGGGCGCCCGCGTCAGCCTCTACCTGCCCCGCTGCCCGACGCCGCCGGCCAGGGCGGAGCCGCCCTGCGCCCCCGCCGAGGCGAACAGGCGATCCCTCAAGGTGCTGCTGGTCGAGGACGACAAGGAAGTCGGCGACCTGGTCGCGGCCATGCTGGAAGAGCTCGGCCACCAGGTGGTCCGCGTCGACGCGGTGGCGGCGGCCCTGGCCTGGCTGGAGAAGGGCGAGGCGCTCGACGTGATGCTGACGGACCTGGTGATGCCCGGCGGCCGCTCGGGCCTCGACCTCGCCAAGGCCGCCTGCGAGCTGCGGCCGGGCCTGCCGGTGATCCTTTCCTCCGGCTATACCGGCGAGGCGCTGGCGGCGGTCAACGACGCGCCCTGGCCGCTGCTGAAAAAGCCCTATTCGGCGGAAGTCCTGGCCGACGCTCTGGCCCGAGCGGCCGACCCGGAGACCCAGCCCGCCTGACCTGGCGTCAAGAGAAAGTGGGCTTGTGCCGCCCATTCCAGAGGTCTATATCATCAGTCGTCGGTTTTGCTCGTTTTGAGCATAATCACCTGACGCCGACGGGGCGCTGCAGATCTCCGCGGCGTTTTTTGAGGCCGATGAAATGCTCATTTTGAGCATAAGGAGGACGCCATGGCCGACGGTACGCAGTTTCCGTTCACGCCCGCAGTCGAGGCCGCCACTTCCCCTCTGTGGGAGAAGCTGAAGCATCACGTCACGCCGATGGAATGGCGCCTGCACGCGCCGCTGATCGCCGAGATCAACCGCCTGAAGCGCGAGAAGAACGCGGTCATCCTGGCGCACAACTACATGACGCCCGAGATCTTCCATGGCGTGGGCGACTATGTCGGAGACAGCCTGGGCCTGGCCAAGGAAGCGGCCAAGTCGGACGCGGCGATCATCGTCCAGGCCGGCGTGCACTTCATGGCCGAAACCTCGAAGATCCTCTCGCCGAAAAAGACCATCCTGATCCCGGACCTGACGGCCGGCTGCAGCCTCGCCTCCTCGATCACCGGCGCCGACGTGCGACTGATCAAGCAGCGCTATCCGGGCCTGCCGGTGGTGACCTATGTGAACACCACGGCCGACGTGAAGGCGGAGACCGACGTCTGCTGCACCAGCGCCAACGCCGTGCAGGTGGTCGAGCACGTCGCCAAGGAATGGGGCGTCGACCGGGTGATCCTGATCCCCGACGAGTTCCTGGCCCGCAACGTGGCCCGCCAGACGAGCGTCGGCATCATCGCCTGGAAGGGCCGCTGCGAGGTGCACGAGCGCTTCACGGCCGAAGACATCCTCGAGCTGAAGGCCGCCTATCCGAACGCGCAGGTGCTGGCCCACCCGGAATGCCCGGCCGAGGTGCTGGAGGTTTCCGATTTCGCCGGCTCGACCGCGGCGATGAACGATTACGTGCTGCAGAAGAAGCCCAAGCAGGTGGTGCTGATCACCGAGTGCTCGATGGCCGACAACGTGGCGGCCGACGCGGTGGACACCGAGTTCGTGCGCCCCTGCAACCTCTGCCCGCACATGAAGAAGATCAGCCTCGACAACATCTACGAGGCGCTGGTCCACAACCGCTTCGAGGTGACCGTCGACCCGGCGATCGCCGAGCGCGCGCGGCTGGCGGTGCAGCGGATGGTGGACCTGCCGCCGCCGGCGGTCCCGGCCCGCTACGACCTGGTCAAGGCCCGCCACCACGTGGACGTGGAACTGATCTAAGCGCACGGGCCCGCGTCCCGAGACGCCGGGCTCGCGCCGCTTCGCACCACAAGGAGGCGAAGAGCGAGTGGAACGCATCCAGCATGACGGCGTCCTGATCGTCGGGGCCGGCCTGGCCGGGCTTTCGGCGGCGCTGGCCGCGGCGCCGACCAAGGCGCTGGTGCTGACCGGCGCGCCGCTGAGCCAGGGCTGCTCGTCGGCCTGGGCGCAGGGCGGCATGGCCGCGGCGCTGGGCGAGGACGACGCGCCGGCCCTGCACGCCGCCGACACGATCGCGGCAGGCGCCGGGCTGGTCGATCCGGACATGGCCGAAATCCTGGCTCAGGAAGGCGCGGACGCCGTCCGCCGGCTGGCCAAGCTGGGCGCGCCGTTCGATCGCAACGAGGGCGGCGAGTTCGCCACCAGCCTGGAGGCGGCCCACTCGCGCGCCCGCGTCGCGCGGGTCAAGGGCGACCAGGCCGGACGAGCGATCATGGATGCGGTGATCGCGACCGCGCTGTCGGCGCGGCACGTCTCGGTGCGCGCCGGATGCCGCCTGCGCGGGCTGCTGCGCGACGCCCAGGGCCGAGTGCGCGGCGTGCTGGCCGAGGAGAACGGCCGGCCGATCGAGATCGTCGCCCCCGCCACGATCCTGGCCACCGGCAGCGTCGGCGGCCTCTATGGCGTAACCACCACCCCCGCCGAACTGCTGGGCGAGGGCCTGGCGGCCGCAGCCCTGGCCGGCGCGACCGTCGCCGATCCGGAGTTCGTGCAGTTCCACCCGACCGCCATCGACATCGGCCGCGATCCCGCGCCGCTGGCGACCGAGGCCCTGCGCGGCGAAGGCGCCAAGCTGATCGACGGCGAAGGCCGGCCGTTCATGGAGCGCTACCACCCGAGCGCCGAGCTCGCCCCGCGCGACGTGGTGGCCCGGGCGATCCATGCCGAGCGCGAAGCCGGGCGCGGCGCCTTCCTGGACGCCCGCGAGGCGGTGGGCTCGCACTTCCCCGAAGAGTTCCCGGCGGTGTTCGCCGCCTGCCTGTCCGGCGGGGTCGATCCGAGGGTGGCGCCGATCCCGGTGGCGCCGGCCTGCCACTATCACATGGGCGGGATCGTCACCGACGCCGACGGGTGCACTGACCTGCCCAACCTGTTCGCAGCGGGGGAATGCGCCTCGACCGGCGTGCATGGCGCCAATCGCCTGGCGTCCAACTCGCTGCTGGAGGCCGCCGTGTTCGGCGCACGTGCGGCGCGGGCGGCCAGGGAGGTCGTCGATCCCAAGACGCGGCCGCTGCGCTGCACGCCGGCGCCCGAGCTGCCGCCGAAGGCCCTCGCCGAGCTGCGCGCCGCCATGAGCCGCGACGCGGGCGTGGTCAGGGACGCAGCCGGCCTGACGCACCTCGTCGCCCTGATCGACCGGCTCGAGGCCGCGCACGGCAAGGCGCTGCCGCTAGCAGCGGCCCGGCTGGTGGCCGAGGCGGCGCTGGCCCGGGGCAAGAGCCTTGGCGCGCACTTCCGATCCGACGGGCCGGCGGACGACGATCCGCAGCGGACCTTCATCAATCTCGCCTCCACAGAGACGCGCGTCGCGGCCGAATGACAGCTCCCATCCCTGACATCCTGATCCAGCCCGTGGTTTCAGCGGCGCTGGCCGAAGACCTTGGCCGCGCGGGCGACGTGACCGCCCAGGCCTGCATCGACGCGGACGCCCGGTTCTCCGCGGTGTTCGGGGCCAGGCAGGGCGGCGTGGTGGCGGGGCTGGCCTGTGCGCGGCTGGCGGTGCTGGCGCTGGATCCCGACGCCGTGTTCGAGGCGAGTGTTTCCGACGGCGCCAGGGTCGCGCCGGGGATGGTGCTGGCGAAGGTCACGGCCAACGCCCGCGCCCTGCTCTCGGCCGAGCGGACGGCGCTGAACCTGCTCGGCCGGCTGTCGGGGGTCGCCAGCCTGACCGCGGCCTATGTGGACGCCGTGGCCGGGACCAAGGCGCGCATCGCCGACACCCGCAAGACCACGCCAGGCCTGCGCCACCTGGAGAAGTACGCCGTCCGCTGCGGCGGCGGGCTGAACCACCGCTTCGGCCTGGATGACGCGATCCTGATCAAGGACAACCACGTCGCCGCCTGCGGCGGTGTCGCCCAGGCCCTGGAACGGTCGCGCGCGGCGGCCGGCCACCTGATGAAGATCGAGGTCGAGGTGGACAGCCTGGACCAGCTCAAGGAGGCCCTGCCCTATCGGCCGGACGTGGTCATGCTGGACAATTTCAGCCTGGCCGACCTGGCGACGGCGGTGGGCCTCGCCGGCGGCCAGATGGTGCTGGAGGCCTCGGGCGGGGTGAACCTGCAGACCGTCCGGGCCATCGCCGAGACCGGGGTCGACGTCATCAGCGTCGGGGCCCTGACCCACTCGGTGTCGGTGCTGGACATCGGCCTGGATGCGGCCTGAAACGCCGGAACTAGGCCGGCTCCGAGCGGTTCCTTCTGTTCAGACGGAAAGGAACTCCCATGAGCAAGCCTCCTCCGATCCCCAAGGAGCAGCGGTCCTTTCGCGGCCAGCGCCCCGACATCCAGGGCAGCGGACAAGACCGCCGGGACGCCAAGACCGGCCTGCAGTCGCCTGACCAGGGCGACGGCGACGTGAACCTTCGCAGCCAGGGCCGTCAGGGCAATATCCACCAGAACGTCGACACCGTTCACCACAAGACCCAGGACCGCTAGTCATGCCAGGCAAGCATCCGGCGACCGAGCGCTGGGGCGGGCCAGGCGCCAGCCACGAGAACGCCAAGCGTCCTCCGCCTCCCAAGCAGGATCCCCGCGCCCCCGGCGAACCGACCAACACGCCTTACAGCCACGTCTCCGGCGGCGGCGGCGAGCGCGACCGCCATCATGCCCACGACGTGAAGGGCAAGCGGGACACCGAGGAAAACTCGACGCAACGCCGTAAGCCGTGAATGGGCGGGACTGGCGGCCCGGCCATGACGAACCAACGGGATGACTTCTCTCACCCCTCATTGGCAGGGAGGTCGCCGTCGAGCCGTTAAACGTATTTTGCGTATTGCGCCCGACACTTCCGGCGGGGAGTTCGGGCGGCGTAATGAAGTTTGCGGTTTTTGAGTTCGACGAAGGGTTCGACGGCGTGGCGCGTGCGGCGCGGCGGATGGGACCGTCGCGCTGCGCGACGGTGGCGCTGTACTCGGTGCTGGTGGCGCTTACCCTCTCCCCTGTCTTCGCGGCCGGCTGGGCGAGCCTCTTCCTCATCGCCGAGGGATGGAGCTGGTGGGCGACCAGACCGCACATGCGCGGCGTCCCCACGACCGCCCAACGGGTTTGGTATCTCGGCTCGGCCCTGGCCCTGAACCTCGTCTGGGTGGGGCTCGCCCTCGCCTACTGGTTCGCCGCCTTCGCCGGGTCGGAATACTTTGCGCTGCTGATCTGGTCGGCCCTGCTGTTCAACGGCATGAGCCACGCCTACCGCTCGCCGCTGGCCTCGCTGATCTTCGGCGGGCCCAGCGCGCTCTGCATATGGCTGACTCCGCTGCTCGCCCCGCGCTTCCATGGGGCGGAGCAGGTCTTCGTGGCGGCCGGCGCGACCATCTATGTGGGCTATGCGATCATCTCTGCGTCGAGGGCCGTGCAGGCGGCGCACAACCTCGCCGCCGCACGCCGGGAGCTGGAAGCCCAGACACGGGACGCCCAAGCCGCCAATCAGGCGAAGTCGGCCTTCCTGGCCATGATGAGCCACGAACTGCGCACTCCGATGAACGGCGTGCTGGGGATGGCCCACGCGCTGGAACGCACCGAGCTCGACCTCAGGCAGCGGCAATACGTCGAGACCCTGCTGAGGTCGGGCGGCGGCCTGATGACCATCCTCAACGACGTGCTCGACCTGGCCAAGATCGAGAGCGGCAAGTTCGACATCCAGACCCGCCCATTCGAACTGCGCCAGGCGGTGATGCGGGCCAGCGACCTGTGGGCTCAGGCCGCGTACGAGAAGGGACTGGCCTTCACCTGCGAGGTCGAGCTGCCGGCGGGGCAATGGCGCACGGGCGACGACGCCCGCCTGCGGCAGATCCTGCAGAACCTGCTCTCGAACGCGGTCAAGTTCACCAGCGAGGGCGAAATCCGCCTGATGGTGCGATCGGCCCTGGAAGACGGGATCATGTTCACTGTGTCGGACACTGGCATGGGCATAGACGAGGCGGTCATAGGCCGGCTTTTCCAGGGCTTCAGCCAAGCCGACACCAGTATCTCCAGGCGGTTCGGCGGCACCGGCCTGGGCCTGGCGATCTCGCGGGAGCTGGCGCGGCTGATGGGCGGCGACATTCGGGTCGAAAGCCGGCTCGGCGAAGGCTCGCACTTCACGCTGACCCTGCCGCTGGCCCCGGCCGATCCGCCGGCGCCCCAGCCGGCGGACGCCGCCGGGGCTCCGGTGACTCAGCAGCTACAGGTGCTGGTCGTCGACGACAATCCGACCAACCAGGAGGTCGCCCGCGCCCTGCTGGAAGCCATCGGCGCCCTGGTCGACACCGTCTCCAGCGGCCTGGAGGCCCTGGCCTCGCTGGAGGCGCGCCAGTTCGACGTGGTGCTGATGGACATCCACATGCCCGGCATGAACGGCATCCAGACCCTGGAGGCTATTCGCGCCAGCGGCCGGGCGTCCCTGCCGGTGGTCGCCCTCACCGCCGACGCCATGGCCGGCGAGTGCGACCGGCTGATCGCGCTCGGCTTCAACGGCTATGTGAGCAAGCCCATCGAGCCGGCGGCCCTGGTGCGGGTGCTGACGCACTGAGCGTCAGGACACGGCGTTCAGTCTGTCAGCGGCGGCCTGCGCCGCAGCCACGCGAGTCTCTACGGCCGGGCTCAGCCTGGCCTTGACCACGGCCAGCACCTCGGGCGAGGCGAGCTCGGGGCGGCCCGACTGGAACGGCGGCGACGGCGCGTATTCAAGACCAAGCTGGATCGCCTGGGCGAAGCTTTCGCCGGCCAGTTCCGCGGCGACCACGAAGGCGAAGTCCAGGCCCGCGGTCACCCCGCCGCCGGTGATGACATCGCCGTCGCGGACCACCCTGCCCTCGTCGACGATGGCGCCGAAGGGCCGCAGGAGGTCGCGCCAGGCCCAGTGGCAGGCCGCCCGCTTGCCGGTCAGGAACCCGGCGGCGGCGAGGATCAGGGAACCGGTGCAGACGCTGGTGAGATAGCGGGCGCCTCCGCCCAGCCTGCGGATCTCGTCCATGAAGGCCTCGTCCAGCATGGCGTCGGTCGCGCCGAAGCCGCCAGGCACGCAGAGCAGGTCGCAGCGCTCGACCTTCGCGAGGTCGGCGAGGCCGGTGAAGGTCAGGCCCTCGGCCTCCACGTCCGCGCCGCCCATGGAGGCGACGAGCACGTCCGTGTCGGGCAGGCGCGAGAGCACCTGATGCGGCCCGGTGAAGTCCAGGTGGGTGACGGCCGGATAGAGCGGGATGACGATCTGCAGGCGGGACATCGCTGTTCCTCGTAAGTTGACCCCGTGAGGATGCGGCGCCTAAGGTTCGGCAGAAATGACGATCTTCCCTCGTTTACCGCCATGCCCAGAACGCTGAACATCCTGGTCTTCCCCGACTTCCAGATCCTGGACGCCACCGGTCCGATCGCGGCCTTCGAGATCGCCGCGCGGTTCGCGCCCGGGGCCTATCAGATCAGGCTGGTGGCGCTGGAGCCGGGGGCGACGAGCTCGTCGTCGGGCGTGAGCCTGATGGCCGAGGGGCTTCCGGACGAGGCGGCCCACACGCTGATCGTGGCGGGCGGCGACGGGACGCGGCCCGCCATCCGCTGCGAGCGGACGATCGGCTGGCTGCGCCAGGCCGCGGCCGGAGCCTCGCGCACGGCCAGCGTCTGTTCCGGCGCCTATCTGCTGGCCGAGGCAGGCCTGCTGGACGGGCGGCGGGCGACCACCCATTGGCAACGCTGCGCGGACTTCGCGCGGCGCTATCCCAAGGTCGTGCTGGAGCCGGACCGGATCTTTATCCGCGACGGGTCGATCTGGACCTCGGCGGGGATCACCGCCGGGATCGACCTTTCCCTGGCGTTGATCGCCGAGGATCTGGGCGAGGACGTCGCGCGGGCCGTGGCCCAGCAGCTCGTGGTCTATTACCGGCGCCCGGGCGGGCAGTCGCAGTTCTCGGCCCTGCTGGAAATGGGTGGCCAGGGCGGGCGGTTCGCGCCCCTGCTCGACTGGATGCGGGAGCGGCTCGATACGCCCTTGAGCGTCGAGAGCCTGGCGGCGCAGGCGGCCATGAGCCCGCGCAACTTCGCGCGCGCCTTCGTCGCCGAGGTCGGGGTCACGCCGGCCAAGGCGGTGGAACGCCTGCGGCTGGAAGCGGCGCGCATCCAGGTCGAGGACTCCGCCGCGCCGATCGACGCCATTGCGCGCCTGACCGGCTTTCGCGATCCGGAGCGGATGCGGCGGGCTTTCATGCGCGCCTTCGGACAACCGCCGCAGGCCCTGCGGCGGACGGCGCGCGCGTAAGCGTCAGTTCACCCCGACCAGGGCGACCGTGGGCGGGGTCTTGAGCTCGACCGACTGGACCGGCTGCACCAGCTTGGGCGTCTCCTTGGCGGCCTTCGAGGCCTCGACCTTGAGCGGCGCGGTCTTCAGGACGGCCGCCTGCAGCGTCTGGGATATCTGGATGTTCTGCGGCGGCGGCGCGGCCGTCAGGCTGGCGTAGACCACCCGATCCTCGGCCTTGGGCGCGACGCTCGGGGCGGCCCGGCCCGGACGGTAGAAGACGTGCATCCCGACCTCCGCGGTGCGGATCAGGCGCGGCCCCCAGTTCGGCGCGACGTTGACCGTGTGGAAGTGGGTGGCGGCGCCGACGCCCGGCACGACCTTGCCGGCGAGCGCGCGGCTGGCCACGCGCCCAGCCCGAGCCCAGGCGGCCGGCTCACGGCCACGGCGCATCGAGCCGTCGCAGGCGAAGCTGAACTGGCAGCCGACGCGCTTGCCCGCGCCCTGGAAGACCACGGCGCAGACGCTCTTCGGGAAGGCGGGATTACGGACGCGGTTGAGCACGACCTGGGCCACGGCCGCCTGGCCGGCGGGCGTTTCGCCCCGCGCCTCGTAATAGACGGCCTGGGTGAGGCATTCGAGCTCGCGCGAGCCGTTGAGCGCACCGCGCGTCGATGAACTCTGCGCCGGGGCGGCGTTCAGGCGGATCAACTGCGCCGGACTGCCGGCCGGGCGATCCTGATAGGCGGCGATGATCGAGTTCTGACGATCGCGCTGGGCCGTCTCGGCTCCGATGAAGGAGTCGTGCCGCGCGGCTAGCTTCAGCATGCCGGGCGACATGGCCTCGGCCTGCCGCTGAAGGACGTCCTCGGAGAAGCCGCCGGCCGCGGCGTCCGCGATGCGCGAGGCGCGAGCATGGTCGGTCGCCGTGCGGGCCATGCCGCCGGCCATGTAAGCTGCGCCAAGAGCCAGGCCGAGGCCCGAGCCGATCAATGCGGCGCATGTAGACGCGCGCCAATCGGCGCGGGCCTTGGATACCAGTTTCAAGAAGATCGTGTCCCGTGTGGCGAGGGCGATGCGCCCCCCGACATCGTCGCCACGGTGCGCCCCTGCTCATGCTGGCGGCGTCGCGGCAGAGAGCCTGTCGATTACACGTGGAGTGACAGGCTACGGCGAAGTTGGCGCGACTTATCGCTGCCGTGGAGGCTCAAGGCAAGGCGCTATTGCGTCGCAGGCCTTATTTTTTTGGAATCTGTTAACCGTCGAAGGGAAATTCGAAGGAACCTTGACTGGGTCTTTCCGTTGCTACGGCGACGCTGTTTGGGGCTTTGGAGTAGCCAGATGCAAAAGACGTTCGGCCTGATCGCAGCGGGCTTGCTGATGACCCTGCTGACGGCCTGCGGGCACAACGTCGAGCAGCGCGCCGCGACCGGCGCCGTTGCTGGCGCCGTGGTCGGCGGGCCGGTGGGCGCAGCCGTCGGGGCCGGCGCCGGGGTGCTGGTCAGCAAGGCCACCGACCGCTAGGCCAAAACCAGGCCGCCACGGGAACGCCCAAATTCGGGCGTCAGACTGGCGCCGATGCTGAAGCAAGCGGTCCTCATCACGGTCGTCGCGAGCCTCGCGATGCCGGCTGCAGCCGCGTCGTCGTGGCGCGTCCAGCAGGCCTGCGCCATGCAAAGATACCTCCGCGCCACCCCGGCCTTCCCGACCGCGACCTGGGGCCGCCAGGCCTCAAACGTCTCGCTCGGCGGCGGCGGGCTATCGGCCAGCCGTCGCGAAGACGCCGCCGCCCGGGCCCAGTTCGACAGCGCCATGCGCTCGGGCCGCGCCTTCGCGGACCGCGCCGCCGCGCAACTGGCCCGCGAGAAGAACATCAGCCAGCAGGAAGCCTATCGCCGGATCGGCGCAGACGCAGGCCCGTGGCCACAGGTGACCGCCGTCCAGTGCCAAGCCCTCGAACGCCGGTCGCGGACGGCTGCGAACTAGCGGAAGCCTCGGTCTTAAAATAACTCGCCGTTCGAAGCGCTCTCCCTCCGAGAAGTCTTTCCGCTACTGCTGACGAGAACTGACACTCGGGCGCGCTAGCGTCCGGGCATGATCGATCCTACTTTGGCGTTCATGCCCCGTTCCGCACCGCCCAGCACGTCCGGCGTCGCCGACATGTCGGCCAGCTTCGACTACGACGAAACCGCCATGCCGATGCTGTGGAAGCCGCATCGCCCCGCCCGGCCGGAAAAGTCGGAAGGGGGGCGGCGCTTCAAGCTGGTCAGCGACTACGAACCGGCGGGCGACCAGCCCACGGCCATCGCCGACCTGGTGGAAGGCCTGGAGGGGCGCGAGCACGACCAGGTGCTGCTGGGGGTCACCGGCTCGGGCAAGACCTTCACCATGGCCAAGGTGATCGAGGCGACCCAGCGTCCCGCCCTGATCCTGGCGCCGAACAAGACCCTGGCGGCCCAGCTCTATTCCGAGTTCAAGGCCTTCTTCCCCGACAACGCGGTCGAGTTCTTCGTCTCGTACTACGACTATTACCAGCCCGAGGCCTACGTCCCGCGGACCGACACCTACATCGAGAAGGACTCCTCGATCAACGAGCAGATCGATCGGATGCGCCACTCGGCGACGCGGGCGATCCTCGAACGCGACGACGTGATCGTGGTGGCCTCGGTGTCCTGCATCTACGGCATCGGCTCGGTCGAGACCTATACGGCCATGACCTTCACGCTGGAGCCGGGGCAGCGCCTGGACGAGAAACAGTTGATGGCCGACCTGGTGGCGCTTCAGTACAAGCGCAACGACCAGGCCTTCGAGCGCGGCTCCTTCCGCCGCCGGGGCGACACCATCGAGATCTTCCCGGCCCACTATGAAGACCGCGCCTGGCGGATCTCGCTGTTCGGGGACGAGGTCGAGGCGATCAGCGAGTTCGACCCGCTGACCGGCAAGAAGACCGCCGACCTGCCGGGCATCAAGATCTACGCCAACAGCCACCACGTGACGCCTCGGCCGACCCTCAACCAGGCGGTCGTCCAGATCCGCGAGGAGCTGAAGGAACGGCTCGACTGGCTGGTGGCCAACGGCAAGCTGCTGGAGGCCCAGCGCCTGGAGCAGCGCACGACCTTCGACCTGGAGATGATCCAGGCCACCGGCTCCTGCGCCGGCATCGAGAACTACAGCCGCTTCCTCTCCGGCCGCCGCACCGGCGAGCCGCCGCCGACCTTCTTCGAATACATCCCCGAGAACGCCCTGCTGTTCGTCGACGAGAGCCACCAGGCGATCCCGCAGATCGGCGCCATGTACCGCGGCGACTACCGGCGCAAGTTCACCCTGGCCGAGTACGGCTTCCGCCTGCCCTCCTGCCTGGACAACCGGCCGCTCAAGTTCGAGGAGTGGGACGCCATGCGGCCGCAGACCGTCTCGGTCTCGGCGACGCCCGGGAACTGGGAGCTGGAGCGGTCCGGCGGCGTCTTCGCCGAGCAGGTGATCCGGCCGACCGGCCTGATCGACCCGCCGGTCGAGGTGCGCCCGGTCTCGAAGGACAATCACAGCCAGGTCGACGACGTCATCGCCGAGGCGCGCGAGACCATCGCCCGCGGCTATCGCACCCTGGTCACCGTCCTCACCAAGAAGATGGCCGAGGACCTGACCGAGTACATGCACGAGCAGGGCCTGCGCGTGCGCTACATGCACTCCGACATCGACACCATGGAGCGGATCGAGATCATCCGCGACCTGCGGCTGGGCGCCTTCGACGTGCTGATCGGGATCAACCTGCTGCGCGAAGGCCTCGACATCCCCGAGGTGGGGCTGGTGGCGATCCTCGACGCCGACAAGGAAGGCTTCCTGCGCTCGGAGACCTCGCTGATCCAGACCATCGGCCGTGCGGCGCGGAACGTGGACGGCAAGGTCATTCTCTACGCCGACAGCGTCACCGGCTCGATGGAGCGGGCGATGGCCGAGACCCAGCGCCGCCGGGAGAAGCAGGAGGCCTACAACCTCGAGCACGGCATCACGCCGGAAAGCGTGAAGAGCCAGATCAAGGAGATCCTGGCGAGCCCCTACGAGAAGGACCGGGTGCTGGTGCCGGTCGGCGTGGCCGAGGACTCCAAGCCGTTCGTCGGCGACAACTTCAAGGCCACCCTGCGGGATCTGGAGGCGAAGATGCGACAGGCCGCCGCCGACCTGGAGTTCGAAACCGCCGCGCGCCTGCGCGACGAGATCAAGCGGCTCAAGCTGCTCGACCTGGAGTTCGCCAACGACGCCCTCGCCGGCGAGGGCGAGGTGGGCGACAAGGAAGCGGTCAAGCGGGTCAGGGCCGAGGCGCGCGCGGAATCCGCGGCGCGCTTCAAGAAGGGACGGCGCTGAGGCGCAAGCGATTGTTTTCTAAAACAAACAGTCCCGGCTCAGAGCGCCCGGACGGCGCGCCTGTCACCCAAACTCCACACCCCGCCTCGCTGCGCGTTTCAGTCGTCAGTGACCGGAACCACGGCTGCGCTTCGCGCGTAGTCATGGGTGAAGAGGGGATAGCGGTCGAACGTGGCCCGTTGGGGGCTGCACCGCTGATGCGACCCCCTGGGGAAGAAGAAGATGACGCCTCCGCTTTCCGTGGTGGCCAATAACGCCGCCCCGTCGTCGACCAACGACCTGTCCGAACGCATTCGTCGACTGCAGGCCGAAGCCAAGTCGCTGGCCCGCGAACATGTCCACGCCCTTGAACAGGCCATCCTGCAGGTCGAGCGGCTGTCGGCCGAGATCGCCGACGGCGGCGACGCCTATCCGGCGGGCGTGCGCGAGCTTGCCCGTCGCCTGGCCGAAGACTGCGAGATGAAGGTCCAGACTCTCGAGGCCATATCCTCGCGCGCCTGACAGGAGAAACCGGGCCGCCGCCCTCCCCGCTGGCGCGAATCCTGCTGCTCAGTCCTCGGATTGTTCAGCTTTGGGAGCGTCGGAAATGGCGATGCGGACTTCAGCGGCCCTGAGCGTAGTGGCCGTAAACCAGATTCAGGCCGGGCCGAGCGTGGCCGACCAGATTCGCCTGCTGCAGGCCCAGGCGAAGGCCTTGGCGCGTGATCAGATCGGGGCGCTGGAAACCGCCCTGCTCCAGGTGGAGCGGCTGTCGGCGGAGATCGCCAACGGCGGCGAGGCCTATCCGGTCGGCATTCGCGAGATCGCCCGCCGGCTTGCCGAGGACTGCGAAGCGAGCGGCAATACGCTCAAGGCGATCGCCGGCCGGGCCTGAGGGGCGAAGGAAGGCTGCGTCACTCAAAATCACGGTGTCATCCCGGTTTGCAAAGCAAGACCGGGACCCATACGCGCCCGATCCCGATGGCGCGGCCTAGCCCATTCCTGAGAAATCCGGTGTTCATGGGTCCCGGTCTTCGGCCTGCGGCCGAAACCGGGATGACACGCAAGTTCAGCGGCGCTCCACGAGCCTAGGCGACGAGGTCGCGGAACTCGTGGCTGCGCCTCAGCCAGGCGGCAGCGTAGCCGCAGATGGGCGTGATCCGCAGGCCGCGCTGCCGGGCGTTGGTCGCGACAGCCGTCATCAGGCGGCCGGCCGCGCCCGAGCCGCGCAGGGCCGGCGGGCTTTCGACATGGTCGATATAGAGATGCTCCCCCGAGAGCCGATAATCGGCCCAGGAGGTCATGCCGTTTTCGACCATCTCGAAACGGCTTTCGGCGACGTTGTCGACGAGCTGGTTCATGATCCCTTCCGAACGCCTGAGAACCCGATCAGATCTAGTTAGACCAGTTCCACGGCCATCGCGGTAGCCTCGCCGCCGCCGATGCACAGGCTGGCGACGCCGCGCTTTCCGCCGCGGGCCTGGAGGGCGGCGATCAGGGTGGCGATGATCCGCGCGCCGCTGGCGCCGATCGGGTGGCCCAGGGCGCAGGCGCCGCCGTTGACGTTCAGCCTGGCCCGGTCGACGCCCATTTCGCGTTCGGCGATCATCGCCACGATGGCGAAGGCTTCGTTGACCTCGAAGAGATCGACATCGTCGACGCTCCATCCGGCCTTGCTCAGAGCCTTCTGCATGGCCGGCACCGGCGCGGTGGTGAAGAGGCCCGGCTCATGGGCGTGAGCCGCGTGGCTCACGATGCGGGCGGCCACGCTGAGGCCCAGGCGCTCGGCGATCGAGGCCCGCGTCAGCACAAGCGCGGCGGCGCCGTCCGAAATGGACGAGGCGTTTGCGGCGGTGATCGCCCCGTCCTTGCCGAAGGCCGGCCGCAGAGTGGGGATCTTGGCCGGGTCAGCCTTCAGCGGCTGTTCATCCGTGGAGACGGTCTCGGTTCCCTTGCGGCCGACGACCTCCACCGGGACGATCTCGCGGGAGAACGCGCCGTTCCGGGTCGCCGCCTTGGCGCGCTCCAGGGAGGAGATCGCGAACTCGTCCATCGCCTCGCGGGTGATCTGATAGGCGCGCGCGGTCTCGTCGGCGAAGGAGCCCATCAGCCGGCCGGGCTCGTAGGCGTCCTCGAGGCCGTCGAGATACATGTGGTCGAAGGCCGTGTCGTGGCCGATCCGGGCGCCGCCGCGATGCTTGTTCAGCAGGTACGGGGCGTTGGTCATGCTCTCCATGCCGCCGGCGACGATGATCTGGGCGCTGCCGGCCGCCAGGGCGTCGTGGGCCATGATGGCCGCCTGCATGCCCGAGCCGCACATCTTGTTGACCGTGGTGGCCTCCACCGACTTCGGCAGGCCCGCGCCCAGGGCGGCCTGGCGCGCCGGGGCCTGGCCAAGGCCGGCCGGCAGGACGCAGCCCATGAAGATCTGTTCGACGGCCTCGGGCGAGACACCGGCCCGCTCGACCGCGGCGCGCACCGCCGCCGAGCCGAGTTCGGTAGCCTTGACGGGGCTGAGCGCGCCCTGGAAGCCGCCCATCGGCGTGCGGGCATAGGCGGCGATGACGATCGGATCGGAGGTTTGGGTCATACCACCGATATAATTCATCGCCTGGAGAATTGAAACGCGCCGGCCGCGAACGGGCGCCGCCGCGTCAGGCGTCGGCGGCGCGCACGGTGCGCTCGATGAAGCCGCCACCGAGAACCCGGTCGGGCTGCTCGGGCGCATAAAGGACGCAGGCCTGTCCAGGCGCCACGCCTTCCTCCAGCGTATCGAGAACCACGGCCACCTGGCCGTCATGGAGCGCCAGCCGTCCGGGGACGGGTTCGCGGGTCGAGCGGACGCGCGCCAGCACCGGGCGGCCGGCGGCGGCGGCCATGTCGTCGCCCTCGCCCAGCCAGTTGGTTTCCTTGAGCGTCAGCGAGCGGGTCAGCAGCGCCTCCCGCGGGCCGACGATCACCTGGCGCTTGTCGGCGTCGATCTTCACCACGAACAGCGGATCGCCCACCGCGATGTTGAGGCCGCGGCGCTGGCCGATCGTGTAGCGCGTCACGCCTTCGTGGCGGCCGAGAATCCGGCCGTCCAGGTGCACGATGTCGCCCGCCTCGGCCCCTTGCGGACGCAGACGGTCGATGATCGTGGTGTAGCGGCCTTCCGGCACGAAGCAGATGTCCTGGCTGTCGGGCTTGTCCGCCGCCGCAAGGCCGAGTTCGGCCGCCACCCGGCGGACTTCCGGCTTCGGCAGCCCGCCCAGCGGGAACCGCAGGAACTCCAGTTGCTCCCGCGTGGTGGCGAACAGGAAGTAGCTCTGGTCGCGGGCCGGATCGACCGCGCGCAGCAACCGCGGGCCGTCCGGGCCATCCTCACGCCGCACATAGTGCCCGGTGGCCATGGCCTGCGCGCCCAGGTCGCGGGCCACGTCCAGCAGGTCGCGGAACTTGACCGTCTGGTTGCAGCGGATGCACGGCACCGGCGTTTCGCCGCGCAGGTAGGCGTCGGCGAAGTCTTCGATGACCTGCTGCTTGAAGCGGCTTTCGTAGTCGAGGACGTAGTGCGGGATGCCGATCATGTCGGCCGCGGTGCGCGCGTCGTGAATGTCCTGGCCCGCGCAGCAGGCGCCCTTCTTCTGGATCGCCGCGCCGTGGTCGTAGAGCTGCAGGGTGACGCCCACCACGTCGTAGCCGGCCCGCGCCAGCAGCGCGGCGGTGACGGTGGAGTCCACCCCGCCCGACATGGCCGCGATCACCCGCGCGCCGGCAGGCAGACCGACGGCGGCGCGCGCGGCCTCGACGGCGGCGTCTGTGAAAAGCGCGTTCATGGCGCGCTATGTAGCGCTTGCCCCGCCGGTTTGCGAGGCGCCGGCCCTATTTCAGGACGCTGAGAAGCGAAGAGTCGCGCAGGGTGATGAACACCTGGCTCGATGCGTTCAGCGCCAGCGTCGCCTTTTCGAGCTCTACCGTGGCGGTCGGCATATCGGCGTCGACGATACCGCCGATCATACCCTTCAGGCTGTTCTGACGGGTGACGAGATCGGCTTTCACGTCGTCGACCCGGGCCTGCATCATGCCGTTGTGGGCGGTGGTGTCGATGACGTCGCTGGCGACGGAGTCCCAGACCGCGAGCTGGCTTTCGAGGAAGGTCCGCTGGGCGTCGCTCAAGGTGCCGTCGAACGAGGTCGCGGGATCCTCGTGGAAGGCCTGCATGGTCTTGAACGCCTCCAGCATGGCCGTTCCCAGGTTGCTGGCGAGGATGCCGGTCTTCACCGTGGTGGCGTCGTCCACCTTATGCTCGGTGATGAAGTCGTCGTTGGCGAAGAAGTCCGAGATCAGCGGCGTCGCCGGGTCGGTGAGGTCGGACAGGTCCTCGGCGGTGACCGGCCTGGTGTCGATCTTGCCGCCGGCGAACATGTACTTGCCGTTGTATTGGGCGTTCATGGCGGCGACGCCGATCTGGAACTGCGCCTGCATCTCCTGCATCAGAGTGTCGGTGCGGCCGGTCGCGATCGCCTCCTCGATGGCCTTCTTCGCCGCCGAGGCCGCATCTCCCAACTGGGTCAGCGAGAAGTCCTGGGTGGTCAGCTTGTCGGCGATGGTGGTGTTCTGCTCGAGATAGCCGCTCAGCCGCGCATCCACCGACCGCATGGCCGTGAGGATCTCCGCGTCGCGGGAAAACTCCTTGAGATTCGAGCCGTTGCGCTGGGTCGCGACCCGGTTGCCGGCTTCGATCTGGGCGCGCTGCGCCTGCATGATGTTCGAAAGGACGAGGTTGTAGTTCCCGACGGTCGTCACGCGATACATGGGTCGGCCTCCGCTAGATCATGCTGGTCAGGACGTCGAACAGCTCCTTCGCCGCCTGGACCATGCGGGCTGAAGCGTTGAAGGCCTGTTGATAGGTGGTCAGGTTCACGAGTTCTTCGTCGACATTGACGCCTTCGACGGCCTGGCGCCTGGCCATGGCCTCGGTGGTGACGGCGTAGGCCGCGTCCATGCGGGTTTCCGCCGCCTCGGCCTGGCGGCCGATCGAGCCGCCGAACTCCGAGGCGTAGCGGGTCAGGGTCATGGTCACCGCGCCGAGCTCGCCGGCGGCGGCGAAGCTGGTGGTCAGGTCGCCCGCCGCGGCGAGCAGCCGGGCGCCGCGGCCGTCGCCCTTGGTCACCGCCGGCTGACCGGCGGCCACGGAAAGGTCGAGGGTCGCCAGGCCCAGCCTCATCGGATCCTCGGCGATGGCCGGATCGACGCTGAGCCGGCCGGCGCGGCCGCTGCGTTCGACCACGCCCAGGCCGAACAACTGGCTCATCGACGGGCCGCCGGCCCCCCGCTCGGTGAGGTCCTGGGTGATGGAGAGGGTCGCGTTCTGCGGCGGCGAGCCCTTGAAGGTCAGGGCGCCCCTGGCGTCCAGGCTGAACTGGCCGTTCATGCCGACCCCGGTCGCCGGGTCGTTCAGGGCGGCCAGCAGGTCGGCCATCGTGCCGCCGGCCGGGACGGCCACGGCGATCTCGCGGATCGGCTTGCCGTCGGCTGCGGCCAGGCCGAACTTGATCGTCTGGCCGGCGGTGAACCCGTGCGGATCGGTGGGCTTCAGGCCGGTCTCGTAGCTGATCATCCCATCGGAACGGATGAGGTCGTTCAGCCCGAAGAAGTGCGAAAAGCCCCTGCCCGCCTTGTTCGACGTGCCTTCGTCGATGGCGATCCGGTTGTCGCCGGTCCCGGTGAGGCTGAGCTTGCCGTTGGCGAAGCTCGCTGTCGCGCTGCCGCCCAGGGCGTTGTTCAGGTCGGTCAGGAAGTTGGCCGAGGTGAAGGCGCCGCCCGGCGTCATGGTCATGGCGTCGAAATCGATCTCGACCGTGTTCTGGACGAGGCCGTCCTTGTCGAGCACAGCCACCGTCGTCTTGCCGGTGAAGCCACTGACGGCGGTGGGCAGGTCAAGGCCGGTGTCACGGCCGGTGAGGCTGTTGGGCGCCGGCGCCGAGGTGGCCTTGTTGTGCGCGGCGTTGATCTGCTCGGCCGCGCGGGAGACGAATTCGCCGAGCTGGTCGGCCATGCCCGGCAAGGTGGTGTCGCGCAGGTCCATCAGGCCGCGGATCTCGCCGCCCTCGATCTTGATGGGCTGGGGGAAACCGAGCCCGCCCTCCGGCTCGACGGCGATATAGCCCTTGGTGGCGTCGGTGCGGTTGTAGCTGAGGGTCGCGGCCTTGCCGTCCCCGGCCAGGAGGATGCCTTCGGTCGAGCGCACGGTGACGCCGCCGTTCGACTTCAGCGTCACGCGGACATTGACCAGCGTGGCCAGTTCGTCGACGAGCTGGCTCTGGATGTTTTCGGAGCCCGAGGCGTCGCCGTTGGTCAGCTTGGCGCGACTGATGTCGGCGTTGAGCTGGTTGATCTGGACCAGCAGGTCGTTCGCGCGATTGACGTTGGCTGAGATCTCCGCGTCGACCGTCTCGCCCAGCTCGGCGAACTGGGCGTTGATCCGGTTGGTCTCGGTGAGGAAGTCCTCGACGTTGGAGATCGCCTGGCTGCGCAGCAGGCTGGACGACGGGTCGTCGGACGCGGCGGAGAAGGCGCTGAAGATCGTGTCCAGGCGCGTGAAGTAGTAGCTGTCGGTGGCCGGATTTCCGAACAGGCTCTGAGCGTTGTCGAGATAACGCGAGACGACTTCCCAGCGGCTGGACTCCGACGAGGAGGTCAGGGTCGCGAGCTGGAGATACTGATCGGTGATCCGGGTCACGCCCTGGATGTCGACGCCCATGCCCTGACCGCCGACCACCAGCGGCGCCTGGTCCACCTTTTTGCGGACATAGCCGGGAGTATTGACGTTCGCGATGTTGTCCGAGGTGACTCGGAGATTCATCTGGGCCGCGTTGAGGCCGGAAGCTGCTGTCTTCAGCGTCGCCGTCAGTGACACGGTTTAACCCTCCGCCCGGCAAAGCTTGTCGCGGGACCCGGCCATTTCTGCCGGGATAATGGTGAACGGCCCGCACAGGCCCTGCGAAAATCCAATGTTTTCAAAGACCCTCTCGCGAGGTGCCTTCGAAACCGTTTCTGGACGCGCAAGAGCGGCGCCAGTTCGGCGGGGTCGGCAGGGAACGCCCCAGCGGGTCGATCGAGGCTCGGCAAAAAACGCCACAAAGCCTGGAAGGGGCGGCCCTATCGGCAGCATTTTTCCCATTCCTTTCAACAACCTGACGAGTTGGCGCGAAGGTTGCTCAGGGATGCGGCGAACGTACCCGGCGCAGAAGCGCTCCCATCGCGAAGTTCCGCCCGGTGCGGAACCGATTGCCGGAAGCCATGACTGCGCCCCTGTTCAATTTGCTGATCGCCAACCCCGTGATCGGCGCCGCTCAGCAGAACGCCGCCGCCCAGGGCCCCCTGGCCGGGTTCGAAGCGTTGCTCGCGGCCTTCTTCGGCGCGCCTGGCGAGGGGGCGGACGCCGCCCTGGCCGGAACTCCCGTGGCGACGCAGGACGACCAGGCCGCCGCGGCCGACGATCCGACCGCCAACGCCACCGACCCGACCGCCCTTCCCACTGATGCGCTGAGCCTGGCCGCCGTGCTAGCGGCGCAGCAGCCGCAGCAGGCCGCGACGACAGAGGACGCAGGTGCGGAGGGCGAGGCCTCCGACGCGCCCAAGGCCGCGACGCCCGCCGGGCCGTTCCAGGCCGCGGCCGAAGCCGAGCAGCAGGCGCGGGCCGAGACCGGCGCCGCCGTTCCCGCGGAAGGAAAGCCGACGCTGCCGCCTCAGGCGGCGCAGGCCCAGGCCGCTCATCCGCCGAAAGCCGCGGGCCTCACCACGAAGGCCAACCCCTCCGACACCGCCCTTGCGGCCGTGTCGCGCGAAGCGGCGGACGCCCCGGCGGACGTCTCCGCCAAGCCGACCGCCCCGGAGGCGCCTCAGCCTCAGACGAAGGGCGGCGAGCCGGCAAGCCAGCCCAAGCCGCAGGCCGTCGCCCAAGCCCCCGCCCAAGCCCCCGTCGCAGCGCCGCCTCCCGCGCCCGCCCCGGCGGCGGCGGCGGTCGAGACCCCCGTCGAAGCCCCGTCGGAGACGGCCCAGACCCTGGCCGCCGCCACACAAAGCCCAGCGGTCGCGGTTCCGGCGACGAAGGAAGCCCCGGCGCTCACGACGCCGCCGAAAAAGGCGAGCGAGGCGTCCCATCGCCAAGCGTCCGGCCCGGCCGCACGCCAGCCCGCCGCCGACCAGCCGGCGCTTGCGAACGCAGTGGCGCCGGTCGCGGAAACCGACGCCGCGCCCGAGGGCAAGGTCTCCACCGAGACCGCGCCAGCCACACCGACCAAGGAAGCCAAGTCCGAGGCGATCGATACGCCGGACTTCCAGCCCTCCGCCCCTGCCGCCAGCGCCCAGGCCAACGCCGCTGCGCCTCACGCGCCACAGGTTCGCGCCACCTCCGAGACGGTGGCCAACCTGACCGCGGCGATCAGCAAGAAGCTTGAGGGCCGGTCCACGAAGTTCGACATCGAGCTCACGCCGGCAGGCCTCGGCCATGTCAGCGTCTCGGTGGAGATCGCCGCCAGCGGCAAGATGAGCGCGGCCATGTCCTTCGACTCCCCGCAGGCGGCCGCGGAGCTGCGTTCGCGCTCCCACGAACTGCATAAGGCCCTGGAACAGGCCGGGTTCGACGTCGCCGGCGGCCTGACCTTCGACGTCAACGGCGACCGCGGCGAGGGCGGCCGCAACCTGGCCCAGCAGCAACAGCAGAACGACGGCGCCGCCTGGCGCGGCCGAGCCTTCCAGGCCGTCCTCGGAACCGCCGGCGAAGCGGCCGAAACCGCCGCCTCCGCTGCTCTCCACTACAGCCGCCGGTCCGACGCCGGCGTGGACATCCGGATCTAGGAGAACCTCCATGGCCATCGATCCGACAACCGCCATCTCGCCGACCAGCGCCACGGCCACCGGACGCACCCGGATGGCCGACAGCTACGAGACGTTCATGAGCCTGCTGACGGCGCAGATCCGGAACCAGGATCCGCTGTCGCCGATGGACTCCACCCAGTTCACCCAGCAACTGGTGCAGATGACCGGCGTCGAGCAGCAACTGCTGACCAACGACCTGCTCGAGAAGCTGGTGACCAACACCGGGTCCGGCATCCAGACCTCGGTCAGCCTGCTGGGCCGCGAGGTCCGCGCGCTGAACGACGAGGCCAAGCTTACCGCCGGCCAGGCCCAGTGGTCCTACAAGCTCGACCGCGAGGCCACCGACGTGACCGTCGAGGTGCTCAACGAGTACGGCAAGGTGGTCCACGTCTCCAAGCCGGAGGACAACAAGGCCGGTGACCACACCTTCACCTGGAACGGCAAGGACATCGAGGGCGCCCAGGCGCCGAACGGCGGGACCTATACCCTGCGCGTCACGGCCAAGGATTCCGCCGGCGAGACCGTCACCTCCACCGGCTTCATCAAGGGCGTGGTGACCGGCGTCGAGCAGACCAACGGCAAGACCTTCATCACCGTCAACGGCGTCCCGATCCCGTGGGAAACGGTCACCTCCATCGCCGAGGTCGGCGACGCCCCCTCGAACGACAACCCCGACAACCCGGACACGGAAACTCCGCCGCCGTCCGAAGAGGCCGCCGCCTAAGCGCGCGCCCGCAACAATCATAGAAGAAGGCAGACCCCATGAGCATCAACAGCGCCATGCTCTCCGGCGTTTCCGGGCTGATCACCAACTCGTCGGCCCTGGCGGCGATCTCCGACAACATCGCCAACGTCAACACTACCGCCTACAAGCGTAACCAGGTGAACTTCGCCAACGTCGTGACCGCCCAGGCGGTGAAGGGCCGCTACTCGGCCGGCGGCGTCCAGGCGGTCACCCGCCAGTTCGTCAGCCAGCAAGGCCTGATCCAGAGCTCGACCTCGCCGACCGACCTCGGCATCTCGGGCGACGGGTTCTTCGTGGTCGCGACCAAGGGCGGCCCGCTGACCCCGGCGGACGAGCGCATCTTCACCCGCTCCGGCTCGTTCAGCGTCGACGCCGACGGTTACCTGGTGAACGACGCCAACCTCTATCTGCAGGGCTGGCCGATCCAGGACGACGGGACGTTCAACGCCAATCCCTCCGACCTGAACATGATGCAGTCGATCAATGTGAAGAACCTGGGCGCCGCGGTCCGCGCGACCAGCAACATCACGGTCAACGCCAACCTCAACAAGACCCAAGCCGCCGACGTCGCCAAGAACGCCGCCTACGCCGCCGGCGAGATGGCTCTTTGGGCCGCCAACCCGGCCGATCCGAACGCGATCCAGCCGGACTTCAGCTTCGAGATGAACGTCATCGACTCCGTGGGCGCCACGCACAAGGTCGCCGTGGCCTTCCTGAAGGACGACAGCGCCCCGAACCTCTGGAAGGCGGAAATGTACGCGGTCCCGGCCTCGGACGTTAACACCCCCAACGGCCTGATCGCCTCCGGCGACATCGCCTTCACGGCCGACGGCCAACTGGACCTGGCGAACGCCGCCACCACGCTCTTCGGCCCCACCGCCACGCTCCAGCTCGGCGCCTCGGGCTCGGGCGCGAGCCCCCGCTGGGCCGACAACCTCGGCATCGAAGGCTCGGACATCGACCTCGACTGGGGCACGGTCACGCAATACGCCTCGCCCTCGGTGCTCAACTCTGCGAACTCGGACGGCGCCAACGTCGGGAACGTGGTCGGCGTGGAAGTCGGCGAAGACGGCGTCGTGTCGGCTATTTTCGACAACTCTGAAGTTCGCAAGATTGCGAAGATCGGCCTCGCCAGTTTCGCCAATCCAGATGGCCTGGCCGCGGTCAGCGGAAATGCTTATCGCGCCACCATTCCTTCCGGTGAATTCGTGATCAAGCAGCCGGGCCTGGCCGGCGCGGGTGAAATCGCCGCCGGCACCTTGGAAGCTTCCACCGTCGATCTCTCGGCGGAGTTCACAGGCCTGATCACCACCCAGAAAGCTTACTCGGCATCTTCCAAGATCATCACAACAGCCGACCAGATGCTTGAGGAGTTGATCAACATTAAGAGGTAATATTTGGCGTTAATTTCTCTAACCATCGACCAACAACTTAAACTGTACCAAAAGCGCACACCGTTAAATCATGGATAAGGTTTTGTTTACTATCGTGATTCACCGGCTGTTATGCTCGCCGGTCTACGGTCGGCCGGAACAGTGATGGTCGGAAAGGCGTAAAGCCATGTTGCAACAACAGCAGACACGCACGAACAGCCGCGGCGAGGCGTACGTGATCGGCCCGACGGGCGCGCCTCTGACGCTTAAGGACCTGCCGCCGGCCGACACCGGCCGCTGGGTCATCCGTCGCAAGGCCGAGGTTGTCGCCGCCGTGCGCGGCGGGCTGCTGACGCTGGACGAAGCTTGCGACCGCTACTCGCTGACCAACGAGGAATTCCTCGCCTGGCAGAAGTCGATCGACCGTCACGGCCTCGCCGGGCTGCGCACCACGCGCCTGCAACAGTATCGCTGAGCCCCCAGCCCCTCTGGGGCTCGAGGCGAAATGACGGCCGCGCCGCTGCCCCGGCGCGGCCGTTGTCGTTTCGGGCTGGGCGAAGGGCGGAAAGCGGCCGGCGCCATTCCGTCACGGTGTTCGATTAGCGTCCTCACCTCGCCTCCAGGGAGAAGCGCCATGAAGATCGTCACCAGCCTGAGCTTTCAGGGCCAATGCCGCGAAGCCTTCGACTTCTACGCCCGGGTCCTCGGCGGAAAGGTCACCGCCGCCTATCCGTTCGGCGAGGGACCGGCCGACATGCAGGTCGATCCCAAGTACAAGGATTGGCTGATGCACTGCTGGCTGGAGGTCGGCGACCAGGCGCTGATGGGCGCGGATATTCCGCCCGAGTTCGGACCGAACATCGACAAGCCCAAGAACGGCTTCGACGTCACCTTCCACACCGAAGACCTGGCCGAAGCCCGCCGCGTGTTCGACGCCCTGTCGGACGGGGGCAAGGTCGGGATGGCCTTCGGCGAGACGTTCTGGTCGCCGGGCTACGGCAGCCTGACGGACAAGTTCGGCATTCCGTGGATGGTCAGCACCACGCCCGGCCAGAACTGGTCCCCGTCAGCCGCGAGCTGATCCTACAGTTCGGCGATGTCGAGCCTGGCGAGACGCTCGCGCCGCTCGGCATAGCGGCCACCTTGAGCCGCTGTGCTCAGGAACGTCTCAAGGATGCGCTCGGCGGCGGCCTCGTCGGTGACGTCTGCGCCCAGGACCAGCATGTTGGCGTCGCCGTGCTCGCGCGCGGGGGCGCTCTCCTCCGTCGTGTGAAGCAGCGTCGCCCGCACGAAGGGAAAGCGGTTGGCGGTCATCGCCATCATCTGGCCGCTGCCGCACATCCCGATGGCGAAGTCGGACCGGCCCGTCTTGATCTCCGCCACCAACCGAAGCGCGTAGTCCATCGCATCGACACGCTCGGCGGCGCTGGCGGTCCCGCAATCGTTCACCGAATAGCCATTGGCGAGCAGCCAGCCCTTCAGCCGCGCCTTCATGGCCACGCCTCGATGGTCGGACGCGATCGAGATCGGCTTGTCGGTCAGCTTGCGGGTCATGGCGCAGCCTAGCGCGGCTCTGGAAGCAGGCGCAATTCGCCCGTCTTGGACTGCGCGGCGCCCGCAACCTTGATCGGGCCTGACGCGTTCCCGCACCGCGCAGAACGCGGGAGGTCGGGATGAAGGCTCTCGTCTATAACGGACCTGGCAAGAAGGCGCTCGAGGAACGGCCCAAGCCCGAGGTGAAGGACGCCGGTGACGCTGTCGTTCGGGTGCTGAAGACCACCATCTGCGGCACCGACCTGCACATCCTGAAGGGCGACGTGCCGACCTGCACGCCCGGCCGGATCCTGGGTCACGAGGGCGTCGGGGTGATCGACAGCGTCGGCGCGGGCGTGACGGCGTTCAAGCCGGGCGACCATGTGCTGGTGTCCTGCATCTCAGCCTGCGGCAGGTGCGACTATTGCCGGCGCGGCATGTATTCCCACTGCCGGACGGGCGGCTGGATCCTGGGCAACGAGATCGACGGGACCCAGGCCGAGTTCGTGCGCATCCCGCACGCGGACACCAGCCTCTACCCGATCCCGGAGGGGGCCGACGAGGAGGCGCTGGTCATGCTCAGCGACATCCTCCCCACCGGCTTCGAGTGCGGCGTCCTGAACGGCAAGGTCGCGCCGGGCTCGACGGTGGCGATCGTCGGCTCAGGCCCGATCGGCCTGGCGGCCCTGCTCACCGCCCAGTTCTATTCGCCCGCCCAGATCATCATGCTCGACCTGGACGAAAATCGGCTGCAGGTCGCCAAGCGCTTCGGCGCGACCCATACGATCAACGCTTCCGGAGAGGCGGCGGCCGAGCAGGTAAAGGCCCTGACCGGCGGCATGGGCGTGGACACGGCGATCGAGGCGGTCGGCGTTCCGGCCACCTTCATCACCTGCCAGGACATCGTCGCCCCGGGCGGGGTGATCGCCAATGTCGGCGTGCACGGGGTCAAGGTCGACCTGCACCTGGAGCGGCTGTGGTCGCAGAACATCTCGATCACCACCCGGCTGGTCGATACGGTGACCACGCCCATGCTGCTGAAGACCGTGGGCGCACAAAGGATCGACCCCAAGCTGCTGATCACCCATCACTTCAAGCTGGATCAGATCCTCGACGCCTACGACACCTTCGGCCGCGCGGCGGAGACCCAGGCGCTGAAGGTGATCATCGAGGCCTGAAACCCGCGATGGCCCTCACTCGGCGCTTTGCTGGTGTTGAACGAGCCGCCATCGACCGTCCGTTCGAAGGTAGGTCGACGTGCATACGCAGCGATAGGCGGCGCTGGCGTCCCTCTGCGCCTCGGCCCGGTAGCTCAGCACGGCCAAGTCCTCATCGACCTCGCTCAAGACCGCGTCGCGCGTCGAGACCGACCGCCATCTCTGCCCGCCTATGGTCTCCATCACCGCGGCCCTGTCGAGAGTCCCGACCCCGGCGAAGGCCATCAGGCAGGCAGAATGAAGCAACTGCGCGTATTCCTCCACGCCGCCGAGCCAGAGCTTTTCCTCGGTAGGCCAGAGATCCTGGAAGGTCATGGCGCCGCTCCCTGCGGCGCAGGTTCAAGCCGCGCCGCCCGGAAAGAAACGCGCGAAATCCTTGTCGGTGACCCGCGCGAGGGTCTGGCGGTAGTCGTCGTAATGCGCCCCGCCGGCGGTGATCCGCCCGAACGCCGGCTGGGTCACGCGGCGCAGGGGGATAAAGGCGATCGGGGCGGCGGCCGGGGTCAGGTGGCTGCCCTGACCGGCCTGCAGCGTGGCCAGCACGCCGTACATCTCGCCGCCGATCGCCGGGCGGCCGAGAATGACCAGCCGAAACTGGCCCTGCTCGTTGGTGACGAGATAGATGTGGCCCGACTGGTTGGACAGCGACACCAGGCCCTTCTGGGTAAAGTCGGCGTCCTGGCGCGCAGCCTCGCGGAACGCCAGGCTGGACGAGGCCTCTTCCCAAGCGATCTCGGTCCGGTAGGCGAAGACGGCCGTGGGGTCCTCGAACGAGGGGCGCAGGGTCAGGTATTCGCCCTGCAGCCAGGCGACCGCGGTGCGCGAATAGGCGCCCAGCGTCTCAGGGGCCAGGCCAGGCGACGGCGAGGCCGCCTCGCGGGCCGGCGCGCGCAGGGGCGCGCCCAGGGCCTCCTCCAGCCGGATGGTCGTGGCCAGGGTGAAGGGCCGGCGGCCGGCCAGGGCCTTCTCCAGCGTCGAGATGCTGATCTTGGCCAGATCGGCCAAGGCCTGGCGCGAGAGGCGGCGGCGGGCCAGCTCCTCGCGCACTCGCGCGGCGATGGCCTGGCTCAGTTCGGTCGAAAGGTCGGCTTCCCCCGGGGCCAGGGTCATCGTCTCAGCTCCTGACGAATCCGCACATTTCCGCACATTGCGGCGCCTCGCCGGACCCGGCAAGGCGGGCGCCGGATGATCTGCACGGCTTGCGCACGAACTATGCCGATCATGAGGCTCGCGGCGGGCGGGCAGTGTGAAGAGAAGGGAGATCTCTCGCTTTCGAGATGAGGAGATCATCCCATGTCTGCTTTCGACGTCGGCGTCGGGCCGCGCCGCCCCCGCCTCATCGCCCTCGCGGCCCTGGCGCTGGCCATGCTGGCCGCCCTGGTGTTCGGCCAGAAGAGCTTCGCCGGCGAGCCCGGCGACGTGACCTCCGGCGCCCTGGTGATGCGCGCCAGGGGCGGCGATGCGGTGGTCGAGGCCGTGCGGCTGGGAACCGACATCGACATGACGGTCAGCGGCCTGACCGTGCGCACCCGCGTCACCCAGGCCTTTCGCAACAACACTGACCACTGGGTCGAGGCGGTCTATGTCTATCCCCTGCCCGAGGACGGCGGGGTCGACACCCTGAAGATGGTGGTCGGGAACAAGGTCATCGTCGGCGAGATCAAGCAGAAGGCGCAGGCCCAGGCGATCTACGAGGCCGCCAAGGCCCAGGGCGTGAAGGCCAGCCTGGTCGAGCAGGGCCGCCCGAACATGTTCACCAACTCGGTCGCCAATGTCGGCCCAGGCGAGACGGTGCTGGTGCAGATCGAATACCAGGCGCCCGTCTCGGTCTCCGGCGGCGACTATTCGCTGCGCGCGCCGCTGGTGGTCGCACCGCGCTACACCTCGCCCGGCGCGGCGCCCGCCCCTGACGCCCTGGCCCCGATCGTCGACCCGCGAGTGCGGGGCAAGATCAATCCGGTGAGCATCACCGTCCACCTGCGAGCCGGCTTCCCGCTGGCCGCCGTGTCCAGCGCCACCCACGCCCTGGAGGTGCGCGACGAGCGTGGCGGCAAGAAGATCAGCCTGGCCGCGGGCGAGGTTCCGGCCGACCGCGACTTCGTACTGACCTGGCGGGCCAAGCCGATGGCCGCCCCGGCCGTGGGCCTCTTCCACGAGAAGGTGGCCGGCGCCGACTATGTGCTGGCCCAACTGACGCCGCCGATCACCATGCGCGCTGCGCCGCCCGCGCCCCGCGACATCGTCTTCGTGATCGACAATTCCGGCTCGATGGGCGGGGAATCCATGCGGCAGGCCAAGGCCAGCCTGGCCTACGGGCTGGCGCACCTGAAGGCAGGCGACCGCTTCAACGTGGTGCGCTTCGACGACAGCCTGACGGTGCTGTTCCCCAAGGTGGTCGCGGCCGACGCGGCCCATGTGGCCAGGGCCCAGCGCTTCGTCGCCAGCCTGGACGCCGATGGCGGCACAGAGATGGTCCCGGCCATGGCTGCGGCGCTGGCCGACGATCACGCCGGCGACGCCGGCCGGGTGCGCCAGGTGGTGTTCCTGACCGACGGGGCGATCGGCGATGAGCAAGGCCTGTTCGACACCATCAGCGCCAGCCGCGGCCGCTCGCGGGTGTTCATGGTCGGGATCGGCTCGGCGCCCAACACCTACCTGATGAGCCGCGCCGCGGAGCTGGGCCGGGGAACCTTCACCCACATCGGTTCGACCGACGCGGTCGAGGACGCCATGCGCGCCCTGTTCGACAAGCTGGAAAACCCGGTCGCCACCAACCTGACGGCGACATTCGAAGGGACGCAGGCCGACCTGGCGCCGGCCGTGCTGCCCGACCTCTACCGCGGCGAGCCGGTGACGGTGGCGGCGAGGGTCGGGGCGATGAAGGGGACCTTGCGGATCAGCGGCGTGATCGACGGCAAGCCGTGGGAGACCCGCATCTCGCTGAAGGACGCCGAGGCCGGCAAGGGCATCTCCAAGCTGTGGGCCCGCCGCAAGATCACCGACGCCGAAGTGGCCCGCAGCCTGGGCCAGATCAGCGAGGACGCGGCGGACGCCCGGGTGCTGGAACTGGGTCTGGAGCACCAGCTCGTGACCAGCCAGACCAGCCTGGTGGCGGTCGACAAGACCCCGTCGCGCCCGGCCGGAACCCCGCTGGCCCGCGCCGACCTGCCGCTGAACCTGCCGGCCGGCTGGGACTTCGACGTGCTGTTCGGCGGCGCCCGCCATCCCGGCGCGGACGGCCAGGCCGATGCGGAGCCCGGTGAGCAGGCCGGCGGCCTCGACCTGCCGCAGACGGCGACCGACGGCCCGATGCTGGTCACGATCGGCCTCTCCCTGCTGGCTTTGGGCGGGTTGATGGGCGCCGGCGGCTGGATGCTGGCGGGCCGGAGGAAGGCGGCGTGAGGCGGCGGCTCCTGTTCCTGGCCCCGGCGGCGCTAGTCGCAGCCGTGGGGCTGGGGCTCTGCGGCCAGGGGCTGTCGATCCCGGCCAAGGCGGCCCTGGCCCAGGCGCTGCTCGAGCGCGCCTTCGACCGCTCGGTCGCCACGGGCCAGCCGGTGAAGCCGTGGCCCTGGGCCGACACCTGGCCGGTGGCGAAGGTCACCTTCCCGCGCCTGGCCCGCACGGTGATCGTGCTGGACAGCGCCAGCGGCCAGGCGCTGGCCTTCGGGCCCGGCCACGTCGCCGGCACGCCCCAGGCCGGCGACCGGGGCACGGCGGTCTACGCCGCGCATCGCGACACCCACTTCGCGCTGCTGGGCCAGGTGAAGACCGGCGACGCCATCGAGGTGGAGCGCATCGACGGCCGCCAGGCCCGCTTCGAAGTGGCCGGCGCCCAGGTGGTGCGTTGGGACGCCTCGGGGATCGATCCGAACGGGCCGGGCCGCAAACTGGCCCTGGCGACCTGCTGGCCGCTCGACGCCAAGGCCCACGGGCCGCTGCGCTACCTGGTCTGGGCCGAGCCAGCTCAGCGCTGGTAGGGAGCGCCGAGCAGGTTGACGTCGGAGAGCTTGCGCACGGTGACCGCGATGCGTTCGCGCTCGCCAGCGCGACGCTCCACCAGCAGGCGCGCCACCTGGGCGTCGTCGTGGAAGGCGTAGCCCTTGATGGCGTCGAGGATGGCCTTGGCCAGGTTGTCGAGGTCGATCCAGGGCGGATCGCCGACATATTCCATCACGATATCGACCGCGAACTCGCCCCAGGTCGGCCGCGAACCGCGCCAGGCCTTGCGGAAGAACTCGTAGATCAGCGGCTTGTAGTATTTGGCCTGGGTGGTCAGGCCATCGACCACGACCTCGACCACGCCGTCGCTTTCGCGGGCGCGCACCTTGCCATGCTGGGTCCAATCGTCGTCCATGCTGCTCCCATAGGCCCTCGACGCCTTGCAGTCTCGCCCGCGTTCGTTAAACCGGCGCTGCGCATTGAACGGAGCCCTGCACATGACCGCGACCCGCACCGAAACCGACACATTCGGACCTATCGAGGTCGCGACCAATGTCTACTGGGGCGCTCAGTCCCAGCGCTCGATCGGCAACTTCAAGATCGGCTGGGAGAAGCAGCCGAAGCCGATCATCCGCGCCCTCGGCATCGTCAAGCGCGCCGCCGCCGAAGCCAATATGGAGCTCGGCCGCCTGGACCCGACCATCGGCAAGGCGATCATCGCCGCGGCCCAGGAAGTGATCGACGGCAAGCTGGACGACCACTTCCCGCTGGTGGTCTGGCAGACCGGCTCGGGCACCCAGTCCAACATGAACGCCAACGAGGTGATCTCGAACCGCGCCATCGAGATGCTGGGCGGCGAGATGGGCTCCAAGAAGCCCGTCCACCCAAACGACCACGTCAATATGAGCCAGTCGTCGAACGACACCTATCCGACGGCCATGCACATCGCCTGCGCCGAGCAGGTGGCCAAGGACGTGATGCCGGCCCTGGAGCACCTGCACGCGGCCCTGAAGGCCAAGTCCAAGGACTTCGAGCACATCATCAAGATCGGCCGCACCCATACCCAGGACGCCACGCCGCTGACCCTGGGCCAGGAGTTCTCCGGCTACTCGCAGCAGATCGCCAACGGCGTGCGCCGGATCAAGGACACCCTCTATGGCCTCTATGAGCTTGCCCAGGGCGGCACCGCGGTCGGCACCGGCCTGAACGCCCCGGTCGGCTTCGCCGAGCTGGTGGCCAAGAAGATCGCCGACATCACCAAGCTGCCCTTCGTGACCGCCCCGAACAAGTTCGAAGCCCTGGCCGCGCACGACGCCATGGTGTTCAGCCACGGCGCGATCAACACCGTCGCCGGTTCGCTGTTCAAGATCGCCAACGACATCCGCTTCCTGGGCTCCGGCCCGCGCTCGGGCCTCGGCGAGCTGTCGCTGCCGGAGAACGAGCCGGGCTCGTCGATCATGCCGGGCAAGGTCAACCCGACCCAGTGCGAGGCCATGACCATGGTCTGCGCCCAGATCTTCGGGAACAACGCCGCCCTCACCTTCTCGGGCGCCTCGGGCCACTTCGAGCTGAACGTCTTCAATCCGGTGATGGCCTACAACTTCCTGCAGTCCTGCCGCCTGCTGGCGGACGCGGCCGTGTCGTTCACCGACAACTGCGTGGTCGGCATCGAGGCCCGTGAGGACAACATCAAGGCGGCGCTGGAACGCTCGCTGATGCTGGTCACCGCCCTAGCCCCGAAGATCGGCTACGACAACGCCGCCAAGATCGCCAAGACCGCCCACAAGAACGGCACCACACTGCGCGAGGAAGCGGTCGGCGGCGGCTACGTCACCGACGCCGAGTTCGACGAGGTGGTCCGCCCGGAAAAGATGATCAGCCCCGGCTGATCATTCGCCGCACGCGAGCAACAAAAAGGCCGCTCTTCGGAGCGGCCTTTTCTTTTGGGGATGCGGCCTGCGTCAGGCTTTGCGCTGCACGGCGAAGTCGGCCAGGTCCTCGAGGGCCGGACGCCAGCTATTGCTGGCGGCGAAATCGACGAGGCGGCTCTTGGCCGTGGCGGCGTAGTTCTCGGCCAGGGCCAGGGTGGCCGCGTCGGCGCCGGTGGAGGCGATCAGCTCGCAGGCGCGGGCGAAGTCCTCGTCGGTCTGTTCGCGGCGGCCGACGGCGCGGTCCCAAAACGGCTTTTCCGCAGTCCCAGTCCCGGCGATGGCGAGCAGCAGCGGCAGGGTCGCCTTGCCCTCGCGGAAGTCGTCGCCCGGGTTCTTGCCCAGGGTGTCGCTGGCGCCGGTGTAATCGAGGGCGTCGTCGATCAGCTGGAAGGCCAGGCCCAGGTCCTGGCCGAAGCGCCGAAGGGCCTCGCAGCGTTCCGGCGAGGCGCCGGCCGAGACAGCGCCAGCCTCGGCGGCGGCGGCGAACAGCTCGGCGGTCTTGGCCTTGATGATCTCCAGGTAGAGGTCCTGGGACAGGTTCAGGTCGTGGGCGCGGGTGAGCTGCAGCACCTCGCCCTCGGCGATGACGCGGCTGGCGCGGGCGAGGATCTCCAGGGCCTGCATGGAGCCGGCCTCTACCATCAGCTCGAAGGCGCGGGCGAACAGGAAGTCGCCGACCAGCACGCTGGCCGGAGCGCCCCAGATCAGGTGAGCGGCGACCTTGCCGCGGCGAAGCTGGGAAGAATCGACCACGTCGTCGTGGAGGAGCGTGGCGGTGTGGATAAACTCGACCGCGGCGGCCAACTTGATGCAGGCGTCGTCCTCGCCCCCGGCCACCCGGGCCGCGGCGATGGTGAGCAACGGGCGCAGGCGCTTGGCCGAACCGCCGATGAGGTGCTCGGCCAGGGCGGGAATCACCGAAACCGGGCTCTGCATCCGGTCCCGGATCAGCGCATCGACCTTGGCCATATCGGGGCGCGCCAGTTCCAGCAGGCCCTCGATCGAGACGGCGTGCTGGCGGGCGACAGTGGCGCTAGCGGCGTCCAAAATACCGAAACTCCAAGGTCTTCTACGTAGATCCAGAAGCCCAACGTTTGCGCGCGACAATGGTCACGCGATAGACGAGGGTCAAGGCGGGGGCTTAGCCGTCCCTGAGCGCAAATGGAACCTGTCACAGAGCATATTAGAGTCGAGGTCAGCATAGATCGCGTCCTGGGAGGGCGCGTATCGCTGCGCCAGGGCCGCCAGGGCTATCGCGCCGGCATGGACGCGGCCCTGCTGGCGGCGGCCTGCGACGCGCCCGAAGGCGCGCGGGTGCTGGAGATCGGCTGCGGGGTCGGCGGCGCTCTTTTGGCCGCGGCGGCCAGGCGCCCCGGCGTGCGCTTCCTCGGCCTGGAGGCCAATCCCGAGGCCGCCGCCCTTGCCCGCGAGAACGTCGCCGCCAACGGCATGGGCGAGCGGGTCGAGGTCATCGACGGCGACATCGGCCGCCGGTTCCACAGCTACGGCCTGGCCCCATTCGACGCGGCCATGGCCAATCCGCCGTTCTTCGACGACGCAGGGACCCTGCGCGCACCCGCGGAGGCCAAGCGCCAGGCGTGGATCGCCGAGGGTGGGCTGGCCGCCTGGACGGCGTTTCTGCTCAAGGCGGTGCGCGAGGGCGGGTCGATCACCCTGGTCCACCGCGCCGACCGGCTGGCCGACATCCTGGCCCTGCTGGCGCCCAAGGCCGGCTCGTTCCAGGTCCGGCCGATTCACGCCCACGCCGATGCGCCGGCGAAGCGGATCCTGGTGCGGGCGCTGAAGACCGGCAAGGCGCCGCTGCAGCTCCTGCCGCCCCTGGTGCTGCACCCGCGCACGGGAGCCAAACACACCGCCGAAGCCGAGGCCATCCTGCGTGGCGAGGCCTCGCTGGGCTGGCTCTAACCGATCAGGGCCGCCACATAGGCGTCGCGCCAGGCGATGACGTCGGTCTTGCGCAGGTTGTCCATGAGAGCGGTCCAGCGCTCGATCCGTTCGGCCCGCTCCATGCCGAGCCCCTTCACGATCCCCTCGGCGACGGCGGCCCGATCGAAGGGATTGACGATCAGCGCCTCGGCCATCTGCTCGCTGGCGCCGGCGAACTGCGAGAGCACCAGGACGCCGGGGTCCTTTGGATCCTGCGCGGCCACGTACTCCTTGGCCACCAGGTTCATGCCGTCGCGCAGGGGTGTGACCAGGCCTATGCGCGCGGCCCGGTAGACGCCGGCCAGCTCGTCGCGGCGATAGGTGCGGTTCACATAGCGGATCGGCACCCAGTCCACCGTGGCGAAGGCGCCGTTGATCCGGCCGCTCACCGCGTCGAGGCGGGCGCGGATTTCCTGGTAGGCGACCACCTCCTCGCGGCTGGGGGTGGCGATCTGCAGGAGAAACACCTTCTCGCGCAGCTCCTCGTGGTCGTGAAGGACCTGCTCGTAGGCCAGGAAGCGGTCCTCCAGCCCCTTGGAGTAGTCGAGGCGATCGACGCCGATGATCATGTCCCGGCCGTTCACGCTGGCGCGCATGCGTTCATATTCGGCCTGGGCGACCGGACCTTCGGCGGCGGCGACGAAATTCTCGACGTCGAGGCCGATCGGGAAGGCGCCGATCCTGGCCGAGCGACCGAAGGCGTGGGCGACGCCTTCGTCGTCGATCGAACCTTCGGCCTCGGTGCGGACATAGTCGCGGAAGGCCCCGGTGGAATCCTCGGTCTGGAAGCCGAGCAAGTCGTAGTCGAAGAGCGCAGCCACCAGCTCGCGGTGGTCCGGCAGGGTGATCAGCAACCGCCGAGCCGGCCAGGGGATGTGCAGGAAGAACCCGATCCGGTTCTTCAGACCCCGCGCCCGCAGCTCCCGCGCCAGGGGGATCAGGTGGTAGTCGTGGACCCAGATGAAGTCGTCGGGCCCGACCAGCGGGGTCAGGGCGTCGGCGAAGCGCGCGTTGACCCGTGCATAGCCCTCGCTGAAGGTCCGCTCGTAGGCGCTGAGGTCCACCCGGTAGTGGAACAGCGGCCAGAGAGTCCGGTTGGCGTAGCCGTTGTAGTATTCCAGCCGGTCCTGTTCCTCGAGATCGACCGTGGCGACGGTGACCCCGCCGATCCGCTGGACCGAGAGCTGGCCGGTGTATTCGTCGACCGTCTGGCCGCTCCAGCCGAACCAGACGCCGCTGTGCTCGCGCAGGGCGGCGGCGAGCGCCATGGCCAGGCCGCCGACGGCGCCGTCTCCTGTATCTCCGGGCGGCTGGACGCGATTGGAGACGACGATCAGGCGTCCCATGGGCCGCACTCCCGATTACTGCTGACGCGCGCGACGATCGCACGTATAGATTTGCGCAGGACGCTTAATTCAGAGCTCTTTCCTGCAAAACGTCAGAATATAGATCGCCGCTGGACTATAACGCAGCAGGCGCTGCCATTGATCCAAGCGGACGCTCAAAACTAATTGAAGGTGTTATTCGACGCACCCGACGGTGGTCTTTTATCACACCTGACGCCACCGTCGCCCAACCTCACGCACCTGTGAGATTCACCCAGCGACACCCGGTCACATCCTTCGCCGTGCGCTTTGGCTCCATATGGTCCCTCTCGGAGTGAGCGATGCGCGCGCCACGCGCGGCGCGACCAGCCGAAATCGAAAAGGAGACCACGGACGCCGATGCTGCGCGCCTTGACGCCCCCTGCCGCCCATCAGATCAAGCACTGGCTGGCCCATGCCTGGTCCACGCTCGCCTTCGCCGTCCTGGCGACCGGCGTGTTGCAGGTCGGCGCCCACGCCGCGGCCCGCGCCGACTTCATCAGCGCCCATCCCGAGCCCGCTCGGGTCGTGGAATTGACGCCGACCATGCGCACGGTGCAGGTGCTGACCTGGGAAGGCGCAGACGTCGACGGCGACGGCGCGCCGGATTTCGCGAACCCCACCGGCAAGGCGCCGCGCGTCCACGACGCCTATGGCTACGGTGCGTTCGGCGCCTCGCGCGACGGCGGCTCACGCAGGCACGAGGGCGTCGACTACATGGCCGAGGCCGGCCAGGACGTCACCGCTCCCCTCTCCGGCTACGTCACCAAGATCGGCGCGGCCTACGCCGGCGACAACGATCTGAAGTTCGTCGAGATCACCAACAGGGCCATCGATTACACGGCGCGGGTCTTCTATGTGGATCCCACGGTCGGGGTCGGCGACGTGGTGCGCCTGGGCCAAGTCATCGGCGCCGCGCACAGCCTGCAGCACAAGTACCCGGGCGGCATGACCAACCACGTGCATCTCGAGGTGTTCGGCACGAACCAGAAACGCCTCGATGCGACCGCCCTGCTCACCCAGGAATATGTGACCCGGATCGTCGGCTAGGCTAGGCCGGCTATTTCGCGACCGCGGCGGGCCGCTCGCTCACGGGCGGGGCGACGCGCGGCGGCTTCTTTGTCGGGGGTGTATAGACGCCCGCCGTGCTGGTCGAGGCCACACCTCCCCCGCTCTCGTCCACGCAGCCGACCAGCGAACCGGTGTGGAGCAGATTATCCTTTCCCAGATAGCTGCAGGCCTTTCCGTCATAGGCCGAACAGGCGGCGACCTTGTCGTAGACGCCGTCTTGGACGCCGGCCGACGTGTTGCAGGCGCATCTGCACATCGGCTTGGACTGCTGCTGCGGCTTCTGTTGCGCATGGGCCCCGCCGGCGACGAGCATCGACAGGGCGGCGAACGCGGACAGGGCGTGTGTGAAACGCATGGATTAGCTCCCCTTGCTGATCGCCCACCCCCGCGCTCAACCGAAAGAACAACGTTCGAATATCTCAGCCGCAGTCGACCCCGCCAGCAAAAAGAAAAGGCCCAGGCTTTCGCCTGGGCCTCTGCGTTTCGCTCTGGTCGAAGCCTTAGTTGCGCGACTGGTCGACCAGCTTGTTCTTGGTGATCCAGGGCATCATGGCGCGCAGGCGCTGGCCGACTTCCTCGATCTGGTGTTCCGAGGCACGGCGGCGGGTGGCCTTCAGGCTCGGCTGGCCGGCTTCGTTCTCCAGCATGAAGTCGCGGACGAAACGGCCGGACTGGATGTCTTCCAGCACCTTCTTCATTTCCGCCTTGGTGTCGGCGGTCACGACGCGCGGGCCGGTGACGTACTCGCCGTACTCGGCGGTGTTGGAGATCGAGTAATTCATGTTCGAGATGCCGCCTTCGTAGATCAGGTCCACGATCAGCTTCACCTCGTGCAGGCACTCGAAATAGGCCATCTCGGGGGCGTAGCCCGCCTCGACCAGGGTTTCGAAGCCAGCGCGGATCAGTTCCACCAGGCCACCGCAGAGCACGGCCTGTTCGCCGAACAGGTCAGTCTCGCACTCTTCACGGAAGGTCGTCTCGATGACGCCCGAACGGCCGCCGCCGATGGCCGAGGCGTAGGCCAGGCCCAGGTCGAGGGCGTTGCCGGTCGGGTTGGCGTGGATGGCGATCAGGCAGGGCACGCCGCCGCCCTTCTGGTATTCGCCGCGCACGGTGTGGCCCGGGCCCTTCGGGGCGACCATCAGGACGTCGATGGTGTCCTTGGGCTCGATCAGGTTGAAGTGCACGTTCAGGCCGTGGGCGAACAGCAGGGCCGAGCCGTCCTTGATGTGCGGAGCGATTTCGTTGGCGTAGATGCCGCGCTGCAGTTCGTCGGGCGCCAGGACCATGATGGCGTCGGCCCAGGCCGAGGCCTCGGCGACGGTCATGACCTTCAGGCCGTCGGCTTCCACCTTCTTGGCGGTGGCCGAGCCGGGACGCAGGGCTACCACGACGTCCTTGACGCCGGAGTCCTTAAGGTTGAGCGCGTGAGCGCGACCTTGGCTGCCATAGCCTACGATCGCGATCTTCTTGTCCAGGATGCGGGCGAGGTCGGCGTCGCGGTCATAGTAGACGCGCATGATCATTCTCCTGAAGTCGAAGGTAGCCGCGGTTTCACGCAACGGCGCCGCAGCAAAGGCCGGGCTATGGAGGGGAATTTTGCGCCGAGGTCAAGGGAGGCTCGCCCCAATGCGGCGTTTCGCCGGAAAAACCGATCGCGAACGGTCGTGCTTGAACCCAAAGCGCCGCCGTCCGACATAGACTATCCAAATTCGGAGGACACCTGCATGGCGGCGACGCCCAAGGACGTGGTCGGCTTCTGGACGGCCGCCGGACCGGAGAAGTGGTTCAAGAAGAACCCCAAGTTCGACCACTCGATCGCGCTGAAGTTCGAGCCGGTCCACCACGCGGCTGCGCGCGGCGAGTACGACGCCTGGATGGCGAGCGCCGAGGGCTCGCTGGCCCTGCTGATCCTGCTCGACCAGTTTCCCCGCAACCTCTACCGCAACTCAGGGCACGCCTTCGCCACCGACTCCAAGGCGCGGAGCATCGCCCGCGCGGCTGTTGCGTCAGGCCAGGACCGGGCCGTCGATCCGACGCTCCGCCAGTTCTTCTACCTGCCCTTCGAGCATTCGGAGGAGAAGGCCGACCAGGACGAGGCCGTCCGGCTGTTCACGATCCTCAAGGAGGAGAGCGGCGACGGCGAAGGGCTGCGCTGGGCCGAGCTGCACCGCGACATCATCGTGAAATTCGGGCGCTTCCCGCACCGAAACCGCTGCCTGGGGCGGGCGACCACCCCCAACGAGCAGGCGTTCCTCGACGAGGGCGGCTTCGCCGGCTAGCGCCGGTCAGCGGATATCCCGCTGGACCTGCATCCGCGAGGTGTCGTTCTGCGCGTCCTGGCGTAGCTGGCGCCATTCGGACTCGGTGTGGCAGACGCGCTTGCCGAAGCGGGAGCCAGTCACCGGCTCCTCCTTGCAGACCATCTTTTCCTTTTGCGGCTTGGCGGCTGCGGGAGCGGCGGCCGGGGTGGACTGCGGCGCGGCCTGGGCGATCGGTTCGCCGGCCGCAAACAGAGCCACCGAGGCGAGAAGTGAAATGAACACTGGAGATAGATCCTGTCTGGAGGGCGCGCCTTCTCAGGCGGCGCCGAAGTTCGCTTTTCGCAAACCTGCGATATTTCGCGCTGGCGGTCCAGCGGCGCGCCGACCCGAGATTCCCAGTGGAGCGGCGCCGTATGCCCCGATAGGTTGCGCCCATGTCGACCGAAACCCAGCAAGCCCGCGCCGAGACGCTCAAGCACCACTTCGGGCGATTGGGGCTGTCGGCCAAGCCGGCCTTCCTGGCCCTTTACGCCGTCGCGGCGCTGGCGCTGTTCGGCTATGCGCAGAAGTTCGTTCCGGCTTCGCTGCTGCGCTATCCGTTCGGGCTTCTCTTCTTCCTCCCGCCGGGCGCGGTGCTGGCGGCCTGGATCTTCCGCACCAGCCGCGGCGGTTTCCGGTTCGACTGGAAGTGGGCGTTCCTGTCGGGCGTCGTCGCCCTGCTGCTCTGGGAGGGCGTGGCCAAGGGCGCGGCATGGGCGGTCACGCAGGCGACCGGAACCCCGTACGACCAAGCCTTCCCGCTGGAGCGGAACGTGAAGCCTGCGCCGGGCAAGAACTTCTACCGCAACGACATCACCGGCACGAAGTGCCTCCACCGCCTGCAGGGAAAGCTGCTGCACGACACCCTGCCGCAGCACCTGTGCCTGGAGGGCGCGGACTACTCGAAACTGGCCGACGGCGTGCAGGACGTGCGGCTACACGGACGGGTGGGCTTGCTTGGCCGAAGCATAGACGGATATGAGCTGCCGGCTCGCACTTCGCCCTCTTCGGGCGCAGACTGAAGGCTCCGAATCACCCGCAGGTCAGCCGATGAACGCCCACGTCGCCATCGCCGCCAGCACGGCCGATCATCCCGAGCAGCAGTATCTCTCCCTGCTCGCGGACATCCTTGAGAACGGCGTCCAGCGGGGCGACCGGACCGGCACCGGCACGCTTGGCGTCTTCGGTCGCCAGATGCGGTTCGACCTGGCCAAGGGCTTCCCGCTCCTGACCACCAAGAAGCTGCACCGCAAGTCGATCATCCTGGAGCTGCTGTGGTTCCTGCGCGGCGACACCAATGTCCGCTGGCTGCAGGAGCGCGGGGTCAGCATCTGGGACGAATGGGCGGACGAGAGCGGCGAACTCGGCCCGGTCTATGGCAAGCAGTGGCGTTCGTGGACCGCCCCCGATGGCCGGGTGATCGACCAGATCGCCGCGGTGCTCGAAGGGCTGAAGACCATGCCCAATTCGCGCCGGCACATCGTCTCGGCCTGGAACCCGGCCGAGGTGGACGACATGGCCCTGCCGCCGTGCCACTGTCTCTTCCAGTTCTTCGTGGCGGACGGGAAGCTATCCTGCCAGCTCTACCAGCGCTCGGCCGACGTCTTCCTGGGCGTGCCGTTCAATATCGCCTCCTACGCCCTGCTGACCATGATGATGGCCAAGGCGACCGGCCTGGAGCCCGGCGAGTTCGTCCATACCCTGGGCGACGCGCACCTCTACCTGAACCACCTGGACCAGGCGCGCGAGCAGTTGACGCGGGAGCCCTACCCGCTTCCGGTCATGGAGATCGCCGACAAGCGCGACCTCTTCGGGTTCGAGTACGAGGACTTCAAGCTGCGCGGCTACAAGGCGCACGAGAAGATCGCCGCCCCGATCGCGGTCTGACCCTTACAGATTTGCGAGTTCCGCGACCGCGCCCTGAGAGGCCGGGGCGGTTTGCTCTCCTGGTCCGGAACGATCCGGGCCGACACATCAAGGAGAGCCCAATGCGCAACCTCGTCGCCCCCGCCGCCCTCGTCCTGAGCCTCGCCCTCGGTTCGGCCGCCCTGGCCGCCACCCCCGCAAGCGCCCCGGCGAAGCCCGCCCCCGCCACGACCAAAGCCAGCATGGCGACCAAGCGCGCCGCCTGCGAAAAGTCGTGGGCTAGCCAGAAGTCCCACACTGGCGACAAGGCGGCCTTCGTGAAGGCGTGCGTCGCCAAGGGATAATTCCCTTAGGCGCCGGCCGGGCGGCCGGTCTCCCGCGGCCGCCCGGCTGTCTTGCAGTTCCCCGATGAACGGAGCCATCCTCGCAACCGACCCTCAGCCAGACCCTCAGCCTCGGGGACCAAGGCCATGAGCCGCCGCATCCTGCTGGTAGAAGACGACGCCGAGACGGCGGACTACATCCTCAAGGGCCTGCGCGAGGAGGGCTACACCGCCGAGCACGTCGCCGACGGCCGCGACGGCTTCTACGCCGCCAGCGACGCCGGCTTCGACGCCATCATCATGGACCGCATGGTGCCGGGCATGGACGGCTTGAGCGTCATCAAGGCCCTGCGCGCGGCCTCCATCGCCACCCCGATCATCATCCTCTCGGCGCTCAGCCACCTGGACGAGCGGGTGAAAGGCCTGCGGGCCGGCGGCGACGACTACCTGACCAAGCCCTTCGGCTATTCGGAGCTTTCGGCGCGGCTGGAGAACATCATGCGTCGCCGTGGCGGGCCGGAGGTGGAGACCAGGCTGACCTGCGGCGACCTGGCGGTCGACCTGCTGGCGCGCCGGGTGACCCGCGAGGGCCGCGTGCTCGACCTGCTGCCGCGGGAGTTCAAGCTGCTGGAGTACCTGATGCGGCACAAGGATCGGGTGGTGACCCGGACCATGCTGCTGGAACAGGTCTGGGACTACCGCTTCGACCCGCACACCAGCGTGGTCGACACCCATATCAGCCGCCTGCGCAAGAAGATCGACGAAGGCTTCGCGCAGCCGCTGCTGCACACCCTGCGCGGAACGGGCTACCGGCTGTCGCAGGAGCCATGAGCACGGCTCCGTTGCGCCTTCGCCCCCGCACGGTCATCGCCCTGATGCTGGCGGTGGCTATTCCGGCCCTGGCCGTGGGCCTGCTTACGGTCGACCGCATCGGCGAGGCGATCATCGCCGAGCGGCAGCGGGCCGTGGCCGCCGCCGCCCGGGACTATTTCGTCGCCTTCGCCCACGAGGAGGGGCTCACCCCCCTCGCCCGCGCCCTCGACCTTCGCGAGCGCACCGACCCGCAAGGCGCTTTCCGCTACGCGCTCTACGGCGCGGACGGCCGCCGGCTGGGTGGTGCGGACCTGACGCCCGCCGAGGGACTGCCGCCGTCCGGCGAGGCGCGCATGAAGATCCCGAGCGAGGGCCGCAACGCACCCTGGCGGGTGATGGTACAGCCGCTGTCCACCGGCGGCACGCTGGTCGTCTACGAGGACATCAGCGAACGCATCGCCTTCCGCCGCGCGCTGGTGGCCAGCGCGGGCGTGGCGCTGCTCGCGGCCATAGGCGTGGTGACGCTGGCGGCGCTGTGGCTGAACCGGCGGCTGCTCGACCGCATGGAGACCCTGGCCGCCACCGCCCATCGCATCGCCGAGGGCGATCTTTCGGCCCGCACCGAGATCCACCCCAAGGGCGACGTCTTCGACCGCCTGGGCGAATCCATGAACGGCATGCTCGACCGCATCGAGGAACTGATGACCGGCATGCGGACGATCACCGACAGCCTGGCGCACGACCTGCGCTCGCCATTGACGCGAATGCGCGCCGACCTTTCCCAGGCCCTGGAGCCCGACCTGCCCGAACGCAACCGTCAGGAGGCGATCGCCCTGGCGCATGACGAGGCCGACCGGGCGCTGGCCATGCTGTCGGCCCTGATGGACATCGCCCGGGCGGAGGCCGGCCTGTCGCGCGACATGATGGAGCCGGTCGACCTCTCCGTCCTGGTCGCCGAGGTCGGCGAGTTGTTCGCCCCGGTAGTCGAGGACGCCGGCCAGACCTTCGTTCCGCCCGAGCCGCGCGCGCCGCTGGTCGTCCAGGGGCATGAGCTGATCCTGCGCCAGGCGGTCGGCAACCTGCTGCACAACGCCGCCCAGCACGCCGGGCCCGGCGCCGAGGTGCGGCTGATGCTGGAGGAGGCGGGCGGGCGCATACGGATCGTGGTGAGCGACACCGGCCCCGGCATTCCCGAGGAACACCGCGGCCGGGTGCGCGAACGGTTCGTGCGGCTGGACGAGGCGAGGTCGCGGCCCGGCGGGGGCCTGGGCCTGGCCATCGCTGCGGCTTGCGCCAAGCTGCACGACGGGGTGCTGGACCTGGAGGACGCGCATCCGGGGCTGCGAGTCGTGATCGACTTGGCCGATACGCGCTAGCTGCTACAGAAGGGGCATGAGCACGCCCATCCTCGCCGCCGGTCCCATCGCCCGCGCCCGCAACGGCGTCATCGGCCGGGGCGGAACCCTGCCCTGGCGACTGAAGACCGACCTGGCCAACTTCCGCGCCGTGACCATGGGCAAGCCGGTGATCATGGGCCGCAAGACCTGGGAGAGCCTGCCCAAGAAGCCGCTGGTCGGGCGCACCAACATCGTGCTGTCGCGGGACGGATCCTTCGAACCCAAGGGCGCGGTGGTCTGCGACGACTTCGCCGACGCAGTCTCCATCGCCCGCGAACAGGCGGCCGAGGACGGCGTGCCCGAGTTCTGCGTGATCGGCGGCGCCTCGCTGTTCGAGTTGGCCCTGACCCGCGCCAAGCGGATCTACCTGACCGAGGTCGACGCCGACATCGAGGGCGACGTCGTGCTCTCGCCCATCGACGAGGGCCGCTGGACCGAGGTCCGCAGCCAGTCCTATCCGGCCGGCGAGGGCGACGAACATCCGTTTAAAATTAGGGTTCTGGAGCGCCGCTGATCGGGCCATAGTTCCGGCAACGCCACCGAGCCGTGTGGCGACAACAGGAGGGACCGCGTCCATGGATCTGCAGCTCGTCGCCGAGGGGTTCGAGTTCCCAGAGGGCCCAATCGCCATGTCCGATGGCTCGGTGATCCTCACCGAGATCAAGGCCCAGCGGTTGACCCGCGTCTATCCGGACGGCCGCAAGGAGACCGTGGTCGAGACCGGCGGCGGCCCGAACGGCGCGGCGATCGGCCCGGACGGCGCCATCTACATCACCAACAACGGCGGCGCGTTCCAGTGGATCGAGAACCAGGGGATGACCATCCCCGGTCCTACCCCGCCCTCGCACACCGGCGGCTATATCCAGCGCTACGACTTGAAGACCGGCGAACTGACAACGCTCTACAGCGAGTGCGACGGGCGCAGGCTGATCGGTCCCAACGACATCGTGTTCGACAAGCAGGGCGGGTTCTGGTTCTCCGACCACGGCTGCTCGACGCCGGAAGGCCGCAAGTACGGCGCGATCTACTACGCCAAGATCGATGGCGGCCACATCACCCGCGAGCGCGACCACATCGTCTCGCCCAACGGCATCGGCCTGTCGCCGGACGAAAGGACCGTCTATCTGGCTGATACGCAGCTCGGCCGGCTCTGGGCCTTCGACGTGGCGGAGGCCGGAAAGCTGACCCCGCCCCAGGGCTTCGGCCCCGGCCGGGTGATCTGCAACCTGCCCGGCTACCAGCTTCTCGACAGCCTGGCCGTAGAGGCCTCGGGCAAGGTCTGCGTGGCGACCATCATCAACGGCGGGATCACCGCCTTCGACCCCGACGGATCGGTCGAACACTTCCCGGTGCCCGACACGATCACCACCAACATCTGCTTCGGCGGGCCGGACATGAAGACCGCCTGGATCACCGCCTCGGCGACCGGGAAGCTTTACAAAGCCGCCTGGCCGCGGCCGGGCCTGAAGCTGAACTTCAACGCCTAGGCTTGGGCCGAACTCTCCTTCTCCCTTGCGGGAGAAGGATGGTCCCTAGCCCTCCCCTAGGACAGGCTCGCCAGGGCGGCGCGTTCGAAGTTCTGCAGTTCGTCGGTGCGGCCGTCGCGGATCTTCAGCGCCCAGTTCGGGTCCTGCAGCAGGGCGCGGCCGACGCCGACGAGGTCGAAATCGCCCCGATCCAGGCGTCGGTTCAGCTCGTCCAGCGAGGCGGGCTTCGAACCCTCGCCCGCAAACGCGGCGATGAATTCGCCCGAGAGGCCGACCGAGCCCACGGTGATGGTCGGAACGCCCATCAGCTTCTTGGCCCAGCCCGCGAAGTTCAGGTCCGAGCCCTCGAACTCCGGCTCCCAGAAGCGCCGTTGCGAGCAGTGCAGGATGTCGGCGCCCGCGTCGACCAGGGCGCCAAGCCAGGCTTCCAGGGCCTTGGGATCCTGGGCCAGCTTCACCTCGTAGTCCTGCTGCTTCCACTGGCTGATGCGGATGATCACCGGATAGTCGGGGCCGACGGCGGCGCGCACAGCGCGCAGGATGTCGGCGGCGAAGCGGGCGCGGCCGGGCAGATTCTTGGAGCCGTAGGCGTCTTCGCGGACGTTGGTGCCGTCCCAGAAGAACTGGTCGATCAGGTAGCCGTGCGCGCCATGCAACTCGATGGTTTCGAAGCCGAGTTCCTTGGCGCTCTTCGCCGCCTGGGCGAAGGCCTCGATGGTGTCGGCGACCTCCTCGTCGGTCATGGCCTCGCCGAACGCCTTGCCTGGGCGCGACAGGCCGGACGGGCTGTCATAGGGGCCGGGCGGGTTCCATTCCGGGTCGCGCGTGCGAACCGCGCCCACGTGCCATAGCTGCGGCCCCATGGCCCCGCCGACCGCGTGGACCTCGTCGATCACGTGCTTCCAGCCCGCCAGTTCCTTTTCGCCATGGAAGCGCGGGACGTTCTTGTCGTTGACCGAGGCGGGGCGATTGACCCCGGTCCCTTCCGAAACGATCAGGCCGACCTCGGCCGCCGCGCGGCGCTTGTAGTACTGAGCCACCTCGTCGTTGACGACGCCGCCAGGCGAGAAAGACCGGGTCATGGGGGCCATGACGATACGGTTCCTGAGGCGCAGGCCTTTGAATTCAAAAGGCTTGAAGAGGGCGTCGGCCGACATGCGGACTCCAAATTGCGAAGGGACGTTCCGGCGGCTTTAGAGCACGACCGGTCGTTTTGTCAGTTCAGTTTTTCTGTTGCACGCCAAGAACTTCCCCTGAGGCCGATCCGGCGCCATTCTCAAGTGAACAACGGTCACCAAAGATCAGCCGGAGGAAGCGAGATGAGCGACGGCGCAGTCGACCTGAAGGCGGAGGCTCGCGCGCGAGCTTATTCGATGCCACTCGACGAGATGAACGTGGCCGATCCGGAACTCTTTCGGACCGACACCATGTGGCCCTACTTCGAGCGGCTGCGGAAGGAGGACCCGGTCCACTACCACAAGGAGGGCCTGCACGAGGAAGGCCCCTATTGGTCAGTGACCAAGTACAACGACATCATGGCGGTCGACACCAATCACGCGGTGTTCTCGTCCGAGCCGGCGATCACGATCTTCGATCCGAAGGACGATTTCCCGCTGCCGATGTTCATCGCGATGGACCCGCCCAAGCACGATCTGCAGCGCAAGACCGTCAGCCCCATCGTCTCCCCGGCCAATCTCCACCTGCTTGAACCGGTCATCCGCGGACGCATCCAGCGGACCCTGGACGCCCTGCCGATCGGCGAGGAGTTCGACTGGGTGGACAAGGTGTCGATCGAGCTCACCACCCAGATGCTGGCGACGCTCTTCGACTTCCCGTGGGAGGAGCGCCGCAAGCTGACCCGCTGGTCCGACGTGGCGACCGCCGGCCCCGAGTCCGGCCTCTTCAGTTCCACCGATCCCGAGATCGCCGAACAGGAGCGCAAGGTCGAGCTGTTCGAATGCGTGGACTACTTCACGCGGCTCTGGAACGAGCGGGTCAACGCCGAGCCCAAGGGCGACCTGATCTCCATGCTGGCCCATGGCGAGGCCACCCGGAACATGGACCGGATGGAGTACCTGGGTAACCTGATCCTGCTGATCGTCGGGGGCAACGACACCACCCGCAACACCATGAGCGGCTCGGTCCTGGCCCTGCACCAAAACCCCGACCAGCGGGAAAAGCTCTACAAGAACCCGGAGCTGATCCCCTCGATGGTGTCGGAGACGATCCGCTGGCAGACGCCGCTGGCCCACATGCGGCGTACGCTGACCCAGGACTTCGAGCTGGGCGGCAAGGCCATGAAGAAGGGCGAGAAGATCATCATGTGGTACGTCTCGGGCAACCGCGACGACGAGGTGATCGAGAACCCGAACGCCTACATCATCGACCGCGAAAGGCCCCGGCAGCACCTGTCCTTCGGCTTCGGCATCCACCGCTGCGTGGGCAACCGGCTGGCCGAACTGCAGCTCAAGATCCTCTGGGAAGAGATCCTGCCCCGCTTCCCGACCATCGAGGTGCAGGGCGAGCCGCGCCGGGTGCTCTCCTCCTTCGTGAAGGGCTACGAAAACCTGCCGGTAGTGATCCCGCAGCGGCTCTAGAGGCCTACCAGAGCTTCCACCAGGGCTCGGAGTCCAGGGCGCTGTCGCCGGGGCGCACCTCCTGCTGGCCCCAGGGCAGGACCATCATCAGCTTGTGGCTGCGCATGGTGGTGGTTCCGGAGGCGCGGACCTCGACGGCGATCGGCTTGCCGGACTTCCGCTCGTAGGCGAAGGCCGAGAACTCGGCCACGCCGCTGCGGTCGTTGCGGCTGTAGATCGACAGTTCGGGGATGGTGACCACCGTCCATTGCGGCGAGATCGGCACTTGGATCGAAGGAATGCCGAGCACGCGGCTGATCTGGTCGATCGAGAGCACGCCCATGCGGATCTCGACGATGATGTCGGCGCCCTCGCGAGTGGGTGAGAGGCGCGCGCCGCGCGACACCAGACCCTCGCGAATCGCGCTCTGGGCATAGTCGGCGCCCTCGCCGCGGAAGTTGGCGGTGTCGAGGAACACGCTGGCGCCGGCCGGGATCGGCAGGGTGAGCTGCTTGGCCGCCCGTTCGGCGGCATGCGAAACCAGAAGCTGTTCGGTGGCCGTGCGGCCCGGCCGCGTCTCGACCGGCGTGGCGCAGCCGCTCAGCAGGAAGGCGCCCGCAAGCAGCCCGCTCAGGGCTGAAGACCACCGGAAAATTGCGACCATGGTTACGCTCCGTCCGTACGCCTACACACTCCACGCGGCCAGTTGCGCCGCCCGCGCCGCCTATAGCGCGTTCGCGGCAGCTTTAGGGTGCGCCGCCACGACTCTGCGCTGAAAACCTGCCGGTGTCAGAAGGTCAGTTGCAGACGCCCGGCCAGGCTGTCGCCCCGGTCCGCCCCTGCATAGGGGCCGTCGGGACGCTCGACTTCCCAGTGGCTCAGGTCGACCATCAGCCGCATCCATTGCTCGAGCCGCCAGTTCACCCCGACCTCAGCCTCGCGTCCGAGGCCGCCCAGGGGCGCATCGGTGTTGTCGAGCACCTGATAGCGGATCGCAACATCCCAGCCGCCGAAGCCGCCTTTCGACACCGGCCTGGCGGGGGCCGTCTTCACGAAGGTTCCGCTGCGCGAGGAGTAGGCGCTTGGCTCGCCGGTCAGCGACCAGCCGGCTGAGAGCGACCAGGCGTCCACGTCCGCATGCAGGGAGCGGGCGTCGATCTCGCGGCGGCCGGCCTCGACGAAGGACCAGCCGCGCCCGCGCACGCCGCCCAGTTCCAGGCCGTAGCCCTGGCCGTGTACGGGATCGGCGATCGCGCCGAGAGCAACCTGAACCTGATCGTTGAAATGCCCGGCCCAGTTCGTGTTCCGGGACAGAGACTTGCGCTCGCCCAGGTCCTCGTAGAAGGCCCAGGCGCCCAGGTGGACCAAGCCGGTCTCCGACCTCACCGGGTTCCAGTGGCCGCGCAGGAGATAGGTGGTCGTGTCGCGAGTCGCCTCGCGGTTGGCGGGATCCTCGCCGGCCACTTCGCCGGCCAGATGCCATCCCGCGCCGTAGATCTTGGCGATGCCGCCCCAGCCGTAGAACCCCTTCACCGGCGCAGCCGCCAGGGCGACGCTGTTACGCTCCATGAAGGCGGTTCCCTCCGAGCTGGACGAGCCTTCGAGGCCGCGTTCGCTCAGGCGGTTGCCCAGGGTAAATTCGAGCTCCCGGCCGTCCCACTCGTCGCGCCAGACGAGGTAGGTGCTCCGCAGAACCGTTTCGCCGCCCTGGAAGTCCGCTTCAACGTTGTAGATCAAGTGCTTTCCGGACCGGCCCGCCAGACCAGCCCGCAAGGTCCGCCACTCGCGCCCCGAGGCGTTGCGGGCGTCATGGGCCGAACCGGTCGTGGAATAGCCGTCCAGCACCAGCCGTCCCTTGGGGCGGATGGCGAAGCCGCCGTCCTGGCTGACCAGTTCGCCGCTATCCCAGGAAAGAGCCTGCGCCCCCGCCGGGCCCGCCCACGCGACCGCCAGCCCTCCGGCGACCGCGCACAATACCCCTGCCTTGAAAATGAAAGCCTCCCCGATCTCGCGCCTTCAAGACGCAGACCGGGCAGGCCTCCACAACAGGAAAATCGTCTCAGACGCCGTCGAGGTATTCGATCTCGGGACGGCCGCCCATGCAGGGGCCCATCTTGGCGCCGGCGGCCTTGAAGTAGTCGCTGCCGCCGTGAGCCTTCAGGGCGGCTTCGTCCTTGTAAAGCTCGAGCACCTTGTAGACCGTCGGGTCCGTGCGGCTCTTGGTCAATTGGTAGGCCAGGTTGCCCGGCTCGTTCGCCCGGACCTGCTTGGTGAGATCCGCGAAGATCGCCTCGAATTCAGATTGCTTGCCGTCCTGGACCTTCAAGGTCGCGACCACGCCGATCATGCTGTCCTCCCAACAGTTGTTTGAAAGGCGAACCTAGAGGCGCCGGCATGCGGCGACAAGCTGCCGATGAGCGGCCTATCGGCAGGTTTTGTTCACAATCCGCGCAGGAAGGCGCCGATCGATGTCGGCAAATCAAGGACTTATGAAACGGCGGGGAGGCCTATCGGCAGGTTAGCGGCCCTGACGTTCGTTCCACCCATAAGCCACCCAGTGGTGGCCGCCCAGGTGACGGGCCTCGATCACGCCGTCGTCGGTGTGGGCGCGGGAACGCTTGGCCCGAAGCGCGAGTCCGCCGAGCGCCAACAGGGCCGAGGCCATCACCGCGATCACGACGACGGTCGCCGCGAAGAAGACCGCCAGAACAGCCCCGACGACGATCGCCGCGAGGGTGGCGAGCGCGCCACCGACCGCCGCGAAACCGCGAAGCGCCGAACCGTGCTTCCTGGCGAATTCCCGAACCATCAGCTTCCTCAAGGGCGCCGCTTGTAACGGCTAAAACGAATAATTTGGCCGGGCGATCCCGGCCGTCAACGCAAACCGACAGAAACACGACAAAGTGGCGTCATCATGCCGCGCCCGCCAGCGCCATGGCCTTGCGCTCGCGCATGATGTCGTTGAACGCGGCGTTGATCGCGGCGGACTTGGCCTCGGCGATGTCGATGAACTCGGTCGGCAATCCCCGGGCGCGGGCGCGGTCGGGGTGGGCTTCGGAGAGCATCGACTTCCAGGCTGCGCGGACGGTGTCGTCCGGCGCGTCGTGGGGCACGGCGAGAATGCCGTAGGGATCGTCGGCGCCGATACCGAGGTGCACCGCCTTGAGGCGGCGGAAGACCAAGGGTGAGAGGCCGAAGAGGTCGCTGACCTGCTCCAGGTAGTCCAGCTCGTCGGCGCTGACGACGCCGTCGGCCGCGGCGATGTGAAAGAGGCCGTCGAGCACGTCTTCCAGCAGGGTCGGGCAACGGGCGTAGCGCTTGGCCAGGCGCCGGGCGTAGCTCTCGAAGCCGCGGGTCGTCTGCCGCGCCAGTTCGTACAGCCGATGAACATTGCGCTCGGAGGCGGCGTCGGGCTGGAAGACCTGGGCGAAGGCGTCGAACTCGCCGACGCTGGCCCGGCCATCGGCCTTTGCGAGCTTGGCGCCGAGGGCGGTGACCGCGGTGGAAAAGGCGGGGTCCTCTCCCGGCCGGGTGGCGGGACAGTCAGCGCAGTCACCCGCATCGGGCTTACGGACTGCGAGCCCAGCAATGTTGCGCCAGAAGCTCATGGGAGTAATCGGAAGCTGTAAGGCGGCGAGCGGCCCCTGACAATGTGCAATGACCCCACGGAAGGTTACGGTTTGGACAGACTCTGGAGCTTCTGGATCGATCGCGGCGGCACCTTCACCGACGTGATCGCAAGGTCCGACCAGGGTGACGAGCGATCCTTGAAGCTGCTGTCCGCCTCTCCCGCCTATGAGGACGCCGCCGTCGAGGCCATGCGCCGGGTGCTGAAGACGCCGCCGGGCGCGCCGTTTCCCGCCCAGCGGGTCGCAGCGATCAAGATGGGCACGACGGTGGCGACCAACGCGCTGCTGGAGCGCGCGGGCGCCAGGACGCTGCTTGTCACCACCGAGGGCTTCGCCGACGCCCTGGTGATCGGCGACCAGGCGCGGCCCGATCTCTTCGCGCTCAACATCGTCCGGCCAGAGCCGCTCTACTCCGGTGTCCTTGAGGCGCGCGAGCGGCTGGGGGCCGACGGGGAGGTCGTGCGCCCACTCGACCTGGACGACCTGAAGTCCAGGCTGGCGGCCGCACGGAAAGACGGGTTCGCCTCGGCCGCCATCGCCTTCCTGCACGCCGACCTCAATCCGGGCCACGAGCTGGCGGCGGGAGAAGCCGCGCGGGCCGCAGGCTTCGAATTCGTCGCCCTGTCGCACGAGGTCTCGCCCCTGCCCCGCTTCACGCCGCGGGCCGAGACGACGGTGGCCGACGCCTACCTGACGCCGGTCCTGCAGGCCTATGTCGACAAGGTGGCGGGTGCGGTGGCCGGCGCGCCGCTGTTCTTCATGACCTCGGCCGGGGCGCTGGTGAAGGCCGAGGCGTTCCGCGGCCGCGACGCGGTGGTGTCGGGGCCGGCCGGCGGGGTGGTCGGGGTCGCCCGCACCGCGCAGATCGCCGGGGAGAGCCAGGCCCTGGGCTTCGACATGGGCGGCACCTCGACCGACGTCTGCCGCTATGCAGGCCTGCTGGAACGGCGCGACAACGCCCGCATCGCCGGGGTGAAGCTGCGCAGCCCGATGCTGGACGTGGAGACGGTGGCCGCCGGCGGCGGGTCGATCCTGGCGTTCGACGGGCTGCGGGCGCGGGTGGGACCGCAGAGCGCCGGGGCCAATCCAGGCCCGGCAGCCTACGGACGCGGCGGGCCTGCGACGGTGACCGACGCCAACCTCGTGCTTGGCCGGCTCGACCCGCGATTCTTTCCGCCGATCTTCGGCCCGAACGCCGACGCTCCGCTCGACGTCGCGGCGGCGCGAGCCGCCATCGCCGACCTGGCGGACGCCATGGGTGCGACCAGCGTAGAGGCCGCCGCCGAGGGCTTCGTGGCCATCGCCGTCGAACAGATGGCCCGCGCCACCGACCGGATTTCGACCGAGCGCGGCTTCGATCCGCGCGACCACGCCCTGACGGCTTTCGGCGGCGCGGCCGGCCAGGTGGCCTGCGAGGTGGCCCAGGCGTTGGGGCCGACGCAGGTGATCTGCCCGCGGCACGGCAGCGTGCTGTCGGCCTGGGGGATCGGGCAGGCCGAACTGGCGAGCCTGCGACAGGTCGGCCTGGAAGCGCGGCTGGATGCGACGGGCCTGGCCCGGGCGCGGGACGCCGCCGCCGAGGCCAAGGCCGCCGCGGTGGCGGCCCTGGCCGACCAGGGGGCGAGCGCGGACGAGGTCCGGCTGACCCTGCGGCTGCGATACGAAGGGGCGGACGCCGAACTGCCGGTCGCCTTCGACGGCTTGGCCGAGGTCAAGGCGAGCTTCGAGGCGGGCCACAAGCGGCTGTTCGGCTTCATCGAAGCGGCGCTGCCCATCGTCATCGCCTCGGTCGAGGCCGAAGCGGTGAGCGGCGGAACACAGGCTCTTCCTCCCTCTCCTAGGGAGGGCGGATCGGCGCGTGGCGACGAGACGGCCCGGCAGTCCCCCACCCTGGCCGCTTCGCGGCCTGTCCCGCCTGGCGAGGGCGAAGGAGAAGAGACGGCGCGGATGTTCTTCCACGGGGGCTGGGTGGAGGGGCCGGTGGTGGCGGCGGGGGAGGTGAGCAGGGTCGAAGGCCCGGCCCTGATCGTCCGCCCCGACACCCAGATCGCGGTCTCGCCCGGCTGGACGGCGAGCCGCGGCCCCGACGGGATGATCGTCCTGAACCGGGCGGGTGCGGCGCGCAGCGCCAGGCTGGCGCTGGACAGGGCCGACCCGATCACCCTGGAGCTGTTCAACAAACGTTTCATGGGCGTGGCCGAGGCCATGGGGGCGGCGCTGGAGCGCACGGCGCATTCGGTGAACATCAAGGAGCGGCTGGATTTTTCCTGCGCGCTCTTTGACGTGGACGGCGGCCTGGTCGCCAACGCGCCGCACATGCCGGTGCACCTCGGCTCCATGGGCGCCAGCGTGCGCGCAGTCCGCGACCGCCATGCCGACATTTCACCAGGCGACGCCTTTGCCCTGAACAACCCCTATGCGGGCGGGACGCACCTGCCGGACATCACCGTGGCCATGCCGGTGTTCGTCGAGGGGCCGAGGCCGGCGTTCTACGTCGCCGCTCGCGGGCACCACGCCGACGTCGGCGGGATACAGCCCGGCTCCATGCCGCCCTTTTCGCACACCCTGGAAGAAGAGGGCGTGCTGCTGGACGCCCTGCCGATCATGAAGGATGGCGTCTTCCTCGAGGCGGCGGTGCGCGAGGCGCTGGGCGCCGGGTGCTATCCGGCGCGGGCGCCGGACCGGAACCTGGCGGACCTGAAGGCGCAGATCGCCGCCTGCCAGGCCGGGGGCGCGGCGGTGAAGACGATGATCGAGACCTACGGCGGCGAGGCGGTGGCGGCCTATATGGGCTTCGTCCAGGCCAATGCGGCGGCCTCCGTCCGGCGGGCGGTCGGCAAGCTGGCCGACGGGATGGCGCGGGTTCCGATGGACGGCGGCGGGGAGATCGTGGTGCGCACCGTCGTGGATGCGGCGGCCGGCGAGGCGGTCCTGGACTTCCGCGAGTCGGCCGACCAGCTCACCTCGAACTTCAACGCGCCTTCCGCCATCGTCGATGCGGCGGCGCTCTATGTGTTCCGCAGCCTGGTGGACGACGACATTCCGCTGAACGCCGGCTGCCTGGAGCCGCTGAAGATCCTGACCCGCGAGGGCTCCATGCTGGCGCCGCGGTTCCCGGCGGCGGTGGTGGCCGGCAATGTCGAGACCAGCCAGCACGTGGTCGACGCGCTCTACGCGGCGCTGGGTGTGATGGCGAACGCCCAGGGCTCGATGAACAACTTCACCTTCGGCGACGAGCAGCGGCAGTACTACGAGACCATCTGCGGCGGGGCCGGCGCGACGGCGAGTCAGCCCGGCGCCAGCGCGGTCCATACGCACATGACCAATTCGCGCCTGACCGACCCGGAGATCCTGGAGCGCCGCTTTCCGGTGCGGGTGGAAACCTTCGCCCGGCGAAGGGGATCGGGCGGCGGCGGCCTGCAGCCGGGGGGCGACGGGGCGCTGCGGCGCATCCGCTTCCTGGCGCCGATGGACGCGGCCCTGCTATCGACCCGGCGCGAACATGCGCCGCAGGGGCTGGCGGGCGGCGGGGCGGCCCTGCCGGGCGCGCAACGTTTGATCGCGGCCTCAGGCGCGGTAAAGGAACTATCAGGTTGCTTTTCGCTTAAGGTGTCCGCCGGCGACGTCATCGAGATCGAGACGCCCGGAGGCGGCGGGTTCGGGGCCCGCGGCTGATCCCACCCACTTCGAGGTACCATGTCCGGAATGCTCTTCGCCCTCGCCCTCCTGGCCCAGGATCCCGCGGCGTCCGCCGCTTCGCCCTCGACCGGGCCGGAGCCGGCGCCGGCGGCCCAGGAGCTGCCCTGGCCGCCCGGCGCGCCGCGCGACGATTATGGGCTGGTGGCCTTCTGCCACGGCGCGCTGACCGGCTACCTGGAGCTGCACGACCGGGTGATGCCGGAGGTGACCCGGATCGAGACCACCTGGCGGGCGCCGGGCCGGTCGCTGGCCGAGGACATGAAGATCTATGCCGACATCGACAAGCAGGGACGCAAGGACCTGAAGCTGTTCGAGCGGGCCATCGATGCGGCCGAGAAGGCCAGCCCGCGCCCGCTGGCGCCGATCGGGGCGGCCGCGATCCAGCGGGGCCGCGCCACCTGGGCCGGCGCCGCCAGCCTCTCCGACGCGCGGATCGCCCAGGAGTGGATGAGCTGGTCGCTGCCGGTCCGCTGCGGACCGACGGCCCAGCGGCTCGAGAAGAACGCCAAGCTGATGGGCGCGGCCTTCGATCCCACCGCCGAGGTGGCGATCACGACGGACGCGCCGGGGAACTAGGGGAAACCAGACCCCCGCTGGGACGGCAGTCACATACGGCCCAGCTCCAGCTACCCTGATCTTTCCCGGATCGTCACGCCGGCCGCGTGAAGGCGCCGGGGATTCATGCGCATCAGCGTTTCCCGGCGATCCTCGGACCTGCCGGCCCGGCCACGACGAAGGCTGAGTTTCAGTGGCGCTGACGGGGAGGCCTCTCGACCGGCTTCGCCGGGAGCTCGCCCAACGCGGGAGCATCTTGGGGCGCCAAACTCGCGCCTAAAGAGCGCTCGATAGTTCGCCTCCGGATAACTATGGTTTACGTGCGCATCCGGGGCGTAACAACGAGAAGAAGATCGGCTTGCCGACTGTCGCTTTTGTCAATCCGAAGGGCGGGGCCGGGAAGACCACCGCCGCGCTGTTGCTGGCGCTTGGCCTGAGCCGGCTGGGCGCGCGCGTGGCGATGATCGATTCCGATCCCAACAAGCCGCTGGTGCACTGGGCCTCGCTGCCCGGCCGTCCCGACAAGGTGAGCGTCCACCCGGCGCCGACGCTGGAGGACATGCGCGATGCGCTGCGCGAGGCCCAGCGAAAGCAGCCGGACTGGCTGATCCTCGACACCGAGGGCTCGATCCGCGGGGCCATGGCCTTCACGACCATGCGGCTGGACCTGGTGGTCACCCCGCTGGCGGCCTCGCAGCTCGAGGCCATCCAGGCGATCAAGGCCGCCGAGATGGTGGCCCAGTTCGGGCGGCGAGCCGGACGCCCCCTGCCCCATCGCTGCCTGCTGACCCGCGTGCCGGCCGCCCTGCGGCCACGGTCGCTGAAGGACGTGGTCGAGCAACTGCGGTCCAGCGAGATCGAGATCCTGCCGACCCCGCTGATCGAGAAGGAAGCGTTCCGGACCCTGTTCGCCATCGGCGGCGGTTTCGACGAGCTGGAACGCAGCGGCGTGAGCGGCGTGGCCGCGGCGAGGGCCAATGCCGACGCCTATCTGGCCGCGATCCTCGAGCTGGTCGTCAAACCTACCGCCGCTTGAAATTCTAGACTCCGCCACGCGCGGCAAACGTGCGGGATTCGCCGAAATCTCCCCAAAGACGCGACGTAAACCAGTGGGTAACGCTGTTTTATCCGTTTGGCGGCGATTGTGTCCGGAAAGATACACTTCTGAACGCAGCCGCCAAATCGGCGTGGGCCGCAAAAACACTCATTGATTTTTATAGGGATTTTCCCGTCGATTTCGAAGCGGCGGTATGTATTTGACGGGACATCAAAAGCTAACAGCGAAATTTGTTCGGCATTTCGTCGAAATACCAGCGTTTTTCTTTTGCTCTTGGAAATGAGACTTGCGTTGCCGGCCCTCTACGGCTCTCTGCCCTTTCTCTGCGCTCCGTTATTCGACGGATACCGCAGTTATATTTAGGGGAAACGCATGCATTGTAGATTTCTCGCCGGAGCCTCCTCCCTCGCGCTCCTGGCGACCCTGGGCCTAGCGGCCCCGGCCAATGCCCAAGACGACACTGCGGAAGTGACCGAAGTCGTCGTCACCGGCTCTTTCATCGCCGGTACGCCCGAGACCGCAGCCATGCCGGTCAACGTCATCGGGCAAGACGAAATGCAGAAGCAGGGCTCGCCGAGCACGGTCGATCTGCTGAAGTCCATCCCGGCCGTCTCCGGCGTCCTGGGTGAAGCCAACCAGTACGCCGCGGCCCAATCGACCGGTTCCGGCAACGTGAACCTGCGCGGCCTGGGCGCCCACCGCACCCTGGTGCTGATGAACGGCCGCCGCATGGCGATCTCGCCCGGCGCGATCTATGTCGACACCAACCTGATCCCCACGGCCGCGATCGGCCGCGTGGAAGTGCTGAAGGACGGCGCGGCCGCGACCTACGGCTCGGACGCCGTCGGCGGCGTGGTGAACTTCATCACCCGCAAGAACCTCAACGGCCTCGAGGTCCAGGGCAACTACTCGTACATCGACGGGTCCAACGGCGACTACTCGCTCAGCGCGGCCTATGGCTGGCAGGGCGACCGCGCCGACGTGCTGCTGACCGCGGGCTACCGCAAGCGCACTGAGCTGCCGGTGACCGAGCGCGACTTCGCGATCCGCTCGCTGACCGACAACCCGCAAGGCGGCTGGTCGGCCTTCGGCAACCCCGGCGTCTATCAGACCAGCGCCGACGGGACCTTCCGTCCGGGCGCCACCGGCACCCTGGTCGACCCGGCCTGCAACACCATCTCCGGCCCGCTCAACGCCTCGGGCTGCCAGTTCCAGTTCATCGGCTTCAACAACCTGATCGAAGACGAAGACCACTGGCAGATCTACGGCGAGGTCAATGTCGACCTGACCGAGAACACCAAGTTCCACGTCGAAGCCCTGTACGCCGGCCACGAAGTGGCGACCGAGCACTCCTCGCCGTCCTATCCGCCGAACAACTACCCGACCTCGGCCCTGACCGGCATCGCGGGCCGCAACAACGGCTTCTACATCCCGGCCAACAACCCGGGCCTTCAGGCCCTGCTCGGCCAGATTCCGGCCAGCCAGAGCGCCCTGGCCGCCGCGGCCGGCGCCAACGGCCTGTTCACCTCGATCGCCTGGCGTCCGCTGGGCGTGGGCGGCAACGACCTGTTCGGCGGCGGCTCCAAGCACGACCGTCGCTACTTCGACACCTACCGCGTGTCGGCCGGCCTGAAGGGCGAGTTCGACTTCGCCGGCGGCATCGGCTGGGATGCGGCCGTCACCTACATGGACTCCAATGCGGAGATCGCCACGCCGGACATCCTGGTGGGCAAGCTGCAGCGGGCTCTGATGGGCTTCGGCGGCGATAGCTGCACCGGCGCCACCGCCGGCCAGAACGGCTGCCTGTGGTTCAACCCGTTCTCGACGGGCGTCGCCAGCAACGTCCTGGACGGCCGGACCAACCCGGGCTTCGTCGCCTCGACGGCCAACAGCCGTGAAGTGCTCGACTACATCTTCGGCGAATACGCCTACAAGATGCGGTCGCAGATGCTGAGCGCCGACCTGGTGTTCAACGGCAAGGTCGATGCGATCGACTTCGGCGCGGGCCCGCTGGCCTGGGCCGCCGGCGGCCAATACCGCTGGAGCGGCGTGGAGCGTCACAACAACAACGACTCCAACATCGCCGTCAGCCCCTGCTCCGACTCGTCGGTGATCCCGGGCTCGACCTGCGCGGCCCAGAACGGTCCGTTCAGCTTCTTCGGCGCGACCGGCGACTACGACCTCGACTATTCGGTCGGCGCGGCCTTCGCCGAACTGCAGATGCCGTTCACCGATACGCTGACCGGCACCTTCGCGGTCCGCTACGAGGACTACGGCGGCAACATCGGTTCGACCACCAACCCGAAGGTCGCCCTGAAGTGGCAAGCGCTCGACTGGCTGGCGTTCCGCGCCTCGGCCGGCTCGACCTTCCGCGCTCCGCCGCAGACCCAGATCGCCAACGTCCCGGTCACCAACCTGTCCTACACCTCGGTCGCCGGCGGCTATCGCGCCTATGACCTGTGGGGCAACCCGGACCTGAAGCCGGAAAAGGCCGACACCTTCAACGTCGGCGCCCTGTTCGACTTCGGCGATTTCACCGCGTCGATCGACTACTGGCGCTTCAACTTCAAGGGTCCGATCGCGGCCGAAAGCGGCAGCCAGATCGTCAACACGGTCTTCAACAACGGCGCCGCTGGAGCCAACCGCTGCGCCGATCCGGCCTATGCCGGCCTGGTTTCGCGGATCAGCTTCGACGGCGGCGTCTGCAACGCGACGGGCATCAACCGCGTGAAGCAATTCTACGTCAACGGTCCGGACATCCAGACCAGCGGCCTGGACTTCGCGGCGAACTATCGCGCCCGCGACGTGCTCGGCGGCGACATGGCCTTCGGCGCCGAACTGACCTACGTCTTCGAATTCAAGGTCGACCCGACCCAGATCGAAGGCGTCACGACGGCTGCGGAACGCGACCTGGTCGGCACGATGGACTACCTCGGCTACGGCTCGCAGCCGCAGTGGAAGGGCAGCGCCTTCGCCGAATACACCCGCGGCGACCACAACCTGCGTTGGACCATCCGCTATGTCGACGACATGATCGACACCCGCGGCGTGACCTCGCCGGCGACCTTCGCGACCAACCAGAAGGGCCTGAAGATCGGCGCCTTCGTCACCCACGACCTGGCCTACCGCGTCTTCCTGCCCTGGGACACGACGCTGACCGCCTCGGTGATCAACGTGTTCGACGAAGAGCCGCCGTTCGCGCGTCTCGACCTCAGCTACGACCCGTTCACCGCCAACCCGCTCGGCCGGTACTACAAGGTCGGCGTGACGAAGAAGTTCTAGAACTTCTTCTCTATCGAGCATTACGACTGGGGGCGGCTCTTCGGAGCCGCCCTTTCTTTTTGCCTACCCTAAACTGAAAAACATGATGGCCCTTCAGAGGCGGCGCCGATCCTAGGGATTCGGGATTTGCCGTCGCAGAAACAGGCGCCAGCGCTCATACCGAACCCTATAATTCTATTTTCCGGCGGCCGTGGCGCGTGAGCAACACCACCTCCCAGGCGCCATTTTTGACATAGCCGATAAATTCTCGGCACGGAAAAATATAGCAAAACCAGTGAAATTTTCGAATCGGCGGTATGCTTACATCGTACATTCGACATAGCTGTCAGATATTTGAGGGACTCCTCACGCGGGTTGAGATCGCCCTTGGCCCTACCCCCGCAAATTTTCGCTTGTGCGGACAGTTCTAGACTGCACTTTTCGCCGCCAACGCCACGGCGATTACATCAAGAACGCAGTTATACATTAGGGGTAGGAATGTTGATTAACAGATACTTGACTGGCGCTTCATCCATCGCGGTCGCCGCCGCTCTCGGTTTCGCTGGCGCTGCGCAGGCCCAAGAGGCCGCGGAAGTGCAGGAAGTGGTCGTCACCGGCTCGTTCATTGCCGGCACGCCCGAGAACGCGGCCCTGCCGGTCAATGTCATCGGTCAGGACGAAATGCAGAAGCAGGGTTCGCCGAGCACGGTCGACCTGATCAAGTCCATCCCCGCCGTTCAGGGCGTCGCCGGCGAATCCAACCAGTTCGGCGCCGGCCAGACGACCGGCGCGGGCAGCGTCAACCTTCGCGGCCTGGGCTCGGAACGCACCCTGGTGCTGATGAACGGCCGCCGCATGGCGATCTCGCCCGGCTCGATCTACGTCGACACCAACATGATCCCCAGCGCCGCCATCGGCCGGGTCGAAGTGCTGAAGGACGGCGCGGCCGCCACCTACGGCTCCGACGCGGTCGCGGGCGTCGTGAACTTCATCACCCGCAAGAACCTGAACGGCCTGGAAGTCTCGGCCGGCTACTCGCTGATCGACGGTTCGGACGGCGACTACAACGTCAACGCCGCCTATGGCTGGCAGGGCGACAACGCCGACATCCTGCTGACGGCCGGCTATCGCCGCCGCTCCGAACTGTCGGCGATGGACCGCGACTACGCGGTGCGTCCGTTCAACGAGAACCCGCAAGGCGGCTGGTCGACCTTCGGCAACCCGGGCCTCTACCTGACCCGCAGCGCGCCGGGCACGGCCTTCACGACCCGCTTCCTCGATCCGGCCTGCGCCGCGATCAGTGGCCCGGTCAGCACCAGCGGCTGCCAGTTCCAGTACATCGGCTTCGACAACCTGGTCGAAGATGAAGATCACTGGCAGCTCTACGGCGAGATCAACGTCGATCTGACCGACAACACCAAGTTCCACGCCGAAGCGCTGTACTCCGGCCACGTGGTCTCGGCCGAGAACTCCTCGCCGTCCTACTCCCCGAACAACTTCCCGAGCTCGGCCCTGACCACCGTCGGTCAGCCGAACGGCTTCTTCATCCCGGGCGAGAACCCCGGCCTGCAGGCGCTGGTCGCCGCTGGCCAGATCTCGGCGGCCCAGGCGGCCAACGGCGCCTTCACCACCGTGTCGTGGCGTCCGCTGGGCGTGGGCGGCAACCCGCTGTTCGGCGGCAAGGGCAAGGAAGACAAGCGCGCCTTCGAAACCTACCGCATCTCGGCCGGCCTGAAGGGCAAGTTCGACTTCGCCGGCGGCATCGGTTGGGACGCGGCCCTGACCTACATGGACAGCAGCAGCGACATCGCCACGCCGGACGTCCTGGTCGGCAAGCTGCAGATGGCCATGCGCGGCCTGGGCGGCGACAACTGCACCGGCAACACGCCCGGCCAGAACGGCTGCCTGTGGTTCAACCCGTTCTCGACCGGCATCGCCGGCAACGTCCTGGATGGCCGGACCAACCCGGGCTACGTCTCTTCGACGGCCAACAGCCTCGAAGTGCTGGACTACATCTTCGACGAATACGCCTACAAGATCCGCTCGCAGATGTTCACCGCCGACCTGGTGTTCAACGGCGAAGTCGGCGCGATCGACTTCGGCGCGGGCCCGCTGGCCTGGGCCGCCGGCGGCCAATACCGCTGGAGCGGCATCGAGCGCACCAACAACGACTTCACCAACATCGCGGTCAGCCCCTGCGCGGACTCGTCGGTCATCTCGGGTGCGACCTGCTCGGCCCAGAACGGCCCGTTCAGCTTCTTCGGCGCCCTGGCCGACTACGACCTCGACTACTCGGTCGGCGCGGCCTTCGTCGAACTGCAGATGCCGTTCACCGACACGCTGACCGGCACCCTGGCGGTCCGCTACGAGGACTACGGCGGCAACATCGGTTCGACCACCAACCCGAAGGTCGCCCTGAAGTGGCAAGCCACCGACTGGCTGGCCCTGCGCGCTTCGGCGGGCTCGACCTTCCGCGCTCCGCCGCAGACCCAGATCGCCAACACCGCGACCACCAGCCTCGCCTACACCACCGCGGCCGGCGGCTATAAGGCCTACGACCTGTGGGGCAACCCGAACCTGCGTCCGGAAAAGGCCGACACCCTCAACCTGGGCGCCCTGTTCGAGTTCGGCGACTTCCGCGCTTCGGTCGACTACTGGAAGTTCGCCTTCAAGGGCCCGATCGACAACGAAGGCGGTTCGGACATCGTCAACGCGGTGTTCCCGGCCGGCCAGCCGAACCACTGCAACGATCCGTCCTACGCCGCCCTGGTGTCGCGGATCAGCTTCACCGGCACGTGCTCGGCGACCAACATCAACCGCGTCCGCATCAACTACATCAACAGCCCGGACGTGGACACGAGCGGCATCGACTTCTCGGCCAGCTACACGGCGCGTGACGTCTTCGGCGGCGACATGAACTTCGGCGTCGACATGACCTACGTGCTCGAATACGAGGTCGACGAGGCCATGATCGAAGGCATCGTCGTTGCGCCGAAGACCGACTATGTCGGCACGATGGACTACCTCGGCTACGGCTCACAGCCGCAGTGGAAGGGCAGCGCCTTCGCCGAATACAACCGCGGCGACCACAACGTGCGTTGGACCGTCCGCTACGTCGACGACATGATCGACACCCGCGGCGGCACCTCGACCTTCGCCACCAACCAGAACGGCCTGAAGATCGGCGCGTTCGTCACCCATGACCTGGCCTACCGCGTCATGCTGCCCTGGGACACGACCCTGTCGCTGTCGGTGATCAACGTGTTCGACGAAGAGCCGCCGTTCGCCCGTCTTGACCTCAGCTACGACCCGTTTACCGCGAACCCGCTGGGCCGGTACTACAAGCTGAACGTCATCAAGAAGTTCTAGAGGTTCTTCCCCCTCGAGAACTAATACTGGGCGGCTCGTTTGAGCCGCCCTCTTTTTTTGCCGGCGCGCTCGCGCGGCCGAGGACGACGATTGGGATGGCGCCCGACAGCCTGCGCGGTCAGGCGGCGGCCTGGCCCGGCTCCGCATGGTGACGCGCGCAGACGTCCCAGACCGGCTCGCCGCCGAAGCGTTCCAGCAGCAGGTCCGTCAGCGCCTTGACCTTGGCCGGCATGTGGTTGGCGGGGGGCGGCCGCACCACGAAGAGGCCGGCCTCGGGCATCGGATAGTCCAGCAGCAGCGGGACCACCTCGCCGCGTTCGATGGCTGGGCCGACGAGGAAGGTCGGCAGGGCCGTGACCCCGAGGCCCGCGACGGCGGCGGCGAGGATGGCTGGCCCGGCGTCCGCCCGGAAACGTCCCTCGGGTCGCACGGTGATGGTCTTGCGGCCCTCCTGGAAGCGCCAGACCTCGTTGGCCTGGGTGATCGCCTCGCAGCGTTCCAGGTCTTCCGGCCGCGCCGGCGCGCCGTTCTTTTCCAGCCAGGCCGGACTGGCGACCACCGCCACGCGGATAGGCGCGATCCTCCGGGCCACGAGGCTGGAGTCGGGCAGTGAGCCGATCCGCAGGGCCACGTCGTAGCGCTCGCCGATCAGATCGACGTAACGGTCGCTGTAGGAAGCGTCGATCTGCAGCTTCGGATGGCGGGCGGCGAGTTCGGCCATCACCGGAGCCAGATGGGTCATGCCGAAGGACAGCGGTGCGGAGACCCGCAGGGATCCGACGATCTCCTCGCCGCGCTGGACGAGGTCGTCGCGCGCGGCCTCCAGCTCGGCCAGCACCTTGTCGGCGCGGACCTTGAACTCCATGCCCGCCTCGGTGACCGCGACTCCGCGCGTCGTGCGGCTGAGGAGCTGGGCGCCGAGTTCGGCCTCCAGGCGCGAGACCCGCCGGCTGACCATGGATTTCGAGAGTTTCAGCCGCTGGCCGGCCCGGCCGAAGCCCCCTGCCTCGGCCACCTCGACGAAGGCGCGGATATCTTCAAGGTCCAGCACGACAGTTCCCCAGGATGCAACAATCTAGTGCGAAATATAGGGCTACTGTTGCAGAACCGAAGGCCACATCTGTGCGGCGTCGAATTCATTCAACGTCCTGGAGGGTGGCATGTCCAACATTCTGGTTCTCAACAGCAGCGTCAGCGGCGAAGCCTCGGTTTCGCGCCTGCTGGTCGCCGACGCCGTCACCGAACTGACCCAACGCGATCCGAACGCCAAGGTCGTGTTCCGCGACCTGGCCGCCGATCCGCTGCCGCACCTGCTGCCGAGCACGGTGGCCGGCGTTCGCGCCACGGCCTCGACCCCGGCCGAAGAGGAAGCACGCCGGCTCTCGGACGAGCTGATCGCCGAACTCCGCGCCGCCGACACCGTGGTGATCGGCGCGCCGATGTACAATTTCAGCATCCCGACGACGCTGCGGGCCTGGTTCGACCACATCCTGCGCCCCGGCGTGACCTTCCGCTACTCGGAGGCCGGCCCCGAAGGCCTGCTGACCGGCAAGCGGGTGATCGTGGTCGAGAGCCGCGGCGGCCTCTACAGCGAAGGCCCCGGCCAGGCGGCGGATTTCCAGGAGCCCTATCTGCGCCAGTTGCTAGGCTTCGCCGGCATGACCGACGTGACCTTCATCCGGGCCGAGAAGATCGGCTTCGGGCCAGAGTTCCGCGAGCAGGCGGTGGCCGACAGCCGGGCGGAACTGGCCAAGCTGCCGGCCTGACCGCTTCCCCTACACGTCCCGTCGCATGAACAGGCGCGCGGTCTCATCGAGGCCGCGCGCTTCGTGTTCGCGGCGGATGTCGGCCATGGCCGGGGTAAGGTCCGACACCTCCACAAAGCCCAGCCGGCGATAGTAGGGGGCGTTGAACGGAACCTCGCGGAAGGTCGAGAGCGTGAGCGCGAGGAATCCCCGATCGCGGGCCAGGGCCGAGACGACGTCCAGCAGGCCAGCGCCGATGGCGCGGCCGGCATGGGACGGCAGGACGTCGATCTGCTCCACATAGGCGCAACTCTCGACCTCGCGGAACATCACGAAGGCGACGGGAACGCCCGCCTCCTCGGCGACCAGCAGGCCGCCCTCGGCGATGCGGCGCGCCAGGGTGTCGGCGTCGGTGGGCTCGTCATCGGCGATGGAGGCCAGGTCGGTTCCGAGAAAACGCGTGGCGGACATGCGTTCGATGTCGCGCACGCGGCCGATCTCGACGGGGCGCGCAGGTCTGATCTGGATCATGGATTCGTCCGTGAAGGAGCCTCGGCCGCGTCGGCGGCCGGGAATGCAGAAAGCGGGTGGGCGCAGGCGGCGTCAGGCTTTCAAGGGTCGGGAAGGCTCCATACGGGTCGCAGATGCGATCGACGCGTTCTACATAGACCCATCAGCCGCGGGACCCCACCATGCAGACGCCACGCCTTATCTATTTCGCCGATCCGATGTGCTCGTGGTGCTACGGCTTCTCGCCGGTGATCGCGCAGATCCGGCAGACCTTCGGCCGCGCCTTGCCGATCGAGGTGGTGATGGGCGGCCTGCGCCCCGGCAACGACAAGCCGACGACCGAGCAGGCCAAGACCGAACTGAAGATCCACTGGGAGCACGTGCACGAGGCGACGGGCCTGCCCTTCGACGACGCCGTGCTCGACCGGCCGGGCTTCCTCTATGACACCGACCCGGCCGCGCGGGCCGTGGTGCGGGTGCGGCGAGAGGACGGCGAGAAGGCGGTGAATTACCTGCGCCGGCTGCAGCAGGCCTTCTACGCGCAGAACCAGGACATCACGAAGGCCGAGACGCTGGCCAACCTGGCCGCCGAGTTCGGCGTCGACCGCGACGCCTTCCTGGCCGATTTCGAGACCGACGACCTGAAGCACGAGACCTGGAACGACTACGCCATCGCCCAGCGCGCCGGCGTCACCGGCTTTCCGACCCTGGTCGGCGGGCCGAACGAGGAAGGGGCCTATGGCGTGGTGACCCGTGGCTTCGCCCCCGCGCCACCGGTGCTGCAGGTGCTGCACCAGTGGCTGGGAACCGAGCCGGAGCCGGCTATTCGAGGGTGAAGCCGACCTTCAGCAGCACCTGGTAGTGAGCAACCTTTCCGTCCTCCACATGCCCGCGGAGTTGCTGGACCTCGAACCAGCGGATGTTGCGCAAGGTGGAGTTGGCGCGTGCGATGGCGGCCTGGATAGCCTCTTCCACGCTGGTCGCCGACGAACCGGCGAGTTCGACGACCTTGTAGACGTTGTCCTCCGACATGATTGTCTCCCTTGTTGATCAAGGGAGACAACGAAGGCTTGCGCAGGGTGGTTGCTCTTCAAGCCGGGACCAGGTCGAGGAAGCCGGTGACGCTTTTCAGGCGGCCGTCCTCGACGCGGACATAGTCGGTTCCCTTGATCGGCGGCTGCTGGCCCTCGGGACCGAGGCCCCAGGAGAAGCGGACGTGCTCCCCATGGCCGTCAGGCTGGCCGATCAGGGCGAAGCGAAAGCCCGGGAAGCGTTCCTGGACGCCGCCGATCAGGGCCGCCAGACCTTCGTGACCTTCGACGGCTGCGAGCGGGTCGACATAGACGGCGTCGGCGGTCCAGGTGTCGGCGATGATGTTGTGACGGGCCGCAGGATCGGTCTCGTTCCAGGCGGCGATGTAGATCTCGGCGATTTCGGCGGCGTTGGTCATGGCGTGGCTCCTTGTCTTGGATGAGCCGACCATGCGCCGGGCGGGGACGCGTCGCGATTACCCCGCAGGTAACGGCGCGGCAGCCTTGCCGAGCGGCGAAGGCGCGCCCTAGCGTCTGCGCAAACCAGGGAGCCTGCCATGATGAACAGCCATCTGCGCACGATCGAGTACCACCGGAACGGCGAGGCGCTGGACGGAGCGTTGGTGTTGCCGGAGGGCGCCAAGGTTCCCCTGCCCGGCGTGCTGGTCTTCCACGGCTGGGAGGGCCGTTCGGAGGGGCAGGAAGCGTTCGCCCATCGACTTGCCGGGCTCGGCTATGGAGCGTTCTGCGTGGACCTCTACGGCAAGGGGAAGCGCGGCTCGACCCCGCAGGAATGCGAGGCGCTGATGACGCCGCTGTTCCAGGACCGGGCGGAGCTTCGCGAGCGGCTGCTGCACGTAGCGCAGGTGGTCGGCGAACTGCCTGAGTTGGACGCGGGGCGGCTGGCCGCCATCGGCTTCTGCTTCGGCGGGCTTTGCGTGCTGGACCTGGCGCGGGCGGGCGCTCCCTTGCGGGGCGTGGCGAGCTTTCATGGCCTCTTCACCCCGCCCGGCCTGCCGACAGCCTCGCCGATGGCGGCGAAGGTCATGGCCTTTCACGGCTGGGACGACCCGATGGTCCCGCCGGCCGATGTCGTGGCCTTGGGCCAGGAACTGACCCAGGCCGGCGCGGACTGGCAGATCCACGCCTTCGGCGGCGCCAAGCACGCCTTCATGAATCCGGGCGCGAACGCGCCGGAAATGGGCCTGGAATATAACGAGCGCGTCGCCCATCGGGCATGGACGGGCCTTGCCGGCTTCCTGGGCGAGGTCCTGGCGTGATCAAGCTGACCTTCGCCCTCGTGCGGGCGCCGCACCTGACCCGCGAGCAGTTCCAGGACTACTGGCGCAACACCCACGGCCCCCTGGTGGCCAGCGTGCGCGAGACGCTGCGCATCCGACGCTATGTGCAGTTGCACAGCTTGCCGGCCGAGATTTCCGCCCAACTCCAGGCTGTTCGCGGCGGGCCGGAAGGGTTCGACGGGGTGGCTCAGCTCTGGTGGGACAGCTTCGAAGACATGGCCGGCGCCGACAGCGAGGCGGCGCGGGCGGCCGGAGCCCTGCTGCTGGAGGACGAGAAGCGCTTCATCGACCTGGCCCGCTCGCCGCTCTGGTGGGGCGAGGAGCACGTGATTTTCCAATAAGAAAGGGGCGCTGCCGACGAAGATCGGCAGCGCCCCTTCTTTGGCCTGTCCCCAACAGGCGGACCTTGTCGCCATCCGGGCGCCAGGTCAGAAACCATGGCGCCTTTATGACGGACGTGGCGAGTCCTTCCAATCAACATTCTTGTCGCAGTTGTCCGCAGCGACCGCGTACCACCACGAAATACCGCGAGCGTGGCGCCGAGGACGCCCTACCTGAAGTGGAGCGACGAGGATCTACGCGGTTCAGTCGCGCGCCTTCGGGCGCAGGCCGAAACCGCCTTCGCCATGGCCGCCGAGGCTGCTCCACTTGGCCTCCTCGGCCTTGTGGAAGTACTGCGAGGCGACCAGCCAGGCCTTGACCGGCCGCAGGGTCCCGAGACAGCCGATGATCAGGGCCGGGAAGACGGTCACCGCGTGCACCCAGATCGGCGGGTGGAAGGCGATCTCGACCCAGGTGAAGACCGCGATCACCACGATGCCGACGCCGCTCATCACGAAGAAGGCGGGGCCGTCGGCCGGGTCGGCGAAGCTGTAGTCGAGGCCGCAGACGTCGCAGCGCTCAGCGACGGTCAGGAAGCCGCTGAACAGCCGCCCTTCCCCGCAGCGCGGACAGCGGCAACGCAGGCCAGAGACGATCGGCGGAGGAGGATTGTAGATATTGTCCGACATGGGAGCCATACAATCTGAGTTGATAGTCATACAATCTGCATTTAATGTATGGACACGTAGAGGGATTGGCAAGCCATGTCTCCGAAATCAAGGGCAAGCTGGCTGCGGCGCGTGGAGCGTGGCGGGCCGATCTATCTCTCGATCCTGCACGCGCTCGAGCAGGCGATCGCCGAGGGTGAACTGCAACCGGGCGAGCAGCTTCCGACCCAGCGGGCGATCGCCGCGGAACTGGGCATCGACCTGACGACTGTCACCCGCGCCTATGCGGCGGCCACGGCGCAGGGGCTGATCGCCGGCGCGGTGGGCCGCGGCACCTTCGTCACCGGCCGCACCTCCGACGACGAGGTCGGGATGGTCGATCTCTCCATGAACCTGCCGCCGCCGCCGAAGGGGCTTTCGCTCGGGCGGCTGCTGAAGGAGACCAGCCAGGCGATCCTGGAGCGCACCGACGCCCAGACACTGATGGCCTATCACCCGCCCGGCGGGTCGCTGGCCCAGAGGACCGCGGGGCTTTCCTGGCTGGCGCCTTGCCTGGGGCCGGTGGCGGCCGAGCGCCTGCTGGTCGCACCCGGGGCGCAGGCGGCGCTGACCACGATCCTTGGACTGCTGGCAGGGCCCGGCGACTGCGTGATCGTGGAGCCGCTGACCTATCCCGGCGTGCGGGCCACGGCGGCGCATCTGGGCTTGCGGCTGATCCCCTGCCCGGTCGACGAGGACGGCGTGACGCCGGAGGCGCTGGAGGCGCTGTGCGCCGAGCACGCGCCAAAGGCGATCTATCTGATCCCGACCCTGCACAACCCGACGACGCGGACCATGAGCCTCGCGCGGCGCGAGGCGGTCATCGCTGCGGCCCGCAAGACCGCGACGCCGATCATCGAGGACGACGCCTATGGCCGACTGCCGCCGACGCCGCAGCCGGCGCTGGCGAGTCTCGCGCCCGATCTCGTCTGGCATGTCGCGACCACCGCCAAGACGCTTTCGCCAGGCCTGCGCATCGCCTTCGTGGTCGCGCCGGATGCGGCGGCCCAGCGCTTCGCCGAGGCCTTAAGGGCGACGGCGCTGATGGTCTCGCCCCTGAGCGCAGGCGTCCTGACCGCCTGGATCCGCGAAGGGACGGCCGAGCGCATCCTGGAGGGCGTGCGGACCGAAAGCGCCGAGCGACAGGCCCTGGCGCGCGAGATCCTGCCGCACGCCAAGGGCGGCCCGGGGGGCGTGCACCTCTGGCTGGACCTGCCGGCGCACTGGCCGGGCGAGCGGCTGCGGCAGACGGCCCAGACCCGGGGGCTTTCGCTGGTGACGGCCGAGGCCTTCGCCGTAGGGCCGCAGGCGGGCGGCGGCCTGCGCATCTCGCTGGGCGGGCCGGCCCGGCAGACGGTGCTGGCGCAGGCGCTGCGCAGCGTGGCGGCGATCCTCGACAGCGACCCGGCTGGCGTCGGCCGGCTGGTGGTCTAGGCGGGCGTCGGCGGCGGGGCGGCGTCCAGGTCGCCGGGCTCGGCGTGGCGTTCGCCCAGCACGACGGCGAAGCTGCCGGCGATGATCAGAAGGCCGCCCAGGGCCAGGGCCCAGGTCAGATGGTCGCCGAAGAAGGCCACCCCGAGCGCCGCGCCCATCAGGGGCTCGATATTGATGAACACCCCGGCGCTGGCGGCGCCGACGCGGCTGGAGCCGAACTGCCAGGCGGCGGTGGCCAGCAAGGTCGAGAGCACGCCCTGCCCGATCACCCCGGCCCAGGCGGCGGGGCTGAGGTCCAGTCTCGGCGCGCCGTGCATGACGAAGGCCAGGGGCAGGATGGTGACGGCGGCGATCACGATGCTGACCGCGGTGACGCCGAGGGGGGTCGGCGAATCCGGCGCGCGGCGCAGGACCAACAGCCAAGCCAGGAAGATCAGCAGGGCCGCCAGCGAGAGGGCGACGCCCAGGGGCGAGCCTGCGCCCTCGGGCTTGCCGGCGATCAGCGCCGCGCCGGCCGTGGCCGCGGCGACGCCCGCCCAGGAGGCGGCGGTGACCTTCTCGCCGAGGAAACGCGCTGAGATGGCGATCAGCGCCGGCATGACGCCGACCAGCAGCGCGGCCAGGGTGACGCTGACCCGCGCCAGGCCCTCGAACTGCACGAGGAAGGCGACGCCGTAGAGGACGCCGGCGGCGATCACCGGCGGCGACCGAAAGAGCGCGCGGACCTCCGGGCGGCGCAGGGCGAAGGGCGCGGCGGCCAAGGCCGCGACCAGGAAGCGGAGCAGGACGACGTGCGCGGCCTGCGTTTCCTGCAGGGCGACCTTGCCCAGGGGGAAGCCGAGTCCCCAGAAAACCCCGGCCAGGGTGAGCGCAAGAAAGGCGAGCCGTCTCATGACCGCCCCTTTGCCCTATTCGCCCGGGCGAGGATAGGCGGCTAAGGCGCGGCCCAGGCCTCGGCGACCGCCAGCATCTGGGCCCCGCCTTCCAGGCCGAGCTTCTGGCACAGGAGGGCCGTGGAGACGCGCTCGATGAAGCCCCACTGCCAGATCGGCTCGGGCGGCACGCCGGTCAGGGTCGAAAGCAGCTCAGCCCGCTCGCGCCCGAGCGCCAGCGGATCGCCGGCCAGCAGTTCGGTGGTCCACTCACGCATGGGGATACCGAGATCATAGGCCGGCTCGATAAGGAGGCCGTCGGGATCGACCAGCTTGAACCGGCCATCCGCAGCCTGCAGGGTGTTCCAGCCGTGGGCGTCACCGTGGGCCAGCAGGGCCTGGGCAGGATCGAAGGCCGCCTCGCGCTGGCGGGCGTAACCGAGCGCCGTCTCCACGACGCGGCCCGAACAGGGACGGTCCAGCTCGTTCCAGGTGGCGCTGATGAACTCCGCCAGGGCGCGGGCCTTCTCCGCGCCATTGGTCAGCCCTTCGGGCGGTGGCGCGGTCCAGGCCTCGCGCAGGGTGGCGCAGAGGGCGGCGAGCTGGTCGGACAGGGGCCAGCCGGTCTGGACGAGCTGGCCACCTAGACGCTCCAGCAGCAGCGCACCCACGGCGGCATCGTGACGGTGGACGAGGACATAGCCCCGCCCCTGCGCGGCCAGCAGGGTGCGCAGCTCGTCCCCTGCCGGGTCGGCGCCCGGAGGCGAAAGCTTGAGGACGACCGGCTGGCCGCCGGCCATCCATGCCTCAAGGACCAAAGCCTCGGTCCCGCCGCCGAGCACGCTGCCGAGGGAAAGCTCCCAGCGCGCGGCCAGGCGATCGGCCAGGGCCGGCAGGGAGGCCAGCCAGCGGAGCCCCGCCTCCCCGGCCGCGGTGGCCCGCAGCCTTACGGGTTCGGGAATTTCCATAGCGTCAGCCTAGAGCGCCGGCTTCAGGCGGGAAAGTTCAGATAGCCCCGCTCGACCATGCGGCGCAGGCCCTCATAGGCCTCGGCCAGTTCCTCGTAGGTCATGCGCAGCCGCGCCAGCTTGTCGGTCTGGTCGGCGTTCAGCGGCTGCGGCGTCTGGGTGAGCGCCAGGGCCTCGGCGGCCCACTGGGCGCGGGCCAGGGCGGCAGCTACGGCCAGTTTCTGGAACTTGGCGGCGTCCGCATGGCCCAGCACCTGGCCGATCACCTCGCGGTTGGAGGCGTAGGCGGTGTAGTCGATCTGTTCGATGTGGCCGCGCAGGCGCCGCTGGGCCTGAGGGTCGAGCCCGGTCTCCGGCTCGAAGTGATCGTTCGTCCGCCGCACGCTGGCCGTCCGCGTCACCGACATCCCGACCTCCGGTCGAAACACCCCCGTATGGATCGGGAGCGCCCACAGTCTCGCTTGCCGGCGCTTAAGAGCCGGTTGACGACGAGAACGGGGTTACCGGGATCAAGCTGCGAGTTGAACGCGCCAGCGCTCGTCCCGCGGGGACGGGCGCCGGTGGAGGCGCCGATCGAGCAGCGTCCGCGCCCTGGCGGTCTCGCCGCTGCGCATCAGGGCGACGAGCAGCGTATCCTCAATGACCTCGCGCTGTGCTCCGCTGCCCCCGATCCGCGCCACGTCCGCGGCGGCGGGTCCGAGCAGTCGGACGCACTCGGCGAAGTCCTCGGTGGCGAAGGCGAGCGCGGCGCGGCAGATGGCTGGCGCCACCGGCCCGGCGGCCAGCGCATTCCCGTCGACCATGGCGTCCAGGGCGGCGATGCGTCTATCCAAGGCGTCCCGATCGCCGGTCGCCGCCTCGACAAGGCTCATATGGGCGTCGACGAAGGGATGCCCCGCCTCCGGGTAAGCCGCGCGGGCATAGTCGGCGAGCTCCCGCCAGAGATCGGCCGGGGCGCCGTGGCCGTAAGCGTCCAGCCGCCAGAGCAGGGAAGCCCCGTCGCTGACCACATTGATGGGCAGGCCCAGAGAGACGGAGGGCCGCACCTTGTCCTCATAGATGGCGAGGGCGTTCGCCACGTCGCCCCGGTCCAGGGCGGTGATTGCGGCATGCCAAGCGATGTGGCCATGCAACAGGCCGCTGCGGTCGTAGCTGGGCAGCCAGCCTTCTATCAGGGCGTCGGAATCGGCGCCGGCGCCGCCCTCGAACATCGCGTGGACCAGGGCGTGGACGCCGTTGGCGTTCTCCCGGCGCAGCTCAAACGACCTCTCCAGCATTGCGCGGCCACGGGCCACTTCGCCGTTTTCGGCCAGCGCCCAGCCGCGGGAGGCCAGGAACCACCAGTCGTCCGACGCGAACCGGTCCGCGTGGCGCTCGCACAGATCGACCCGCGCCTGGTCGTGGTCGGCCATGCCAGAGAAGGCGAAGAGACCGAACGCCCCCAGCGGCAGCGACAGGATCAAGACGTCCTGAGGCCACAGCCCGGCGTGCTCGAGCGCGCGGTCCAGCGCCTCGGGCGAGCGTCCGCCGATGGCGAGGGCCAGGACATCGACATGGCTTTGCTCGCGCTCGTCGCCACGGCGCGCGGCAAGGCCCCTAGCGGCTTTGATCTCCTTCCGCGCCTCGGCGGAACGGCCGTGACCCGCGTACAGCCGAGCGCGAGCGGCGTGGGCCAGGGCGAACTCCGGGTCGGCGTCGATCGCGGCGCTCAGGCGCTCGGCCGCCCCCGGCCAGGCCGAGAGCATCAGGTCTACGCCTTCGCGATACAGCGCGGCCGCGCGGCCAGACGTGGTGGAAAGCGGCAGATCGTATTTGTCCACGTTCACGGCGCGGCCCCTCGGTGTTCTCTTCGACGGCGACCCTACTGGTTTCGTTCATGGCCGTATTTCGACTACAGGACAGATTATGTCGATTATCGGCCAGCCTATATGACCGCGCGCTGGACCTCGGTGCAGGCCCCGCCGGACGCACCGCCCCCCGCGCCGACAACGGTCCGCGTGCAGAGCCTGCCTGCCCGCAGCCATTTTCCCGAACATGCCCACGGCTGGGCGCAGATGGTCTACGCCACATCTGGCGTTCTGACGGTCGCTATCGAGGGCGCCTCGTTCGTGATTTCGCCGGAGCAGGCGGTGTGGTTGCCGCCCGGCGTGCCCCATCGCGTCGGTTCACTCCATGGCGCCGAGTTCAGAAGCCTCTGGATCGCGTCGGAAGTTGCGCGGCCCCTGCCCGGCAGTCCGACCGTGATCCGGGTCTCGCCACTGCTGCGGGCGCTGATCATCGAGGCCGCCAGCCTCAGCGCAGAGGACCTGGACGCCGGATATTCGGGCCGCGTAACCCGGTTGATCCTGGACCAGCTTCGCCGGGCCGAACCGATCGCGGCAGCCCTCCCCTGGCCTAAGGGCGGCGCCCTGGGCCGACTCTGCGAGGCCCTCTATGACGATCCCGCCGACACCCGGTCTGCTGGCGACTGGGGGCGGGAACTGGGGATGTCGCCAAGGACCCTGAGCCGGCGGTTCGAAGCCGAGGTCGGCGTCAGCCTGCGGTCGTGGCGCCGGCGCATGCGCCTGTTCAAGGCCATCGAGATGCTCGGCGGGGGCCTGGATGTCACCCGGACGGCCCTGGACCTCGGCTATGGATCGCCTTCGGCGTTCATCCACGCCTTCCGAACCGAAATGGGAGACGCCCCGCAAGCGTATTTGCGACGGACCAGCCGAGCCTAGCCTTACAGCGCGGCGCGCCCGCGGTGATCGCGCTTGACGATTCTATATTTCTCGAAATATAGAAAGAAAATCGAATTGCGCGGCGAGGAAACCATGAAGCGCCTTCACCTGCACGTCACCGTGCCCGACCTTCACCAGTCCATCCAATTCTACGAGACGCTCTTCGGCGCCGCCCCGAGCGTGGTGAAAGACGACTACGCCAAGTGGATGCTCGAGGATCCGAAAGTGAATTTCGCGATCTCCGCCCGCGACCGGACGCCGGGCCTCGACCACGTCGGCATCCAGGTCGATTCGACCGCCGAGTTGGGCGAGCTGTCAGGTCGGTTGAAGGCGGCCGGAGCCCAGACCTTCGACGAGGAAGCGACGACCTGCTGCTACGCCAAGTCCGACAAGAGCTGGGTGAGCGATCCTTCGGGACTGCGCTGGGAGACGTTCTTCACCTTCGGCGAAGCGACGACCTACGGCGAAGACCCCGCCCAGGCGGCCCTGGAGGCGGCGACCGGCGCCTGCTGCGGCCCGACGACGCCGGCGACGCCGGCGTGCTGCTCGTGATCGAGGCTCCTCTCGCTATCGACGCCCTCAGCGCCCTGGCTCACGCCGGGCGCCTCGAGGCGTTCCGCCTGCTGGTGAAGGCGGGGCCGGAGGGCCTGGCGGCCGGCGAACTGGCGCGGCTGACGGGGTCCAAGCCCAACACGCTCTCGACCAACCTCAACATACTCTCGACAGCGGGTCTGGTGAGTTCACGTCGCGACGGCCGCTCGATCATCTACACGGCCGGCTACGACCGGATGCGTGAGCTGCTCGCCTTCCTGATGGAGGACTGCTGCGGCGGCTCCCCCGAAATCTGCGCGCCCTTGGCGGCGGTCGTCAGCAAGCGCTGCGCGGCCGAAGGCGCCCGCGCCTAGAGTCGAGACCATGCCCAAGAAGACCTACACCGTTCTCTTCCTCTGCACCGGCAACTCCGCCCGATCCATCCTGGCGGAAGCCATCCTGAACAAGCAGGGCGGCGGGCGTTTCAAGGCGTATTCGGCCGGCTCCATGCCGACTGGCCGCGTGAATCCGCACGCTGTTCCCCTCGTCCAGGCGCTCGGGTTCGAACCAGCCGACTTCCGCTCGAAGTCCTGGGACGAATTCGCCACCCCGGACGCGCCCGAGCTCGATTTCATCTTCACCGTTTGCGACAACGCCGCAGGCGAGGTGTGCCCCATCTGGCCGGGCAAGCCGATGACAGCCCATTGGGGCATTCCGGACCCCGCCGCCGTCGAGGGGACCGACGCCGAGAAGGCCGCGGCCTTCGCCGAGGCCACACGGCAGCTCGGCAACCGCATCCGCCTGTTCCTGGCGCTGCCGCTTGCGTCCATCGACGCGATGTCGCTGCAAACGAGGCTGGCCGACATCGGACGAACCGCAAGCGAGGCGGCGGCCAACCGATGACCGAGATATCCCCTGCGCCCATGTCGCGCTTCGAGCGCTATCTTACGGTCTGGGTGGCGCTCTGCATCGTCGTCGGGCTGGCGCTCGGACGCCTGCTGCCGGACGTCTTCCAGGCCATCGGCGCCGCCGAGGTCGCGAAGGTCAATCTGCCGGTCGCGATCCTGATCTGGCTGATGATCATCCCGATGCTGATGAAGGTGGACTTCACCGCAATGCGTGCGGTCGGCCGCCATTGGCGCGGCATCGGGGTGACGCTGTTCATCAACTGGGCGGTGAAGCCTTTCTCCATGGCCGCCCTCGCCGCGTTCTTCATCGGCTATCTCTTTCGGCCGCACCTGCCCGCGGGAGAGATCAACAGCTACATCGCCGGCCTGATCCTGCTGGCCGCCGCGCCCTGCACGGCCATGGTGTTCGTGTGGAGCAACCTGACCAGGGGCGAGCCCCACTTCACCCTCAGCCAAGTCGCCGTGAACGATACGATCATGGTCGTGGCCTTCGCACCGATCGTCGGGTTGTTGCTGGGCCTGTCGGCTATCTCCGTCCCCTGGCAGACGCTGATGCTCTCGGTCGGCCTCTACATCATCATGCCGGTGATCCTAGCGCAGATATTCCGGTCCGCGTTGCTGAAGCGCGGCGGCGAGGTCGCGCTTCGCCGGGCGCTGGCGCGGATCGGGCCGATATCGCTCACGGCCCTGCTGGCGACCCTGGTCCTGCTGTTCGGCTTCCAGGGGCAGCAGATCCTCGGCCAGCCGGCGATCATCGCGATGCTGGCGGTTCCGATCCTGATCCAGGTCTACTTAAACGCCGGCCTCGCCTACCTGCTGAACCGGGCGACCGGCGAGGCGCACTGCGTGGCCGGCCCATCGGCCCTGATCGGGGCCAGCAACTTCTTCGAACTGGCGGTGGCCGCCGCCATCAGCCTGTTCGGGTTCTCTTCCGGGGCGGCGCTCGCGACCGTGGTCGGGGTGCTGGTCGAAGTGCCGGTGATGCTCTCGATCGTCGCGATCGTGAACCGGACAAAGGGCTGGTACGAGCGGGGTTCCGTCGTCCGGTAGACCGGTCGAGGCGCCCTCGCACGGAACGAGGGCGCCCCTTGCTCAGGCGACCGCCAGGCGCCGGCGCGCGCGCAGGCTCGCTCCGGCGACGCCGAATCCCAGGATCATCAAGGCCCAGGCGGCAGGCTCGGGCACGACCGACGCCATCGGCACGCCGACACGTCCGATGTTGAAGGCCTCGTCGCCCGTCGCCGCGCCGTTGTTCGTCACGGCCTTGGCGGAAAAGCCGTCCTTCTGCACCGCGCTGTAGATCGAGTGGGCGGTCAGCCCCGCGAACGAGACGTCGGCGAACGGCCCGCCGGCGGCGTTGAACGGGGCGCCTGTCCAGGTGAACACCAGGTTCGGGACCAGCGGATCGTCCGTGTCGCTCGGCGGCGGCAGCAAGGCGGAGGTGAACTCCACCGTCGCCGCGAGATCCGCAGCGTAGATGCCCGAGCTTATGCTGCCGTCCACATAGCCCGCGAAGTCGTAGATGATCAGTTGCGATCCGGGGACAAGGCCCTGGTCGCCTGCAAGCGTGCCGCTGTACGAGAACTCAAAATCCGGCCCAACGGGGGTGACGGTGTCGAGCACCGGTATGATCGCGGCGCTGGCGCCCGAGGAGACGGCGAACGCGGCGCATGTGGCCAACAGCAGCTTCTTCATGGCAGTCCTCCCTATCGGTCCCCCCGACGGTTTGGACGCACGCGAAATAACAACGTTACGTTAACTATGTGACCGGGCCACGGGCCAAATCACAAGTCGCGGAACGAGCCTGAGAATGAGCGGCTTCAGGCGCCGCGGTTGGCAACGGCGACGCGGGAGGCTAATGCGAGCGGATGAGCGACACGCGCCCCACCACGCCGCCCGATCGGCTGTCCGTCAATCCGAGCAGCCCCCATTACGACGCCGAAGCGCTGGAGCGCGGCGTCGGCGTCCGTTTCAAGGGCGTCGAGAAGACCAATGTCGACGAATACTGCGTCAGCGAGGGCTGGGTGCGGCTCAGCGTCGGCAAGACCGTCGACCGCAAGGGCAACGCCATGACGGTCAAGCTGCAGGGCACGGTCGAGCCCTACTTCCAGGACATCAAGGAATAGCGCCCCGCCCCGGCCCTCAGAACCGCAGGCGGCGAGCGTCGGGGTTGGCGTAGTAGAGCATCACCTGGCCGACGATGATGAACAGCGCGCAGCCGGAGAGCAGGAACGGGTCGATATAGATCGCCTCGTTGAAGGCGAACTTGCCGGCGCTGATCTTCTTCCAGCCGTTGAAGTGCTGCGTGGCGGCGACCACCGCGCCAAGGAACCCGATCACGGTCGCCAGATAGCGCCCCGTCCAGCCCAGGCTGACGGGGCTGAGCATGCCGAGGCCCAGGAGGCCGATGACCGACCGCTGCATCCGGCAGTAGGGGCAGACATAGACCACACCGGTCAGATCCATCGCCCAGGCGCCGACGCTGATGAGGATGGCGAGCACGCCGAGGATCTGAATGTGGCGGCGGGTGAAATACATTCGGGCCTCTCAGCGATTCTGGTCTTGCGGCGGGACTGGCGCGCACGGCTTGGGTTATCACAACGGCCAGATGATGACCGAAGCATTGATCGCCGAGAACGGGCATTTCGATGAGTGAACCCCCTCCCCTGGTCCTGCTCCCCGGTCTGCTGTGCGACGACCGGCTATGGCGGGAACAGGTCGCCGGATTGCGGGACGTGGCCGAGGGCCTGGTGGCGGACCTCACGCTCGACGAGAGCGTCGAGGCGATGGCCGCCCGGGTGCTCGCCCAGGCGCCCGAGCGCTTCGCCCTGGCGGCGCTGTCGATGGGCGGCTACGTGGCGTTCGAGATCCTGCGCCAGGCGCCCGACCGCGTGACGCGGGCAGCGCTGATGGCGACCAGCGCCGCGCCCGACAGCCCGAGCCGCGCCGCCGAGCGCCGGGCGGCGATGAAGGCGATGAAGTTCGGACGCTTCCTTGGCGTGACCGACCGCATGCTGCCGCAACTGATCCATCCGGACCACGTCGGCGGCGAGATCGGGCGCGAGGTCATGGAAATGGCCGGGCGCGTAGGGGCCGAGGCCTTCCTGCGGCAGCTGACGGCCATACTGGGGCGGCCGGATTCGCGGCCGCTGCTGGCGAATATTCGGATTCCGACCCTGGTGGCGGTGGGAGACGACGACCGGCTGACCCCGCTCGCGGAAGCGCGCGAGATCCACGAGGGCGTCGCCGGATCGCGGCTGCACGTGTTCGAACGCTGCGGCCATCTTCCGCCGATGGAAGCGCCGCAGGAAACGACAGCGGTGCTGCGGGACTGGCTGCTGGATTAGAAGCCCGGGATGACTTCTCCCTCCCCATGAAGAGGAGGGATACTGGACACTCCCGCTTCTAGCCTAGCCGCAGGCGAGCCTGGCGGGCGGGCTTTCGGGACGGAGCGGGCTCGCGATGGGCTCGGCGCGCCATCATTTGCTGCAGCCAGAGGACCCAACCGAAGGGAACTTCCTTATGCAACCTGTGCAGTTCTTCCATGGCGTCACCTCAAGAAATCGCTGTCTTGGGGCGGAAGATCGGGCGAACGCCGGTCGATGACAAACGCGTGCTCCTGCTATATGCATTAGGAAGACTTATGGCAGACATCCTCGCTTCCATACCCCTCAGCGCGATCCGCGTATTCGAGGCCGCCGCCCGGCTGGGCAGCTTCACCCGGGCGGCGGAGGAGCTTGGAATCACCCAGGCGGCGGTGAGCTGGCAGGTGAAGGCGCTGGAGCGGCGGCTCGACCAGCCGCTGTTCCTGCGCAGGCCGCGGGAGGTGACGCTGACGCCAGCCGGCGAACGGCTGGCCCGGGCGGCCAGCGAGGCGATGACGGCGCTGCGCAGCGCCCTCTCGGACCTGAGCGAGACCGGCGAGGGCGTTCTGGCGATCACCACCATGCACACGGTCGCCAACCAGTGGCTGGCGCCGCGGATCGGGGGCTTCCAGATCTCGCATCCGAAGATCGCGGTCCGACTGGACACCTCGAACGCGCTGATCGATCTGGCGCGGGAGAACGTCGACGTGGCGATCCGCAGCGGCGGCGGCCAGTGGCCGGGGCTTGCGGCGCACTATCTGTTCCCGACCGTCCAGACGCCGCTGTGCACGCCCGAACTGCTGGAGAGCCTGGGCGGCCTGGCGCGCGCCGAGGACCTGGTCGACGCGCCGCGCATCGGCGCGCCACAGGAGTGGGCGGTATGGTTCGCCGCGGCCGGGGTCGGCCCCTCCGACGGTGCGGCCGCCGCGCCGCGCCTGGCGGGAGACACCCAGACCCTGGAGATCGCCTCGGCGTTGGGCGGCCAGGGCCTGGCGCTGGCCAATCCGATCCTGTTTTCCAGCGAACTGAGGTCAGGACGGCTGGTGATGCCGTCGCCGGTCTATGCGCACTATGGGTCGGGCTATTGGCTCGCCTACCCATCCGACCGCCGGCGGGCGCCCAAGATCAGGGCGTTTCGGGACTGGCTTTTGGCCTGCATAGCGGACGACCCGATGATCCGGGCCTATCCACCACGCGAGGCGTAGCAGGCGTCAGGACGCGACGCAGGTCGAGAGGTTCACCGGGCCGGTGGGCAGGCGTCTCCACTCGCCGCTGACCTTCTGGAACTCCGCGACCGCGGTCGCCGGGCGGTATTCGGAACGGGCCGCGTCCCAGCCTTCCCAGCCCATGGCGACCGCCACCTTGGCCTCCATGCCCTTGGCGGCTTCCGCAGGCGCGACTTCGCGCTCGCCCTTGCAGGCCACTTCGAAGGCGCGGCACTGCTCGCCCTCCGCCTTGCCCTTGCACTGGTCGTCGCCGGCCTTGATCTCGCCGTGCCAGGTGCGGATCGCAGTGTCGAGCCCGGCGTACTTGTCGCCCCCTTGAGCCTTCTGGCTCGCGCCCTCGCCGCAGGCGGTCAGTCCAAGAGCGGCCACCGCGAGGATCGCCATGGGTAGTCTGGTCACACTTTACTCCAACAGGCCTCGTCCCAAGAAAGCAGGACGCCTGACCAACGCTAAAGACCGGGAAGATGGCGCGGGCATGACACGAGCTTACTTTTCCCCCCTGACGGCGCCATTCAGCCTGCATTCAGCTCCATTTTGAGACAGTGCCGCCTGTAGCCGACCGTCCGCGGATCCTGGAATCCCGGCCCCGGTCGGAAGGAGGTTAGTATGAAGAAGTTGCTGATCAGCGCGATGGCCGGAGTGGTCGCAGCAGGTTCGCTCGCCGCCGTGGCGACGAGCGCTGAAGCTCAGCCTTACCGTTACCGGCATCATCGCGACAACAACGATGCGGCCGCAGCCGCTGTGGTCGGCGGCGTATTGGGCCTTGCGCTAGGCGCGGCCATCGCCGGTTCGAACAAGGACCGCCGCTACTACGACAACGGCTACTACAACAACGGCTATTACAACGGGTACTACAACAACGGCTACTACGGCCGCAGCGGCTATGACCGTGGATATTATGGCCGTTCCTACTACGGCCGCCCGGCCTATGCCTATGGCTACAGTTATGGACCGCCGCGGATGTGCGTCACCCGGGACCGGGTCTATGACCCCTATATCGGCCGCCGCGTGACCGTGCAGCGCAGCTATCCCTGCTGATAGCGGCTATTCCTTCGCGCCGGCGGCCAAGGCGTCGCGGACGACGGCCTGGAAGTCGAACACCGACATCTTCTGGCCGGAGACGCGGGTAGGCTTGCCGGCGCAGACCTGCTGCAGCAGGTCGAAACGCTCGTCCCCGGGATTTACCTCCTGCCACGGGTCGGGCGTCTCGACTGCCCGCAGGGTGCGGCCATCGGCCGAGACGAACCGGCGGGCGAGGTCGCGGGTGCGCCCCATACCGCAGCCGAACTCGCGATAGGTGGCGACCATGGTCGCGCCGTCCATCGGATGGGCGACGATCAGATAGATCCAGGCGCGCGCATCGACCCCGTCCCGGCTCACACTGCCGACATCGTAGACGAGGGCGCTCTGGCCCTTCTTGAAGCTCACCGCATCGAACGGCGCGGCGTGGGCGCATGATGCGCCCAGGGCGAAGGCTCCGAGAGCCCCGGCGGCGATTCTGAACAGCATCCACAGCCCTCCGAGCGAGCGTGGTCCCTCGTGACGGCGCCTGCGCCGTACACGGCCGGGACAGTTAACTTTCCAGCGGCTCGGAAAGTTCACGATCGGCGCCAATGGGTGCGCGTTTTGTCGCAGGGCGCCGGGACGGCGACGCTCGCTACAGCTTGGATCGAGGGACCTATCTTCGAAGACGGACGCTGATGCCGCGCGCCTCCCTTTTGCCTGCCCTATTGCTTGCCTCCATCGTGGCCGCGCCCTGCGCCGCGCGGGCCGATCGCCTGGAGGCCGACGTCCTGGCCGAGCTCAACTACGCTCGCGCCCAACCGCAGCGATACGCCGAGGAACTGGCGCAGGCGCTGGACACCGGGCGCAGCGCCTTCCGCACGCTTCCTGACGAGGATCCGCAGGTGGTGGAGGAAGCGATCGACTTCCTGATGGGCCAGGCTCCCCTGCCCGAGCTCCGCACGCACCAAGGCCTGACGGCCGCCGCCGCGGCCCATGTGCGATCGCAGGCGCGGCGGGGAGAAGGGCACGGGCCGGTGGCGCTGTCGGCGCGCCTGCAGCGCCAGGGAGTCTTCGCCGGGCTGTCGGGCGAGAACATCTCCTACGGCTATCGCACGCCGCGGGACGTCGTGCTGCAACTGATCATCGACAGTCGCGTGCCCGGCCGGGGCCACCGCAAGACGATCTTCGGGCGGAGCTGGCAGGCGGCGGGCGTGGCCTGCGGCCCCCATCCGGCCTATGGCGCCATGTGCGTAATCGACTTCGCCGGCGCGATCGTCGAACGGTGAGAACGAAAAACGCCGCCGACGGCTGTCGGCGGCGCTATCGAGAGTCTTCTGACCTCGATCAGGCGAGCGCGAGCGCGGCCTTCTGGCGACGGCTGCGGATGGCCGAGCCGGCGAGGCCGAAGCCAGCGATCAGCATCGCCCAGGTGGCCGGTTCCGGCACCGCCGACGACAGCGTCGCGATGTTGTCGAACTCGAAGGAGTTCTGCGACGAGGAGAACAGCACCGAGGTGACCGACTTTTCGAACTGATAGGTCATCCGGCGGCCGATCGACTGGTCGCCGTTGAAGGCGCCAGCGGCCAGCTCGATACCGGTGAGGGTGTCGAAGCTGCCGTCCGAGTAGTTGAAGCGGATCGAGTTGTAGTTATCCGGCGAGCCCATGAAGAAGCTGAGGGCGGCGATGCCGGGGGTGGTCAGCAGCATTTCGCCGCCACCGAGAACCGCAGCATAGAAGCCGGTGGCGCCCGGAGGCGGAGCGGCGTCCGAAGACGAACCGGCGGCGACGGCGCGAGGACCGGAACCGGCGGTGAAGCTGACGCCGTAGCCGGCCCCCTCGACACCATCGAAATCCCAGACCATCTGCTGACCGGCGGGCAGGCCCGCGTCGGTCGAAGTGAAAGTCACGTTAACAGCGGCTTGAGCCGAACCGCCAGCGGTGGCGGCGAGCGCGGCCACGGCGGCGAAAGCGGCCGCCTTCAATGCGATCTTCATAAAGCTTACCCCTACCTATTGAACGCTCGGCGCCAGTACGCGCGCCCAGTTGCGTCTCAAAACGGGACAACCCCGTTTCGTTGCCGCAAGGGCCAGTTCACGAAGGGCGCCAACGGGGAGCCGCAGGCAGGAGCGTTCACCCGTCTCGGCGAACGATGTTTGGGCGACGCCGATATCGACCGCCGTTATTGAAATATCAACGATGTCCCAAAACGGGCACAGGGCGCCCCACATGGCAGGACGCCCCGCTTTAAGCTGCGTACTCCAGGGATTCACCCGGGATGAACGCCACGCGCCGCGTGGGCGTCAGGCGCCGCGGAGGACACCCCGACGGCGCTGCGAACGCACCGCAGATCCCAACCCAAAGAAGCCGATGATCATCATGGCCCAGGTCGCCGGCTCCGGCACCGCGCTGGTCGGCGGCGGCGTGACAGGCGGCGTGACCGGCGGCGGCTCGACAGGAGGCGGGGGCGTCGGCGGCGGCAGGACGGGAGGCGGCGGGACAGGCGGCGGAGTCACCGGAGGGGGCTCGACCGGAGGCGGCGTGACCGGCGGCTCGGTCGGAGGCGGCGGATTTTCCGGATTTCCGGGATTTCCGCCACCGCCACCACCGCCGCCGCCACTGACGAAGCCGCCAGGGCCGCCACCGAGGGGGAAGCCGATCGGGAAGCCGCCGGCGGGCGCTTCGGCGCTGGCCAGGGTCACCGGCGGGGCCTCGACCGGGGTCTCCGGCCCGGCCACTTCATCCAGCAGCCGCTGCACGGCGGGCTTGGCCTCGGGAGGCAGGGCGGTCTGGATCGAGGGCTTGGTGTCGCACTCCACCGAACGCGGCGGCGCACCAAGGCCGGTCCGCATTTCGTACGAGGATTCATCCAGCAGCTTTTGCACCGGCTTCGGCTTGGCGACCGCGGCGACGCGCTTCTTCGGCGCAACCGGACCGCGCACATGATGCTTCACGGGCTTGCGCACCTTGGGCGGGCTCGCCTTACGCTGAGGCTGCGCAATCCTGGGTGGCGGCGCGGGCCTCATGCTGGCGGCCATCACCTTGGGGAAGCAGTCTTCGGCGGCGGCCGAACCCGCCATCACGGTCGCAAGGGCCGCGCCCAACAACAGAGATCGAGAATGCGCCAACGTCTTCACCCACAGCCAATCCAGGCTGGATTCGAGCACAAGCCAGCGCGCCTACGAGAAGGCCTGGAGCCAGGCTAGCCCAGCTCCGCGCGCGCAGCGGCGTTAGTACACAACCCCACCCGACGTTAACGACCATACAGCACAAACTGCGGTCGAGTGGGTAATGAATTGCAAATTCGGCGCCAACCGTCGAGCCGCCAGTCAAGCTGGACGAAAAATCGGCTATTCTTCGGCCTGGCGGGTCCGCGAGAGGCTGGGGGCGCCGCTGAAATCCATGACGCACATGGTCGAGTAATCCCGATGGCCGCCGCAGCCTATGCCCACGACCTCGAAGCTGGCGTGGAAGATGTTCCGCCGGTGTCCGCGACTCGGCACGCCGCTGTCGATGATGAGCTCGCGCACCACGTCGGCGGGGGTCGCCGGCCCATAGGCGATGTTTTCGGCGGCGATGGCTTCCGCGGCGCCATGGCGGCGCAGCCGGTTATAGAAGCGCTCGCCGTTGACGCCGCTGTGGCCGACAAGTCCGGCCGGTCCCTGCAGCGCCACATGTTCGAAGGCGGCGCCGGCGAGCACGTCGTCGGCCTTCAGCGGCGGGAGGGGTTCCTGGCGCTGCAACTGGTCGACGGCCTCGAGGAAGGCCTCATGATCATAGGGCTGGCCGCCGGCCTCCAGGGCCCGCTCCCAGGCGGTGACCGGCTCGCTCAGCAGCCGGCGGGCGTATTCCTGGGGATAGGCGCGAGCGAAGTTGACTTCCGCCAGCACCGCATCTTCCATCGGCCCGCCAAACGCCGCCCCGCCCATCGCGAGCGCGAAGGCCGGAGCACAGAGCCACGCATGTATAGAACGCAGGTTCAACTTGGCTACTCACCCTACATCGGACGAGCCCACCTTGCCGCGACGCCGTATATACGTCTTTAAACTTGATGGTTTATTTCCTTGGTTACTCTCGCATTAACCATCATTACATAATTCTCGGAAAGTATTAGGGCGCGACCTGGGCCCATTCGGCGACGATTTTGAAACTATGACTCCCCGCTTCCTCTCCTTGTTGATTGGCGCCGTGCTGCTGGCCGGCTGCGACCAGGTCGCCGACACGACATTCGAGCACCGGCTGCGCGCCTATCTGCTCGACCACCCCGAGGTCATTCGGGAAGCGGCGATCAAGCTAAAAGAAAAAAAGGCGCGGGAGGTTCCCGAGACTATCGCGCGTCATCAGGAACAGCTTGAGCATGATCCCAGGGATTTCGTCGCCAATCCCGGCGGCAATATCACAGTCGTGCAGTTCTTCGACTATCGTTGTCCTTACTCGCGCGCGGCTGCGCCACAAATACTGAAGCTCATCCGGGAAAGACCTGACATCCGGGTCGTCTTCAAGCCCTACCCGCTGCTCGGCAGCACCTCCGACTGGGCCGCGCGGATGTCGCTCACCCCGCAGGCCAAGGCCAAGGGGCTGCAGGTGTACCAGGCGCTGATGAGCTCGCGCGACCTGAACCAGGATCGGATCGACCAGGCCCTGCGCAGCGTCGGCGTCGATCCGGTCGCGGCCAGGCGGGCGGCCAGCGATCCCACGGTCGATCAGCAGATTCGCGACGCCCGCGCCCTGGCGGCCGGCATCAACATCACCGGAACGCCGACCTTCGTGGTCGGCGACCAGATGATCGCCGGCGCGGACATGGAGCGGCTGTCGAGCGCCATGACCCGCACGCTGAGCAGTCACTACAGCAGCGTCGGCGCGCCGCTGACCTCGCCCGCGCCGTTCGGCACCCATTAGAGCGCGTTGGGCGAAAGCGTGCGGCTTCGCCCTGAACGCGCTCCAACATTAAGAAAGTAGAGCCTTTTTCAACGGGCTGGATGACGTCATCCAGCCCTGAAGGCTCTAGGCCGGACCGTAGTTCAGGATCGGCGCGAGCCAGCGCTCGGCGGTCTTCAGGTCCCAGCCCTTGCGGCGGGCGTAGTCCTCGACCTGGTCCTTCTCGATTCGGCCGACGCCGAAATAGTGCGCCTCGGGGTGCGAGAAATAGAGGCCCGAGACGCTGGCCGGCGGGCTCATTGCGAAGCTTTCGGTCAGTTCGATGCCGGCCGCGGCGGTGGCGTCGAGCAGCTTGAAGAGCGTCGCCTTCTCGGTGTGGTCGGGCTGGGCCGGATAGCCGGGCGCGGGGCGGACGCCGCGGTACTGCTCGGCGATCAGGGCTTCGACGTCGAACGGCTCGTCCGGCGCATAGCCCCAGAGCTCGGTCCGGACCTTGCGGTGCATGGCTTCGGCGAAGGCTTCGGCCAGGCGGTCGGCGAGCGCGGTGGAGAGGATCGCCGAATAGTCGTCGCCGGCCTCCTTGAAGCGCCTGGCGATCTCCAGCTCCCCATGGCCGGCGGTGACGGCGAAGCCGCCGACCCAGTCGGCCGGGCCGCCGACCGGCGCGACGAAGTCGGCCAGGGCCACATTGGCCCGGCCGCCGTCCTGGCGGCTCTTGTCCTTGGGCATCTGCTGGCGAAGGCTGTGCAGACGGGTCAGCTCGATCGTCCGGCTCTCGTCGGTGTAGAGGACAACATCGTCGCCATCGGACGCAGCCGGCCAGAAGCCGACCACGCCGTTCGCCTGGAACCACTTCTCGGCGATGATCTTGTCGAGCATGGCCGTGGCGTCGCGATAGAGGTCGCGGGCGGCCTCCCCCACCACGTCGTCCTCCAGGATCTGCGGAAAGTGTCCGACCAGCTCCCAGGAGGCGAAGAACGGCGACCAGTCGATGTGGCGCGCCAGTTCGGCCAGGTCGTAGGTGGTGAAGGCGCGGGTCCCGATGAAGCTCGGCTTGGGCGGCGCGTAGCTTTTGAAGTCGGGCTTGAGGGCGTTCTCGCGGGCTTCGTCCAGGGTGGCGCGGGCGCGGGTCCCCTGCCCCCGGGCGAACTGCTCGCGGACCTTGACGTATTCGGCGCGGGTCTGCGCCTGCACCCGGTCGCGCTCGGTCGGCGACAGCAGGTTGGAGACCACGCCGACGGCGCGGCTGGCGTCGAGGACGTAGGTGGTGGAACCCGCCTTGTAGGCCGGCTCGATCTTTACCGCCGTGTGGGTCTTGGAGGTGGTCGCGCCGCCGATCAGCAGCGGGATGGTGAAGCCGCGCCGCTCCATCTCGCCGGCCACATAGACCATCTCGTCCAGGCTGGGGGTGATGAGGCCGGAGAGGCCGACGATGTCGACCTGATGCTCCTTGGCGGCGTCGAGGATGCGGTCGGCCGGGACCATGACGCCCAGGTCGATGACCTCGTAGTTATTACATTGCAGGACGACGCCGACGATGTTCTTGCCGATGTCGTGGACGTCGCCTTTCACGGTCGCCATCAGGATCTTGCCGGCGGACTCGCGCGGCTTGCCTTCCTTCTCGGCCTCCATGAACGGCATGAGGTAGGCCACGGCCTGCTTCATCACCCGCGCTGACTTCACGACCTGGGGCAGGAACATCTTGCCCGAGCCGAACAGGTCGCCGACGACGTTCATGCCGTCCATCAGCGGGCCTTCGATGACGTGCAGCGGGCGCTCGGCGGCCTGGCGCGCCTCCTCGGTGTCGGCCTCGATATAGTCGGTGATGCCGTGAACCAGCGCGTGCGACAGCCGCGAGGCGACGCTGCCCTCGCGCCAGGCGAGGTCGACCTGCTTGGCCGCGCCCTTCTGGCCCTTGTAGCGGGGCGCCATGTCGACCAGGCGCTCGGTGTTGGAGACGTTGGTCCGCTGGGGCCGGTTGAGGATCACGTCCTCGACGGCCTCGCGCAGTTCCGGGTCGATGTCGTCATAGACCGGCAGGTCGCCGGCGTTGACGATGCCCATGTCCATGCCCGCGGCGATGGCGTGATAGAGGAAAACCGAGTGGATCGCCCGGCGGACGGGCTCGTTGCCACGGAAGCTGAACGAGACGTTGGAGACCCCGCCCGAGACCCGCGCATGCGGCAGGTTCTGCTTGATGCGGCGCGCGCCCTCGATGAAGTCGACGGCGTAGTTGTCGTGCTCCTCGATACCCGTCGCCACGGCGAAGATGTTCGGGTCGAAGATGATGTCTTCCGGCGGGAAGCCGACCTTGTCGACCAGCACCCGGTAGGCGCGCTCGCAGATCTCGTACTTGCGGTCGGCGGTGTCGGCCTGGCCGGTCTCGTCGAAGGCCATGACCACGACCGCCGCGCCGTAGCGCAGGCAGGCCTTGGCCTGCTGGATGAACTTCTCCTCGCCTTCCTTCAGGGAGATCGAGTTGACGATGCACTTGCCCTGGACGCACTGCAGGCCGGCTTCGATGACCTCCCACTTGGAGGAGTCGACCATGACCGGCACGCGGGCGATGTCCGGCTCGGCGGCGAGCAGGTTCAGGAAGGTCCGCATGGCGACGACGGAGTCGAGCAGCCCCTCGTCCATGTTCACGTCGATGACCTGGGCGCCGGCCTCGACCTGCTGGCGCGCCACCGACAGCGCCGCGGCGTAGTCGCCGTCGACGATCAGCTTCTTGAACTTGGCCGAACCGGTGACGTTGGTGCGCTCACCGACGTTGATGAAGACAGGTCTCATTGGGTCTCCGCGGCGCGCGCCTCTGCGAGCGCGATCTGGCCGTGCAGGAAGTCGACGAAACTGACCCCATAGGCGGCCAGCGCCTTGGGATAGAGCGAGGCCTTGGTCAGGCCCGGCAGGGTGTTGATCTCGAGGAACACCACGCCCGTCTCGGTGACGATGAAATCGGCGCGGGAATAGCCGCTGGCGCCCACCGCACGGTGCGCCTTCAGCGCGGCCTCCTGGATCGCGGCGTTGACCTCGTCGCCGAAGCGGGCCGGGCAGATCTCCTGGGTGCCGGACGCGAGATACTTGCTGGCATAGTCGAAGGCGCCGTCGGCGGGCACGATCTCGACCGGCGGCAGGGCCACGAGATGATCGCCCTCCTCCAGCACGCCGCAGGTCGCTTCGGCGCCGGTGACGAACGGCTCGACGAGATAGGCCTCGCGGGCAGCCGCTTCGGCGAGCGCGGCGAGGTCGGCGGCGGTGCTGACGAAAATCAGGCCGTAGCTCGACCCTTCGGCGATCGGCTTGGCGACGAGCTTGCCGTGCAGGGCTAGGCCTTCGGCGGCGCTTTCGACCGAAACCTGGCTGGGGACGCTGACGCCCAGCTCGGCGAGCTTGGCCTTGGTCGCGGCCTTGTCGAAGGCCAGGCGGCTGGCCGCCGCGCCGGAGCCGGTGAAGGCTACGCCGCGGGCCTCGCAGAGGGCGGCGAGCTCGCCGTTCTCCGCCGGGCCGCCATGCAGCGACAGGACCAGCACGCGGCCTTCGGCCTTGGCCCGATCGAGGGCGTCCTCGATGGAGCCGATCACCTCGCCGCCGGCCTTGAAGTCCAGCTCGAAGGGCCGCTGGTGCGCGGCCAGGGCCGCGTGGTCGGCCGCCTGGACCTGACCGTCGGGCCCCCAGAACCAGAGGTCGGCATCGGGCAGGGCCGCCGAGACGGCCTGGGCGCTGGCGACCGCGACGAGACGCTCGCGGTTGGTTCCGCCAAATAGGATCGTGGGCTTCATGTGACTGCGCTTACTGCCAGAAGGGTCGCCTAGGCCAGTTCGAAGGGTTCGAGACCGGCGAGGCGCATGGCCTTCGGCCGCTCAGGGACCCCGCGAGGCTTAACGCCGGCGACCTCTTCGGCCACGTGACGGATGTGGTCTGGCGTTGTGCCGCAGCAGCCTCCGAGGATGTTCACCAGGCCCTGCTCGGCCCACTCGTGAAGCTGGTGGCCGGTCTGGTGCGGCTGCTCGTCGTACTCGCCCATGGCGTTGGGCAGGCCAGCGTTCGGATAGGCCGAAACCAGGGTGTCGGCGACCCGCGCCAACTCGGCGATGTGCGGCCGCATCAGCTCTGCGCCCAGAGCGCAGTTCAGGCCGACGGCGAACGGCCTGGCGTGCTTCACCGAGTTCCAAAACGCCTCGACGGTCTGGCCCGACAGGGTGCGGCCGGAGCGGTCGGTGATGGTGCCGGAAATCCAGATCGGCAGCGGCTCGTAGCCCTCGTCCTCGAGGTCGAGGATCGCCTTGATCGCCGCCTTGCAGTTCAGCGTGTCGGTGATGGTCTCGATCAGATAGAGGTCCACCCCGCCCTCGTGCAGCGCGATCATCTGCTCGCGATAGGCCTTGTAGACCTCCTCGAAGGTCACCAGGCGCGCGCCCGGATCGTTCACATCCGAGGACATGGACAGCATCTTGTTCAGCGGACCAACGGAGCCGGCGACGAAACGCGGCTTATGCGGCTCCTTGGCGGTCCAGGCGTCGGCGACCTTGCGGGCGATCTGCGCGCCCTGGAAGTTGATGTCGTAGACGGCCTCGCCGCACTCGTACTCGGCCTGGGCGATGGTGGTGGCCGAGAAGGTGTTGGTCTCGGAGATGTCGGCGCCGGCCGCGTAATACTGGTCATGCAGGTCGGCGATGACGTCCGGCCGCGTGATGCAGAGCAGGTCGTTGTTGCCCTTGAGTTCCAGATTGTGGTGGGCAAAGCGCTCGCCGCGATAGTCGGCCTCGGCCAGGCCGCGCTTCTGGATCATCACGCCCCAGGAGCCGTCGAGGATGAGGATGCGCTCCTTGGCGATGGCCTTGAGCGCGGCGATGCGTTCCTGGCGGGTCATTTCGCGGCTTTCTGTTGCTTGGCGAGGGCCTGGCGGAAGGCCTGCTCGCTTGCGGCTACGGTCTTCTGCAGCGCACTGGGGTCTATAAAGGGGTTCGGGCCGCCGGCCGCCAGCCTGGCGCGCTTTTCGACCAGGCCGAACTGCTCGGCGTGAGGTGCGAGAAAGACGTCGCCATTCAGGCTGCGAAGCCGTTGGAAGGTCTTCTCGTAATCGGCGACGATGCCCGGGTATTGCGGGCCCTTGGCCTTGGAGGCCAGGCGGTTGGCCGCGACCGAGGTGCTGCAATAGAGCACGGCCTGGTGAGCCTCGCCCTTGATGGTCACCGGGAAGGTCCAGGTGGTGCAGCCGGCCGTGTGCCCGGGCGTCACGTGAGCGGTGAGCGTCGCCCCGCCCAGAGTGACGGTGTCGCCGTCGTTCAGCACCCGGTCGACCTTCACCGGAGCGAAGTCGAAGGCCTCCACGTCTTCGGAGCCGATGTACTTGCCGCTCTCCAGCGCCTGGCGGTCGCCGGCCGAGGCGGCGAACTGAGCCCCAGTGTCGGCCTTCAGTTCGGCCAGGCCGCCGGTGTGGTCGAAGTGGGCGTGGGTGTTGAGAAGCACCTTCACGTCGGAAAGCTTGAAGCCCAGCTTGGCGATGCTCGCCTCGATAGGCTTGGCGCTCGTCGGCATGGCGCCGTCGATCAGGATGTGTCCCTGCGGCGTCGTGATCAGGAACACCGAAATGCCCTCGGTCCCGACGTAATAGAGGTTGTCGGCGATCTGGAACGGCTCGGTCGGCGCGGTCCAGGAGGCGGGCATCTGCGCCTGAGCCGCCGAGGCGCAGGCCAACAGGCCGAGAGCGAGAACCAGCCGCTTCATGCCGCCGCCTCGATGGCCGGCGGGGCGCCGTTCTCGCGGACGCCGAGGACACGGCAGATCGCGTAGACGAGGTCGGCGCGGTTGAGGGTGTAGAAGTGGAAGTCGGAATAGCCTTCCTCGGCCAGGCGCACGCACATCTCGGCCGCCACCGATGCGGCGATCAGCTTGCGGGTCTCCGGATCGCTGTCGAGGCCTTCGAACAGGTTGGTCAGCCAGCCTGGGATGGCGACGCCGATCCGTTTGGCCATGTTGCTCAGGCCTTCGACGCTGCTGACCGGCATGATGCCGGGGATGATCGGGATGGTCACGCCGGCCTTGCGGACGCGCTCGATGAAACGCAGGTAACCGTCGATATCGAAAAAGAAATTCGTGATCGCGCGGGTCGCGCCGGCGTCGACCTTGGCCTTCAGCACATCGATGTCGTGTTCGAGCGAGGGGCTCTCCGGATGGACCTGGGGATAGACCCCGACGCTGACCTCGAAGGGCGCGATGGCGCGGATGCCGGCGGTCAGCTCCGTGGCGTTCTGATAGCCATCGGCGCGGGGAACATAGGTCCCACCGAGCGAACCGGGCGGATCGCCGCGCAGGGCCACGATGTGACGGATGCCGGCGTCCCAATAGGCCTGGATCACCTCGTCCACCTCAGCGCGCGAGGCTTCGACACAGGTGAGGTGAGCGGCAGGTTTCAGGTTGGTTTCCTGCAGCATCCTGACGACCGTCCGGTGGGTGCGGTCGCGCGTCGAGCCGCCGGCGCCATAGGTCACCGAGACGAAGGCCGGATTCAGCGGCTCAAGGCGGCGGATCGCCTCCCACAGGCCCTCCTCGCTCTTGGGTCCCTTGGGCGGCGAGAACTCGAAGGAGATCGACGGGCGCGTGGCCAGCCCGGCTCCGGCCCGGGCGATCGGGCCCAGCGCGGTTTCTTGGGGGCTCATGCGACGTTCCTTTGCGGCATGCGGGCGCGCTCGGCGACCCAGATCTTCACGGTGAGGCCCTCCTGCCGGGCCGGCGGCAAGGCGGTCACGCGGATGTCCGAAAGACCGGCCTCGCCCAACCAGCGGGCCATCTCGGTCTCGGAGAACCCGAGGCGGCGGTGCTGGTGTTGTTCGCGCAGGAACTCAAGGGCGTGGGGGGCGAAATCCACGATCAGCAGGCGTCCGCCCTCGGCCACCAGCCGCGCGGCCTCGCGCACGGCCGCGGCGGGGTCGGCCAGGTAGTGCAGAACCTGGTGGACGACGACGAGGTCGGCGCTCTGGCCCGGCAGGCGAGTGCCGAAGATGTCGCCATGGCGCAGCTCACAGCGCTCCAGGCCAGCCTCGGCCACATGGTTACGCGCGATGTTCAGCATCTGCTGCGAAAGATCGAGACCGACGGCCGTCTCCGCCTGCGGGCCGAGCAGGGTCAGCATGCGGCCGGTGCCCGAGCCGAGATCGACCAGCTTCTTGAAAGGCCCAACCCCGGCGGCATCGAGGATCGCGGCCTCGACGGCGGTCTCGGAGACGTAGAGCGAGCGGATCTCGTCCCAGCGGGCGGCGTTGCGGGCGAAATACTCGCCAGCCTCGGCCGAGCGCTCTCCCCTCACCGCCTGCAGGCGTTCAGCGTCGCGGGCGAAGACGGCGTCGTTCGGGTCGATGAGCTTGAGGGTCTCGTCGGCGAGATGACGCGCATCGCCGGTGGTGACGAGGCGATAGAAAACCCAGGCGCCATCGGGAAACCGCTCGACCAGGCCGGCCTCAGCCAGCAGCTTCAGATGTCGAGAAACCCGCGGCTGGCTCTGGTCCAGTACGCGGCAGAGCTCGAGCACGGCGAGTTCCTCGCGAGACAGGAGGCCCAGAATACGCAGGCGGGTCGGCTCGCCCGCCGCGCGCAAAACCTCGACCGCCTGTCCCGTGGAGAGAGTCATGAGCACATAAAGATATCTTTATGTCTTTATGTCAAGCTGACAGCATCGCGCTCGGAGAGCCCTTATAGCACGGCGTGAGCGGCGGTGCGCGGAGGTCCGCGGCCTCTTCTCCTAGGCGAAGCGAACTCACCCCCGCCCCTGCGTTGACTCCAGTTTATGCATATGCGAGTGACTCGCATTATTAGAAGGGGTGGTGAATGCGTAATTTATGGAGTTCGGCCGCAATCGCGGCGGTCATGACCTATGGCGGGGGCGCGCTTGCGGCCGAGGCGGCCAGCGGGGCCGTCGTTCAAGAGGTGGTGGTGACCGGCGAGAAGGTCAGCCGCTCGCTGCGCAACACCGCCTCCAGCGTCGCCGTGGTCCAGGACATCACGCCCGACATGGCCACGACCAGCGACCTCCTGGCGCGCATCCCCAACCTAGTGACCAGCGAACCGACCAACCTCGCCCCTGCCGTGCGCGGTCTTGACGGGACCGGCCCCGCCCAGGGCGCCGACGCCTTCTTCGCCGGAACCCGGCCGCGGCTGAATTTCCAGGTGGACGGTCGCACCCTCAGCCACAACGAGGCCATCTTCACCGAGTCGACGCTGTTCGACGTGGAGCGGGTCGAAGTGTTCCGCGGGCCGCAGAGCACGCTGCAGGGTCGCAACGCCGTGGCCGGGGCGATCATCATCCGCACCCGCAACCCGACCTACGATTTCGAAGGCGCGGCCCAGGCGCTCGTCGGCGACCTGGAGACCCGGCAGGCCTCGGTGGCGGTCTCCGGTCCGCTGATTGCGGGGCAAGTGGCGGCGAGGCTATCGGCGGACTGGCGTCGAGCCGACAGCTTCGCCGACTTCACCGGCTACGAGGGCGTCGATGATCCCGGCAAGTCCGAGCAGGTGGCCTTGCGCGGCAAGCTGCTGATCGAGCCCGAGGCGACGCCCGGGCTGCGGGCCCTGCTTACGGTTTCGCACATGCGCGCCTACGCCCCCCAGACGGCCGACGTCGTACGGCCCTTCGGCGGTCATGTGGCCGCCTTTCCGTTCCAGCCGCGGTTTCGCACCCGGTCGAACAGCGCCATTCTCGATGCGTCCCGGAAGCTGGGCGGGGGCTGGTCGCTGGAGCTGACCGCCTCGGCCGCCGACCTGAGGGTCAACCGCTACGCCGTGCCGGGCGATGGGATCGCCGAGATCAACGGCAAGGAATACGTCCTGGAGCCGCGTCTGCGGTTCAGCGGCGAGGACGGCCGAGTCACCGGCTTCGTCGGGCTGCACGTCTTCGATGCGGACCAGGGCGAGCACATCGACCTGTTCGGCGGCGGGACCTTCGACGACAGCACCCGCACCTATGCCGCGTTCGGCGAGGGGACCGTCAAGCTTACGGATCGGCTCGGCCTTACGGTCGGCGGCCGCCTGGAGCGCGAGGAGCGCCGTCGGACTGGCGGCGTCTGGTCGTTCGTCATCGACCTCGACGAGACCTACGAAGCCTTTCTGCCGAAGGCTAGCCTCTCCTACCGAGTGAACGACGACCTCACCGTCGGGGTGCTGGCCTCCCGTGGCTACAATGGCGGCGGGGCGGGCTTCACCTACGACGCGCCGTATGAGAGCTACGTCTACGATCCGGAGTTCGTCTGGAATTACGAGGCCTTCGCCCGCGCTTTGCTGCTGGACGGCCGGCTGAGCCTTTCGGGCAATATCTTCTATGACCGCTATCGCGACCTGCAGCTCCCGTTCGATCTCAACTCCGATCCGAAGGTCTGGTCCTACGTGGTGCGCAACGCTGGCCGGGCGGAAACTTATGGCGCCGAGATCAGTGCGCGCCTGATCGCCGCCCGAGGACTCGAGCTGTTCGCCAGCGGCGGCCTGCTGAAAACCGAGGTCACGAACTATCCGGGCTCGGACATCGAGGGGAACGAGCTTCCGCGCTCGCCGGCCGCCTCCCTCTCGTTCGGCGCGGACTACGTTCATGCGAGCGGCTTCGAGGCCGGCTTCGACGTCCGCTACAGCGACGGCTACTTCTCCGACATCGAGAACAAGCCATTCGGCGAAGTGGACTCCTATTGGGTCGCCAACGCCCGCGCCGCCTATCGCTTCGGCCAGGCCAAGGTGTTCGCCACGGTGGCCAACCTCTTCGACGAGGTCGGACCGGTCATGCTCTATCCGGGCGACGTCCGGGCGGACGACACCGCGACGGTGCTGCGGCCCCGCACCTGGCAGGTCGGTCTGCGGGTGGATTTCTGACGATGATGAGCCGCACCGCCCTCAGAAACTGGTGCTTCGTTCACAAGTGGACCAGCCTGATCTGCACGGCCTTCCTGCTGCTGCTGTGCGTCACCGGCCTGCCGCTGATCTTCCATGAGGAGATCGATACGGCCCTGGGCCGGCATCCGGCGCAGGCCGACGTTCCAGCAGGCGCACGCCCAGCCGATCTCGACCGCATCGCGGCCGACGCTCTCCAGCGCCGACCGGGCGAGAGGCTGCAGTACGTCAGCTTCGAGGACCATGCGCCGGTGGTCTATGTCACCACCGGCGAGCGGCTCGATTCCATCGACGGGCACACCGCGACCTACGACGCCCATACCGGGCGGATGCTGGATGCGCCGCCCCTCGACGAGGGCGTGATGTATTTCCTCTTCCGCCTCCACTACGACATGTTCGCCGGCATCGGCGGCACGCTGTTCCTGGGGCTGATGGGCCTGCTGTTCGTGGCGGCCGTCGTCTCGGGCGTCGTGATCTACGCGCCGTTCATGCGTCGCCTGCCCTTCGGGACGGTGCGCAGCGACCGCAGCCCGCGGCTGAAATGGCTCGACCTGCACAATCTGATCGGCGCGACCACGCTTGCGTGGGTGCTGGTGGTGGGCCTCACGGGTGTGATCAACACCCTCGCCACCCCGATCCTGCAGCTCTGGCAGGCCGGCCAGCTCGCCGAGATGACCGCCCAGTACAAGGGTCGGCCGCCGCCGACGGATCTTGCCTCGCTGCAGGGCGCAGTGAACACCGCCAAGCAGGCCATACCGGGCATGACCCCTTCGATCGTGGCCTATCCGGGCACGCCGTTCTCCAGCAGGAACCACTATGCCGTCTTCATGCATGGCGAGAGCCCGGTGACCTCGCGCATCCTCAAGCCGGCGATCATCGACGCCGAGACCGGTGAACTCACCGAGGCGCGCGACATGCCCTGGTACGCGGTGACGCTGTTCCTCTCCCAGCCGCTGCATTTCGGCGACTACGGCGGCATGACCATGAAGGTGCTCTGGGCGATCCTCGACGTGCTGTCGATCATCGTGCTCGCAAGCGGCCTCTATCTCTGGCTCGCCCGCCGGCGAAAGCCGCTGGAAACCCGAGTGCTGGAACAGCTCGAACGCCGCGCTGGCGGCCCGGCGGCCGCGATGTCGGAGCGACGGTCATGAGCCAGCGCCCTTCGGACCTGGCCCAGATCCTGTTCGTTCCGGCGGTGCTGGCGGCCGTGAGCGGCGCAGGACTGGTGCTGGCCCTGCTCGTCGACGGCCCCCTCGACGCCCTGACCTGGCCGGCGATTGGCGCGCCGCCGGCAGTCATCCTCTGGGCGTTGGCCAAGCGACGGGCGCCCCGACATTGACGAACGGCGGCGTTCTTCCGATCTGATGGAGCATGAGCGAACGCGTCCCTCACATGCCGGCGATCTTCGTCGGCCACGGCAGTCCGATGAACGCCCTGGGCGGCGACTATGCGGAAGTCTGGCGGGTTATCGGGGCGGCGCTGCCGCGACCGAAGGCGATCCTCTGCATCTCGGCGCACTGGTACGTCGAGGAGACCGCGATCACGGCCATGAGCCAGCCGCGGACGATCCACGACTTCTATGGCTTCCCCAAGCCGCTCTACGACATCGGCTACCCCGCGCCCGGCGATCCCTGGCTGGTGGAACGGGTGAGCGACATTCTGGCGCCGCTGCCGGTTCGCGAGGACCACGATTGGGGCCTGGACCATGGCGCCTGGTCGGTGCTGATGCACATGTTCCCCGAGGCCGACGTGCCGGTGCTGCAGCTTGCGATCGACCGGCGCCAGGGCCCGGAGTTCCACTACGAGCTTGGCCGGCGGCTGGCCGAACTTCGCGACGAGGGGGTGCTGATCGTCGGTTCCGGCGATTGGGTGCACAATCTGCGGCAGGCCATCTGGGACCCCGAGGCCCCGCCGCATGACTGGGCCGAGCGGTTCAACGAAACGGTGAAATCGCTGATCGTGACCGGAGACCACCGCCAACTGGTCGACTGGATGAGCCTGGGCGAGGACGCGAGACTCTCGATCCCGACCGACGAACACTATCTGCCGCTGCTCTATGTGCTGGGCGCCCAGCGGCAGGACGACGAGGTCGCCTTCTTCAACGACGCCATCGACCTGGGGTCGATCAGCATGACCGGGGTCGTGGTCGGCAAGCCGGCCTAGTGAACGCCCTCGGCGAACTCCTCGACCATCTTGGCGCAGAAGGCCGGCAGATCGTCTGGCTTGCGTGAGGTGACAAGGCCCTGGTCGACCACCACCTCCTGGTCGATCCATTCGGCGCCGGCGTTCTTCAGGTCCGCTTCCAGCGAGGGCCAGGAGGTCATGCGCTTGCCGTCCACCGCGTCGGCGTTGATCAGCGTCCAGGGGCCATGGCAGATCGCGGCGATAGGCTTGCCGGCCCTGGCGAAGGAGCGGATGAAGTCGATGGCCCTAGGCTCCAGCCGCAAGGCGTCGGGATTGATCACCCCGCCCGGAAGGACGATGGCGTCATAGCTTGAGGCGTCGGCCTGCGAGAGGTCGCGGTCGACCGGAATCTGCTGTCCCTTGTCGTGGTGGTTGTAGCCCTGGATCTGGCCGCCCTTGGGGGCCACGATCTCGACCTGGGCGCCCTCGGCCTTGAGCGCTTCCACGGGCTTGGTCAGTTCGACCTGTTCGAAGCCATCAGTCGCCAGCACCGCGACCTTGCGGCCCTCCAGCTTGCCGTTCGCCATCGCCCTTCTCCTTTTTGGATACGGCGGGAGAACCGGCGCACGGAGGGCCGGTTCCAGCCTAGACCGAGACGATCCATCCGGCGGGCAAGGCCGCGGCCTGCACGCCGACCAGGATGAGTTGCGCCTCGCCGACGCTCACCAGCGTGTCGGCGCCCTGCTGGGTCACGGTGTAGGGAACGCCGCCCTCGACCCGCACGCGATCACCCTCCCCGATCGCGAAGTCGAGCACGCGGTCGATCCCGGCGCCGTCGAAGACCGTGAAGGTGTCCGCGCCGAAACCACCGGTGATAGTGTCCGCGCCACGGTCGCCGAACAGCCAGTCGTCACCGGCCTCGCCGAAGACCTCGTCGTCGTTCTGGCCGCCGCGGATGGTGTCCGCCCCGGTGCCGCCGACGCAATAGTCATCGCCCATGTTGCCGTAGACGATGTCGTTCCCGCCATCTCCGAAGAGCTGGTCGTCATCCTTGCCGCCGACGACCCAGTCGTCGCCGCCGTAGCCGACCACCGTGTCCGCACCCATGTTGCCGTGGAGATCATCGAACTCGTCGGCGCCTTCGAGGTAATCGTTCCCCTCCTCGCCGCGCAGCATGTTCAGCCCGCCCATGTCGATGAGGACGTCGTCGCCGGCGCCCCCGAACAGCGTGTCGGAGCCAGACTGGGTGATGAAGGTGTTGCCCGCTGCATCGCCGCGCAGGACGCTGCCGTGCAACGACCCGGCCAGCGACTCCACGCTCACCAGCCGATCGACCCCGTAGCCGGTGTCCTGCGGGCCTGTCAGGGTGAGATCGACGTGCACGACACCCGGAGCGAGGGTGTAGTCCGCCAGGTCGTCGCCTAGGCCGCCATCGAGCAAGTCATCGCCGGCTCCGCCATCGAGCAGATCATCGCCGACGCCGCCAATGACGGTGTCGTCGCCTGCCAGGCCGCCCAGCAAGTCATCCTCGACGCCGCCGTCGATGTAGTCGGCGCCCGCGCCGCCGACGACGGTGTCGGGCGCAAGCCCGCCGTGGACACGGCCGCCAAAGTCGCCCAGCCCGACGATTTCGGCATTGAAGATTCGGATCTGCCCAAGCGGGCCATCCTGGTCGAGCCAAACCTCGATGGGGCCTTTCGCCATTTCGAGGGAGACGACATCGAAGCCTTCGCCCCCGTCGATGCGGTCGGCGCCGTCACCATCGACGATCCAGTCGTCATCGCCCCCGCCACCAATGGTGTCGTCGCCGCCGAGGCCGGAGATCGAATCCATCCCCGACCCGCCCAGCAGGCTGTCGGAACCTGCCGTGCCGGTCAGGGTCTCATTGTCCGCCGTCGTAACATACGCGACCTTCATGCCGCATTCCCCCCAACGACCATCCCGGCCTCATGACGAGGCCGCCCCATAGACGGACGCAAAGGAGGAAGTCTCACGTCAAGGCTGCGTTGAGCAACCTTGACGTTAGGTCAGCGGCCGAACTTCTGGAACTTGATCCGGTGCGGGATCAGGCTGTCGGTGCCCAGGCGGCGCTTCTTGTCCTCTTCGTAGGCTTCGAAGTTGCCTTCGAACCATTCGACGTGACTGTCGCCCTCGAAGGCCAGGATGTGCGTGGCCAGGCGGTCGAGGAACCAGCGGTCGTGGGAGATGACCACGGCGCAGCCGGCGAATTCCTCAAGGGCCTCTTCGAGGTTCTGCAGGGTCTCGATGTCCAGGTCGTTGGTCGGTTCGTCAAGCAGGATGACGTTGCCGCCGGTGGTCAGGGTCTTGGCCAGGTGGACGCGGTTGCGCTCACCGCCCGAGAGCAGGCCGACCTTCTTCTGCTGGTCGCCGCCCTTGAAGTTGAACGAGCCCACATAGGAGCGCGTGTTGATCTCGCGCTTGCCGACCGTGAGGATGTCGAGGCCCTGGGAGACCTCCTGCCAGATGGTCTTGTTGGGGTCGAGGGCGTCGCGGCTCTGGTCCACGTAGGACAGCTTCACCGTCTCGCCGAGGCGGAACGTGCCGGCGTCGGGCTGCTCCTGGCCGGTGATGATGCGGAACAGGGTCGACTTGCCGGCGCCGTTCGGGCCGATGACGCCGACGATACCGTTCGGCGGCAGGCGGAAGGAGAGGTTCTCGAACAGGACCTTGTCGCCATAGGCCTTCGACAGATTGTCGGCCTCCAGCACCACATTGCCCAGGCGCGGGCCCGGCGGGATCTGGATGGTGGCGAAGGTCTGGGCCTGGCGGGAGTTCTCCTGCTCGGAGACCATGCGCTCATAGGCGGCCAGACGGGCCTTGGACTTGGCCTGGCGGGCCTTGGCGCCGGAGCGGACCCATTCCAGTTCGCGGGTCATGGCGCGCTGGCGGGCTTCGGACTCGGACTGTTCCTGGACGATCCGCTTGGTCTTGGCTTCAAGCCAGCTCGAATAGTTGCCTTCGTGCGGGTGGCCCTTGCCGCGGTCGAGTTCCAGGGTCCACTTGGTCACCTGGTCGAGGAAGTAGCGGTCGTGGGTGACGAGGATCACGCAGCCCGGGAAGCTTTCCAGGTGGTGCTGCAGCCAGGCCACGGACTCGGCGTCCAAGTGGTTGGTCGGTTCGTCGAGCAGCAGCATGTCGGGCTTGGACAGCAGCAGGCGGGCCAGGGCCACGCGGCGCTTCTCACCGCCCGAGAGCTTGTCCACCGGCCAGTCGTTGGGCGGGCAGCGCAGGGCGTCCATCGCCATCTCGATGCGGCTATCGATGTCCCAGAGATCGCCGGCGTCGATCTTCTCCTGGAGGGCGGTCATCTCCTCCATGAGTTCGTCGGAATAGTCCTCGCCCAGCTTGGCGGCGATCTCGTTGTAGCGGTCGAAGATCTTCTTCTCTTCGCACCAGGCGATGACGTTGCCCCAGACATTGAGCTGGTCATCGAGCTGGGGCTCCTGCTCCAGGTAGCCCATCTTGACGCCGTCGGCGGCCTTGGCCTCGCCGGAGAACTCCTTGTCCATCCCGGCCATGATCTTCAGCAGGGTCGACTTACCCGAGCCGTTGACCCCGACCACCCCGATCTTGGCGTCGGAGTAGAACGACAGCCAGATGTTCTCGAACACCTTCTTGCCGCCGGGATAGGCCTTGGTCAGGCCCTGCATCTGGAAAATATACTGCTGCGCCATGAGGCGTCCGCGCTCGCTCTATCGGAAAGATCAGGGAATTCGGGGACGGAGATAGCCGCGCGAGGCGCGAGGCGCAATGCGGCGGAGGAAAAGACGCGGTCCGCCGGGCCGGAACGCGGGGCCCCTGCGAGCGTACTCCCATACACACCGCTTAAGGAGAAGGTGATGCACAAGGACACCGTGAAGGGCGCCGCCAAGCAGACCGCCGGCTCGGTCAAGCAGGCCGTCGGCAAGGCGAGCGGAAACCGTCGCCTGGAAGCCGAGGGCGCACGCGAGAAGATCGTCGGCAAGGTGCAGAAGGGCGTGGGCGATCTGAAGGACGCCGCGCGCGATGCGCTGAAGCACTAGCGGCAAGACAACGACGAGAGCGAAGAGGCCGCGTCCCGCAAGGCGCGGCCTTTTTCGCGCCAGCCTTCGACCAGCCGCCATACCGCCGAGATTTCGCCGCAAGCGGGGCCATAAGCTCTACCCTGAGAAGCAGCAGGCGGGAGGTTCGCCATGTCGGCCAGTGTGCGTAACGCGTCGGTGCTGGGTCTGGCGGGACTTATGGCGTTGTCGGGGCCGGCAGAGCCGATGGCCGCTCCAGCGAGCGGCGATGGAACCCCGACTCCAGCGGCCTGCGAGGCGCTGGGATTTCCAACCGGCCCGCAGGGCGGCGAACCGATCACCCTCAGAGGCAGGCGAGCCTTCATGCAGGCTCCGATGCCGGCCATTCCGCCCTTGCCGGTCCCGCCGGTGCAGAAGCGGCTCGACGAGGTCACCGTCACCGGACAGGCCGTCGCGCCCACCGCCGCACCGCGAAGGCCGCCCATCGTCATGACGTTTCCGCCGCAGGCGGACACCGAGCGCTACCCGAACGCCCAGGCTAATCCGATCAGGCAGGTCGCGCAGGACCCGGTCTCGACCTTCTCGGTCGACGTGGACACCGCCTCCTACGCCAATGTCCGCCGCTTCCTGAACGAGGGCGCGCGGCCGCCGGCGGACTCGGTGCGGGTCGAGGAGCTGATCAACTATTTCGACTACGGCTATCGCCAGCCGGCGAGCCGGCAGGAGCCCTTCGCCCCTTATGTGGCGGTCGTTCCCTCGCCCTGGTCGAAGGACCGGCAAATCGTTCACATTGGGCTGCAAGGCTATGATCTGCCGAGCAAAACCCAGCCGCCGCTGAACCTGGTGTTCCTGGTGGATACGTCCGGCTCGATGTGGGGCCCCGACCGCCTGCCGCTGGCGACCAAGGCGATGAACCTGCTGGTCGACCAGCTCGGACCGAAGGACCGGGTGGCGATCGTCGCCTATGCCGGATCGGCTGGGGCGGTGCTGGCCCCGACCGACGGGCGCAGCAAGCTGAAGGTCCGCTGCGCGCTGGGCGCGCTGCGGGCGGGCGGATCGACCGCCGGCGGCCAGGGACTGGCCCTGGCCTACGACCTGGCCAAGCAGAACTTCGATCCCAAGGCGGTGAACCGGGTCATCCTGATGACCGACGGCGACTTCAACGTCGGGGTCGCCGATCCGGCCAGGCTGAAGGATCTGGTGTCCGACCAGCGCAAGAGCGGGGTCTATCTGTCGGTCTACGGCTTCGGTCGCGGCAACTACAACGACACCATGATGCAGACCCTGGCCCAGAACGGGAACGGGACCGCGGCCTACGTCGACACCCTGAGCGAGGCCCGCAAGCTGTTCCGCGAGGACTTCTCCAGCTCGCTCTTCCCGATCGCAGACGACGTGAAGATCCAGGTCGAGTTCAACCCGGCGCAGGTGAGCGAATACCGGCTGATCGGCTACGAGACGCGGATGCTGGCCCGGGAGGACTTCAACAACGACCAGGTCGACGCCGGCGAGGTGGGTTCGAACGCCTCGGTCACCGCGCTCTACGAGATCACTCCGGCCGGGGCGCGGCCCTCCAGCGACCCATTGCGCTATGGCGTGTCCGAGCACCCGGCCGCGACCGGATCGGAGCTGGCCTATCTGAAGGTGCGCTACAAGCTGCCGGGCGAGGCGAACTCGCGCCTGATCGAGCGCGCCATCGGCCGGGGCGACGCCTACGCTTCCCTGGCGGCGGCGCCGGAGGCCAGCCGGTGGGCGGTGTCGGTGGCGGGCTTCGGCCAGCTTCTGAAGCGCGATCCGCGGATCGATGCAAGCTTCGGCTGGCCGCAGGTGATCGACATCGCCCAGGGCGCACGCGGGGACGATCCGTTCGGGCTGCGGGCCGAGTTCGTGCAGCTCGCCAGGACCGCCGGCGAAGCTGTTCCGAAGGGGGATTGAAAAGCTCCGGCGTCCGCCTATTTTTTGGATGAACGCAGTTCGATTTCAGAACCAAATCTGCCCCCGTTCGTTAGGGCTCCGTCGTAAACAGGGAGGCGGCGGGTGTTCGACGTCACCGACTCGCGTACAGAGAATCTGATACGCTTGGACCCTTTAGAAGCTCCGCATTTTGGCGCCCCAGGTCGCATGGGTTTCCACCTAATCGACACGACGATGATGTACGCTCCTCGCTCCGGCGGGGTGAAGCGATACCTCCATGAGAAGCGCGACTGGCTGAACAAGCGGCGTCCCGACATCAATCACACCCTGGTCGTGCCCGGCGCGACCACCGGGCTTGCGTCGCACGGCGTCGTCACTGTGGCGGCGGCGCGCCTGCCCTTCGGCGACGGCTATCGGATGCCGGCCTCGACCACGAAGTGGGAGACGGTGATCCGGATGCTGGAGCCGGACATCATCGAAGCCGGCGACATGTTCGTACCCGGCCACGCTGCGCTGGAGGCCGGCGAGGCGTTGGGCGTTCCGGTGGTCGGCTTCTGCCACACCGACGCGGCGGCGCTGGCGGCGCTGCACTTCGGCGAATGGGCCGAGGCGCCGGCGATGAAGCATTGGGCGGCCACCTTCCAGCGGTTCGACCGCGTGGTCGCGCCGAGCCGCCACATCGCCCAGCGCCTGGCTGAGGGCGGGGTGGAGCGGGTGAGCGTCCAGGCGCTGGGCGTCGACACCGACCTCTTCCATCCCAGCAAGGCCGACCCGCAGAAGCTGCGCCGCAAGCTGGGGCTTCCCGCCGAGGCGCGGCTGTTGGTGTTCGCCGGCCGTCCGGCCCGCGAAAAGAACATCGAGAGCCTGATCTGCGCCGTCGAGCGCCTGGGCGCGCCCTACCACCTGCTGCTGGTCGGCGCGGGCAAGGACACCCATTACTCGTCGCGCGTCATCCCGATGGGCTACGAGCGCGATCCGGTGAAGCTGGCCGGGATCATCGCCAGTTGCGACGCCCTGGTGCACGCCAACGAAAACGAGCCCTTCGGCCTGGTGGTGCTGGAGGCGCTGGCCGCCGGCCTGCCGGTGGTGGGGCCCTCGCGCGGCGGTGTCTCGGAGATGATCGACGAGCAGGTCGGGCAACGCGCCGCCACCGTCGATCCGGCCGGCATGGCCGAGGCCATCGAGGCGCTGTTCGCCCGCGACCTTGCCCCGATCAAGGCGGCCGCCCGGCGCCGGGCCGAGCAACGGCATCGCTGGGACAACACCTTCGAGGCGCTGACCCGGATCTACGGCGAACTGGTGGCCGGCCGCGCCGCCGCCACACCGGTGGCGATGAGCGCCTGACCGGCCCATCCCCGGGCACGCTCACGCGGCCGGGGGATGACGATCGCTGAAGGGAAAAGGGGCGAAGAACCCTACCGCCCGGTCGGCAGGTCCTTGAACGGGATGTCCTTGTCCACGCGAATGTCGCCGGGCAGGCCAAGGACACGCTCGGCGATGATGTTGCGCAGGATTTCGTCGGTGCCGCCGGCGATGCGCAGGCCAGGCGCGAACATCAGCGACCAGTGGAAGGACGCCTTGAGCGGCGCGAGGGTCTCGTCGTTGATGATCCCGTACTGATCCAGCATCTCGATCGCCGTATTGGCGAGATCCTGCATCTGGCCGGCTGAGATGATCTTGCCGATCGAGCTTTCCGGCCCGGGCGTCTGGCCGCGCGACAGGGCGGTCATGGTGCGGTTGCGGGTGTGCTTGAGCCCCTCGGCCTGGACGTACCAGTCGGCCAGCTTCTCGCGCAGGGCCTGGTCCTTGAGGGCCGAGCCGCCGTCGAGGCTCGGCGTCTGGCGCGCGGCCTCCATGAACTCCGACCAGCCGGAGCCGGTCGCCCCGCCCACGGCGAGACGCTCGTTCATCAGGGTCACCAGGCTGACCTTCCAGCCATCGCCCTCCGCCCCGAGGCGCTGGCTGTCCTTCACTCGCAGATTGGTGAAGAACACCTCGTTGAAGCCTGAGCCGCCGGACATCTGGTGGATCGGCTTCACCTCGACCGCCGGATCCTTCATGTCGATCCAGAACATGGTCAGCCCCTTGTGCTTGGGCACGTCGGGGTTGGTGCGGACGATCACGATGCCATAGTCGGAGAACTGCGCGCCGGTGGTCCAGACCTTCTGGCCGTTGATGATCCAGTCGCCCGAGCCGTCAGGCGCCCGCTCCGCCTTGGTGCGGGAACCGGCGACGTCTGAGCCGCCGGCCGGCTCGGAGAAGAGCTGGCTCCAGATCTCCTCGCCACGGATCGCCGGCCCCACGAAGCGCTTCTTGGTCGCCTCGTCGGCGAAGGTCATCACCGTCGGCAGGCACATGCCCAGGCCGATCTGGAACGGATTGCCGGGGGTCGGGTAGTTCGCCTCTTCCTGGCTGAAGATGACGTTCTGGACCGGCGTGCCGCCCTGCCCGCCCCACTCCTTGGGCCAGGTGATGCAGGCGTAGCCGGCGGCCGCCTTCTTGGCCTGCCACGCCTTAGCGGCGGCGAGGTCGTCGCCGCCCTCGGGATCGGCGCTCTCGACCTTCTTCGGCGCGTTGGCGGCGAGCCATTCGCGGACCTTCTGGCGATAGGCGGCTTCTTCGGGGGAGTCGTTGAAATCCATGACCTTCTCCTCGCCTCAGGCGGCTTGCGCGTTGCGGCGCTCGATATGGCTGACCAGCCGCTCCTTCCAGACCCGCGGCGCGCCGGCCACGAGCGAAAGCTGGCGCGAGCGCCGGTAATAGAGGTGGCAGTCCATTTCCCAGGTGAAGCCGATGCCGCCGTGGGTCTGGATGTTCTCCTTGGAGGCGAACCAAAAGGCGTCACTGGCGGCGATCCGCGCGGCGCTGGCCGCGACCGGCAGCTCCGGCGCGTCGGTGTTCAGCGCCCAGGCGCCGTAATAGGCGTTGGAACGGGCCAGCTCGTTCTTGACGTACATGTCGGCCAGCTTGTGCTTGATGGCCTGGTAGGAGGCGATCACCCGGCCGAAGGCGTAGCGCTCAAGCGCGTAGGCCTTGGCCATCTCCAGGCAGCGGTCGGCGCCGCCGGTCTGTTCGAAGGCCAGGAGGACGGCGGCGCGATCGAAGACCTGTTCCAGCAGCGCAAAGCCCTCGCCGGCGGCGCCCAGGCGGGCGACCGGGGTCTGGTCGAAGACGAGCCTGGCGGCGTCGCGCGTCGGATCGAGCGTGCGGACCGCCTCGCGTTTCACGCTGGGGTGGGCAAGGTCGGCCAGGAAAAGCCCCGGCTTGCCGTTCTCCTTGGCCAGCACCAGGGCGAGCGTGGCGATGTCGCCGTCGGTGACCGGGATCTTCACGCCGGAGAGCTTGCCGCCCTCGACGCTGGCCTGAAGCGTGGCGGGGCCCGTGACGCCAGGGCCTTCGGAGGTCGCCACCGCGCCGATCACCTCGCCGGCAGCGATCTTCGGCAGGATCTGCGCCTTCTGGGCGTCGTCACCGGCCAGCATGATCGCTTCGGCCAGGAAGTAGACCGTGGAGGCGAAGGGGATCGGGGCGACCACCCGGCCCAGCTCCTCGGCGATCACGCAGAGCTCCAGCCGGCCAAGGCCCAGACCGCCGTGCTGCTCGGGGATGGCCGCGCCGAGCCAGCCCTGAGCGGCGACCTGCTTCCAGAGCGCCTCGTCGTAGGCGACGGACTCGTCGTCGAGCACCTTGCGCACCCGCGAAGTCGCGCAGTTCGCCTCGAGGAACTTGCGCGCCTCGCCCTTGAGGAATTTCTGATCGTCAGAGAAGTCGAAGTTCATTTCCGCCCGTCCCGTCATCGTTTCGCCGATGCTCGCGGCCAACATACGCGGGCGGCGAGCCAAGAAAAGATTGACCTCGCGTCAAGAAATTCAGCGTCTTATGCCGCGCTGGCGAGGCTCCGGGGGCGGTATGGCCAAGGCGGTATTTCAACGTAACCAGAAAGTCTGGGTCGAAAGCGTCGGCGCCTGGGCGGTGATCGAGAAGATCGTGCCGGTCTGGGCCAAGGGCTTCGATGAACCCGTGCGCGTGACCTATGAGGTCGGGTTGGGGCGCGAGTTCCAGGCGCACGAACTGCGCGCCGAGGCGGACGCCACCGTCGAAACGGTCGGAGAGGGCGGCGCCTGGCGGCTGATGCGGGCGCGGAACAAGTGGCAGACCGAAGAGGACTGCGCCCACCATCCGCACCCCGGGACTTATCCCGTCGTGGTGACCGACGAAGCCGACTGGGGCGGCTGGCGGGTCCCAGGGGCGGAGTATGACCGGGCGCCAGGCAGGATCGAACAGCAGGCTCGGCTGATCGCCAGCGCGCCACGCCTACTTACCCTGGCGCGGGCGGTGATGCGGCTGGTGGACGAGAGCGCCGGCGACGCCCCGCCTGAGCTGCAGCGCCTCGCCGAAGCGTTCGCCAGGCTGGACCGGCGCATTCGAGAGGCGCCGGCGGCGAGCCCTGCTCCATTGACCACCGAGTGACGCCTAACTTCCCTTCTTCCCCCGTGGGAGAAGGAAACCTTCGGAGCTCTCTCCGTTGGCGCCGCGCTCGCGGGGGACTACATCCTTCGGATGCGCACAGACACGCCCCAGCCGATCCGGCTCGCCGACTACGCCCCACCCGCCTTTCTGATCGACGAGGTCCGGCTGGACTTCGACCTGGCGCCGAACACCACGCGGGTGAAGGCGAAGCTGACGGTGCGGCGCAACGGCGAGCACGCCCAGCCGCTGGTGCTGAACGGCGAGCGGCTGAAGCCGGTCTCGGTGGCGATCGACGGACGGGTGCTGGCGGAAGCCGAGCGGACCATCGACGCCGAGTTCCTGACCATCCCGAACGCGCCCGACGCCTTCGTGCTGGAGACCGAGGTCGAGATCGACCCGGAGAACAACAAGGCGCTGGAAGGCCTCTACATGTCCGGCGGCCGCTTCTGCACCCAGTGCGAGGCCGAAGGCTTCCGCAAGATCACCTGGTATCCGGACCGGCCCGACGTGCTGTCTCGCTTCACGGTGCGGATCGAGGCCGACCGCAAGTTCCGGCACCTGCTGTCCAACGGCAACCTGATCGATGCCGGCGAGCTGCCTGGCGGGCGTCACTTCGCCGTCTGGAACGACCCCTTCCCCAAGCCCTGCTACCTCTTCGCCCTGGTGGGCGGCGAACTGGACGTGCTGGAAGACAAGCTGGTCACCATGACCGGCCGCACGGTCGACCTGCGCATCTATGTCGATCCGGGCATGGCGCCGCGCGCCGCCTACGCCATGGACGCGCTCAAGCGCTCGATGAAGTGGGACGAGGAGACGTTCGGGCGCGAGTACGACCTGGACCTCTTCATGATCGTCGCCGTGCGTGACTTCAACTTCGGGGCGATGGAGAACAAGGGGCTGAACATCTTCAACTCCTCGCTCCTGCTGGCCGATCCGGCGACCGCCACCGACATGGACTATGAGCGGATCGAGAGCGTCGTCGCCCACGAATACTTCCACAACTGGACCGGCGACCGGATCACCTGCCGTGACTGGTTCCAGCTCTGCCTGAAGGAGGGCCTGACCGTCTTCCGCGACCAGAGCTTCTCGGCCGACATGCGTGGCCATGCGGTGCAACGGATCAAGGACGTGAAAGCGCTGCGCGCCCGGCAGTTCGCCGAGGATCAGGGGCCGCTGGCCCACCCGGTGCGGCCGTCCAGCTATCTGAAAATCGACAACTTCTACACCGCGACCATCTACGAGAAGGGGTCGGAGGTGATCCGGATGCTGAAGACCCTGATCGGTCCCGAGGCGTTCCGGAAGGGCATGGACCTCTATTTCGAGCGCTGGGACGGCCACGCCACCACGGTGGAGGAATTCATCCGCTGCTTCGCCGACGTGACCGGCCGCGATTTCGAGGGCTTCTTCGCCTGGTACGAGCAGGCCGGGACGCCCAGGGTCTCGCTCAAGCAAAGCTATGACGCGGCGGCCCGGACGCTGGAACTGGAGCTGGCGCAGGAAACTCCGCCGACGCCAGGCCAGCCGACCAAGAAGCCGCTGCCGATCCCAGTCACCCTGGGGCTGCTGGACGGCGACGGACGGACCCTTGCCTTCGAGCGCGACGGCCAGGCGGCCGACGAAACCCTGATCGTGCTGGACCAGGCGAGCGCCAAGGTCACCCTGACCGGCGTGGACGCCGCGCCGGTGGTATCGGCCTTGCGAGGCTTCTCCTCGCCCGTCGAGCTGACCACCGATGCGCGGGCCTCCGACCGTTATGTCCAGCTCGCCGGTGACGCCGACCTGTTCAACCGTTGGGAGGCCGGGCAGGAACTGGCCCGCGCCCTGATCCTGGCCCGCGCCAAGGGCGCTGCAGACGAGGTGAGCGAAGAGCGCTATGCCGAGGCCCTGGGCCGCGCGCTCAACGACCAGGCCTCGGACCCAGCCTTCAAGGCCCTGCTGCTGGCCCTGCCCAGCGAATCCGATCTAGCCCTGGCGATGGCGCCGGCCGATCCGGCGGCGATCCACGCCGCCCGCGACGCCCTGCGGCTACGCCTGTCGCTGCACCTGACCGAAGACCTGCAGCGCCTGCATATCGGGCTGCAGGAACTGGGCGAATTCTCGCCGGACGCCGCCAGCGCCGGACGCCGGGCCCTGCGCAACGCCGCGCTCGACCTGCTGGCGGCCAACCCGCGCGCCGAGACCGGCGAACTCGCCGACGGACACTATCGCGCGGCGGCGAACATGACCGACGCCATGGGCGGGCTCTCGGCCCTGATGCAGATCGGCGGCGACCTCTACGAGAACGCGCTGACGGACTTCTTCCAACGCTGGAAGGCCGAACCGCTGGTGATCGACAAGTGGTTCGCGCTGCAGGCCCGCGATCCCGACGAGAGCGCGCTGGGCCGCGTCATGGGCCTGACCGCGCATCCGGCCTTCGACGAGAAGAACCCCAACCGGCTGCGGGCGCTGGTCTCGACCTTCGCCAACTTCAATCCGGCCAGGTTCCACGACCCGAGCGGCGCCGGGTACCGCTTCCTGGCCGACCAGATCCTGGCAGTGGACGGCTTCAACCCGATGACCGCGGCTCGGCTGGTCGAGCCCCTCGGCGGCTGGCGTCGCTACAAGCCCGAGCTCGGCGCTCTGATGCGCAAGGAGCTGGAGCGGATCGCCGGAACCGAAGGCCTGTCGAAGAACGTCTACGAACTGGCCACCAAGGCGCTGGCCGACTGAACCTGCGCCAGTGGTGCGTGACGCGCCCGTCAAGGATGCGTAGACTCACGGCCTAGGTGAATCGGGCGCAGGAGCGGCGGGGCTTTGGCCGGACGCGGAGGCGGCAAGGATGTGACCGGCTCTCGGCCAAGTCACCTGCGCGGCGCGGCCGTTGCAGGCGGCAGGCTCGCGGCCAGCCGCACCTTCGCGCGCATCGCCCTGCTCTCGACCCTGCTGCTGGTCTGCACTCTGGTTGCGGTGATCCAGGCTTCCCGCCCGCTCGCCGGCCTCGACGCCCGGCAGATCGCCTGGCTGGCGGCGCCCGCGGCCCTGGCCTGCCTCATCGGCCTGATCCTGGTCCTGGAAGGCCGCCGCGTCGCCAACGCGCAGCAGGCCTTCATCGATTCCGAGCAGCGCTTCCGGATGGCGGCGGAAGCGGCCCGGTGCGGCATCTGGGAATGGGACCTCTCGACGGACGAGATCTTCATGTCAGACGTCACCGCGGCGATCCTCGGACTGGGCGCAAGCGGGATCGTGCCCGGGCAGAGCATCCTCGATCGGGTCGCGCCCGATCACCGCGACCGCCTGCGCCAGGCGCTCTCGACGGCGGCGATCTATGGCGTGTTCGACGTTTCGTTCCGAACGGCTGCGGCGACAAACGGGCGCTCGGTCTGGGTGGACGCCCGCGGCCAGGCTTTCGGCCAGCCGACTGACGAGGGCTACTCCCGCATCATCGGCGTGGCGCTCGACGTCACCGAAGAGCGCAAGGCTCAGGCCCGCGCGCAAGCGGCGGAAGGGCGGCTGCGCGACGCCATTGAAAGCGTCTCCGAGGGCTTCGTGCTCTGGGACCGCAACGGCCGCCTGCTGCTCTGCAATCACAACTTCCGCAGCTTCTTTGCGCTGGATTCCAGCGTGCTCAAGCCGGGCGTGACCCGCAAACAGGTGGATCGCATGGCCAGGCTTGCCGTCCGGCAGGCCACGCCGAGCCTGAACGGCAAGCCGGGAGTGCACGAGGCCGAGTTGCGCGACGGTCGCTGGGTCCAGATATCCGAGCGGCGGACGGCCGAGGGCCGCCTGGTGATCACCGCCAGCGACATCACCGCGATCAAGTCGCAGGAAGAAACCCGCAGGCGCAATGAGGCGCAGCTCCAGGCGCTGGTGGCCGACCTGGAACGCAGCCAGGAGCAGCTCTCCGAACTGGCCCGCAAGTACGAGGCCGAGAAGGTCCGGGCCGAGGGGGCCAACAAGGCCAAGAGCGAATTCCTGGCCAATATGAGCCATGAACTGCGCACGCCGCTGAACGCCATCAACGGCTTCTCCGAGATCATGGTCGGGGAGATGTTCGGGGCGCTGGGGGACACCCGCTACAAGGGCTACGCGCAGGACATCCTGTCCTCGGGGCAGCATCTGCTGGCGTTGATCAACGACATCCTCGACATGTCGAAGATCGAGGCCGGGAAGATGAACCTGCGGTTCGAGCCGCTGGCGCTGGACGAGGTGGTCGAGGACGCGGTCCGGTTGGTGCGCAACCGCGCCGAGGCGGCCGGCCTCGTCATGGCCATTGAGCTGCCACCGCTGCCGGAGGTGGAGGCGGACTATCGCGCGCTGAAGCAGGTGCTGCTGAACATCCTCTCGAACGCCATCAAGTTCACGCCGCGCGGCGGGCGCATCACCATCAAGGCCGAGGGCCGCCGCGGCCCGTTGGGCGATCATGTTCGTGTGAGCGTGCAGGACACCGGCATCGGCATCGCCCAGGACGACCTGCCGCGGCTCGCCCGGCCCTTCGAGCAGGTGGAGAGCCAGCAGCACGCGAAGTCCACCCAGGGGACCGGACTCGGGCTGGCGCTCACCAAGTCGCTGGTGGAGATGCACGGCGGCCTGCTGGACGTGCAGAGCGCGCCCGGCGAAGGGACGCTGGTCAGCTTCACCGTTCCGCTGCAGCAGGCCGGCGACAGTCCGGCCAAGGGCGTGGTCGCCGCCTAGAGCGCGTTAGGCGAAAGCGTAAGCGCGCTCTAAACTTAAGAAAATATAGCTTTTTCAACGGACTAGATGTTTTCCATCTAGCCCCTAAAGGGCTCTAGCGGCGGTGCGGCGGCTCGCCCCGGCCGCGGGGCTCAGTCAGGCCCTTGACGAGGATCGTCCGTTCGGCGGGCGAGAGGCCGGCGGCGAAATCGACCACCTTGTCGTCGACCAGGCCCCTGGCCCGGGCTTCCTGCGTCCTGATCTCGGCGAGGCGTCGCCGGGCGGCCGCGGCGTCGAAAGGCTCGTCCGCCAGTGCGCGCCAGGCGTCCTGACGGGCGACCCGCACCTGGCGCATGGCGTCGCGCATCTGCGGCCCGCCGCTACGCAGGGCGGCGCGATAGGCGTTGCGCTGCTCCTGTGAAAGACCATCGGCCGCGCGCCAGAGCGGCGGCTGGACGCCGACCCGCGCCGGCATCGGATGGGCCGCCCGGAACCGCTGGCCGACCACCAGGCCTCCGGCCACGGTTCCGATCAGGAAGAGGTTCAGGGCCAGGGACACGAACAGGACGATCAACAGCGACTTGCGGCTCACTAGGCTCCCTCCCCCACACCGAGGCCCGACAGTTCGTCATAGCTCGCCAGGGCTGCGGTGACGGCTTCGTCCGTAGGCTGCAGCGGCGCCGCATCCGACAGCGCCACGCCCAGGACCAGCCCCGCCGCGCAGGCGGCCGCGAGCCCCGCGCCAGCCCCCGCGCCCCAAAGCCAGGCCATGGGGTTCAGGCCGCGTCGGCGCGACGCGGGCGCAGCGGCGAGGATCGTGTCCTGCAATCTCACGGAGGCCGCGGGCATCCGCCAGCCGTCCAGCAGCAGGTCAAGTTCGGCGTCCGCCTCCAGGACGCGCCGGGCGAGGTCCGGCTCCTGCGCCATGAACAGCGCGGCCTGGTCGCGTTCGGCGACGGGCCAGCGGGCCATGTCGCCGCCATAGGCCTCGGCGAGTTGCTGAAAGCGTTCGTAGGTCATTCGACTAATGTCCCGCCATGTCCGAGAGCGCCCCCCGCAAGTTGCGGCGGCCCCGCGCCAGCAGGCTCTCCAGCGCATCGACGCTGACGCCCATCAGCCCGGCCGCCTCGATATTCGAGAGCTCCTGATAATGGCAAAGCACGATCGCCTCCCGCTGGCGGTCCGGCAGGGCCTGCATCGCGGCGGCGACCCTGGTCCCGATATCCCGAGCCTGCAATCCCCGGTCCGGGGCCGGGCCTTCATCGGCACGTTCAGGCACAAGCGCCACAGTAACCTCCCGCCGCCTTCGAAGCCGGTCGTAGCAGAGATTGAGCGCCACGCGATGCAGCCAGGTGTCGAAGCGCGCCTGGCCCGGCTTCCACTGCGGCGCCTGCTTCCAGGCCCGGAGGAAGGCCTCCTGAGCCACATCCTCCCCCTCGGCGGGGTCGCCGAGCATGCGTTGGGCCAGGGCAAGCACCCGCGGCAGCTTGCGCCCCATGAGGGCGCGAACGGCGGCAGGATCCCCCCGCCCCACGCGCGCCAGCAATTCCTCGTCGGGATCGTCCAAGCCTCACCTCGGCCAGGGTCGCCTCAAGCCGCTCGTCAACCTTTGCCACGGATCCGGCCCTGGCTCGAGAGTTCGCTCCCCGTCAGCCAGCCATCCTTGTTCGCGTCGCGCTTGTCGAAGCGCCGCTTGGCGCCGGCGTCAAGCTCCGCCCGGTCGATGAAGCCGTCGCCGTTGACGTCCGAGCGCGCCCACATGCGCGCCAGGCGCTCGGTGCGTTTGGAGCCCTCCGGCGCGCGATCGGACACTGGGCGCATCTCGGCGCGGGAGATCTTGCCGTCGCGATCGGTGTCCAGCCGGGCAAGCATGGCCGTATTCTCGGCCTTGGCGAACTCGGCCGGCGAGACACGACCATCGCCGTCGCCGTCCCGGGCGCCGGCCGGCGCCTGGGCATGCGCCATGCCGGTGGTCATGGCCAGGGCGGCGGCGAGAACCAGAGCCTTCATACGGAAATCCCTTCGAGCAGCGTCGTTTCGAAGGGTTGAACGCAGCCGGCGCGGTTATCCGTCGCTGACGATCTCAGCATAGGCCTGATGAGCGGCCTTGCGGGCGGTTTCAAGCCTGGTCGTCAGGCTGCGGAAGTCGCGCGCTCCGCCAGCCCGGGCCAGCAGGGCGCGGAAGGCCTTGGGCTCCTCGGTCGGGTCGCCATTGTCGCCCAGCGCCACCTTCAGGAGCTGGGTGAGGTCCTGCTGCAGAGTCCAGGCCTTACGCAGGGCGGCGAGCGCGCCGGCCGGCGCCAGGCCGTCGAAGGCCGCCAGGGCTTCGGCCGTGTTCTGCCGCAGGGGACCGCCCTCGGCGGCGTTGGCGAGCTGGAGGAACTGGGCGGCGAACTCGATGTCGACCAAGCCGCCGGGCGACAGTTTCAGATCCCAGTCGCCCTTGGGCGGGCGTTCCTGGGCCATCAGCGCGCGCATCTCGCGCACGTCGGCGGCTGTGCGCTTGCAGTCGCGCGGCCGACGCAGGGCGGTCTCGATGGCCTGGACCGCATCGGCCGCAAAGGCCGGGCTGCTCGACCAGACCACCCGCGCTCGAGTGAGCGCCAGAAGCTCCCAGGTCTCGGCCTCGCGCTCGTAATAGTCCTCGAAGGCCGCGAAGCTGACGGCGACCGGCCCCTTGGTCCCCGAGGGACGAAGCTGCATGTCGACCTCGTAGAGCCCGCCCTCCGCGGTCGGGGTCGAAAGCGCGGCGATGAGGCGCTGGGTGAAGCGGCCATAGAAGACGTCCGCGCTCCAGCCCTTGATGGTCGAGACCCCGGCCGGGTCGGCGGCCCGATAGAGGGTCATCAGGTCGAGATCCGAGCCTGCGCTCATCTCGCGCGATCCGCACTTGCCGAGCGCGATCACGGCGACGTCGCCTTCGAAATCGCCACCTAGGCGCACGGCCTCGGCCAGGGCGACCGGCGCGAGGGCCTCGATGCAGATGTTGGCGAGGTCGGCGAAGGCCCGGCCGGCGATCTCGGCGCTGGCCGCACCGCTCATCACCTGGACGCCGACCCGGAACGCCTGCTCGCGATGGGCCCGCCGTACGGCGTCCATGGCCTCCTCGAAGCCATCGGCCTGCGAGAGGGCCAGGGCCATGACGTTGCGGTCTTCCTCGCTGTCGATCTGGGCGAAGAAGGCGCCGTCGAGCAGGGCGTCGAGCGCCGCCGGCCGACGGGCGAGGGTGTTGGCCAGCTTGGGCGCGAAGGCCATGACCTGGACCATCAGCTCGAACAGCCGAGGCTGGGCCAGGAACAGCGACTGGAGTTGCACGCCCGAGGTCAGCTTGGAGAAGAAGGCCTCGAAGCGGTTGAAGGCGGCGTCGGGCGAGCCGGTGGCCTGGGCCGCTTCCAGCAGGCGCGGCGCCAGCCGGGTGAAGAGCTCCCGCCCCCGCTCCGTCCGCGTCGCCTGAATGTGGCCGTGGTGCCAGGAGCGGATGGTCTGCGAGACCAGGGCCGGATTGGAAAAGCCCATTCGGGCCAGGGTCGCCAGGGTCTCCGGATCGTCGTCCACGCCGGTGAAGATCAGGCTGCCGTACTTGGAGGACAGCGCCTCCTCGTCGGGGAAGAGTTCTCCATAGCGGCGGTTGACGGTCTTCAGAACCTTCTCGATGGCGGCGTCGAAGCTGCGGACACGGTCATAGCCGTAGAGCGCGGCCACGCGCTTGCGCTCGTTGTCGGATTCCGGGAGCCGGTGGGTCTGCTCGTCGGCCAGCATCTGAATGCGATGCTCCACGGCGCGAAGCTGGGCATAGGCTTCTGTCAGTTCCGCCGCCGTCTGGCTGGAGACGTGGCCAGCCGCTTCCAGCGCGTGCAGCGCGTCCAGGGTCCGCGGCGAGCGCAGGTCCGGGTGACGGCCGCCGAGGATGAGCTGCTGGGTCTGGACGTAGAACTCGATCTCCCGAATGCCGCCTCGGCCCAGCTTCAGGTCCATGCCCTTGGCGGTAAGCCGGTCGTCGACCTTGTGGACGTGGATCTGGCGCTTGATCGAGTGGATGTCGGCGATGGCCGCGAAATCGAGGTTCTTGCGCCAGATGAACGGGGCGAGTTCTTCCAGGAAGGCCCGCCCGCGCGGGATATCGCCGGCCGCCGCCCGGGCCTTGATGAAGGCCGCCCGTTCCCAGTTCTGGCCGACGCTCTCGTAATAGTCGAAGGCCGCCGGCGCTGGCACGGCCGGCGGCGTTGAGGACGGATCGGGGCGCAGGCGCAGGTCCACGCGGAAGACGTAGCCGTCGCCGGTCTTGTCCTGCATGAGTTCGGCGAGGCGGTGGGTCAGCCGGACCGCAAAGGCCTGGGTCTCCACGCCCTCGGCCACGGGCAATGCGTCCGGCTCGTAGAAGACCGAGATGTCGATGTCGCTGGAATAGTTGAGCTCGTAGGCGCCGTGCTTGCCCATGGCGATGCAGAACCAGCCGGGGACCGGCCCTTCCGCGCCCGAGCCCAGCCGGGTCAGGCGTCCGGCGTCGAGCTCGGCCTGGGCGGCGACCACCAGCGCGGCGGCCAGAGCAGCGTCGGCGAAGCGGGCCAGGGCGCCGGTCACCGCATCCAGGCTCCAGACACCGCCCAGGTCGGCCAGGGCGATCAGCAGGTGCGCCTCGGCCTTCAGCTTGCGCAGGCCGGACTTCGCGCCCTCCCAGTCGGAGGAAGCTTGGGCGGCGGTGCGGAGCAGCAGATCCTCGAACCGAGCGGTCGGCTCGCTCTCGATCAGGGCGCGAAGCCGCCCAACGTCGCGGCGCGCGAGGCTGGTGAGGTAGGGCGAGGCGCCGAACACCGGGGCCAGGGCCGGCCAAGCCTTGTCGAGCAGATCTTCCCAGCCGTCCCGCACAGCGGCTTCGACCAGGACGTTGCGCGCACGCTCGGCGGCCTTCGGGTCAGCGATCGGCCCGCAGGGGCGCATGGAATCGACGAGTTGAGTCATCGAAAAGACCTTAGCCGCGCGACGATAGAGATTTCACTACGAGCTTGGCGAAGGCCCGCCATCAGGCCCGCGGGAGGATGAGGGCCACCCGCAATCCCGGCCCCATGTCGCCGACCTTGCCGGGCCCTTCCGAAAGCTCCAGCCGGCCGTCGTGCGCCTCGGCCACGGCCGCGACCAGTGAGAGGCCGAGACCAGAACCGGGTTCGCTGCGGCTGTTTTCCAGGCGCACGAAACGCTCGACGACGCGGGCGCGATCCTCGTCCGGCACGCCGGGGCCGGTGTCGGTCACCGAGAACTCGATCTCGCCGGAAGAGCGGCGGCGGACCCGCAGCATGATGGCGCCGCCGACGGGCGTGTACTTGACCGCGTTGTCCAGGATGTTGGCCAGCGCCTGGGCCAGAAACTCGCGATTGCCGCGGACCTGGAGGTCGCGGGTCAGTTCGGAGCCGAACTCCAGGCCCTTGTCCTCGCAGGTCGGCTCGTAGAGCTCGGCCAGGTCGCCAGCCAGTTCGGCCGGGTCGAAGACGGTCTGGTCGGGCGCGCGGCCGGCCGCCTGCAGGCGGGCGATGGCCAGGACGGCGGAGAAGGTCTTCAGGACGCCATCGGTGTCCTCGAGGGCCTGGCCGAGGGCTTCCTTGGCGTCGCCCTTGCCGGCTTCCACGTCGAGATAGGCCGTTTCCAGCCGCGCGCGCAGGCGCGTCAGGGGCGAGCGAAGGTCGTGGGCGATGGCGTCGCCCGCATGGCGGTGGCCGGCCATGGACCGCTCCAGCCGGTCGAGCATCTCGTTGATGCCCTCCGAAAGCTCGTCAAACTCGTCACGGGCGCCGCGTACCGCGGCCCGAGCGCCGAACTCCCCGTTGCGCACCGCCGTCACCACGTCGTTGAGCGCGCCCATGCTGCGCGAGACGTTGCGGCTGACGAGCAAGCCGCCCGCGAGACCGAGTAGGATGACCAGGGCGCCTGCGCCCCAGAGGGCCCGGACGATCTTCACCACATAGGCCTGGTCCTCGCTGATGTCGGCGCCGACGAACAGCACCTCGCCGCCGCTCAGCCGCTCCTGGAAACCGCGGGCCGGGTGCTTCACCATACGGCCCTGGGCGTCGTAGTCGGTGACGGAGAAGCTCGCGCGGGCGGGCGCCGCGCTGGCGCCGCCCTCGATCGGCGTCTCGGCGATCGAGCCGGATATCCGCGTGCCGTCCGGCTTCATGAGCAGGTAGAGGAAGGGTCGCTCGCTGGACGCCCGCTCGATCAGGGACTGATTGACCGCGTCGATCCCAGCGCGGTCATAGGCCGCCACGAGCGAGCGCATTTCCCGCGTGATGTTACGGTCGGTGCGGCGCGTCGCCTCTCCGGCGGTGGCGAGATAGATGTAGGCGAGGAAGGCGCTGGCCGCGGCTGCGAACAGGGCCAGGAAGAGCAGCGTCAGCCGAAACGGCGTCGTGCGGAAAAGCCTGGGCAGGCGCATGACGCCAAGCCAGCCTTAAGGGTCGAGACGATAGCCCGCGCCGCGGACGGTCTGCAGCATCGGCCGATCGAAGCCCTTGTCGATCTTCGAACGCAGGCGCGAGACATGGACGTCGATGACGTTGGTCTGCGGGTCGAAATGGTACTCCCAGACCTTCTCAAGCAGCATGGTGCGGGTCACCGACTGGCCGGCGTGGCGCATCATGAACTCCAGGAGCTGGAACTCGCGGGGCTGAAGGTCGATCTCCTTGCCCTGGCGATGCACGGTGCGGCCGATGAGGTCCATCTCCAGCTCGCCGACCCGCAGCAGGGTCTGGACCGAACCGGTCTCGCGGCGACGCGACAGCGCCTCCACCCGGGCGATCAGCTCGGCGAAGGCGTAGGGCTTGACCAGATAGTCGTCGCCGCCCGCCTTGAGGCCTTCGACGCGGTCGTTGATCTCACCCAGGGCCGAGAGGAAGAGGACCGGCGTGCCGTCCCCCTCCCGCCGCAGGGTCTGGACCATGCTGACGCCGTCCATGCGCGGCATCATCCGGTCGACGATCATCACGTCGAAGTCGCCGGCATGGGCGGCCGAAAGGCCCTCCTCGCCGTCGGCGGCGCGAACGCACTCGTGTCCCGCCTCCGTGAGGCCGCGGTCCATCACCCCGGCTGCTTCGAGATCGTCCTCGACAATCAGGATACGCATCGTTCGCGGCCCCCGCCGTTTGCGCCTATTCGCTGATCCGGATCGGCAGGAACGAGGTCCGGCCGCCACGATGCACGCCCAGAAGCACGCTCTGGCGTTCGGCCTTCTTGGCCGCGGTCACCGCCGCCGAGAGTTCGGCCGCAGTGGTCACCGGAACGCCGTTGGCCTGCACGACCACGTCGTCGCGACGCAGGCCCTTGAGCGCCGCATCGGAGGATTGATCGACACTGGTGATCAGGACGCCGCGGAAGCCCGGGTCAAGGTTCAGGCGGCGACGGGCCGCGTCGTCCAGGGGCGCAAGCGCCAGCCCGAGCACGACCGGGCGCTGAGCCTGGGCGCCGGGACCTTCCGAGCCCTCGCGGCCGCCACCGCCCTGCTGGTTGTCGTTGGAGGCCAGTTCGCGTTCGGTCGGACGCACGCCGGAACGGACCTCGACCGCGCGGCGCTTGCCGGCGCGGATGACGTCGAGGCGAAGCACGTCGCCGGCCTTGGCCTTGGCCACCTCGCGGGTGAGCTCCGAGGAGGTCCGCACGGCAACGCCGTTGACCGAGGTCACGATATCGCCCGACTGAAGGCCGGCCTTCTCCGACGGACCGCCAGGCGCGACGTTGGCGATGATCGCGCCGCGCTGGTCGGCCATACCCTGGGCCTCGGCCATCTCGGACGTGAAGTTCTGGACCGTCGCGCCGATGTAGCCTCGGGTGATCTTGCCGCCCGACATGAGCTGCTTGGTGATCGAGTCGGCCAGATCCGCCGGGATCGCGAAGCCGATGCCGACCGAGCCGCCGGACGGCGAGAAGATCGCCGTGTTGACCCCGATGACCCGGCCGTAGATGTCGAAGGTCGGGCCGCCCGAGTTGCCGCGGTTGATCGGCGCGTCGATCTGGATGAAGTCCACGAAAGTCTCGCCGATGTCACGGCCATAGGCCGAGACGATCCCGGCCGTCGCCGTGCCGCCGAGGCCGAAGGGGTTGCCGACGGTAATGACCCAATCGCCCACGCGCGGCTTGGCGGCGTTCTCGAAGTTCACATAGGGAAAGCCCGAGCCTTCCACCTTCAGGACCGCCAGGTCGGTGCCTTCGTCGCGGCCGACGATGGTGGCGGTCAGCTCGCGCTCGTCCTTGAGCACGACTTTGATTTCCTTGGCGTTCTCGACAACGTGATTATTGGTGACGATGTATCCGTTGGCCGAGATGAAGAAGCCGGAACCAGACGACTGCTGGCTGGGAAGGCGCGGGTTGCGGCCCTGACCGCCCTGACCGCCCTGGCCCCCTTGTCCGCCCTCCTCGTCCTCGCCCTCGCCGCCCGGAGCCTGGCCGCGGGGAACGATGTCGAAGGGGAAATTCTCGAAGCCCGGCACGCGGCGCAGGGCCGAGGCGTCCATCTCGGAGGTCACGTTGATCGAGACGACGGCCGGCGAAACCTTTTCGAAGATATCGGCGAAGGACAGCGGCGCGCCGGGCGGTGGCGCGAAGATCGGGGCTGTCGACGTCCGCATGAGCAGGCTGCGGTCGATGGTCGAGCTGGTGCGGGGCTGGTCGGACAGATTGGCGCCGGCCAGGGCTGCGGTGGCGACGCCCACGCCTGCAAGAGCGCCGAGGAGGTAACCGGTCTTCTTCGAGGTCATAAGCCTTCAATTTCCCTGTGGGGCGACGGGACTCAACACCAGGGCCCCTTACCCGACAACCTAGGTTCGATGCCTGAGAGCGCAACGTCCCTCAAGTTACGTTTAGGTCACGCTCGGCGCTTCATAGCGGTCTTTGTTTGGCGCAATCTTGTCACGCCGCTCAATCGCGCGACAGCCGGTTCAGTCTTTCGACCTCGTCAGGCGTAAGCTCGTCCGCCTCGACTCGGTTGCGGAAATTGCGCACCAGCAGCAGCAGTCCTGCAAGCACCACCAGGAGCGGCGCTCCCCAGAGCATGGCGTTGCCCCAGGAAAACGCCGGCTTCAGCAGCACGAATTCGCCGTAGCGATCGGTGAGATACTTGCGGACCTCATCGTCGGTCCTCCCGGCCTTGATCTCCTCGCGCACCAGCCGGCGAAGGTCGGCGGCCAGCTCGGCGTTGGAGTCGTCGATCGACTCGTTCTGGCAGACCAGGCAGCGGACTTCGCGGAAGAGCTCGCGGGCTCGCGCCTCCTGCGCCGGATCGGGCAAGCGCTCGGCCGGATCGGACGCCGCGGCGATGCAGAGGATGGCCGCCATGGCCGCCAGCAGCCGCTTCATGCCGCGGCCTCCACCAGGCGGCGCCCGGCCGCCAGCCGCATGCGCCGGTCGCTCAGCGAGACCAGGCCGCCGACGGCCATGATCGCCGGGCCGAGGAAGATCAGCAGCGCCAGGGGGTTCCAGTAGGCCCGGACCAGCCAGACAGGCTGGCCGGCGGCGTCGCGCCGTTCACCCAGGACGACATAGAGGTGATCGAGGCCCCGAGTGCAGATGGAGACTTCCGACGTGGTCTGGCCGCCGGTGGAATAAAGGCGGCGCTCTGGCGTCGGTTCGCAGATCAGCTTCTCGCCCTTGAAGGCCCGCATCAGGCCGCGCTCGGCCTCGTAGTTCGGACCATCGACGCCGCGGATGTCGTCGAGCACGAGGCTGTATTCGCCGAGCGCCAGCCGCCCGCCGATCGGCAGGGTCTGGGCTGCCTCGACCTTCCAGCCGGTCTCGAAGCAGGCGCCGAGAACGAACACGCCCAGCCCCAGGTGAGCCAGCGTCATGCCCCAGGCCCCGCGCGGCAGGCCGACGAACCGCCGCCAGCTCTCGCCGGCCGAGACGCGGAAGGCGCGGGTGCGCTCGGCCAGTTCGACCAGGGCGCCGAGGATCAGCCAGGCGCCCATGGCCACGCCCGCCGCCGAGAAGGCCTTGCGCGGGCTGATGAGGGCGAAGGCCGCCAGGCCGCAGGCCAGCGCGATGAGGGCGGCGACCCACAAGCGTTGGATCACGCCCTGCAGGTCGCCCCGCTTCCAGGCCAGGAGCGGGCCGGCCGGAAGGATCAGGATGAGCGCCGCCATCAGCGGCATGAAGGTCAGGTTGAAGAAGGGCGGGCCGACGGAGATCGCCTCGCCCGTCGCAGCCTCGCGGATCAGCGGATAGAGCGTGCCCAGCAGCACGGTCGTCGTCGCGGCGGCCAGGAGGATGTTGTTCAGCACCAGCGCGCTCTCGCGGCTGATCGGCGCGAAGAGACCGCCGCGGCTTAGGGTCGGCGCGCGCCAGGCGAAGAGCGCGAAGCTCGCGCCCGCGGTGACGCCGAGGATCATCAGCAGCAGGACGCCGCGGGTCGGATCGACTGCGAAGGCGTGGACCGAGGTCAGCACGCCGGAGCGGACCAGGAAGGCGCCCAGCATCGAGAAGGAGAAGGCCGCGAGCGCCAGGAAGACCGTCCAGCCGGTCAGCGCCCCGCGCTTCTCGGTCACGATGGCCGAATGCAAGAGCGCCGCGCCGATCAGCCAGGGCATGAAGCTGGCGTTCTCGACCGGGTCCCAGAACCACCAGCCGCCCCAACCGAGTTCGTAATAGGCCCAGAAGGCGCCGAGCGTGATGCCGACGGTCAGGGCGGCCCAGGCCGCCAGGGTCCAGGGACGCACCCAGCGCGCCCAGGCCGCGTCCACGCGCCCCTCGATCAGGGCGGCGACGGCGAAGGAGAACACCACCGACATGCCGACATAGCCGAGGTAGAGGGCCGGCGGGTGGAAGGCCAGCGCCGGATCCTGCAGCAGCGGGTTCAGCGAACGGCCCTCGACCGGCGGGTTCGCTATCCGCACGAAGGGGTTCGAGGCGAAGACCGTATAGGCCAGGAAGACCACGCCGAGCAGGCCCTGGACGGTGATCGTCAGGCTCTTGAGGCCGGCCGGCAAGTCACGACCGAAGGCGGCGACCGCAGCGCCGCAGCCGGTCAGGGCCAGGCACCAGAGCATCATTGAGCCCTCATGGCTGCCCCAGGTCCCGGCCACCCGATAAAGCAACGGCTTGGCGGTATGGGAATTGGCCGCCACGTTGGCGACCGAGAAATCCGAGACTACGAAGGCGTACATCAGGCTCGCGAAGGCGATCGCGAGCGCGATGAAGGCCGCAATGGCCGCACCTTGCCCCGCCCCGGCCAGGACCGACGAGCGACGCACGCGCGCCACGGCCGACAGGATCGCCTGGGCCAGGGACAGCGCCAGGGCGAAAGCCAGGGCGAAGGCTCCTATTTCGACGATCATGGCTGGGCGGCGTCCGTCTGGTAGCTCGGTGGCGGCGAGCCCTCGCCGCGCCATTCGCCTTGTTCCTTCAGCGCCTTGGAGACTTCGCGCGGCATGTAGCGCTCATCGTGCTTGGCCAGCACCTGGCGGGCCTCGAACTCGCCGTCCTTGCGGAACGAACCGGTCGCGACGATCCCCTGCCCTTCGCGGAACAGGTCGGGCAGGTCGCCCGAGAAGTGGACCGTGGCGGTGGCCTGCTGGTCGGCGACGACGAACTCGACCCGGCCGTCGGGGTGCTTGACCACGCTCCCCGGCTGCACCAGGCCGCCGAGCTGCACCGAACGCCCCGGAGGCGGCTTGGCGGCAGCGGCCTGGGCCGGGGTGTAGAAGAACGAGATCGAATCCGAGAGGCCCCACAGGGTCAGCCCCGCCGCCAGGGCGAGCACCGGCGCGATGGCTGCGATCAGATAGAGGCGGCGACGCGCCTTGGGGGATTTCGGCAGCCAGCCGCTCATTGCATGGGTTCCGTCTTGGCCGCGGCGTCCAAAGCCTGCAGGAGTTCAGGTTCGCCGGCGTAACGAGCGCGAGCCGAGGCCAGGGCCTGATCGCGTTTGGCCGCGTCGCCGAGCACCGCGTAGGAGCGCACCAGCCGCACCCACCCCTCCGGGTCGTCGGGCTCGGCCTCGAGGCGCGCGGCGAGACCGGCGACCATGCCTTGGATCGCGGACTTCTGGGCGTTGTCGAACTTGGGCGCCGGCGCGCCTTCGACCCTGGCGATAGCCTGACGCACGGCGACACGCCGCCGGTCGGTGGCGGGAAGCTCTTCGGCCAGGGCGCGCCAGGCGGCGAGCCCCTGCTCGCGCTGGCCGGCGTCGATCTCGGCGCGAGCCAGATGGAAGCGGGCGTTCACGGCCTTCGGGTCGCGCTTGAGCGCTTCCTCGAACGCGCGCTTGGCCTGCGCGGTCACCTCGCCCTGGGCCTGGACCACGAAGACCTCGCCAAGTTCCTCCCAGAGGTCGGCGCGATCGGGGGCCAGTTCGACGGCCCGCCGCATGGCGCGCAACGCGCCGTTGGGATTGTCGGAAGCCATCTCCGCCTGGGCGAGATAGCCATAGGCGTCGGGATCGCCGCCACGCTCGCCGATCAGGGTCTGCAGCACGACCACCATCTGCGGGGCCGTCAGGCTGGCCGGATCGGCCGCACGCCACTGGGCCACCCGCGCCTTGAAGGGCTGGTCGTGGAAGCCGGGGGAACCGATGACGAAATAGAGGCCGAGGGCGATCAACGGCGTCAGGGCGGCGACCGCCAGGACCGGCTTTCGCAAGCCGACGTCGGCGGTCCAGGCGACGGCGTGGCTATCGGCCGCGTTCAGCAGGCGGCGGGCGGCTTCGGCTCGGGTCGCGCCCCGTTCGCTCTCGGCGATGAGGCCGCGCTCGGCCAGATCGTCGATTTCCCGAAGTTGGCGGCGATAGAGCGCGGTCGTGGGATCGTTCGCTCCCGCGGCTCGAGCCGCGCGCGCCGAACTCCACAGGATAAGGCCGGCGCCAAGCGCCGAAAGGACGCCCGCAACCACCCAGAATGCGATCATGGCGCGGCCTTTATACGAAAGCGTGCGCCAGTTCTACTGGGCCGATCGGCGCATGCGCGAACTACCCGGCCAGGAAGCTTCCGCCCCTGCGCCGGGGGGCCACGACCGCGAAGGCCGCGGCGGCCCTGCGGCGAACGATGTCGCCCGCCCGAGGCTCCCGCAGCCGACCGATGAACTCGGCCGCCGCCTCCAGCAGATGCTCGGCGATATCGTTGTGAGGCGCCGCGCCGTCGCGGACGGCGTCCAGCACCTCCTCGACATACTCATCGAGAGCCTCGGCGGCCTTTTCGATGACCTGACTGCGGGCGGATGCGAACCCGCCATGGTTGGCGCTGGCCCGAACCCCCTCGATGAAGGCCAGCAGGCTGCGGCAGGCCTCCACCTGCTGCGGGTCGGGGCGGGCGTCCAGGCGCGGTTCGGAAACCATGGCGCGCGCGGTGCGAACCCGCTGGCTTGGCAGAGCGGCGTTGATGAGCTTGGGCAGTTCGCGCACGCGCCTTTCGACCGTCGTCGCGAACACCTGCTTCTGTTTCTGGATCCGCGCGCCCCAGACGCCGTCGCGCGCCAGCTCGATGTTGCTTTCGAGCTCCGAAATCTGGAGCGTCAGGACCTCGACCGCCCTTGCCGCCTCGACGGCCGCCGCCTCCCCGTCCTGCAGATCGAAGCCCGCCAGCGCCTTTACGCCGAGATCGACGGCGTCCATGAGCCGGACGGCGAAGGAGGCCAGTTCTGAACCGGCCATGTAGCTCTCGGCCGGTTTGTCCATCACAGCAGAGACGATCCGCAGGATGGTCCAGGGCTCGGCGAGCTGCCCCGCCAGCATCTCGAAGAACAGCGGCCCGCGGTCTTCTCCTCCCCGGCAGGCGTCGCGATAGGCGATACGGGCGGCGGTCGCCCGTTCCTGCGTCGTCCGGACGATCCAGTCCGGCAGCTTCATCGTCGCGCGCCGGACGATCGGCGCGATGCTCAGGCAGGTCCGCAGACTGGCCGATGCGCCCGGACGGGCTTCATCGAGAATCTTGAGGGCGGCGACGATGTCCGGCTGGCCCTTCGCGTCGATCTCGTCCGCCAGCCGATCGGTCAGCAGATCGAAGGGCTCGGCGCTCGTCACGCCAGGCTCGTAGCCGTGCAGGATCAGCGCCGCGTGCTCGGCCTCGTCCGAAGCGACCGCACGCAAGCCGCGCCAAAGCAGGGGAAAGGCCGCCGGGGCGAAGACCAACGTATCGCTCGGGACCGCCATGCTGCGAAACAACGGAGCGACCGGCTCCAACACCTTGTTGCGAAGAATGCGCTCGCCGATCTCGGCCTCGACCAGCCGCCGGACGCCCGCCAGCGCGGTGTCGCCGCCCGCCGTCGCCAGGGCGTTCTGCAGGCCGCTGACAACCTTGTCTGGGGCCGCAGCCACCAGGCCTCTGACGATATCGATCTTGTCGTCGGACAGGCCGGCCATGGCGAGTTGGCTCCGGCGCGAAGCCGTCTCCGCGCAAGCGTCGACACTGGCCGCGCCGGAGTTAAGGTTTCGCAAAGCTGAGCCTTGTCAGGCCTCCGCGCGCGGCAGGTCCATCTCGACCGACAGGCCGCCCAGCCGCGCCTCGCCCAGCCTCAAGACCCCGCCATAGGCGCGGGAGAGCTCATCGACGATGGAGAGGCCAAGGCCCGATCCGGGCGCGGTTTCGTCCAGGCGCGCGCCCCTGCGCACCACCGCCTCGCGCTGCTCGGGAGTGAGGCCCGGGCCGTCGTCCTCGATGGTCAGGCGGAAACGGTCGGCGGAGACGGGAGCCGCCCGTACGCGGATGCGATGGCCGCACCACTTGCCGGCGTTCTCCATGGCGTTGCCGGCCAGCTCCAGCAGGTCCTGGCGCTCGCCCTGGAAATAGAGGTCGTCGGGCGCGTCCCAGTCGATCTCCACGCCCTTGTCCTGGAAGATGCGCTCCAGCGTCCGGGCCAGTTCGTCCAGCACGTCGGCGACCGAGGTCCGTTCGCCCGAGCCCTGCATCCGGGCCGCGGCGCGGGCGCGCCTCAGATGATGATCGACCTGCTGGCGCATGGCCTCGGCCTGGCCCTCGACCACCTCGGCAAGCGGCCCGCCGGTCTGGCGCGCCTCGGTCAGCATGACCGACAACGGGGTCTTCAGGGCGTGGGCGAGATTGCCGACATGGGTCCGCTGGCGCTCCACGACTTCCTGGTTGTGCGCCATCAGCGCGTTGAGCTCGTCGGCGAGGGGCGCCAGTTCGCTGGGATAGGCGGCCTGGACGCGCTCGGCCTTGCCGCGGCGGACCGAAGCGATCTCCCGTTGAAGGGCGAAGAGCGGGTTGAGCCCCACCCGGACCTGGATCACCACCGCGGCGATCATGCCGACGCCCAGCAGCAGGAAGGCGATGGCTGTGGCGGTGATGAAACTGCGCACGTCCCGGTCGACCGGGCTGCGGTCTTCGGCGGCCATGAACACCACCGGGGCGCTGCGGCCGGGCAGCTTGGCCTGGGTGGCCATGGCCCGCAGCCGTTCGTTGGTTTGCGGGCCGGCGGTGTTGTAGGAGACCGGCTGGCCCGGCTCGGCGTTCAGCCGCTTGACGATGTCGGTCGGCCACTTGAGCTCGCTGTCCCACAGGGAGCGGGAGCGGACGAGCACCTTGAGCTGGCCGTCCGGCGTCGGTTCGGCGATCTGCCAGTACTTGCCGGAAAAGGCCCGCAGGGCGCGCAAATCGGTCAGGGCCGGGGCCACGACCTCGCCCTCCTCGGCAATGGTGGTGCCGGCGGTCAGGTTGTCGATAAGTTCCAGAAGGCCCTGATCGAAGCCGCGGATCGCCGCCTGCTGGAACAGCAGCGCCAGAACCAGCGCCGTCACCAGCAGCACCGCGAGGCTCCAGCCAGCGGCGAGGATCACCAGCCGCCGGACGAGCGACGGCTGGCCAAGGGCCGGCATGCTCACGGCTTGGCCGCCTCGCCTCCCAGTTCCTCGGACGGCGCGGTCAGGCGATAGCCCAGCCCGCGGACGGTTTCGATCCGATCGGCGCCGATCTTCTTGCGCAGGCGCCCGATGAACACCTCGATGGTGTTGGAATCGCGGTCGAAGTCCTGGTCGTAGAGGTGCTCGACCAGTTCGGTGCGGCTGATCACCCGGCCCTGGTGCATCATCAGATAGTGCAGCAGCCGGTACTCCAGCGAAGTCAGCCGCAAGGGCTCGCCGTTGACGCTGGCGCGGGCGGCCCGCGGATCGAGGCGCAGGCCGCCGAGGGACAGGCTGGGCGCCGCATGGCCGGCCGAGCGCCGCAGCAACGCCCTCAGGCGAGCCAGTAGCTCTTCAGTATGGAAGGGCTTGGTGAGGTAGTCGTCGGCGCCGGCGTCGAAGCCCGCGACCTTCTCGCTCCAGGCGCCGCGGGCGGTCAGGATCAGGACCGGGACGGCCATGCTCTCGCGCCGCCAGCGCTCCAGCACCGACACGCCGTCCACCTTGGGGAGGCCCAGGTCGAGGATTACCGCGTCATAGGGCTCGGTCTCGCCCAGGAACTGCGCTTCCTCGCCGTCGGAGGCATGGTCCACCGCATAGCCCGCGTCGCCCAGCGCCGACTTGAGCTGGCGCGACAGGTCCGGATCATCCTCTACCAACAGGATACGCATGGAACTCCTCAGCCGCCTTGGCGGGAAATGATGGCGCCCGACTGGGCGTCGACCACGAAGATGATCACCCGGCCGTCATTGGTCTGCCACTGGACGAAATAGGCGGGTCGGCCGCCCGCGTCGCCCTGGGTGGTGTTGAGCTGGCGTCCAGGCGTGCGCGCCGCGATGGTGGCGATGACCTGCTGCAGCGGCACCTGCCGGCCGCCGCGCACGGCCGCACGGGCCGCGTCCTGATCGCCCCGGCCGCCATAGGAGGGCCGGCCGTAGTCAGGATACGGCTGGGCCTGGGCCGCCGGAGCGGCCGCCAGCAGCGCAGCGATGACAAGAAGGCGTTTCATGAACCGCAGGCTTAGAGGGAGCTCACTGAACCGAGGCTGAATACGCAGTTTATGAAGCTCCGGACCCGTCCTGTCATCCTAGCCGGCGGAAGTTATCTCTTCTTGGGCGTGTAGGGCCGTTCTTTTCGCCAACGCTCGGCGAAGCCTTCCAGCTCCGGGTCGACCTTTTCAGGCAGCATCAGGACGATACGCGCGAGGAGGTCTCCGCGCTTGCCGCGACTGTCGGAAAGCCCCCGCCCCTTCAGCCGCAGGGACTGGCCGCTGTTGGCCCCCTTGGGGATGGTCAGGGAGACGACGCCGTCGGGCGTGCGTGCCTCGACCTTGCCGCCCAGCACGGCGTCGGGGATCGAGACGGGCAGGTCCATGACCAGGGCCGCGCCTTCGCGCCGATAGATCGGGTGCGGGCGAACGACGAGTTCGATGAACGCGTCCCCCGGGCCGCCCCGTCCGGGCGAGCCCTGACCCTTCAGGCGCAGGGTCTGTCCCTCCTCTGCGCCCTTGGGAATGCTTACGTCGATGGTGCGGCCGTCAGAGAAGGCGATCCGCTTCTTGCCGCCGTGGATCGACTCTTCGAGGTCGATCTCGAGCCTGGCCCGGACGTCCGACCCCCGCTGCGAAAAGCCGCCGAAGCCGCCGCCCCGCCGTCCCAAGATCTCACTGAAGAGGTCGCTGAGGTCTGCGCCCTCCATCTCCTCGGCCTGACGCCCGGACCAGGGGCCGCCCTGGCCGCCGCCGAAAGGACCGCCGCCGCCGAAGCCGCGCATGGTTTCGCGACCATCGGCGTCGATCTCGCCAGCGTCGAACTTCTTGCGCTTCTCGGCGTCGCCGATGATGTCGAAGGCCGCGCTGACGCGCTTGAAGCGCTCCTCGGCGGCCTTGTCGCCGGGATTGGTGTCCGGGTGATGCTGCTTGGCGAGCTTGCGGAACGCCTTGCGGACCTCATCGGCGCTCGCGCCACGGGAGACGCCCAGCTCCTGGTAGGGATCGCGCGCCAAAGAAAGAACCTCTCGAAATCTCGTGAAAACTCAGGTCACTCAATTAGGCCGTTTACCCGATGGTGCAAGCGGCGTTGTGACATTTTTACCACATAGAGGCTTCAGCCTAGTCGCGCCCGCGTTCCTCGAGCAAGTCCCAGGCCGCGTATTGGACGGCGTCTTCCGGATCGGCCAGTTCCTCCTCGCTGAAGGTCTCGCCGCGGATGGAGACGCCGGCCTCGTGGACGCTCTCCGGATCGCCCGACACCAGCGGGTGCCAGTCGGCCAGGCCCCGGCCTTCGTGAATCCGCCGATAGGCGCAGCTCAGGGGCATCCAGCGCAGCGCCCTGATGTTCTGCGGCGTCAGCTTGATGCAGTCGGGGACGTAGCGCTTGCGCTCGGGATAGTTCGTGCAGCCGCAGGTCTGGGAATCGAACAGGCGGCAGTGGACCCGCGTGGGGAATATCTCGCCGGTGTCCTCGTCCTCGAAACGGATCAGGCAGCAGAGCCCGCAGCCGTCGCAGAGGCTCTCCCACTCCGGCCCCGTCATCTGGGAGAGGGACTTGGTTTCCCAGAAAGGCCTCGAAGCCATCTTATAGGCGCCCTACACAAACCGAATTACGCCGCCCCAGTTTACCCGTGACCGACGACCACAACGACTCCGAACCGACCGCGAAGCCCGAGGGCCTGCGCCCCGGCCCGACGCCCGAGATCAGGCTCTCGGACGAGCCGTTCCGCGCGGACCTGCCGCGTAAGCGCGGGAAAGGCAAGCTCGGCTGGGCGATCCTGAAGTGGTTCTCGGTGTTCGTCCTGGTCCTGGCGGCCCTCGGCGCGGGCGCGGCGCTCTACGCCTGGAACTATGTCGAGAAGACCTACCTGCAGGACCTGCCGCCGGTTCCCACGCGCGAACAGATCTATGCGGCCGTCCGCGCCCCGACCATCAAGTTCTACGACATGAACGGCGCCTTCGTCGCCGCGCGCGGCCCGCAGTACGGCGAGAAGGTGCGGATCGACCAGTTGCCCGACTACGTGCCCAAGGCGTTCCTGGCGGCCGAGGACCGGCGGTTCTACCAGCATGGCGCCGTCGACCTCTGGGCCATTGCCCGCGCCGCCTACGCCAACCACAAGGCCGGCCGCGTCGTGGAAGGCGGGTCGACCATCACCCAGCAGCTCGCCAAGGGGATGTTCCTGACCCCGGAGCGGGCCCTGAAGCGCAAGATCCAGGAGGCCGCCCTCGCCCACCGGCTGGAGCAGATGCTCAGCAAGGACGAGGTGCTGGAGCTCTATCTCGACCGCATCTATTTCGGCGCCAACACCTTCGGCCTGGACGGCGCGGCGCGCACCTATTTCGGCAAGCCGGCCAGCCAGCTCACCCTGTCGGAGGCCGCGCTGCTGGCCTCCCTGCCCAAGGCGCCCTCGCGCATGGCGCTCCATCGCAACATGAACAAGGCCTTGGAGCGCCAGCGTCTGGTGCTCGAGCGCATGCGCGGCGAGGGCTGGATCAGCGATGGGGAACTTCGCAAGGCCCTGGCCAACCGTCCCCAGCTCGCTTCCACCGCCCTGACCAGCGAGGGCGACGAAGGCTACCTCATCGACTACGCCCAGGCCGAGGTGCTGAAGATGGTCGGCGAGAACTCGCCCGACCTGGCGGTGACTCTGACCGTCGACCCTCGGCTGCAGAGGGCGGGCGCCGAGGCGCTGAGGCGGATCGTCCAGACCGACGGCAAGGCCAGCGGCGCCAGCCAGGGCGCGATGGTCGCCATAGATTCCACCGGCGCCATCCGGACCATGGTCGGCGGGGTGGACTATGCCGAGAGCGTCTTCAACCGCGCCGTCCAGGCCAGGCGCCAGCCCGGCTCCAGCTTCAAGCCCTTCGTCTATGCCGCGGCCCTGGAGAAGGGGGATCTGCCCACGGACATCCGCGAGGACGCGCCAATCAAGATCGGCGATTGGGAGCCCAAGAACTACGGCGGCCGCTATAGCGGTCCGGTGACGTTGGAGACGGCCCTGGCCCAGTCGTTGAACACCGTCGCCGTGCGGCTCGGCGAGGAGGTGGGCACCGCCGCCATCGCCAACCTCGCCAGCCGCTTCGGGATCACCACCCTGCCGCCGAACCCGAACCTGTCGGTGGCCCTGGGCGCCTATGAAGTGCCGCTGATCGAGATGACCTCGGCCTACCAGGTCTTCCAGCAGGGCGGGTCGCGGATCACGCCCTTCATCGTCGCCGAGATCCGCACGGTGAACGGCGACGTGCTGTTCAGCCACCAGACCGCTTCGCCCGTCCCCGCCTACGACATCCACTGGGCGAGCATGATGGTGAAGATGATGGAAAAGGTGGTGACCGAGGGCACGGGCGCGCGGGCGAACTTCGGCCGCCCCGCGGCGGGCAAGACCGGGACCAGCCAGAACTGGCGCGACGCCTGGTTCATCGGCTTCACGCCCGACTACGTGGCCGGGGTCTGGGTCGGCAACGACGACGACCGGCCGATGAACCAGGTCACCGGCGGACAGGTCGCCGCGGCCATATGGCGCGACTTCATGGCGACCGCCCACATGAACCTGCCCCCCCGCGACTTCGACTGGCTGCTGCCCGACCCCGAACCCGTCTACGAGGACGACCCGCGGAACGGCTTCTATGAGGGCCTGCAGTTCGATTTCGAGACCGCTGCGCTGGCCGGCCCGCCAGTGGTCGTGCCCCCGCCGCAGCCGGCGATGCAGCAGCTCGCCCTGCCCCCGGCGCCGGACCTGACGAGCGAAGAACCCAACTGAGGGGTCGCGTCAGGGCGCGGGGATCGCTATGTGCCTTCGCCGATGAAGCCGCCCGCGTCGATGAAGCCCCCTGTTCTTGCCCTGAAGGATGTCCGTCTCGCCGACGGGCCGAAAATGCTGTTCGACGGCGTCGACCTGGCCGTGGAGCCGCGCTCGCGCGCCTGCCTGGTCGGCCGCAACGGGGCGGGCAAATCGACCCTGCTGAAGATCCTGGCCGGCGCCATCCAGGCCGACGACGGCGAACGCACCATCCAGCCGGCCACCCGCATCGCCTATGTGCCGCAGGAGCCGGACATCGCCGGCGAGACCCTGCTGGACTACGTGGTCGCCGGCGGGGCCGAACCGCACCGCGGCGAGGCGGCGCTTGAGCTGTTCGGCGTCGATCCGGCCAAGCCTGCCCGGGGCCTCTCTGGCGGCGAGATCCGGCGCGTGGCGCTGGCCCGCGCCTTCGCGGAGGAGCCGGATGTCATCTTGCTGGACGAGCCGACCAACCACCTGGACATCCTGGCCATCGAGACCCTGGAGGCCGAGCTCGCCAGTTCCCGCGCCGCCCTGGTGATCGTGAGCCACGACCGCGCCTTCCTGGAACGCGTCACCAACCGCTGCTTCTGGCTGGAGCACCGCAAGGTCCGGCGGCTCGACAAGGGCTTCGCCGCCTTCGACGAGTGGGTCGAGCGCATCCTTGCCGCCGAGGCCGAGGAAGCCCGGCGGCTCGATAAGCAGCTCGAAAAGGAAGAGTACTGGCTGCGCCGCGGCGTCACCGCCCGCCGCGCCCGCAACGAAGGCCGCCGCCGGGCGCTGATGGAGCTGCGCAAGGTCAAGGTCGAGCGGATGCGCGAAGTGCGCGGCGACCTCTCCATGGGCCTGGCGAGCTCGGGCCTCTCGGGCCAGCGGGTGGCCGAGGTGAAGAACATCGCCAAGTCCTTCGGCGAGCGGACGCTGGTGAAGGACTTCTCCACCCGCATCATGCGCGGCGACCGCGTCGCCATCGTCGGCCCCAACGGCGCGGGCAAGACCACGCTGGTCAAGCTGCTGCTGGGCGAATTGGCCCCCGACGCCGGGGCCGTGAACCTCGGGGTGAACCTGGAGATCGCCTATATCGACCAGGGCCGCGCCGACCTGAAGCCGGAGATGAGTCTGCGCGACGTGCTCACCCCGCTGGGCGGCGACCAGGTCATGGTCCGCGGCCAGCCCAAGCACGTCGCCGCCTACGCCAAGGAGTTCCTGTTCACCGACAGTCAGATTCGCCAGCCGGTGCGAAGCCTCTCCGGGGGCGAGCGCAACCGTCTGCTGCTGGCTCGGGCTCTGGCGACGCCGGCCAACCTGCTGGTGCTGGACGAACCGACCAACGACCTCGACATGGACACGCTGGACCTGCTGGAGGACCTGCTGGCCGATTATGAGGGCACCCTGATCCTCGTCAGCCACGACCGCGACTTCGTCGACCGCCTGGCCACCTCGACCATCGCCCTGGACGGCCATGGCAGGGTGGTCGAGACCCCCGGCGGCTGGCAGGATTTCCTCTCTCAGAACCCCGGTTTCTTCAAATCCGTCGCCGACGGCGCCGCCGCGCCGGCGCCCACGCCCAAGCCGGCCGCCCCGCGGGCCGAGCCGTCGAAGCCCACCAAGCTCTCCTACAAGGATCAGCGTCGGCTGCAGGAGCTGGACGCCCTGATCGCCGGCCTCCCGGACAAGATCGCCAAGCTGGAAACCGACCTGGCCGATCCGAGCCTCTACACGCGCGATCCCGCCGGCTTCGCCCGCATCAGCGCGGCCCTGGAAGCAGCGCGCGACCAGCTCGGCTCGGCCGAGGAGGAGTGGCTCGAGCTGGAAGAACGCCGCGAAGCGCTCGCGCGCTAACGCACGAAGCAGCCGCCGCCGATCGAGGCGCAGAACACCTGCGCCTCGGCGCGGGTCTGGAAGCCCCTGACGATCGCTCGGTGGTAGGTACGGCCCTCGACCACCGCAGTCTGCACCTCGGTCGAGAGCGGCCGGGCTATCCGCCCCTTCAGCCTGGCCAGGGCCTCCTTCGCCTGCCGCTCGGTCGGCGATGCGGCCACCTGCACGGCGACCTTGCCTGGCGTACTGAGACGCGGCGCAGGCTTGCGGGCGGCGGGCTTCGGCGAGGCGGGATCAGCCACGCGACCTCTCAGGGCCGGCGGCTGAGCGGCGGAGGCCGCGAGCACCGGCGGCCGCGCAGGCGCCGTCCGGAAGCCCGCTTCGATGGCGGTGGCCATCGGCGCGTCGGGATCATCGCTCAAGGTCACGGCCGCGGGCGGAGCAGGCTGTGGGACATGCGCCGCTTCCCCGCGCCCCGTTTCCGGCCGAGACCGTGGAAGCGCCTTCCCTCGCGTCTCCGCCACCACCGGCGCTGTCCCGCAGACCGCGCGATTGACCGCGGCGAGATAGGCGCCCGGCGACGGCTGGGCCCAGTCGCCGGGAACCTGCCGCGCGATGGCCAGGCCCTTGGCGCCAGCTTGCGCATAGACCGTCATCCGGGTCACGAGGTCGCGTCGCCGGACGCAGTCGATCTTGAGGGTCGAGCGCATGGAGCGGTAGCCGAGCGCTTCGCCCGCCCGCTGCGAGATCACCTCGCCCTGCAGCGTCACGCCTTCGAAGAGGCCGCCGCCCGAGCTTCGCGCGCCCCGGTCGCGGATGGCCACGATCATCTCCGGGCTGGCGAAGACGACCGCCGATGGCGGCAGGCCCGCCGCGTTCGCGGCGCGCCGCTGGGCGGCGGTCAGCTCAGCCGCCTGCGCGCCAGCAGCCAGCGCCCAGACCAGGGCCAGCAACGCCACCGTGCGCGCGCTCAAGGGCCGCTCCCTCTTAACCATAATCAGAGCCATAGCAGGTCGCATGGATCGCGACGGCGTAACAGGGGTCAGGAACGATCCCCGCGAGAGCTGCGCACAGATTCCCGCTCCTGTGGACAAGTTCGCCGCCGCCGCGCCGCGATCCCCATGCCCTGCACAGGTTGTCCACCGGATCGTCCCATGGCGCTGGGCCGCCCGGAGAGCTTGTCGCCCATGCGACATACTGTCTCCCAAGGCGAAGTCTTAAGCCCTTGTTTTCCAAGTCCGCGGAAGGATTTCCCGAACCCTCCCGGGAAGTCCCATGTCCGCCCGCAACGGCCGAATTCATTACCTGGCGCTTGGCGGCTGCCTCGCCGCCCTGTTCATGTTGAGCACCGCATTCAGCCTGGTGCTGACGCGTGAGGGCGAAGGGATCGCCACGGTCTGGCTGGGCGGTGGCGTGCTCGCCGCCGGCTTCCTGATGCTCCCGCGCCGCTGGAGCCTCGGCCTGGGCGCCTTGTGCTGGACGTTCCAGTTCGGGTGCAATCTGGTGCTGGGCAACTCGCTGGTCCATGCGCTGACCTTCCCCATCCTGACCATCGGCGAGGCGGCGTTCACGGCCTGGTTGGCCGTAAAGGTCTGCGGCCCAGCCCTGCGGCTCACCACTCTCTCGCGCCTTGCCCGCCTGATCGGCCTCGCCGTCGCACCGGCGACCAGCCTCAGCGCCCTTCTGGCGGCCGACGTCCTTACCCTCTACGGCCACAGCTTCGACACCGTGCTGGCGAACTGGTTCTACGGCCACGCCCTGGGCATGGTGATCGTGCTGCCGGCCATCCTGCTGGCGGCCCGCCCAGGCCTGATGCGGGAGTTCCAGCGGCCGGCCATCGAGGAACTGGCCCTCTACGCCCTGGTGGCGGCCTCGGGCGTCATAGCCTTCACGCCGATGCGCTTTCCCCTGGTGCTGCTGTTCTTCCCGGCCATGACGCTGGTCGCCTTCCGCCTTGGGCCGCGCGGGGCGGCGATCGCCGCGCTGATCATGGGAGTCACCGCCTCCATCATGGTGGTGCAGGCGCCCCTTGCCGAAGGCGTCTCCTGGAGCGTCATGGAACGCACCCGCGCCATGCAGTTCCTCGTCGCCCTCTGCTTCTTCACCAGCCTGACCACCGCCATGGCGATTTTCGAACAGAAGCGGATGAAGCGCCTGTGGATCGGGCGGACGCGAGCGGCGCGCGCATCGCAGGACCGCGCCCTCGCCGCCGGCAAGGCCAAGACGGAATTCCTGGCGACCATGAGCCACGAGATCCGCACCCCGATGACCTCCATCGTCGGCTTCACCGAGGTGTTGCTGACCCGCGAGGACCTGCCCGAGCACGCCCGCCGGCAACTATCCCTGATCGACCGCGCCGGCGCGTCCCTGCTGAGCGTCGTCAACGACATACTGGATTTCTCGAAGGTCGAGGCCGGGGAGGTCACGCTCAATCCCGTCCCCACGGTTCCGCGGGCCCTCGTGCAGGAAACTCTGGCGATCGTGGCCGAAGCGGCCAAGCTCAAGGGCCTCGACCTTCGGCTCAGCTTCATCGGCCCCGTCGACCGGACGGTGATGATCGACGAGTTGCGGGTCCGCCAGATCCTGCTGAACCTGCTCTCCAACGCCATCAAGTTCACCGACCATGGCCGGGTGAGCCTGGAGGCCCAGGCCATCGCGCAGGGCGATCACATGGCCCTCCGCTTCCGGGTCAGCGACACCGGCGTGGGGCTGACCCCCGACCGGGCCGCGCGGCTGTTCAAGCGCTTCAGCCAGGGGGACGCATCGGTCAGCCGCACTCACGGCGGCACGGGCCTGGGATTAGCGATCTGCAAGGGCCTTGTCGAACTGATGGGCGGCCACATCGCGGTCGAGCCTCCGTCCGGCGCCGGGGCCGTCTTCGGCATCGAGATTCCCGCCCCGGTCGCGGACGCGCAGACCCAAGCAGCGCCGGAGTCCCCCGTCCAGCCGCTCGCGGCCAAGGTGCTTCTCGTCGACGACCATCCGGCCAATCGCGAGTTGGCCGCGACCGTGCTCGACATCCTCGGATGCGAGGTCACCCTGGCCGAAGATGGGGAAGAGGCCGTCACCGCCGCCGCCTCCCGCGCCTTCGACCTGATCCTCATGGACGTGCATATGCCACGTATGGACGGCCTGCAGGCCAGCCGGGCCATACGGGCCCTGGGCGGCGAGAACGCGACCCTGCCGATACTGGCCATGAGCGCCGATGTCATGCCGGAGATGGAGGCCGCCTGCCTGGAGGCCGGCATGAACGCCACCGTCGGCAAGCCCATCCAGATCCCGGCGCTGCATGCTGCGCTCGCCAGGTGGCTGGGACGCGACGCCTCGGCCATCGCCGCCTAAAGGCTCGTTTTCCCGTCGCTCGCGGCTTGGAACGACGCGCGCCTGCGCATAGGCTCCCGGCCGGCTTTGGTCTGGGGGGTGTCCATGAAAGTCCTGCGTCTCGCCGCCGTCGCGCTTGCGGCTCTCGTCTGCGCCTGTTCCCCAGGCAAGAAGGAGGACGCCGCGACTTCGGAAGGCAAGACCGTCATCCGTTTCGCCACCGACTGGCGCGCCCAGGCCGAACAGGGCGGCTTCTACCAGGCGGTGGCCACGGGCGAGTACGCCAAGCGCGGCCTGGACGTGCAGATCGTCCAGGGCGGTCCCGGCGTGAACGTGCCCCAACTGCTCGCCTCCGGCGCGGTGGAGGCCGGCATGGGCTCCAACAGCTTCATCGTGATGAACCTCGCCAAGGAGAACATCCCGGTGAAGGCCGTCGCGGCCATGATGCAGAAGGACCCGCAGGTCCTGATCGCCCACCCCGACCAGGGGCTGGAGAAGATCGCGGACCTGAAGGGCCGGCCGATCCTCCTGTCCGACGCCTCGGTCACCGCCTTCTGGGTCTGGCTGAAGTCGAAATACGGCTTCACCGACGACCAGATCCGCAAGTACACCTTCAACGCCGCCCCATTCCTGGCCGACAAGCGCGTGGTGCAGCAGGGCTACGTGACCTCCGAGCCCTACACCATCGAGAAGCAGGCGGGCCTCAAGCCGAAGGTCTTCCTGCTCGCCGACGAGGGTTATCCCGGCTACGCGACCATGATCCTGGTCCCCGACAGCCTGATCCAGAAGAACCCGGCCGCGGTGCGGGCCTTCGTCGAAGCCTCGGCCGCCGGCTGGAAGAGCTATCTCGATGGCGACGCCGCCCCCGGCGACGCCCTGATCAAGAAGGACAATCCGGAGATGACCCAGGACGTCCTCGACCAGGCGCGCGCCAAGATGAAGTCCTACGGCATCGTGGATTCCGGCGACGCCCAGACCGCCGGCGTCGGGGTCATGACCGACGCCCGCTGGGCCGAGTTCTTCAAGGTCGCCGCCGACCAGGGCGTCTATCCGAAGGACTTGGACTACAAGAAGGCCTACACCCTCGACTTCGTGACGCCGGCGGCGAAGTAGCCGATGCGTGCGCCGACGCTCACCGCGAAACGCGCGAGCCTGGTCTCCTTCGAAGACGTCGAGGTCGTCTATCCTGGCCGGGGCCTGGCGCTGGGGCCGGTAAGCCTTTCCATCGCGCCTGGCGAGATCCTCGCCCTGGTCGGCCCCTCCGGCGGCGGCAAGTCCACCGCCCTGCGCCTGCTCGCAGGCCTCGAGCAGCCGACCCGCGGCGAGGTGCGCCGCACCACCCGGCGAGGCGAGACGGCGGTGGTGTTCCAGGCGCCGACCCTGGCGCCCTGGTTGTCGGCCCAGGCCAATGTCGCCCTGCCCCTCGAACTCGGCGGCATGGCCAAGCGCGAGGCCTATGACCGCGCAGCCGAGGCCCTGGCCCGCGTCGGCCTGGCCGGAACCGAGAGGATGCGCCCTGCCGCGCTGTCCGGCGGCATGGCCATGCGGGTGTCGCTGGCGCGGGCGATGGTCACCGAGCCGCGGCTGCTGTTGCTGGACGAGCCGTTCGCCGCCCTCGACGAGATCACCCGCCGCACCCTGGCCGACGACGTGCTGGCGCTCTGGGAGGTCTCGAAGCCGGCGATCGTGTTCGTCACCCACAATGTCGAGGAGGCGGCCTACATGGCGAGCCGCGTCGCCGTCCTGACCCGTGGCCCGGGCCGCATCGCCGGGATCGCGCAGATCGACGCGCCGCTGCCCCGTCCCGCCGGCTTCCGGACCCAGGACGTCTTCCGCGAGGCGGCCGAAGAAGTCTCCGGCCTGTTGGCCCTCGGCATGCAGGCGGCGGCATGAGCAAGATCCTCGCGCCCGCCCTGCTGGTCGTCATCCTGCTGGCGGCCTGGGAAGCCGCCGTGCGGGCGATGGGCGTACCGGCCTATTTCCTACCCCCGCCCTCGGGCGTGGCGACCGCCCTGGCCGAGAACCTGCCCAGCCTGCTCGGCGCAGCCTGGATCACCCTTTCGACGGCCGTCGTCGCCCTGGTGATCGCCAGCCTCATCGCCACCGGCCTGGCGGTCGTTGTCGGGCTGAACCCCTTGCTGGAGGCGGCGGTTCGCCCGCTCGCCTCGGTCCTGCAGGTGACGCCGGTCGTGGCCATCGCGCCGCTGGTGCTGATCTGGGCCGGCATCGACCATCCGGAGCGGGCGATCGTCGCCCTCGCCGTGCTCGTCGCCTTCTTCCCGATCTTCTCGGGTGCGGTGACCGGCCTGCGCGCCGCCGATCCGGACCTGGAGCGCCTGTTCGATCTCTATGGCGCAAGGCGCTGGAGCCGGGTCATGCGGCTGCGCCTGCCCTCAGCGGTGCCCTTCCTGCTGGAGGGCCACAAGGTCGGGGCGGGCCTCGCCATCATCGGGGCGGTGGTCGCCGAGTTCGGAGCCGGTTCGGGCGGGGTTCGTGGCCTGGCCTGGCAGATCCTGGACGCCGGGAACAAGCTGCAGACCGCGCGGATGATCGCGGCCCTTGTCGTGCTGGGGATCATGGGCGTGGCCCTGCACGCCCTGCTGGAGCTGGCCGAGCGGGCGGGCCTTTCCTGGTGGAGAGGTCGTTAAGCTCAGCCGTTAGGCGAGGATTAAGCCAAGGCGGTTAACTCTGACGGCGTCTCTCCCGCAAGATTCGTCCATGGCCCGCAGCAAGCTTCACGACCTGATCGAGATGGCCAAGGAGCCGTCCAGCGAGCGTCGCCGCGAACTGCTGCGGGGTGTCACCGACCTTTTCTTCGCCAGAGAAGAAGTCCGGCGGGGCGACGAGCTCGAGCTGTTCGACGAGGTGCTGAGCCAGCTCGCGGGCGAGATGGAGGAAGCGGTCCGCCTGGAACTGGCCGGCCGCATGGCCGCCGCCGCCAGCCCGCCGCGCGGCCTGCTGCGCGACCTGGCCCGCGACGTCTCCATCGAAGTCGCCCGCCCGGTGCTGACCAGCTCCAGCGCGCTCACCGAGGACGACCTGCTGTCGGTCGCCCGTACGCGGGGCCAGGACCACCTGCGCGCCATCTCGCAACGGCCCATGGTGTCGGAGGCGGTCTCCGAGGCCATCGTCGAGCGCGGCGACGACGCCACGCTCGGGGTGCTGCTGGCCAACGAGGGCGCGCTGATGTCGCGCGAAACCCACGAGGCCGTGGTCGACCGCGCGGTCGAGAACCCGGCCCTGCACGCCGCGGTCGTCAAGCGCCAGACCCTGCCGATCGATCTGCTGAACGAGATGTACTTCGTGGTCGAGGCCCGGCTGCGCGGCGAAATCCTCGCGCGCAACGACAGCCTCGATCCCGCCGAACTGGACGCCGCCCTGGCCGCCGGCCGCAAGCAGGTCGCCGCCCGCGACGGCGCGCTGCCCCCGGACTATGCAGAGGCGGAAAAGCAGATTCGGCTGCTGCGGCTGCGCGGGGCGATCACGCCCCAGCTCCTGGCCGGCTTCCTGCGCGCACGCGAGACCACCAAGTTCCTGGTGGCGCTCAGCGAACTGGCCGAGGTCGACTTCCATACGGTCAAGCGGATCATGGAGCGCCGGGAGCTGGACGCCCTCTCCATCGTCTGCAAGGCGGCCGACTTCGACCGCTCGCTCTACCTGACCTTCGCCGTGCTGATTCTCGACCGCGACGCCAACGCCATGGGCCGGGCGCGCGAGTACGGCGAGCTCTATGAGAACCTGCCCCGTGAAGCGGCCCAGCGCACCCTCCGTTTCTGGCGGATGCGCCGCAACGCCGGGGACATGGCCGCTTAGGGAGCCGCCGGGGCGGGTGCTGGCGCGGGCGCTGGATCGAGTTCCTGGTAGCGGATCGGTACGCGAATCCTCCCGCCCACCACCGGCAGTCCTTCCATCGACCATTGGCGAACCCGAAAGCCGTCCGAGATAGCGAGCGCCGCGTCTCCGAAACCCAAGGCCGCGGGTTCCTCACTCTGCACTGAACAGTCGACAAGCCGTCCGCCTGGGCCGACCTCACATGACAGAAGCGCCTTGCCGGTCGTGACGCCGGCCTTCACCGCCGCTTTCGGATAGGCCTCGGCGAAGTCGATTCCCGAGGGCATCGACGCCCAGACTGGCTTGCCGACCAGTCGTTTGGACGGATCGAGCATTTCCGGCGCGAAGGTGAAGGATAATTGAGTGAGCATGCCGGCGGTCTTCATTCCGTCGTCCAGGACCGCAGGACCGACGAAAGCGTCCGACAGCGACTTCGCCGCCTTCGCGAAACCGAGACGTTCGGGCTCCTCTTTCACCGTCTCACAGCCGCTAAGACGCCCCTCGCCCTTGAAAGCGCAGTTCAGGGTCACCCGACCGCCCACGTCCTTGGCCCTGGCTTCCTCGGGATAAGCGCCGGCCACCTGCGAGTATGAGGGGGCGGAACTCCAATTGACGTTGCTCAGAGCACGGCGAGTCGGCATCGCATACGGCCCGGCCCCAGGGATTCGCGTTCCCGTCGAGAGGCCGGGCTTCTGGAAATTGAACGGGACCCTGACCTCGCTCACCACGGGCTTGCCGTCGTGGGTGGCCGGCTTCATCAATAGCTGTGGGGCGAGCCCCAAGGCGGCGCTTCCGAATCCGGCGCCGGCAGGCGTTTCGGCGGCGACCCGGCAATCGAAGAGCGCGCCGTACAGGTTGACCTTGCAGGCAATGATCGCTTGGCCACCCAGCCCCCTCTTCCAGGCGTCCGTCGGCCAGACCGCCATTATGTCTTCCGGCGACGGCGGCTTCAGCCAATCCGGCTTGGTGTCCTGTGCCTGCGCTGTGATCGGCTGCACGCAGGCTGCCGCCAATACGGCGGCCCATATCCGCTTACTCATGCTCCCCCCGAAGCTGCTCGCCCTATGCTGGCGAGCGCGCCGGAGAAGTGCAACCGATCACAGAGGACGGGCGGGAGTTCCTGCGCCGGCCAGGCGGTCCAGAGCGTCGGCGGCGATCACGCTCAGCGAGCGCAGGCCCAGTTCCCCGAAGACGTCCAAGGCGGCGCTGAGCGCCATGGCCGCGGAGGCGCGTTCGCCGTGGTCCTGGCCGGTGATGTCGATCCGGGCTTCATAGAGGCGCGCCAGGTTCACCTGCAGCAGGGCCCAGGCCGCCGGGTCGCGCCGGGCCGAGATTGCGGCCAGCTCTATCTTGAAGGCCGCCTCGGCCGCGTCCAGCACGGTCAGGTCGCCGGAAAGCTCGGCCGAACGCGCCAGGCAGAGCGCGCGGTTCGAGGCGCCCAGGGCCCGTAGCGCCAGCCCCGGCGCCTTGCGCAGGACGTGGGCCGCGCGGTCGTAGCAGGTGACGGCCTGCTCGTAGGCACGCTCGGAAGCGCCGGCCTCGCCGAGGGCCTGCAGGCCTTGCGCAAGCGCCGTCTGGGCCTTGGCCCAGTCCAGCGGACTGTGCTCGCGGGAAAGTTCGCCGACCACGTCGGCCAAGGCGGTCACGGCCAGGGCGAGGCTCTCGACGTCCCCCGCCACCTCGCCCAGCAGCGCCATGGCCTGGCCGCGCAGGGCCGCGGCTCGCGCCCAGCTCAGGGGTTCGAAGGTGCTGTCGAGGCCCTTGAGCGCCCGCTCGGACTCGTCACGGGCCATGGTCAGCAGCTCGGCGTCGCGCAGCCGCGCGCCCCATGCGATCAGGATGTCGGCCAGCACCAGCCGCGCCTCGACCGCCAGCAGGCGCGCGGCCCGGCAGCGCTTGGTCAGGCTCTGCAGCCCGGCGATCGGCGCGGCGAACCGGCCCGCTGCGGCGCGGGCCGCGCGGGCGTCGGCGAAGGTCATCTGCTCGCGCGCCTCGATGGCGGCGATTCCCAGGTCGGCCAACGGCAGGGCCAGGCCGCCGCGGGCCGCAGCGCGCGCCTCGCGGAAGGCGACCTCGGCGGCCGCGTTCAATCCCTCGTCCCCGAAAAGCTCGGCGCCTAGCATGGCGCAGAAGGCCTGCTCGCAGCGGGCCCGCGCCCAGCCATCCGGCCGGCGCTCCCTGCCGAAGGCCTCGGCGGCCGCCTCGGCGGTCGAGGCGGCCTTGCGAAGCATCGAGGCCTCGCCGGACCGGCGTGCGACCTCGCGCCAGACGATGGCGCTCTCCAGCCGGCGCTGGGCTTTGTCCTTGGCGCCGACGCGCCCGGCGGCGGTGTCGGCCGCGCGACCTTCCTGGGCGATCATGCGCAGATCGAGCAGCTCCAGCAGGGCTGCGTCGCCTCCCGTCAGCCCGTCGCGCGGCGGATGGATGACGTCCGCTCCGAACAGTCGCTTCAGTTCTCGACCGAGCTCGAACATCCAAAGGCTCCGATCACCCTGCCGTCTCAACACGAGACGCGCCCAAAGGGTTCAGACCAGACCGAGCAAACCCGGAGCCGCCATCGTAAACAAGTGGTTAACGGCGCAGCTATGGTTAACAAAGCCTAAATTTCTTGTGTACGACCCGTGACCATACTCGGCCCGGTTCTTGCTTAACGTTGAGGCCGACGCTGGGGGTCTGCCGACTTTCACACAATCGCGCTTGTTTCCGCCTCAATTGCTGGGGACGCTTTCCGGGCAACGGAGGCGCACATGAACCCCATCACAGGTTTGGTCCGACGCTTGAATGCCGTGAGTCTCAGCGCCGATGCACGGCGCATTCGCGACGAGCGGCTCACCTACCTCACCCCCGACAAGCTCAACCGCCTGGAGGGAACCCTGCGCGAGACCCTCAGGCTCGACGTTCCGGGCGATGTGCTGGAGTTCGGCGTCGCCCTCGGCGGCTCGGCGGTCCTGCTGGCCAAGCAGGCGACGGCGGCGGGTCACCGGTTCGCCGGTTTCGACGTCTTCGCCATGATCCCTCCCCCAACCTCCGAGAAGGACGACGCCAAGTCCAAGCAACGCTACGAGACCATCGCCGCCGGCGAGTCCAAGGGGATCGGCGGCGATTCCTATTACGGCTATCGCGACGACCTCTATGCCGACGTGATCGCGACCTTCGAACGCCACGGCTTGGCGGTCGACGGCCAGCAGATCGCCCTGGTCAAAGGCCTGTTCGAGGACACCTGGCCGACCGCGGGGTCGAAGAGCGTCGCCTTCGCTCACATCGACTGCGACTGGTACGACCCGGTGAAGTTCTGCCTGGAATCGGTGGCCGAGCGGCTGTCGACCGGCGGGGTGATGATGCTGGACGACTACAACGACTACGGCGGCTGCAAGACCGCCACGGACGAGTTCATCGCCGCCAATCCCGGCTTCCGCTTCGAACCGGGCGTGAACCCGATCATCCGGAAGGTCGTGAACTAGGCCCGTTCCTTCGAGCGTTCGAACCCGACCTTCGGGAAGCGCTCGCCGACATAGCCGATTTCCCAGGAGGACTTGGCCAGGAACACCGGCTGCTCGTCGATGTCGGCGGCCATCGCGCCCTTGTGCTTGTTCGCGAAGTCCTCGACGTCGGCCTTCTCGCCCGACAGCCAGCGCGCCTCGGAATAGGGCGCCGGCTCGAAGATCACCTCGAGCTGGTACTCGTTGGCCAGCCGGTCGGCCATGACCTCGAACTGCAGTTGGCCAACGGCGCCGACGATGAAGTCCGAGCCGATCACCGGCCGGAAGAGCTGGGTGACGCCCTCCTCGGCCAGGCCTTCCAGCGCCTTCTTGAGATGCTTGGCCTTCAGCGGATCCTTGACCCGCACGCGCTGCAGGATTTCCGGCGCGAAGTTGGGCAGGCCGGCGAACCGCAGCAGGCCGCTTTCCGACAGGCTGTCGCCCACCCGCAGCACCCCGTGGTTGGGAATGCCGATGACGTCGCCGGCGAAAGCTTCCTCAGCCAGTTCGCGGTCCGAAGCGAAGAACATGATCGGCGCGTTGACCGAAAGCTGGCGCCCGGTGTTCTGCACCTTCAGCTTCATGCCGCGCTGGAACTTGCCCGAGGTCAGGCGCAGGAAGGCGATCCGGTCCCGATGGTTCGGGTCCATGTTCGCCTGCACCTTGAAGACGAAGCCGGTCACTTCGCGATCGCCCGGGGCGACGTGGGTCGGCTCGCCGCTCTTCACCGCCGCCACGGCCTTGGGCGGCGGGGCGTAGGCGCCCAGGCCCGCCAGCAGTTGGTCAACTCCGAAGTGGCGCAGGGCCGAACCGAAGAACACCGGCGTCATGTGACCTTCCAGGAAGGACTTCGGGTCGAAGGGCTTGGACGCCTCCTGGACCAGCATCGCGCTCTCTTCCAGCTCGCCCTGCTCTTCGGGATCGAGATAGCTGACGATGGCGTTGCCGCCGAAGGCGACCGGGTCCGGGTGGCCCTCGTCGCGGTTCTTGGAGAACGGCACGAACTGCTGGCTGCGCAGGTCCAGCATCCCCTTGAACCGCCCGCCCGAGCCGGCCGGCCAGAACAGCGGCGCCGGATCGAGCGCCAGCTTCGAGGCGATCTCGTCCAGCAGTTCGATGGGGTCCTGGGCCTCGCGGTCCATCTTGTTGATGAAGGTCACGATCGGGATGTCGCGCAGGCGGCAGACCTCGAAGAGCTTCAGGGTCTGGGGCTCGATGCCCTTGGCGGCGTCCAGCACCATGACGGCCGCGTCGGCCGCGGTCAGGGTCCGGTACGTGTCTTCGGAGAAGTCCTCGTGGCCGGGTGTGTCCAGCAGGTTGAACATCAGGCCGTCGTGGTCGAACGTCATGACGCTGGCCGAGACCGAGATGCCGCGCTCGCGCTCGATCTTCATCCAGTCGGAACGGGTGCGGCGGTTCTCGCCGCGGGCGCGCACCGCGCCGGCCGCCCGGATCGCCCCGCCGGCCAGCAGCAGGTTTTCCGTCAGGGTCGTCTTGCCGGCGTCGGGATGGGAAATGATCGCGAAGGTGCGGCGGCGCGCGGCCTCGGCGGCGGGAGAAGTGCTCATCAGGCGGCGATAGCACCCCTTTTGGCCTGTGCGAAGCCGGCGCGCTCAGCCCATCGCCTGTTCGACCGCGTCGACGGCCGCCGGGGCGGCGAGCTGATCCATCCGGCATTGCCGCGGCGCCTTGTCGGGACGCCAGCGCAGCAGCCGGGTTCCATGCCGGAAGCGATCGCCGGTGACATGGTCGTAGCGGACTTCCACCACCAGTTCGGGCCGCAGCGGCGTCCACTCGGCGGTGCGCTCGGTGGTCCAGCGGCTCGGCCCGCCCGGCGCCTTGCCGGTGAAGCCCGGCGGCTCGGCCAGCGCCTCCAGCCGCCTGGTCAGCGCCGGCCGCTCGGCGCGGGCCAGGCCCGAGGTGAAGCCGACATGGTCGAGCAATCCGGCATCGTCGTAGAGGCCGAGCAGCAGCGAACCGACCTCCCGGGCGTCACTGGCGTAGCGGAACCCGCCCACCACGCAATCGGCCGTCCGCAAGCGCTTGATCTTCAGCATCGCCCGTTCGCCCGGCCGATAGGGATCGTCCGCCCGCTTGGCGATCACCCCGTCGAGGTCCGCTCCCGAGCCGGCCAGCCAACGCCGCGCTTGCGCAAGGTCTGCGCTCTGCGGAGAAAGCCGCAGTTCGGGCCGGTCACCAAGGTCGCCGAACAGTTTCTCGAGCGCGCGCCGCCGCACCGTCAGCGGCTGGCCCATGAGGTTCCGCCCCTGCGCATCGGCCAGGCAGTCGAACAGCACGTATTGCGCCGGCGTCTCCCGGGCCAGCCGGCTGACCCGGCTGGCGGCCGGATGCAGCCGCATCTGCAGCGCCTCGAACGACAGCCGCCCGTCTATGGCGATGGTCAGCTCGCCGTCCAGCACGAAGCGCTGCGCGGGCAGGCTCCCCAGCATCCGGACGATTTCCGGAAAATAGCGGCCGAGCGGCTTGCCCGACTTGGACCGCAACTCGACCTCCCCGTCCGACCGGAACGCCAGGCAGCGGAAGCCGTCCCACTTCGGTTCGAAACGCCAGCCCTCGTCGCCCGGCAGGCGCTCGACCAGCAGCGCCTCCATCGGCTCCAGGTCCAGGGACGGTGCAGCGGGTGCGGCGGGCGGCATGGAAGGCCAACGGCCGCCGCCGCCAGCACGTTCCCGCTGCGGCTCAGGCGGCCAGCCGCCGCCAGACCTCGCGATCGGTGGCCAGGGTATCCATCTCGCCGGCCGCCTGCCGGCTGGACAGCCGCGCCATGACCGTGAAGTCGAGATTGGCGTAGCGGATGCTCACCTCTTCCGGCGCGCAGCCATAACGCGGCGCCACGAACAGCGCCGCGTTGATCGAGGGCGCCTTGGCCAGGATGAGGGTCGCCAGCCGCCGACCGCGCTCGGGCCGGTCGAAATGCAGCAGCGGCTCTTCGGAATAGAGCTCCTGCCCGAGCCGGCTGATCACGTTGAACGGCAGGGCCTGAAACGCCCGCTGGCTGATCTTGGGCCACGGCTTCAACCCTTCGAGATTGAAGACGACGTCGTTCAGCAGGAAGAGCATGGCAGGAAGCGCTTGCGCCGGCGAAAGTCCTATCGTGTCCCACGCGCATGCCTAAGGTGCGATTGAGAAGCGCGGTTAATCCGGCCGCCGGGAGCGCCTTGGCCGCCCATCCGACCAGGCCAGTTCCGCCCTAACCCTGCTCCACCGGCTCGGTCAGGAAATGCCGCCCTTCGCGGTCTTCGATCTCGACGACCCATATGTCCGGATCGATCCGCACGGCGCGCTCGATATAGCGGTCCAGGTCGGGCTCCTGGTCCGAGAGCGCCGGGCGCATCCAGATCCGCTCGCCGTCGCCCTGGGTCGCCTCGGCATAGAGCCGGGCGGTGCCGTCGCTGCGATTGAGCACCTTCACCAGCACGCTGCCGGCCCGCGCGTCGCCCTTGCGCCCCACCACCGCAAAGCCGCCGCCGAGTTCGACCCGGCGGATCAGCGCGGCGACCCAGATGTCCGTGGAAAGCAGCATTAACCAGTCTCGATAATCGAACGAAAACGCTAATTTCTTAGGTTAGCCGCCAACCTATACGAGAAAAACAAAAGGCATGACGAGTACGCGCAGAAACGCGCGGCCCGTCGTGTGTGGATGGATGGGGTTAGCTGCGGCGGGGTGCGTCCTTGCTGCGCCTGGTGTTTCGGCGGCGGGAGCCGCGGACCTCTTCTACGAGCGCACGGTGATGGCCGCCGCCGACCAGAGGTGCGGCCTGTTCGAACCTGCGGTCAGCGCGGCCCTGGCGGCCGGGCGCATGCAGGCCCAGGGGGCGGCGCTGCGGGCCGGCGCCAGCAAGGCCGTCCTGGCCAGCGTCGAGCGGCGTGCAACCGCCAAGGCGGCGTCGACGCCGTGCGCATCGGCGGACCTTGCCGTGGCCGCATCGCGCGTGCGCAGCGCCTACGAGGCCTACGCCCAGCTCAGCCGCATGAGCTATCCTGGAGAAATCTCTGAGTGGCGGGCCGACCGAACCGGGAGCACGGCGATGCGATGGCGGCTGCAGCAGTCGGCCAGCTTCGGCGCCGATCGCATGATCTTCGGGCTTGCCGGCCGCGACGGCGCAGCCAACCTGCTGGCCATCGCCGTCTTCCGGGACGGCCGCGCGCCCTTCGCCGCTCGGCTGGTTTTGCGCGACGCAGATACGACCCTTGGGCCCCATCTCGACATGCGCGGCCAGTCGATCAGCACCCTTCCGTTGTCCAGGCGCCTGCCGCCGGCCAGCGGGCAGATCGTTTATTCGGCGGAGGCCCGCAGCACGGCCGGCGCCGACCTGCTCCCCGCCGGTTCGAAGTCGGGCTGGGCCTTCCGCTTCCCCAATGAGGCGGCCAAGGCGCTCGCCGAACTCGACCCGCGCGAGGCGGTGGCCGTCGAATTCCTGTTCTCGGGACCAGGCCGCGACACCATTCGCCGCGCCTATGTGGAGGTCGGCGATTTCGCGGCCGGCCGCGCCTTCCTGCAGGTCGCCGCTCGCTAGGCCGCCACGCTAAGCGACGGAAGACGGCTCTATAACCGGCAGACGCACCGTCACGGTGGTGCCCTCCCCGAGCTGGCTCTCGATGATCATCTCGCCGCCGTGGAGCCGCGAGAAGGAACGGACCAGCGACAGCCCCAACCCCACGCCGGCCGCCTTCTGAGCCGCGCCGCCGGCCTGCTCGTAGGGCCGACCAAGGCGCTGCAGGTCCTCGGCCCCGATCCCGACGCCGGTGTCGGCCACCACCAGCTCCAGCACATCGTCGTCTCCGCGCAGGGCGACAGTGACCGCCCCGCCGCGCGGCGTGAACTTCAGGGCGTTTGAAACCAGGTTCAGGGCGATCTGCTTGAGCGCGCGCCGGTCGGCGAGGATTTCCAGCGGATCGTTGGGCAGCAGCCCGCGCAGTTGCACGCCCGCCCGCTCGGCCTGGCCCCGCATCAGCCGCAGCACACCCGACACCCCGTCGCGGGCGTCGAAGGTCTCGCGCGCCAGCTCGTAGCGCTCGGCCTCGATCTTCGACATGTCGAGCACGTCGTTGATCAGGTCCAGCAGGTGATCGCCGGCCTCATGCACCAGGTCGGCATATTCGGCGTAGCGGTCCGACAGCGGCCCGAACAATCGCTGCCGCATGATGTCGGAAAAGCCCATGATCGCGTTCAGGGGCGTGCGCAGCTCGTGGCTCATATTGGCCAGGAAGCGCGACTTGCCGGTGTTCTGCGCCTCTGCCTCGGCGCGCGCGGCCTCCAGGGCGGCCTCGCGCCGCCGGGCCTCCGTGGCGTCGCGCAGCGAGCCCATCAGCCGCCCCGACCCGACCTGCCTCAGGGAAAGCTCCAGCCAGACCTCGGGTTCGACGGCGGGCGCGAAGCCGACCTCGGCCGAGCCGTGGGCCAGGGCCTCGCCGATGGCGCCGGCGAGGCGCTCGCGGTCGACGTCGGCCACCAGATCGGCCAGCAGGCGACGCCCGGCCAGATAGCCGACGGCGCCGCGCGGCTCGACGCCCCAGGCGGCGCTGATCCGTCCTGCGGCGTCGAGCGCCATCAGCAGGTGAGGCTGCTGGTCGAGGGCGAAGCTCGCCCGGGCCAGCTCCAGCCGCCGGCGCTGGTCCTCGCGCGCCAGGTTCCGCTGAAGCACCACCAGCCCTGCCGCCAGGGCGATGATCGCCGAGGCCAAGGCGAAACCGGACAGCACCGCATCGACAGCAGGCTCGAACGAGACGCCCCGGAAAGTGAGGCCGCCCAGCGCGGCCACGCCCACGGCGGTGAGCGATGCGGCGGCGCCGAGCGCGAGGCGCTCGCCACGCCCCATGGCCGCCGCCAGGGCCAGCGGCGTCAGGCACCAGGGCCCGAGCGGGCCGAGCACGCCGCCGGTGATCACGACAAGCAGAGCCGCGGCCACGGCCAGCCCGGCGATCGCCAGCACCGGTCCCAGGCCGGACGGCTTGGCCGCCGACAGGCTCCTGGCTGGCATGTTCTCGATCACGAGCGGTGCTGATCCTCGGTGATTAACCTTTTCCGATCCGGACACTAGCGACGCAAGTGAGTCCCCGCGAGGCCGCTCGCGCACCGAGCGACCCAAGTTGGGTGAGTCGATGGCGACATCTTGTTCATCGCAACGAAATCGTAAGCGGCGGGGCTCTAGCCTCATCGCCAGGACAGACCGCGAGGCTCTTTGCGTTCCATGGCCCAGGCGGCGCCCACCTCCCCCCGTAGCGGGGCAGAGCCAGACCGCGACAGCGCGCGCCGGCGGCTTGCGCAGGATGACGCTCGCCGGTCCTTCCTGCGCATGGTCAGCCACGAGTTGCGCACGCCGCTCAACTCGATCCTCGGCTTCTCGGAGATCCTGGCCTCGGAGCTCTACGGGCCGCTGGGCGCGCCGCAGTACAAGGAATACGCCGACATCATCCGCACCAGCGGCGCGCGGTTGCTGAAACTGGTGAACCAGGTCCTCGAGATCGCTCGCCTGGAAGGCGGCGCCATGGATCTCGACCTTCGCCAGGAGTCCCTCGACCACGCCCTGGATGACGTGCTGGACAACCTGAAGGACGAGTTCGCCCTGCGCGGCGTCTCAGTGGTGATCGAAGGCCAGGGCCAGTTGCCCAATGTGCGCGCCGACGCCCGCGCCTTGCGCAGCGTCCTGACCAACCTGTTGCAGAACGCTGTAACCTTCAGCCCCGATCGGGGAATCGTCCGCGTGCGCGCCGTCGCCAAGGGCCACCATGTCGCCGTGTCGATCATCGACCAGGGCGCCGGCGTGGATCCGCACGAGATCCCGCGGCTGTTGCGCCCCTTCGAGCAGGGCGAGAACGCGCTCACCCGCCATAGCGAAGGCGCCGGCCTTGGGCTTCCCATCGTGGAGCTCCTCTGCACCGCCATGGGCGGGCGCCTGCGCCTGATTTCGTCGCCGGGAGAGGGCATGACCGCGCAAGTCCGGCTGCCCGCGGCCTGAAGACCCGTTGCGCCGAACGCCCGGGGCGCCTAAGTCGCCAACGTACATGAGCAAGATCGATCAAAGACTGGATGAACTCGCTGAGGAGTTCGACTTCCTGGACGACTGGGAAGATCGCTACCGCTACGTGATCGACCTCGGCCGCGACCTCGCACCCCTCACCGACGCCGAGCGCAACGAGGCCAACAAGGTCCGCGGCTGCGCCAGCCAGGTCTGGCTGGTGACCGAACCTCAGCCCGACGGCTCCATCGTGTTCCGCGGAGATTCGGACGCGCACCTCGTGCGGGGCCTGATCGCGGTGCTGTTGCGCCTGTATTCCGGCGAAAAGCCCGACGCCATCCTCGCACTCGACCCCAAGGCCGCCTTCGATCGCCTCGGCCTTAGCGGCCACCTCTCCGCGCAAAGGTCCAACGGCCTGGCCTCCATGGCCGCCCGCATCCGCCGCGACGCCGAGGCCCTGGCGTCGGTTTAGGCTCGCCCTCCCTCATCATGAAGGGGGGCCAGATTTCCTGGAACCCCTAAGCCGCGCGGATCCCGCTGGCGGTGTCGCCCTGGACGCCGACCACGGCGTCGTAGCCGAGAATCATGTCGACGTCCGTGCCGTTGGAGGCCAGCGGCAGGCGGAGCCAGAGGATCGAGATATGGGCCGCGCCGCGCCAGGCGAGGCTGTGCACCCCTACCGATGGACGGCGGCTTTCCACTAGCGAGCCCAGCTCGCGGCGCCAGTAATCGGTGGCCGCGGAATTGTAGACCTCGGAGAGCCGGCGACCGGTGATCTCGCGGCCATAGACGCTGTAGAGGCCGGTGCCTGCCAGCCGCAGCCGGAAGTCCAGCGGCTCGCGGTCGACTTCGATCAGGCTGATCGTGGGCAGGAGGCGCTTGAAATCGGCGGGCCGGATGTCTTCCCGCCCAGGCAAGCGCCCTCTCCGCCGAAGCTGCGCCCAATAGGCGTACAGCTCCTCGTGCGCCCGCGCGGCCGCCGCCGATGCTCCCATTTGTGCGGCCATATTCAGATTCCTTAACAACCCCTTGGAATCACGACGAATCACTTATCGCCCAGAGGGTGATTCTCGGGCAAGCGAAATCCCTAACCGCCGTCAAGAAATCAGGCCGAAACGTGGCGAACGGGCCACGCCGGGCGCCACGGCGTCGCCGAAAACAAAAACGCCCGCCGGTGAGGGCGGGCGTCTCGTCAGCCTGGAGGCCGATGGATCTTACTTGGCGCGCTTGCGGGGCGCCTGGCGGCCGCCTTGGCCCAGGCCCATCTGCTTGGCCAGGTCCGAGCGCGCCTTGGCGTAGTTCGGCGCGACCATCGGGTAATCCTTCGGAAGACCCCACTTCGCGCGGTATTCCTCGGGGCTCATATTGTACTTGGTGCGCAGGTGCCGCTTCAGCGACTTGAACTTGCGGCCATCTTCCAGACAAACAAGATAGTCCGGAGTGATCGAGCGGCGAACGGGAACGGCAGGTTCCTTCGGCGCAGCCTCTTGAACGTCGGAACCGGTGGAAATACCGGCCAGGGCGCGATGGACGCTCTGGATCAGGTTGGGGAGATCGGCCGCCGCGACCGAATTGTTCCCGACATACGCGGAAACAATATCCGCCGTCATCTCAATGACTTCCGATTTCTCGTCCATATTTCTCGGTTCCGTGAGCGCGATCGCGCCTAGCTGGGGGATGACTGATTCACAACACCAGTGACGGCGTTAATATCTGGATCGCAATTGATGCACAAGCATCGAATAGAGACTCTTCTTCAAACACTAGTGGGACGGCCAAGTCTTTGCGCTCGACGCACGACGGGGTTGCGTATGCTGCGAATATTGCAGCGCCGAAAGGCGCGCCCGAAGCCAATGATTAGCCGCCAAATGCCTTGGTAAACGCGCCGTTAGGCGTGTTTTTCGCCACTGAGTATTCTTCTCTTACGTCATCGCCGAGCTCGCCAATTGCGCGCAGCAGCGCCGGCGTCAACGATGACGTCATTGACCAATCCCAATAGCGCAGCATGGTCTGGGCGCGATCGACCGAGACCACGTCGTAGGCGACGAGCCCCTGCTCCAGTCCGCGCTCGTCGGCCCCCCGGCCGAGACCTTCCCAGAGCGTACGCAGCGCCTTTTTCGGAAGTCCCACCGCCTTGCAGAGAATGCCCGCCGGTTCCGCCCCCGGATCGGCGAACACCTTGGCCGCCGTGCTGACCTTCACCGCCGACAGATAGGCTATCTCCTCGATGACCTCAGAGGTGAGGCCGCCGCGCGCCGCCTCGACCACCGCTTCCAGGCTCGGCCGACCGTCGAGGCCGTCCCGTCGCCGCTGGCGCGGGTCGATGAAGCCGAGGGCGCGGGCCGACAGCTCGTCGATCTGCCCCTCCTCCGTTGCGATCGCAAAGATGTCGCTGGTCGCCTCGCGCAGGATGTCCCGGGACACGCCGAACCGCTGAAGGATCAGGACCCGCGCGTCGGCGTCCGCCCACCAGAACAGCACGTAGGCGTGCGCCGGCCGCAGTTCCCGGCGACGCAACAGCTCGCGGGTCAGGCGGGCGTCGCCGCGGCCGATGGCCACCACCGCCTCGACCCCGGCGTTGGAGAACCGCGCGCCCTCGTTCCGCAGCAGGCATTCGAGCACCAGCACCTCGCCGGCCTCGATCAGCCCATCGGACACGACCTCGCTGACCTCGCGCCGAAGAGCGATCAGGCGGCGATGCTCCAGACGCCCCATCCGCGCGCAGTCGAGAAGGTCAGCGTCGGAGAGCGACTTCGCATTGACCAGCAGTTCCTCGGCGACCTCCACCTCGTCCCGCAGCAGCAAGCGCACGAGCGTCGCGGGGATTTCCGACAGGCCGGCGAGGCGATGAGCGACCTTGCGGCGCTCGGCCGGCGCGGCCTCGCGCAGCATGTCCACCAGCAGGTCAGCAGTCATCGCCCGCTCGAAGGCGTTGATCCGCGATCCGGGCAGGCTGACCACGTCGGCCAGGCGTTTGAGAAGCGCCGTACGGGTCCGCGACGACGACGCTTCGAGCTCAGGCGACGGCAGTTTCATGACGGGTCCGGCAGAAAACCTGCCGATCAGGCAACCATACCGCCCTTAACCGGGGGTTCACTTGAAGCTTGGGGCGCTCCAGTGTTCCCAGATGTCCGGCAGGTCAGTGGACACCCTGTCAGGAAAGGCGGGCGGCCGCTTTTCGAGGAACGACGTCACCCCTTCGCGCGCGTCGGCCATCTTGCCGCGGACCTGGATGCCGCGGCTGTCAGCCCGGTGCGCCTCCATCGGATGCGAGGCCCCGGCCATGCGCCAGATCAATTGGCGGGTGATGGCGATGGAGACCGGCGCGGTGTTCTCGGCGATCTCCCGCGCCAGGGCGCTGGCCGCCGGCAGCAGCTCATCCGGCGCGTGCAGCGAACGCACCAGCCCCCGCTCATGCGCTTCCTGGGCGGAGAACACCCGCCCGGTGTAGCACCACTCGAGCGCCGTCTGCGGACCGACTAGCCGCGGGAGAAACCAGGAGGACGCCGCTTCCGGATTGAGCCCGCGCCGGGCGAAGACCAGGCCGAACCGCGCCTCGGTGGAGGCCAGGCGGATATCCATCGGCAACTGCATGGTCACCCCGACCCCGACCGCAGGCCCGTTCACGGCGGCGATCACCGGCTTGAGGCTGTCGAAGATCCGCAGCGAAACCAGCCCGCCGCCATCGCGCTGGACCCCGTCCGGCTGGCGTGCGGCCATCGCGTCTGCCCCCTGGAGGTCGTAGTTGAAGGTCTCGGCGCCCGAAGAGAGATCGGCGCCGGCGCAGAACCCCCTCCCTGCTCCGGTGACGATCACAGCCTTCACCGCGTCGTCCGCATCGGTCGCGTCGAAGGCCGCGAGCAGGTCCTTCATCATCCGCATATTGAAGGCGTTGAGCTTTTCAGGTCGGTTCAGGGTGATCGTCGCCACCCCCTCATCGACCTCGTACTTGAGGGTCTCGAAGCGTCGATCGGCCATGTCGTCCTCCCTTGCTTGGAAGCTAATCGGCCCCGCTTGACGGACGGTCCGTCAAGGGCCCCACACTCACCTTAACAACGATAACCAGGGAGGAAGGCCGACACGTCCAGGCGTGCGTGGAGGCCGTCCGAAGGAGCCTAGATGCATCCGAAGAACCACGCGCAGACTCACCCCGAGCGGGCGGCCTACATCATGGCCGGCTCCGGCGAGATGGTGACCTACAAGGAGCTCGACGAGCGGTCCAATCAGGGCGCTCAGCTCTTCCGGTCCCTGGGGCTGAAGACCGGCGACGTCATCGCCATTCTGATGGAAAACCACCCGCGCTTCTTTGAGATCGCCTGGGCCGCACAGCGCGCGGGCCTCTACTACGCCTGCATCTCGTCCAAGCTGACCGCCGGCGAGATCGACTACATCATGAAGGACTGCGAGGCGAAGGCGCTGATCACCTCGGCCGGGATCGGGCCGGTCGTGGACGAACTGCCGCCACTGCTGCCGTGCGTGAAGCTATTCATGGTCGGCCAGGCCCACGCGCCCTACGAGAGCTATGAGGCCGCCCGCCACGCCCAGCCCAAGACCCCGATCGCCGACGAGAGCGCCGGCACGGACATGCTCTACTCCTCGGGCACCACCGGCCGCCCTAAGGGCATCAAGCCGCCGCTGACCGGCGCGCCGATCGACGCCCCCAACCCGCTGGCGATGATGGCCCAGGGACTGTTCGGCTTCCGTCCCGACAGCGTCTACATCTCACCGGCCCCGCTCTATCACGCCGCTCCGCTGCGCTGGTGCATGAGCGTCCAGCGCCTCGGCGCGACCGTGGTCGTCATGGAGAAGTTCGATCCGGAGCAGGCGCTGGCCCTGATCGAGAAGTACAAGATCGACGTCGGCCAGTTCGTCCCGACACACTTTATCCGGATGCTCAAGCTGCCGCCGGAGGTCCGCGCAAAGTACGACGTCTCCTCCATCCGCTCGGCCGTCCACGCCGCCGCGCCCTGCCCGATCCCGGTCAAGGAACAGATGATCGAATGGTGGGGGCCGGTGATCCAGGAGTACTACGCCGGCAGCGAAGGCAACGGCTTCTGCTACATCGGCCCACAGGACTGGCTGACCCACAAGGGCTCGGTGGGCAAGGCGACCACCGGCGAGCTTCACATCGTCGGCGAGGACGGCGAAGAGGTCCCGCCCCGCACCGAGGGCGTGGTCTATTTCGGCGGCGGCGCGCCGCTGACCTATCACAATGCGCCCGAGAAGATCGCCGAGAACACCCACAAGAACGGCTGGACCACCTTGGGCGACGTGGGCTGGGTCGATGAAGAGGGCTACCTCTACCTCACCGACCGCAAGAGCTTCATGATCATCTCTGGCGGCGTGAACATCTATCCGCAGGAGATCGAGAATCTGCTCGTCACCCATCCGAAGGTCGCCGACGCGGCCGTCGTCGGCGCGCCGGACGAGGAGATGGGCGAAAAGGTCGTCGCGGTCATCCAGCCCATGGAATGGGGCGCAGCCGGGGAGGATCTAAAGGCGGAACTCGCCGCTTTCTGTCGCGCCAACCTCAGCCACGTGAAGTCGCCCCGGGCCATCGACTTCATGGAGGAACTGCCGCGCCACCCCACGGGCAAGCTCTACAAGCGCCTCATCCGCGACGCCTATTGGGGCAAGGAAGGCTCGCGAATCGTCTAGGGCGACAGATGCTCCCCCGAAAGGGGAGCATCTGTTTCCGGCCTAGTAAGCCCGGCCGATAAGGATTTCCTCGACGCCCGGCGCGCCGCTGAAGATGCAGGCGCCGAAGCTCGAAGGCTGGTCGGCCGGCGCGTTGCGCAGGGTCAGCTTGTAGGCCTTCAGCTTCTGCTCGATCTCGTCCAGGGCCGCGCCGGTGGGACGCGACCAGGGCGCACGCACCCAGCCCTTGAAGGCCGCGGTCTCTTCCTCGTCGTCGGAGACCGCGCCGAAATACTCGGCCACCTGATCGAAGCTGGTGAGGTCTGTGCGGATGTTCGCTACCAGACGCGCCTTGGCCTCGTCGTAGAGCGCCTGCTGGATTTCCGCCAGCAGGGCCGGCGCATGGGCGACGAACTCGTCGCGCCCCAGCGCCTGGCTGCGGACCTTGTCACCGTCGCGAAGCTGGTCGCGGCGCATGAAGCTCACCTGGCCGTTCCCCGCATCGCGCGGGCCCAGTTCGATGATGATCGGCGCGCCGCGGCGCACCCAGTTCCAGCGCTTGTCCGCCGACTTCTGGTCGCGGCTGTCCAGCAGGGCGCGGATCGGTTCGCCGAGGGCGACCTGGCCGTGCAGGTCCTTCACCAGGGCCTGCGCATAGGCCAGCACCTGGGCGTCCTCTTCCTTCCCGCGCAACATCGGAACGACCACGATCTGGCGCGGAGCGATAGCCGGCGGCAGGCGCAGGCCATCGTCGTCGCCGTGGGTCATGATCACGCCGCCGATCATGCGGGTGGAGGTGCCCCAGCTCGAGGTGTGGCAGAACTCCATCTCGCCGCTGTCGCTCTGGAAGCGAATGTTCTGGGCCCGCGCGAAGCTGACGCCGAGATAATGCGAGGTGCCGGCCTGCAGGGCCTTGCCGTCCTGCATCATGGCCTCGATCGAGAAGGTGTTGTCCGCGCCCGGGAACCGTTCGTTCTCCGGCTTCTCGCCGGCTATGACGGGCATGGCCAGGACGTTCTCGGAGAACTCCCGGTACATCTCCAGCGCCTGCAGGGTCGAGGCGAGCGCATCTTCACGGGTCGAGTGCGCCGTATGGCCTTCCTGCCAGAGGAACTCGGAGGTCCGTAGGAAAAGGCGCGTGCGCATCTCCCAGCGGACCACGTTGGCCCACTGGTTGATCTTCAGCGGCAGGTCCCGATAGCTCTTGATCCAGCGCGAGAAGGCGTCGCCGATGATCGTCTCCGAGGTCGGGCGGACGATCAGCGGCTCTTCCAGCTTGGCGTCGGGATCCGGCTGCAGCTTGCCGTCGATGCTCTTCAGCCGATGGTGGGTGACCACCGCCATTTCCTTGGCGAAGCCGTCCACGTGCTCGGCCTCCTTGGCGAAGAAGCCAAGCGGGATGAACAGCGGGAAGTAGCAGTTCTCGACGCCCATCTCCTTGATGCGGCGGTCCATGGTCTGCTGGATCCGTTCCCAGACCCCGTAGCCCCACGGCTTGATGATCATGGAGCCGCGAACCGGGCTGACCTCGGCCATGTCCGCCTCGCGGACGATCGCCTGGTACCAGTCGGGGAAAGTCGACTTGTTGCCGGTCATCCGGCTGACGCTGAGAGCTCGTTGCATAAGGCGCTCCTTTAATGTCCCTGGCGGCGGCGTAAAGGCGTTGCGAGCGCCCAGACTGATGCTAGACCTCGAACATCTGTTTCAATCGATTTGGGAGCAAGCAATGAACCCGGTGGAGTTCAAGGACCTGCCCGGCCTCGTGGGCCAGGAAGTGGGCGTGTCGGATTGGGTCGAAATCACCCAGGACCGCGTCAATAAGTTCGCCGAAGCCACCGGCGACCATCAGTGGATCCATGTCGACGTGGAGCGCGCCACGAGGGAAATGGGCGGCCCGATCGCCCACGGTTATCTGACCCTCTCGCTGATCCCGTTCCTGGGCGCCGGCATGCTGCCGATCAAGGGCGTGACCCGCGGCATCAACTACGGCTCCGACAAGGTGCGCTTCATCAACATGGTCCGCGTCGGCAAGCGCGTGCGCATGCGCCAGAAGTTGATCGGCGCCGAGCCCAAGGCCGGCGGCATGCAGATCAAGAACGAGTGCACCATCGAGATCGAGGGCGAGGCCAAGCCGGCCTGCATCGCCGAGACCATTTCGGTCGTCTACGGCGCCTGACGCCGTGCGCGGGTCGATCCATCATCTGGATCTGACCGTCAGGGACCCCCAGGCCTCGCGCGACTTCTACGCGAAGGTCCTGGGCTTCCTGGGTTACGAACTGTCGGCCGAGGGCGAGCGGGGTTTCGATTTCGATCTCCGCACACCGGCCGGCTTCTGCTCCATCGGCGTCATGCGGGCGCGAGCGGGCGCCCCGGACCATGACCGCTATGGCCCCGGCCTGCATCATGTCGCCTGGACCGCCGATAGCCGCGAAGACGTCGACGCCCTCTACGCCCTGCTGCTGGACATCGACGCCGAGATACTCGACCCGCCCGCCGACTATCCTCGCTACGCCACGCCCTACTATGCGGTGTTCTTCGCCGATCCCGACGGCCTGAAGCTGGAGTTCGTCTATTCGCCGCGGCCGGCCGGCGCGAACGGTTCCTGATCGCACATGCCAGGCGTCTGCAGCCGGACAGGCTTCCTTTTCGCCTAGAGCGTCCGATACATCACCAGGGCGTCCACGAACCCTCTGGCGGGGTGCTGGAATGCGCCCGGCAACCGGCCGACGATCTCGAACCCCATCCCCCGCCAAAGGCGCACCGCGCGCTCGTTGGTGCTGACCACGAGATTGAACTGCATCGCCCGGAACCCGGCCTTGCGCGCACGGTCCAGCGAGTGCCCGCACATGGCTCGGGCGACTCCGCGCCCGATCGCCGAGGCCGCCGCCATGTAGCCGCAGTTGCAGACATGGCGCCCGCCGCCCTGTTGATTGGCGCGGATGTAGTAGGTCCCGAGTATCTCGCGGCCGGCCTCGGCCACGAAGGTCTCGCGGTCGTCGGCCAGCCAATAGTCCAGCGCCTGCTGCTCGGTCATTTCGCGAGGCAGCGCGTAGGTCTCGCCGGCACGGATCGTCGGGCCGATGATGCTCCAGATCGCCGCGGCGTCGGCCGGCGCGGCTTTGCGGATGTTCAAGGGGCTGGAAACAGTGGTCATGACCAAGGCTACCGAACACCCCCGCTCAAGCCCATAGGGTTGGGCGCTAGAGCTGCATCCCCAGGGCGTCCGGCGCCGTCGTATCGCCGCCGTTGAGGCTCTTGCGCATCCAGACGATGTCGACCCAGCGGCCCAGCTTGTAGCCGAATCCCTTGCCGACGCCGGCAGGCTCGAAGCCGAGCGCGGTGTGCAGGCCGATCGAGCCGGCGTTCGCGGAATCGCCGATCACCGCGACGACCTGGCGAATCCCGAAGGCCTCGCAGGACCGAATGACCTCGGACAGCACGGCCTTGCCGACGCCCCGGCCGATAGCATCGGGCGCCACATAGACGCTGTCCTCGACGGTGTAGCGATAGGCCGCGCGCGGCCGGAACGGCCCCGCATAGGCGAACCCCAGCACCCGCCCCGCGTCCTCGGCCACCAGATGGGGCAAGCCCCGGTCGACCACCGCCTGCCGGCGCGCCGCCATTTCCTCAGCGCCAGGCGGGACCTCCTCGAAGGTCCCGAAGCCGTTCAGCACGTGATGGCCGTAGATGGCCGCCAAAGCAGCGGAGTCCTCCGCTCGCGACGCCCTGATGATCACCCTTCCCAGCCCCGTTCCTGCGCCCATATGGCGAAGGCATAGTCCAGGGCGATCTCCTTGAGGAAGTCGAAACGTCCCGAAGCGCCGCCGTGGCCGGCCTCCATATTGATCTTGAGCAGGATCGGGGAGTCGCTGGTCGAGTACTGCCGCAGCTTGGCGACCCACTTCTGCGGCTCCCAGTAGGTCACCCGCGGGTCCGAGAGGCCGCCCGTCGCGAGCACGGGGGGATAAGCCTTGGCCGACACCTGGTCATAAGGGCTGTAGCTGGCGATCCGGTCGTAGGCCGCCTCGTCCTCCAGCGGATTGCCCCACTCTGGCCACTCGGGCGGAGTGAGCGGCAGGCTCGTATCGCTCATGGTGTTCAGCACGTCCACGAAGGGCACCGCGGCAATGATCCCCGACCACAGGTCCGGCCGCAGGTTCGCCACCGCGCCCATCAGCATGCCGCCGGCCGAACCGCCATAGGCGACCATCCGCCCGGCCTTGCCATAGCCATTGGCCGACAAGTGCTCGGCGCAGGCGATGAAGTCAGTGAAGGTGTTGGTCTTGTTCTCGCGGCGGCCGTCGAGGAACCAGCCCCAGCCCTTGTCCGAGCCGCCCCGGATATGGGCCACGGCCCAGATCCAGCCTCGATCGACCAGGCTCAGATTGCGGATGGAGAAGGTCGGCTCCATGGCGTGCCCGTATGAGCCGTAGCCGTAGAGCAGCAGCGGCGCCGAACCGTCCAGCGGCGTGTCCTTGAGCATCAGGACCGTGATCGGAACCTCCGCGCCGTCCGCGGCCTTGGCGTAGAGCCGGCGGGCGACATAGCGGTCCGCGTCGTGGCCCGACGGGATTTCCTGGGTCTTGCGCAGGGTCCGCTCGCGGCTCTCCATGTCGTAGTCGAACCACTGCCTCGGCGTTGTGGGCGACTGGTAGACGAACCGGGTGGTCGTCGTCTCGTATTCGTAGCCGCCCTCCAGCGAGAGCGCGTAGGCCTCTTCCTCAAAGGCGATTTCGTGACTCTGGCCGGCGCGGGTCATGACCACGATCCGGTCGCAGGCGTTCACGCGCTCCAGCCGCACCAGGTGATCTGCGAAGGCGGCGAAGCCGGTGATGTAGCGGCCCGGCTCGTGGGCGACGAAATCCTGCCAGGACACCTTGGCCGGCGCCGCCGCCGTCGATTGGGCGAGCTTGAAATCGACCGCGCCGTCGTCGTTGGTGCGGATCACCCAGCGGTCGGTCCAATGGTCGAGGTCGTACTTCACCCCCACGCGGCGCGCCTCGGCCACCACCGGCGCGGCGGTGGGATCGGACGCGGGGATCAGCAGGACCTCGGTCGTTTCCTGGTTTCCGACATGGATCAGGACGTGGCTGCGGTCCGAGGCGACACCCACCCCGAGGAACATGCCTTCGTCCTTCTCCTCGTAGACGAGGACGTCTTCGCCGCCCCGGGCCGGCCGGCGATAGACCTTCGACGGACGGGCGTTCTCGTCCCGCCAGATCCAGAAGATCCATTGGCTGTCGGGCGAGAAGACGAACGAGCCGTAGGCGCTCTCGATCACGTGGTCGAGGATGGTCCCGTCGCTCAGGTCCTTGACCCGGATCGCGTAGTATTCCGAACCCTGTTCGTCGGCCGCCCACGCATAGAGCCCATGATCGGGACTGTGACTGGCTGCGCCGACTTGGAAGAAGGCCTTGCCCTTGGCCATGGCCTCCTCGTCCAGCAGCACCTGCTCGTCGTCCTCGCGACCGCGCGGCCGGCGCGCGTGCACCGGATGCTCGGCGCCTATCTCATACCGGGCGTAATAGTCCCATGGGCCGTCGGAGGCCGGCACCGAGGCGTCGTCCTCCTTGATGCGGCCCTTCATCTCCGCGAACAACTCGGCCTGCAGCGCCTCGGTCCCGGCGAGCATGGCCTTGGTGTAGGCGTTCTCGACCTCCAGGTGTTCGCGGACGTCCGCACGCAGGGCCGCCGGGTCGCGAAGCACCTCGCGCCAGTTGTCGTCCTTCATCCAGGCGTAGTCGTCTGTTCGGGTGCGTCCGAGTTGCTCGATGACCTTCGGATCGCGGCGGGCGGCGGGCGGCTTGGGAGCTGACATGCCTGCTAGATGCGACGGCTTGGGGCCGGGCTCAAGTGGCTGCAGACGCTGCGACGACCATGTCCTGGCCTGGTCGCGCGGCGATTGGGCGCATCCTGTATAGGCCCCGTCTTGGATTGCGTCGGCAAAGAACTTGCCTCAACAATAAAGAGGTCGGGAGCGTACGTATTCTTGAGTAGGGGCGTCTATGGCCTGGGACTTGGCGGTTGAGTTGATCCACGCGACTGTTCAGCTTGAGCAGCCGTTGGGCGACGGCACCCGCACGGTCGGCACCGGCTTCCTGATCTCCGAGACCGCGCCCGACGGGACGCCCCGGACCGTGTTGGTCACGGCGGGCCACGTGCTGTCCAAGATGCCGGGCCAGGAGGCTCGCATCGGCTACCGCTTCGCCAATCCGGACGGTTCATGGAGCTATTCGCCGCAAAGCCTGCGGATACGAGACGCTGACGGGCGCCAGCTCTGGACGCAGCATCCCTCCCGCGACGTGGCGGCGATTTCGATCACCGCCCCCGACCCCTTCGCGCGGGCGGCTATCCCGATCAGTTGGCTGGCCGAGGACGAGACCTTGCAGGCCAGCCAGGTCAGTCCCGGCGACGAGATGATGGCTCTGGGATTCCCGCGCGGTCTTTCAGCGAACCAGGCGGGCTTTCCGATCCTGCGCTCGGGCCGCGTCGCCTCGTTCCCCATCGCCCCGGCCGCGGCCTTCCCGACCTTCCTGCTTGATTTCAGCGTGTTCCCCGGCAATTCGGGCGGGCCGGTCTTCGTCTCCCAGGCGCGGCGTCGCATCGGCTCGGCCGATTCCCAGGACGTCCAGTTCATCGCCGGCCTGCTGACCCAGCAAGTCGAGTTGAACAGCGAGCGCCTCGAGATCGGCATCGTCACCCACGCCAAGTACATCCGCGAGACCATCGCTCTGATGGAAGACCCGCGCGCGCCGGTGACCGTGGCTCATAACGACGGCTTCACGAGTGGCGCTCGAGCCGCCTCGGCTATGGAAGCTGTCTCCCGCGACTAGGCGGGGCCATGCCTCCTCGGCACGCCCGCGCGCCCGGGGCGATGATCTGAAATATCAGGGCCGCTCGGTCGCGCCGCTGAACCTGGCGCCTCAGCACGCCACAACTGGCTGATTTTCAATCGCTTAGGCACGACGCTCACGCGCCTCGACCACTCTTTCGCGCATAGAAAAAGGGCGGTGGCCGAAGCCACCGCCCCATCTCTCTCGGGTGTCGGAAGGACTTAGAAGTCCATCCGGGCGCCGACGAACAGGTAACGACCCAGAGCGTCGTAGGTGCTCGGGTAGGTGTTGCCGCTGCACGGACCAGACGGGCAGTTGCTTTGCGTCACCAGCGGCGGATCCTTGTCGAAGATGTTGTTGACGCCGAAGCGCAGGGTGACGTTCTCGCGAACGCCCCAGGTGCCGGCGAGGTCGAAGTAATCCATCGCCTTCAGCTTGGAGTCCGGGCCGACATAGTCAGGGTTGTCGACGGCGATCTCCGAGATGTGGCGCCAGGTGCCCGAGATCTCGAGATCCCACGGCGAACGCCAGGTCAGGCGAGCCTTGTGACGCCATTCCGGCATCGGGGCCGCGGCCGGGACCGCAGAACCGGTGCAGACGTTGCCGTATTGGCCGGCGCAGTCGAAGGGCGTGTCACCCGGCAGAGTGGTGACCAGGTAGTCCTTCAGGTAGCTGCCTTGGAAGTTGAAGGACAGACCGCCGTAGTTTTCCAGGGCGCTGAAGGCGCTGTAGTCGGCGAAGTCCATGCGGTAGGTCGCTTCGACGTCGACGCCTTCGACTTCCAGCTTACCGGTGTTGAAGGTGGTGTCGATGATGTAGCCGTTGTTCGACAGCCACAGCGAACCGGTGCCCGGAGCACGCTGGATCAGGTCGCAGAAGAAGGGGTCGCCGGTGAGGGCGCAACGCTCCAGCGTCACGTCCTGGCCGATCTGACCGATCCGCTTTTCGACCTGGATGTTGTACCAGTCGACCGACAGCGAGAAGCCCGGCAGGAAGGTCGGGGTGATGACCGTACCCACCGACACGGTGTCCGACTTTTCCGGATCGAGGTCCGGGTTACCGCCGGTCAGGCCGTTGTACTGCTCGGCGACGTTGGCCGCGACGTGGGTGTATTGCGCCGCGGTGACGCCGGTGCGAGCGCACTGCTCCTGGGTGAAGGTCGGCGTAGCGCCGGCGCACGGATCGGTCGTGCCGTTCAGGACCACGTTGCTGGTCGAGAACAGTTCGACGATGTTCGGCGCGCGAACCGCACGGTTGAAGCTGGCGCGGAAGCGGATGTCTTCCACCGGCGCCCAGTCACCCGCGACCTTGTAGGTGCTGGTGCTGAAGCCCAGGGAGTAATCCGACCAGCGATAGCCGAGTTCGGCCGACAGGCTGTGGAAGAACGGCATGTCGGTGACCAGCGGGATGCGGGCTTCGCCGAACAGTTCGTACAGGTCGTAGGAGCCTTGCGACGGCAGGGTCGCGCCGCCCTGGCCGAGCAGGTCGCCGGTCTGGAAGGCGACGTCGGTGTTCAGGTCCAGCTTTTCACGACGATACTCGGTGCCGAGCGCGACGCCGATGCCTTCTTCGGTCCAGGGCGTCTTGACGCCGTACTGGCCGAGGTCGCCGGTGACGGTGCCGCTGACCACGGTCTGGGCGTATTCACCGTTCTGGAAGCCCGGGGTCTGGACATAGGCCAGGGATTCGGCGCTCGGGCCGCCCAGGGCGAACACGTTGTACGGACGGCAGTTCGGGTCGGCGTTCGAGCCGGCCAGCAGCGGCACGGCCGAACGGCAGGCCGGTTGACCGGTCTGCGGATCGACGACCACGTCGTTGGCCTTCAGGACGCGCGAGAGCGCGAACTCGTTGAGATAGACCTGCTGGTAGGTGACGACGCCGTATAACTGGCCGTAGACGTCATGCCAGCCGTCGCCGAGGTCGCCACGCAGGCCGACGACGCCGCGGTATGCGGTGTGACGCAGGTCCGCCTGACGGCCGCCGCCTTCTACGTTACGACGCAGAATGGCGACCGAGGCCTGTTGGCCGTTGTTCGGATCCAGGTCGGCGTCGCTGTTCGGGCCGAGGGTCTCCGGACGGTTCGGGTCGTCCGGCAGTTGGTCGATGCCCGCGTTGCAGAGCGCGTCGGCCATCGAGGCCGAGAGGTACGGGTTGTCGTTGCAGTTGATGTTGATGTTCTGGCCGAAGATGCCGGACGGGGCGATCTGGGCGACCGTGTGGTCGTCCATGAACATCAGTTGGGTGTAGACCTCGGCGCGCTCGTTCAGCTCGTAGTGCGCGAAGGCGCCGAGCACGTAGCGTTCGTCGGGGCGCTGATAGTAGTTGCTCGGCGCGAAGTTATAGGCGTCGCGCGCCGAAGAGTAGGCACGGAAGGCGCCCGGAGCGGTCGGATCGAGCGTCAGCGCGGATTCCGAACCGCCGCCCGGGATGAACTGGGCCGGAGCGGTCGTGCCGGAGCCGCCGCAGGAGAAGCCGTGCGGGCCGGTGGGGTTGTTGCCGAGGGCGCAGGCGCTGTAGTCGCGCTGGTCCTGGGTGACGGCTTGAACGTTGCGGTAGCCGACATAGGCGGTCACGTTACCACGGCCGTCAGCCGTGTTAGCGCCAATGACCAGGTTCAGGTCGGTGGTGCCGCCGTCCCAGACGTCCTCTTCCGGGATCGGGAACTGGGTCGGATCCAGCGCGCCGGCTTGGCGAGCGCGGATCACGTCCTGGACGCGGCTGTCGTTCTTGTGCTGGAAGCCGCTGTACTGAAGGTCGAGGCGGACGCCTTCGAAGTCCTTCTGCATGATGAAGTTGACGACGCCGGCCACGGCGTCGGCGCCGTAAACGGCCGAGGCGCCGCCGGTCACCAGTTCGACGCGCTCGATGAGGGCCGACGGGATGAAGTTCAGGTCAGGGGCGGTGTTGCCCGCGCCGGCGGCCGGCGTGCCGGCTTGCAGACGACGGCCATCGACCAGCACCAGGGTACGGTTCGGGCCGAGGCCGCGAAGGTCGACGGTGGCGGTGCCGGTGGCGCCGTTGGCGTAGCTGCTGCCCTGGGCCGCGAACACCTGCGGGAGCTGGTTGACCAGGTCCTCGGTGCGGGTCACGCCGCGGGTCTGAACGTCTTCAGCGCCGACGACAGTCACGGGGCTGGCGCTGGTCAGGTTCGGCTGCGGAATGCGCGAGCCGGTGACCACCACTTCCGAAACCGTACCCTCTTGGGCGACGGCTTGGGTTGCGCTGAGCCCCAGGATAGCGGCTCCGCAGATCATGGAAGACGCCAGCAGACGCTCCCGCATCGATTTGAATGTCACGATGGACCCTCCAGCGGCTCGCCCACGCGGCCGCTCCCCACAAGAAAAGATCCCGGACGCGAGACGCCTCCGGTTACATGCGAGTTACGGGCCGATCACATCGGAGGTCAACGTTCATCCGTTCGCTGCAATGCAAAGGATAGCAATCTGTAGCATTCTGGTCACAATCCATCCCCGACATCGCCGTTATCGGCAAGGCTTGTGCGAATCCGCCGCCCTCTGAGCGAATTATTACCTCATTGAGGAGGATTTCGGCAGCCGAGAGACAAAACTATCCCGCCGCGCCGCCACATTGGGGCCTCACTACGGGGCGGCGTCACATAGTGTCTCGCGAGGAGATTGCGTCGCCCCGAACACCCCGCTTCAATGGGATTCGACGCGCACAGCGGGGGCTCTCCACATGACAAGCTTCAAGGTTCTGACCGGACTGACTTTTCTGGTCGCCATCGGGGCGCAGGCCGCCCTCCCCGCCTGGGCGGCGGAGCCGAGGGCGGAGGGCCGGGCCGCGGTGATCGAGAAGCTGACCGCCTGTCGCAAGATCACCACCGACGCCGAGCGCCTGGCTTGTTACGACGGCGCCGCTTCCGAGCTTGAGCAGGCGGAGGCGAAGGGCGACGTCGTGGTCATCGATCGCGAGCAGGCGCGCCAGGTGCGCCGCCAGGCCTTCGGCTTCAGCCTGCCGTCGATCTCGCTGTTCGAGCGCGGCGAGGAGAAGGAGGAACTCGACAGCATCGAGAGCACCATCAGCTCGGCCAGGCAGGACGCCACCGGCAAGTGGTCGCTGAAGCTGGAAAACGGCTCCACCTGGACCCAGGTCGACGTCAACGGCCCATCCCGCACGCCCAAGACCGGCCTGGCGGTCCGAATCCGCAAGGCCTCGATGGGCAGCTTCCTTCTCAGCATTGAGGGCGGCCGCGCCTTCCGCGCCCGCCGCACGGATTAGGCATAGAAGTCGTTGCGGGCGGCCATGAGCGCGGAGATCAGTTCGCGCTCGCCCGGTTCGAGATACGGATTCCAGACGTCGAAGATCAGGATCACCCGCATCTCGTCGGCGTCGTTCCAGGCCTCGTGGTCGATGGTGTCGTCGAACACCCAGGCCTCGCCCATCTTCCACCGGCGCGTGTCGTTTCCGACCCTGAATCGGGCCGGCCCCGGCAGAATCAGCGGCAAGTGCGCCAGCAACCTGACATTCGTGGAGCCGGTGTGCGCCGGAATGTGTGTGTGCGGCTCCAGGGCGGAGAACATGGCGACCGGCGCGAACCCGTCCTGACGCGCCATCGGCAGATTCTCCAGGATCGCCGCGGTTCGCGGGCAGCTTTCACAGACCGGGTCCTGGCGCTTCCCGTCCTTCCACAGGAACATCGAACTCCAGCGGCGGGAGTGGTTCAGTTCCTCCCACTGGTTGACCGGCGCGCCGGGCGGCAGGGAGATGTAGGGCGCGAAGTCTTCCATACGGCCGTTGAGGAAGGCCATGAGCTCCTCACGGATGGTCTCCGTCCCCGCCTCGAGTTCGGGCAGCCACGGAAAGAGCTCGCGCGGATAGAAGGGAACCGCCGGGAGCCGCGGGTAGTGCAGCAGCAGAGGCTGCTGGTTATAGACCTTCCGCCGCCCCGAATAGACGCCGACGGCCTCGTCGATTCGTCCCCTGGCGAGTTCTCCGCCCGCCCGGTCGAGCGGGCCGAGACGGCCGCGAAGAAACGTCTCCAGCTCCTCGTCCACCCGCGCCACCACTTCCCGCGCCCGGGCGAGCGGCGTCGCCAGGTGCGGCGGAAGCTTCTCGCCCTCCGGCGCCATGTCCAAAGCGTTGCGGTAGATTCGCGAGGCCGCCCGTTCCCCTGCGAGACGTTCGACGACAGCCCCCTTCGAGAGCATGGCGAGGAAATTGTAGGGCTGAAGGGCCAAGGCCTCGTCCAAGGCCGATAGCGCCGCCGGCAGCGCTCCGCTCAAGCGATGGGCCAGAGCGCGTTGCATCTTAAGCTCGGGATCCATGGGCGCCTGCGCCTCCGCCTGTCGCAGAAACTCCAGGGCTCTCACGGAGTCGCCGCGCTGGGCCGCCGCCATGGCCTGCGCCGACAGTTCCTGAACGGTCATGCGACCCTCCGCCACCGACGCGAGAATCGCGCGGTCCGATGAAGATGATCCTTTGATGACGCCCAAGGAAATGGCTTGGGAACCAGGACTAGAATGCGGCACAACAGATAAACTTCTGATAGATTGATCCCTATCAAGTGCTGCTTCGCCTAAAACATAGGCGTTTACTGCGCTTGGAGGGTGGTGTCGCAGCGCCCAAGAAAGCGGTTGCTCCGCCGGCGTTTTCGGCGAGCACACTGCAAATGGTGACGCTAATCTTGACGCTAGGTCACCTCCCTATGCAGGCCCCTGTCGAATAGCCGAAGGATCCCGCGGCGCCCTAGACATACGGCTGCCCGCTGACGCAGCGTAAAGCCGAGGTCGCAGGGGCGGCGATAGTTCTGAGAACGGGAAATCGGGTCTGCCCCTGGCCCATCGCGTACGCGAAAAGGGGCGCGCCACCTTCTTTCGAACGAGCGGCATTCACCGGCCGCGCCAACCAAGTCAGGCGACGGCTAAGAAGCGCGCGGTCAGCCGACCGACGCGACCGCCTTGAACCAGCAATCTCAGGAGAAGGAAGTGGCTGGGGAACTAGGACTCGAACCTAGAATGACGGTACCAAAAACCGCAGTGTTACCATTACACCATTCCCCAGCAGGAACAGCTTCGCAGGTGAGTGTCCTGCGCGGCGAGGGCGTGGAAATAGCTCAACACTTCTCGGGATGCAACGCCCGAAAACAGCTCTTTTTTGGGTGCTTGCGACGTCGAGCGTAACCCCCTATAAGGCGCCCTCCTCAAGTCGGAGTGTGGCTCAGTCTGGTAGAGCACCGCGTTCGGGACGCGGGGGTCGCAGGTTCAAATCCTGCCACTCCGACCAACAAGTCTTCTAGGGCACGGCGCCTCCCGAGCGCCCCCGAAATTCTCCCGATACTTCCGCCACTTGGTGCCTGTTGGCGCCAAGGTTCTGGCTCTCCGAGAGCCGGATTTCGGGTCGATAGGCCCGAATTCGAGGCCTTCTCTCTGGGCTCATTTCAGAAGTGTAGGTTTCGGTCGGCGTCGCGAATTTCGCGCGCCGATGGGGCGTTATCGGAAGCGCATCAGGCGGGTGTGCAACATTCGCATCCTCAATCTGCGACCATTCATTCCCCCGCTAATACGGGGTTATTTCCCGCCCCTAGAATACCCCCGAGAAGTCCGCCGGTTAGGCGGGCTAAGGCCGATGCGCGTGGCTCTCTGAGAGCCCCTCTCCGCGCGATGCGGGGCCTATTGCCCCGCCTCTCTCTCGGCCAATTCCAAAAGTGTACCTTTCACGACGCGGCCGGCGAATTCACTGCTAACAGCGAATTCAACAGCGATATTCGGAAATTCGCCCGATCGAATCCGCGTCGCGTGTCGCGAGAAGCGCTTGCTCCTTAATGACTTCGCCCCGCGCTGGGCGCGAGGGCGAGGCTGAGAACAGCGATCTTCAGGCGCAGCTATGAGCGCAACAGCGAACTCCTCAGCTCGCTGCAAGCTCCCGAAACCGTTCGCGCTGCCGGCCCCAATCCAGCGGCAGCGGCTCGGCCGTGAGTGCGCTCAGGGTCAGATTGCGGGGCTGGCTACCCTCGAGGATCTCATCGATCAGGTCCGGGGCCAGATAGGCTAGTGGCAGAAGGCGCGTAGCGTAGTGGTTGCACAGTCCTTCACGCCTGGCGAGGGACTTGATGGATTCCACCTGGCCGCTCTCTAGTTCGACCGCCCAGACGCGAGCGAGCGCGATGGCCCTGACCAGCGCCCGGTCGATTCTATTGGCGGGCACCGCCACTGCGCCCGGAACCTGTAGCACGATCGCTCCACGACGCCGCATGAAGAAGGCGATGCGCAGGGTGGCGCAGCCCTCATCGTCGATCAGGACTCCCGACGCGCTGGTCGCCGCAGGGGACAAGGCGTCGGCAATGAGACGCACCGCGATCTGGTCTTCGCTAAGGGTCGCGCTCCTCAATGCCGCGACAATGCGGTCGAGCAAGTCCTCGGCCGGCCTCCAGGCAGGCGCCAACATCGGACCGATGCGCTCGGCGAGGAACTGCTCCAAGACGCCCGCCGGGATCCGATGCAGGCTCCCAGGCCGTCCTTGGCCGGTGAGGACCGGGCGACTTACATAGTAGCGATAGCGCCGGGCGGCGCGCTTCGTATGGACCAGGACCATGAGGTTGTCGCGGTCGTCGAAGATCAATCCCTCAAGCTTGGACGCTTCGCTGCGCTTCTCGGTTTTCGGTTGGCTGGCGTTGCTGGCCGCCAATTTGGCCTGCACGTCATCCCAGAGTTCAGCGTCGATAATGGCCGGATGGGTGTCTTCATACCGCTTGTCGTGGTGGCGAGTAATCCCCCGGTACGCGGGATTCGTCAGCAGGTAGTGGAGCGCGCCACGCCCCATCATGCCGCCGCCGACCATCTGGCCGGACTTGTTGACCCAGCGTTTCGCTTCGACGCCCTCGCGCACCAGGTCCAGCAGCGTGCCTAGCTCCAAGTACCGCTGGAAGATGCGCCGCACTCGCACGGCTTCGACCTGGTTCACCGCCAGCCGCCCGTCCACGATGTCGTAGCCCAATGGTGGCTGACCACCCATGCGCAAGCCCTTGGCCTTGGACGCGGCGACCTTGTCGCGGATGCGCTCGCCGGTCACCTCCCGCTCGAACTGGGCGAAGGAGAGCAGCACATTGAGCGTTAGACGGCCCATGCTGGAGGTCGTGTTGAAGGCCTGGGTGACCGAAACGAAGGAGACACCCTTGGCGTCGAACAACTCGACGATCTTGGCGAAGTCAGCCAGCGAGCGGGTCAGACGGTCGACCTTATAGACCACTACGACGTCGACCAGGCCGCGCTGGATGTCGGCCATGAGCTGCTGCAGACCAGGCCGATCCATAGAGCCGCCCGAGTAGCCGCCGTCGTCGTAAGCCGTTTTGATGGCGTTCCAGCCCTCACCGGCCTGGGATAGCACATAGGCTTCGCAGGCCTCCCGCTGGGCATGGAGGCTGTTGAAGTTCTGCTCCAGCCCCTCCTCCGAGGACTTACGGGTGTAGATGGCGCAGCGCAGGCGCACGACGCTCATCGCCGCCGCTCCTTCAGGCCGAAGAACACCCTGCCGTTCCACTTCGTGCCTGTGATGTGCTGGGCGACCTCGCTCAAGGAGCCGAACCGCTGCCCCACGTAGCTGAATCCCTCCTCCAGCACCCAGACCTCGTGACGCACGCCGCGCCATTCCTTGATCAGGGTCGTCCCAGGTTTCAGGTTCGGGCCAGGCGTGGGCGTGTAGCCACGGTCTTCGCGGAACCTTCGCGCCAGTTCGGCCATTCGGCGCTTTGATGAGCCGGGCAAATCGCCGTGGGCCCGGATCTGCAGTCGATGAGCCAGAGCGAGCGCCATCAGTTCGCGTGTGCGCAGCTTCGGCAATTCGCCGCCGAGCCGTTCGGTCCAGGCAGCACGCAACTCGGCAAGCGACAGCGCATCCAGCCCGGCCAGGAGGTCGCCGGCGCTCACGCGCCGGCTCCCTTTGCGATGCGGTAGACCCGCCCGCCGTCGGCCTTCTCCGACGTGACGTCGAAGCCAAGCTTTTTCTTGATCGAGCCCGCGATGGCGCCGCGCACCGAATGCGCCTGCCAACCGGTCGCTGCCTGCATGGTCTCGAGCGTCGCGCCCTCTGGGCGCAGCAGCAGCGCCACCAGGGTGCCGAGCTTGCCCTTTGGGCCTGCGATGCCACCGGCTGCGCGCGCGGTCTCGGCGGACTGGGTCTTGGTCTTTGGCTTGGTCATACTCGTCTCCATTCATCGGGACCGCCCATCGCGGTCTCCGTACTGAGACGAGCCCGGCTCCCCGGGCGCGTACGCACTACCGCTTCCTTGCGGGTCAAAGTCCACCGGTGTTCGAGACCAGGCGGCCACGCGGCCACGCGGCGCACCTACGACAGGACCTTGGCTTCACTGGTGCGAGCTTGGCTCAATGACCGATAGAGGGATCCCGGGGGACCGTGTAAGCCTACAGACCAAGCTGAAGGAGAAAAGCGAGTGATCATCACGCGGATCCAAGTCGAGGAAGGCTTCCTCAACGGGCTTGATCTGCGCCTTTCAACGGGTCTGAACGTCCTCATCGGCGCACGCGGAACCGGGAAGACGTCGATCGTTGAACTTATCCGCTTTGGTCTAGGGGCTCAGGCCAATACGGCCGATTCCGCACGAAAGGCCACCGATCACGCGCGATCAATACTCGGATCCGGCCAAGTCACCTTGACGTTGGAGGGCGATGGAACGACAGCGACGGTTGTGCGTGCCGCCGACGACAACGACCCTCGGTCGGACGCCGGGTTTTCCCGACCGGTTGTTTTCGCTCAGAGCGAGATCGAACAGGTCGGGCTGCTCCCCCAGGGCCGTCTCAGCATTATCGATGGCTTCGTTTCCGACCGCTCAGCGTTCCTGACCCGGGAAACCAAGCTGAGCGTGGATGCGCGCTCAGCGACCGCCGAGCTTGCCGCCGCGCAACGGGAGCTAGCCGACCTTCAGGAGAGATTGGCGGAGCTGCCTGCCGTCGATACGGCGTTGCAGGAGCTTGCGGCTCAGGAAGCTACCTTCTCCGCGACCTCGGCGGCCGCAGCGGAAAAGAAGTCCAGCCTGGACCTCCTGACACAGCAGCTCTCCGTCGAGGCCGTTCGCGACGGCTTCCTGGAGCGCGCCATCGAGGCGGCCGAATATTGGACCACTCCACTCGCCGAGCTGCTGATTCTGTCGCCGGCGGTTGAGGCGTGGTCCGCGCAGGATGCGGACCCCATCGCCGACCTGCGCGCCCGGTTCGCCAACGCGGAAGCGCAGATCAGCCGCGCGACAGACGAGTTTGAAGCCATCCGAGCCGAACTCAAGGCGCGTCGGGACCAGGTGACTGAGCGGCGCGTTCCAATTGAAGCACAGGCCCGCACCATCCGGCGCGAGATCGATGCGTTGCAGGAGGGCGCTGGTCAGGTCGCACGGCGGGCGGCCCAACTGCGCGAGCGAAAGGCCCAACTCGAGGCCTTGCGGAATGTGACGCAGGAGCGCCGCACCCGTATGGTGGCGCTGCAGGAACGTCGCGGCGCGATCCTCAATCAGTTGGAGAGCCTTCGGCAGCAGCGGTTTGCACAGCGACAGGCCGTCGCCAGCAAGCTGAACCGGCAGCTCGCGCCCAGAATCAAAATCGTGATGACGCGGGCCGGAGACGTATCCGCCTACCACCAGGTCCTCGTTGAAGCGCTGCGAGGCAGCGGATTGAGATATTCGGAGCTGGCGACCCAGATTTCCCGCTCGATGAGCCCGCGTGAACTCCTGGAAGCCGTCGAACTCAACAACTTCGAGGAGGTGGCATCGACCTGCGGCGTGACCAAGGATCGAGCGGCCCGCCTGGTCGCCCATCTTCGGGAAAGCAGCCTTGAAGAGCTGGCAACCTGCAATCTCGAAGACGAAGCGGAGTTTTCGCTCTTGGACGGTGGGGACTACAAAGACCTTTCCGAGATTTCGACCGGCCAGCGCTGCACGATCGTCCTGCCGATTCTCCTTGAGCACAAGCAGCGGATCCTCGTGCTCGACCAGCCGGAGGACCACATCGACAACGCCTTTATCACGGACACCATCATCAAGGCCCTCGAAGCCCGCTCCGATGAGGGGCAGATCATCGTCTCAACCCATAACGCCAACATACCCGTGCTCGGCGATGCGGATCTGGTCGTGCAGATGGCCTCCGACGGCCGTCTAGGCTTTGTGAAACATGCCGGCGAGCTCGAAGCGGCGCCGACAATCGAGGCGATCACCGGCCTGATGGAGGGTGGACGCGAAGCGTTCCGACGCCGCGCGACCGTCTACGCGCGATATTAGAGCCATGGAGCGGGAAATCGCCCTTCAGGCTCTGGGGATGGAAGGCTGGCATGATCGCCTGAAGGCCGCTCGCGCGCTTACATCGCTGGCCCAGCCTGAGGACCTTCAGGCGCTGCTGGCCGCCCACGCCAGCGAAACCGTCTCATACGTGAGGAAGGCGTTGGACTCCGGCATACGTCGGGTCCGACGGGACATCGAAGAGGCGCGCGCCATCGACGCAGAGAGCATTCCGCCAAGCGTGATGCGCCAGGTGCACGCGAAAGCCGTCGAGGAAGTAACCCGCACGCTGCTGCATGAAATCGAGGCGATCGCCGGTGCCATCGCGCTCGCAGCATCACGGGAGATGCCGCACTACGCGCAAAGCGCCACGAAAGCCCAGGTCGACCGGCTCGAAAAGCAGCTCGAGAGCATAACCAGGCTGAAAGCAGCCGCGGCCGCACCGAAGATGGTCCAGTTCTCCCTGGGATCATGGGTGAAGGAGCTGGTCGCGGAGGAAGCCGGCGACACCGGATTATCAATCTCACTCGTGGGCCCGGAGAACCTCGTCGTGGAGGGCGACCCCAAGCTGCTGCGCCTGGCTGTCTGCAATGGCTTGAAAAATGCTATCGAGGCCGTTCAGGAGCGGCCGCTCGAACTGGACAATGGCGTGTCACGCATCGTCGTCAGTTGGGAAGCCACTGACGTAGAGTGCTGGGTCGCGATCAAGGACGATGGGCCTGGCTTGACCGCCACTGCGACGGACGCCCTGCCGATCGGCCGAACCACAAAGATTGGCCATGGAGGCATGGGGTTGATGACCGCCAAGCAGGCGATGGATTCGCACGGCGGATCCGTTTCGCTGTCGCCTGGTGCCCAGGGAGGCGCGCTGTTTGAAGTGCGCTGGTTCGGGCCATGAGGATCCTGATCGTCGAGGACGATGAAAGCTTCTTGGAGCAGTTGGAGCCCTCGCTCCAACCGGTGGCGGGGCTGACCTGGACAATTGCCCGTTCCCGCGACGCGGCGCTGGAGGCGCTGAGGGCCGGATTTTTTGACGCGATCGTTCTCGACCTCAATCTGCCGACGGTCGACCGGGCCATGGACATCGCCATCGCGCATGGCGAGGCGGTGTTTGGCGCTGCGCAGGCGTTCTCACCTGGAACGCCCGTCCTCTTCCTAACCGGATCGTCGGCGGAGCCCATCTATGAAGCCATCCTGGCTTCGAAGGAGAAGGTCGATCTCTTCGGGGATGGCACGACGGTCGACACCATCCAGCTGTTTCGCAAAGCGAAGGTGTTGGACTTCATTGCGGCCATCACCAGCCTGGCAGAAAGGCTCGACGCCACAGATCGCATCGAGCTCATCCGCCAAGGCGTCGATCTGAATCTATCGCCCGAGGACCGTCGCGTGCTCAGGGTAATGGGCCGCGCGTTCAGCGGATCGGGCGTCCGGCTGGCGCCGGCGGACGGCGGACTGTCAGCGTCGCGTGTGCTCCGCATGACCATCGTCGACGCGCAGGGCCACGAGAAGCTGCGCGGGATTGCCAAGCTGAGCATCGCTCCCACTGTCGAGGACGAGCTTCGCCGCTCAAACAATCTCCACCCGCTCAAGCAGGGAGATTTCGCGCCGCTAATAATGGCGGTGAAGGACGGCGCGAGGGGAACGGCGGCGACGCTCTATCGCTTGGCCGAGGGCTTCGATCGCAACGTGTTCCAGTTGATGGGCGAGTCGCCAACGCGCGCGGCGGCCGTCGTCCCGCGGATTCAGGCTGCCACCGCACCTTGGTTCGGAGCCGCCCAAGTCCAACGGACGACTGTCGGGCAGGTCCGGGCCAGATACCTATCGGACGAGAAGGCCGCCGAACTCGCGTCGACCTACGGCCTCGGCGACTTGGAGGCGCTCGAGCGCCGGCCGTTGTCGGTGCGGGTCTCCTGCGCCCATGGTGATCTCCACGGTGCCAATATCCTAGTTGGAGCGGACGACAGGCCCTCGTTGATCGATTTCGGGGACGTCGGTGAAGCCTGCTCCGTCGTCGACCCGCTGACGCTCGAACTCTGCCTTTTCAGCCATCCTCTCGGCGGAGCGTGCCGTGGAGGGTGGTTGCCGGACTTCTCGGTGCCGTGGGAAAATACGGCGGCTTACGCCGCGTCCAGCCCGATCGGCGACTTCATCGTCGCGGCGCGAACCTGGACTCATGCGACCGCTTTTGGCGACCAGGACGTCTTCGCCAATGCGTATGGCTACTGCCTGAAGCAGCTAAAATATCCCGACACCGATAAGGCGTTCTTCGTCAGAGCGGTTGGCGAGATGCGACGTTGTCTCGAACGGGGCTGATATAAATTCCACCCAGAACCGGACGTTCCCAAGGTCAGCTTTAGCCCACGTTCGGCACTGCCAGCACAGAATTGGCCTCAGCCTTCACAGTGTCGCGAATCTCGCCAAGATGGCGATTGTCCAACAACGACACCCTGGACAGCTCTAGCGGCATTTCACCGACCCTTGCGGTCACCGAGCAGCGGCGAAGCTGGCCCCACGACGAACTGGCTCCCCTTTGAGGGGATGAACGGCGGCGTGTGGCCGGGATTGACCCTGACCGGAGTCCGCTTATGGCGACCCAATCCTCGAACGCTGCGCGCATTCGCCAGCGCCCCCAGACCTCGACAGCTCTGCAGTCTGATCGTCCTTCCACCTTCGCACAGATACCAATCGACCAGCTGAAGCCTGCCGAGCGTCGGGTGCGCAAACACCCGCGCGGCAAGCTCGACAAGCTCGTCTCGACCATTCGCCGATTCGGCGTGGTCGCCCCGATCCTGGTCGACAAGGACAACCGCATCATCGACGGCCACCTCCTCTGGGAGGCGCTGAAGACGCTCGGCCACACCACCGTCTACGTCCAGCGCGCTGACCACTTGAGCGAAGCGGAGGTCGAGACGTTCCGCATCGCCCATCACGCCCTGCTGGAGATGGGGCAATGGGACGTCGAGCAGCTCAAGCTCAGCGTCGAGGGCTTGATTCAGATCGACCCGGATCTTGTCGCCCACACCCTGCTTCCCATGGGCAAGATCGACGGCTTGCTCCTCTCCGGGTTCGACCAACCGGCCGACGAACACAGCCTCACGGCGGAGAAGAATTCCCTCCTCCAACACGGCGACACCTTCATCTTCGACCCCGCCGCCGATGGCGCGCCGACTCATCGGCTGGTCTGCGGCGACGCGAAGGATCCAACCGTCATCGCCCAGGCCGTGGGCGGCAAGCCGGTCCGGATGCTGTTCTCCGACGTCCCCTACGGCCTGGTGCCGATCGAGGGCGTCGTCAGCGCCAAACACAAGGACTTCGTCGAAGGCGCCTCCATGAGCGAGCCGGAGGCAATCAGCTTTTTCACCGAGTTGCTGGGAGCGTCAGTGCCGCATGTCGTCCAGAACGGGGCGGTCTTCCTCTTCATCGACCACCGCGGCATGTACGGTCTCACGCAGGCGACGCGATCTCTGGGGCTGAGCCACATCTGCACGGTGGCTTGGGACAAGACCGCTGGCGGCATGGGCGGCATCTACCGCCACCAGGTGGAGTTCGTGCTGGTGCTGGCCAAGGGCGAGCGCATCGCCGTCAACAACGTCCAGCTCGGCAAGCACGGCCGCAATCGGACGACGCTGTGGTCCAGCAGCGGCATGGCTCAGTTCGGCGTGGACCGGAAGGCCGCGCTCGACGCACACCCCACAGTCAAGCCGGTCCAGCTCCTCTCCGAGGCGATCCTGGATGTGACGAACGTTGGCGACGTGATCCTCGATCCCTGCATGGGCACTGGCTCCACGGTCATAGCCGCCAACCGGGTGAACCGGGTGGGCGTCGGCGTTGAGATCGCCCCGATCTACTTCGAGGTGGCGGTTCGCCGGCTGCAGGAGGTCGTGGATCGCCCCATGATCCATGAGGAGACCGGCCTCACCCTCGAGGCTCTCCTCGACCAGCGTGCGGCCTCGCCCGCGGCCGCCGCGTGAGGCCGCCGTCATGGGAAAACACCGCAATCAGCCCGCCGGCCGTCAACCCGGTGACGGCAAGCCCGGCTACAAGAACATCGGCAAGCAGCACCAGTGGAAGAAGGGGGGGCCATCCCCTAACCCCGCGGGACGGCGGGCGAAGAAGCCACCGTCGCTGAAGGACGAGCTCCATCAGACCCTCGTCCAGATCCTGAAAAGTCCTATCCCTGCGGGCGACCAGGAACTCACGGTCATGGAAGCGGTCCTCCGCCGCATGATGGGCGCCGCCGTCAACGACCCAAAGATCGCGATCAGGACCTTTCCGATGATCGTTGACATGCTCTCGGCCCTGGAGCCGAAGACCGACGCCGCCGGCGAGGGCATGACGGACGAGGACGCCGCCCTCCTCGCTGACGCACTGCGACGGCTTGGCCGCGGAGGCGCCAGTGTCTGATCGGACAAGGCTTCTTGAAGCGGTTCTACGCCAAGACTTGTTGGCCTTCGTGCAGCGTGTGTTCCGGGACATCGATCCCGGAACACGCTTCATCATGGGCTG